>DAOUJZ010000097.1:0-41874 GCA_034421955.1 Dehalococcoidia bacterium | reverse complement strand
CAGCACTACCTCGGCGACGCCCAGTACCACAAGGCCCGCATGGCGAGGCTGCTGGAGCTCTAAAGAGCCCCTTCCCCCTCGCGCCCCCAACTCGTCATTCCCGCAAAAGCGGGAATCCAGGGGCGTGGGGGTGACTGCCAATGGTCCCTTCCCCCTCGCAATTGTAGGGGCAGGTTTCAAACCTGCCCGACGGGGGTGACGTAGCGGAGGCCAATCGCATGCCCACCTACCTGGTCAAGCCGCCGCCGTTCGAGCTCCGCATGGCCTTCATGGACGCCATGGAAGAATCTGGCATCGACTACTCGCGCGAGGCCGAGGGCTACCTAGTCTACCTGAAGGACCACCAGCGTGAGACCTGGGCGCGAATCAGCCAGTCCTGCTCTGCCGAGGTGCTGGAAGAAGACCCGCCGATGCTGTTCGGGTGAGGAACTCCGCACCATCAAAATCTCAGTTGGCGACGCCCAGGCGCTCCTCTACCGCTCGCCCGACAGCGACCGCGCCGTGCTCTGGGCCGGCGGTTGGCGCGGCTCCGCCTCCCCCACCGGCCTCCCCGCCGACGTCGCCCATGCGCTGCTGGGACGCGGCGTGTCCTCGCTCCTGCTGCGCTACCGCGCGCCCTACGAACTGCCCGCGTGCGTCGAAGACGCCCTGGCGTCGGTCGGCTGGCTTGAGCGTGAGGGAATCGAGCGGGTCGCGATGGTGGGCCACTCGTTCAGCGGCGCGGTGGTAATCTCAGCCGCGCCCCGCAGCGAGCGCGTCGTCGCGGTGGCGGCGCTGGCGAGCCAAACCTACGGCGCCGCGAGAGCGGACCTCGTCAGCCCCAGGCCGCTGCTGCTGGTGCACGGCACGGAGGACGAGCGGCTCGCGCCCTACTGCTCGGAGCAGATCTACTCGTGGGCGCGCCAACCCAAGGAGCTGAGGTTCATGCGGGGCGCGTCGCACAGCCTGCGAGAGGCCCACGATGAACTGGTGCCGCTGCTGGTGGACTGGCTCTCCACCAAGCTGAACACACCGCCGGTAGGGGCGGGTTTGTAACCCGCCCGATAGGGTGCCGCCCCTACGCCGCGTCCGAACCCTCGGCGGGCGTGAAAATCGAATCGGGCGGCAGCTCGGACCGGCGGCCCCTGCGGATCACCTTGGGCAGCAGCGAACCAACGGCCAGCGCGCCCGCGATGCCCAGGGGCAAGCCCTTCAGGAAGTCCCTGCGAGATAGCCCGCGCTTGCCGTCCGTCTTCTTGTCCATAGCCGCGCTGTCCTCCGTGGTGGTGTGTGTCGCGTGGAGATGCGGCGTCAATTATATGGCAAGGCTGAGCGACCGGCAAGCCGAACGCGGGCATCAGAAATTCCTTGACACGCCGTAGTCCACTTCATAACCTAGCCCTGCGCCCACGCGCTCCAACCAGCCATCCCACGCACGGAGGTGTCCCATGCCCGGACTGCTCGACGGCATCAAGGTGCTTGAAGTCGCCAACTGGGTCGCCGCGCCCTCGGCGTGCGCCATGCTCGCCGACATGGGCGCGGACGTCGTGAAGGTCGAGCACCCCGAGACCGGCGACGCCGTCCGCAACATCGCCATCGCGACGCGGGGCATCATCCCGGACGACGGTCGCCTGAACACCGGCTTCCAACTGCTCAACCGCGGCAAAAGCAGCATGGGCGTCAACCTGCGCCACCCGCTCGGCCAGGAGGCGGTGCGCAAGTTGGCCGCCCAGAGCGACGTGATGGTCACCAACCTGACTCCGCACCGCCAGGAACGCTACGGCCTGCGCTACGACGACATCCGACCCTCCAACCCACGCATCGTCTACGTCGCGCTCACCGGCTACGGCATGGAAGGCCCCGAACGGGACCGCTCCGGGTTCGACTACGCGGCCTTCTGGGCGCGATCCGGCATCATGGGCACGCTGGGCGAGGACGGGGAGCCGCCGGTGCAGCAGCGCCCGGGCATGGGCGACCAGACGACGTCCCTCGCCATGACCGCCGCCATCGGCATGGCCCTGTTCGAGCGCGAGCGCTCCGGCGAGGGCCAGCGTATCGACTGCGCGCTGCTCCACACCGGCCTGTGGGTCATCGGCGCCGACGCGGTGGCCGCCCTGCGCGAGCGCCGGCCCACGCAGCGCAACCGCCGCGACCGGTCCGGCAATCCGCTGTTCAACTTCTACGAGGCGGCCGACGGCAGGTGGATGCAGCTGGTGATGATAGAGTCCGAGCGCTTCTGGGACGGCTTCTGCCGCGCGGTGGATATCGAGGAGTTGACGCACGACCCGCGCTACAGCGACCACTTCCGCCGCATGGACAACACCGTCGAGCTGACCGCGCTGCTGAGGGAGCGCTTCCGCACCCGCGCCAGGGCGGAGTGGGCCGCGCGCCTCGACGCCGAGGGGTGCATATGGGCGCCCGTGCAGTCGCTCGACGAGGTGGCCGACGACCCGCAGGTGAGGGCCAACGGCTACACCGCCGCGCTCACCCACGACGACGAGGGCGAGTTCGAGGTCATCAGCGCCCCGATGGGCTTCCACCGCACGCCCGCTCGCCCCACGCGGCCCGCGCCCGAGCTCGGCCAGCACACCGAGTCCCGGCTGCTGGACCTGGGCTACGGCTGGGACGACATCACCGCCATGAAGCAGGCAGGCGCCATCATCTGAGCCTTCCGAACTGTTCCTTCCCCCTCGACATCGCCGTCATTCCGAGCGGAGCGCAGCGCAGCCGAGGAATCTAGAGCGGTTGCTTGTGCCACGTCCGTCCCGCCTTCCCTTTGTCCCTTCCCCCTCGCAGGGGGAAGGCTAGGATGGGGGTGACAATCCCCCCCTACACCGGCACGGCCACCCTTTCCCGCTGCTCGCGGAAGCCGAGGCCGTCGCCGTCCACTTCCACCACCACCGTGTCCCCCTCCGCGAACTCGCCCGAAATCACCTTCATCGCCAGCGGGTTCTCCACGTACCGCTGCACCGCCCGGCGCAGCGGCCTCGCGCCGTAGACGGGGTCGTAGCCCTTGCCCGCCAGCCAGCGCCTGGCGCCTTCGGTCAGCTCGATGCCCACGCCGCGCTCGGCCAGCCGTGCGGCAACGTCCGCCAGCATCAGGTCCACTATCTCCAGTATCTGCTCCTGGGTCAGCGGATCGAACACCACTATGTCGTCGATGCGGTTCAGGAACTCCGGACGGAACGCCTTTCTCAGCGCGTCCTCGATGGATGCGCGCAGCCGCGGCGTGGCGCCCTCGTCGCGCACGAACCCGGCCGTGGGGCGGCCGAGCTGCGCCGTCCCCAGGTTGCTCGTCATTATCACGAGCGTGTTGCGGAAGTCGACGGTCCTGCCGTGGCCGTCCGTCAGGCGGCCGTCCTCCAGGATCTGGAGCAGCACGTTGAACACGTCCGGGTGCGCCTTCTCGATCTCGTCGAACAGCACCAGCCGGTAGGGCCGCCGCCGCACCGCCTCGGTGAGCTGTCCGCCCTCGTCGTAGCCCACGTAGCCCGGCGGCGCGCCGATGAGCCTGGACACGGTGTGCTTCTCCATGTACTCGGACATGTCGATGCGCACCATGTTGGCCTCGTCGTCGAACAGGTACTCGGCCAGCGCGCGCGCAAGCTCGGTCTTGCCAACGCCGGTGGGCCCCAGGAATATGAAGCTGCCGTAGGGACGGTTGGGATCGCTCAGGCCCGCCCGCGCGCGGCGTATGGCGTCGGACACGGCGGAAATGCCGGCGTCCTGCCCGATGACGCGCTCGTGCAGCCGCTCCTCCATGTGCACCAGCTTGTCGGCCTCGCTCTCGAGCAGCCTGTCTACGGGCACGCCCGTCCAGGTCGAGACCAGCGCGCCTATCGCCTCCGCGTCCACGGTCTTGCCGCCGCCCGCGTCCCTGCCCGACTCGGCCAGCGCGCGCTCGAACTCCTCCTGGAGCCTGAGCCGCTCGGCGCGGAGCTCGGCCGCCTTCTGGTACTCGGCGCACTGGGACGCCGCCTGCTCCTCGTCCTCCAGCCGACGCAGCCGTGACGCCTCTTCCTGTAGCTCCGGCGACAGCATCTGCGAGTCTATTCGCACCTTGCTCGCCGCCTCGTCTATCAGGTCCACCGCCTTGTCGGGCAGAAGCCGCTCGGTCACGTAGCGGCTGCTCAGCCGCACCGCGGCCTCCAGCGCGGCGTCCTCTATCGTCACCTTGTGGTGCGCCTCGTACCTGGGACGCAGCGAGCGCAGCATCTCCAGTGCGGTTTCGGTGTCCGGCTCCTCCACGAGGATGGGCTGGAAGCGGCGCTCCAGCGCGGCGTCCTTCTCGATGTTGCGGGTGTATCCCTCCACGGTCGTGGCGCCCAGGCACTGCAGCTCGCCGCGCGCCAGCGCCGGCTTGAGCATGTTGCTGGCGTCCAGCGCGCCCTCGGCCGCTCCCGCGCCGACGACCGTGTGTATCTCGTCGATGAAGAGGATGACCTCCCCTTCCGCCTGGCGCACCTCGTCCATGACCGCCTTGAGCCGCTCCTCGAACTCGCCCCGGAACTTCGCGCCGGCCACCAGCGCGCCCATGTCCACCGCCAGCAGCCGCCTGTCCTTCAGCTCGTCCGGGACGTTGCCGGACGCGATGGCCTGCGCCAGTCCCTCGGCGATGGCAGTCTTGCCTACGCCCGCGCCGCCTATGAGCACGGGGTTGTTCTTCGTGCGCCGGATGAGCGTCTGCATCGCGCGCCCAATCTCGGTGTCCCGCCCGATCACCGGATCGAGCTTGCCCTTTTCCGCCAGCGCGGTCAGGTCCACGCTGTAGCGCTCCAGCGAGCGGTAGCGCTCCTCCGACTTGGGATCGGTGATCCTGTTGCTGCCGCGCACCGCCTGTAGCGAGCGGTACACTCTCTCCTGGTCGATCCCGAACTCCCGCAGCACCGACTGCGCCACGCCCCCGGCTTCGTCCTGCGCCAGCGCCAGCAGCAGATGCTCGGCGCCTATGTACTCGTCCTTGAACCGCCGCGACTCCGCGTCGGCGCGGGCCAGCATCTCCGTCACGCTGGGCGACGCGAAGATCTGGTTTGCGTCCCGCTGGAAGGTCGGCCACTGCACGAGCCGGGACTCCAACGCGGCGCGAAGTTCGGCGACGGACACGCCGATGTCCGACAGCACCTCGGCGGCCACGCCGCCCTCCTGCTCCAGCAGCGCCAGCAGCACGTGCTCGCTCTCCCACTGCGTGTGCCTGTAGCGGCGCAGTATCTCCTGCGATCTGCCGAGCACCTCGCGCGCCTGTTCCGTAAACCTCTCGGGACGCATCGACATGTTATCCTCCTGAGCGCCGTACACGACGCTTGGAGGCATTGTATCACAAGAGTTGATACGATACAACTCAAAGGAGATGACTATACCAGTTCAGAGTCGATGAGGAATAGCTATCCGCGCGAGGCGTCAGTCCCCTCTCCCAAGACTGGGAGAGGGTTAGGGTGAGGGTTGACAGCGCGCGCACTCAGCCGCCGCGTCGCGGGGCATTGCTTTGTTATTGTCGGTGTATTCCGCCAGATGGTAGAGTACATCTTGCAGAGGAGTGCCTTCGAAAGGGATGTTGAATGAGAGACTCCGAGACCACACCGGCTCAGCGAGGGGGAGCCACAGCGCCAACCCGCCCGAAGGAAGAGATCGCCCGATTAGGCAAGGAGATCTACGAACGGGACATCCGTAGTCGGGTCGAGGCCGACCACGTGGGAGATGTCGTTGCCATCGACGTGGAGAGCGGCAGGTGGGCCATCGACAGCGAGGTGGTTGAAGCGGTACATCGTCTGCGGACGAAGCGGCCGGAGGCTATCGATGTCTTCTGTGAGCGGGTCGGGTACCGGGCCTTGGACAGCTTTGGCCGACGGCAGTGAGTCAACTCTCAATGTTTACGGCGCAACCGTCCTCTGGGACGGGGAGCCGAGACTCATCAGAACCTACGCCGCCGACACCACCCCGCTCGTTGGGATGCGAATGTTGGATCGGCACGACCTGAGCATCCAGGTTCGGACCGGCGGCCGCGTCGTCATACAGGCTGGAGAGTAGCCGGACTCCTCCGCCTTTCTGGCCTATCGACTCGTTCCTCTCCCCGCCTATAGACACCCACGCGCACTCACCCCCCGCCCTCGACCTGCACCGTCACGATGTCCACGCCGTGGAACTTCTGGTGGCGGACGGTGGAAGCGTGGTAGCGCAACAGCCGCAGCGACAGGTCGTCCAGCGTCGGCAGCGCCTCTTCTTCGGTCAGGTACGCCAACTGGTCCTCGATGTTCTCCTGGCGCGTCGTGGCGACGAACTCCAGCTCCACCATCTTGTCCTGGGACCGCGCGACTACCACCAGGCGCGGACTGCCAGAGACTTCGGTATCGTCGTCCTGCGACAGCAGGCTCGCCAGGGTCTCCTCGCCGGCCGACCGCAGCCGCTGCGTCGAGGCATCGTTCCACGACAGCCTCGACGCCAGCCCCGCGAGAAACGCGTCGATCGCCGGAAGCGAGGCCATGTCCAGCCTCACCTCCAGGCGCGACCGGCGTGTGCTCATCGCGTCGAACAGGAACGTCATGCCGATGGCAACCGCGGCGCCGATCATGACGCCGTTGCCGAGCAGCGCGCCCAATTCGTCGCCAAACAGGTCCTGCGCGACGGGGTGGCCGTTCAGGCCCAGGCCCAGCGCGCTCGCGAGCGCAACCACCAGCATGCGCCGCGCGTCGAGACCGTCGCGAAGCACCGCCTGGCAGCCGCTGACGAACAGGATGCCCATGGCGAGCATGAGGTAGGCGCCCAGCACCGGCCCGGGAATCGTCAGCAGCACCGCGGTGAACTTGGAGAAGAGAGCCAGCAGCACGATGACGACCGCCACGCCAACCCCGACCCGGCGGGCCGCGACGCCGGTCATGCTGATCAGCGATATGCTGTACGAAGCGTTGGCCATCGTGGGCAGCGTTCCGGCTATTCCGCCGAGCAACATCCCGATGCCGTTGACGCTGACCATGCCCTGGATCTTGCGGAAATCGATAGCGCGCGGCAGCCTGCGCGAGCCCTGCTGAATGATCACGCCGTCGCTGATAGTCTTGATGCCGAGGACCAGCGTGAGAATCGCGAACGAGGGCAACAGCGCCCAGAACTCAGCGCCCGGCGTGAGGTCGAGGCTCAGCGGCGGGACCTCGGGTATGCCGAACCAGGTGGCGTTGGCGATCCGTTCCCCGTCGAGCACGCCGAAGGCGGCGGCCACGGCGCATCCGGCCAGTATGCTGATGAACGGCGCGACCAGGCGCCACCGTCCGCTCGCCCGTAGCGTCGCCACCACCGAGGCCAGCAGCGTCACGCCCGCGATCGCCGGACCCGCCACCGGTGGCGCGCCGGCCGGCAGGTCCTGAACGCTGTCGAACGCGATGGGGAGCACGCTGACCGCGATCAGCATCGTCACCGTGCCGGAGACCGTCGGCGTGATAATCCGCCGCAGCGTAGGCAGCCACCAGGCGAGCGCGACCTGGATCAGGCTGCAGACCACCATCAGGCTCGCGAAAGTCTCCAGGCCGCCCGCGGAAACCGCTGTCACCATGATGGCGATGAACATCGCCGCCGGCCACGCGAGCACGATGTGGCCGGCGCCGAATCGCCGGAGCTGGAGCGCCTGGAAAGCGGTGAGCGCCGCGCAAATCAGCATCGCGGCGAACACGCCCCAGGTCAGATGCGTGTCATCCAGCCCCGACGAGCGTATCGCGATTGCCACGTTCAGCACCGTCGGCGCCAGCACCAGCGCGGCGCCCTGGAACCCCACCACCAGCGCGACTGGCACCGGGCAGGCCTCCTCCGGCTCGAACCTTATGGGCTGTTCCACGCTCCTGGCGCTCAATGCCTATCCAGCCTCCTCTTGGAACTTCGGCTGAGACAGTTTCCGAGAACACCCGCCAACAATCAACCCTGATCGCGAAGTCCACCCGCGCCATTCCGAGCGCCCTCTCACCCCGCGCTATTCCGAACGCCATCCCACCCTGCCATTCCGAGCGTAGCGTAGCGCAGCCGAGGAATCTAAAGCGGTCGTCCTTGCCACACGCCCACCGTGCCCCTCTCTCGTCATTCCGGCCGCCGAGCCGGAATCCAGGGAGTGGCGTCTCTCAGCTATCGATCGGACTTGACAGAGCATCGTCGCGGCGGTATCGTTAGTTTCAATTAACACCCATCGGGCCGCCACCCGCCATTTTGGGAACTACTGGCGGTCCGATAATCAACACCCAGGGGCGCGACTTCGCGCCCCTTTTTTTGTGGATTGGACGGTTCGCGCATGAGTGATGAGGATACACGAGGCCTTTACAGGGTAAGAGTGAGGGTGTTTGTTGATTTCTGGAACTTTCAGCTAACGATCAACAGATTGGCGCCGGGTTTCAAAATAGACTGGTACAGAATGGGGGCGGTGGTGGCTGAAGAGTCCCTGAAAGTGGTCGATCCAACGGCCTCACTATCGTATCAGGGCATGAACGTGTACGGATCACACGACCCTAACAGCATAAAGGATCAGGCCCTTAGACACTGGGCAATGAACGTCTTGAACAAGTTTCCAGGAGTGCATGTGACGATGCTCGAGAGGCAACGCAGGCTAAGGAGGCCTGCCTGTCCAGTTTGCCTTCACGAAGTTACAAGTTGCCCGAGATGTCAGTCCGATATGAGAGGCACTGAAGAGAAGGGCGTAGATACTCGCATTGCGACCGACATGATTAGCTTGGCCTGGACAGACAACTACGATGTGGCCGTATTGGTTTCTTCAGATCGCGACTTTATTCCAGTGGTGGATTTTCTGAGTACCAAGGGGGTCAAAGTCATACACGGAGCATTCCCACCACAAGGTGCAGCCCTTACTCAGGCGAGTTGGGCTAACATAGATATGCGTCGGCTACTGGACAGTATCCGGCGTTTCTGATGCCTGATAGGGGCTAGGGAATGCGATCTCGCATTGCGCAAACTCTGCGACCCAGACCGGCGGCTACACAATCACTAACTCGCCAATGTCGTCGACTTCGATTCTCTTACCGCATTCGTTGCAGTAGAGCGCCAGAACCCCCCGCCCATTGGATTCAGAGCGCAAGTAAAGCAGCTTGTCTCCCTCTGCGCGGAAAACCGGGTACGTGTCAGAGTTTCCGCCGACCTCGTTTGACCCACAATAGCGACAGGCATACTTGGCCGGCTCATCATTTGCATCGGTTGCCATTAGGATCTTTCACCTTGTCTGATGAATCACAAAACAGCCGGGGTGGTCAGTTCATTGTGCGTCTGTATTGCCCTGGACTTACACGGTCAATCAACCCCAGGCCGCACAGCAATTGAAGCTGTTGGCGAAGCTTGGCTCGCACATTGTGGTTGTTCGGGTACTCGGCGGCTGCCTCGCGTTCCCATACATCGTAGAAATCTTGCAATCGAAACTCATCCGGCATTTCGAGGACTCCGCGCAGAGTAAGCCTTCGCCAGCCACTGAATCCTTTCAGTAGGGCTTGTTGGTCAGAAATCGTGAACACTGCCCCAGACACAACCTTCTCGCCCGAAGTTAGGGGTTCGTGCGGTGGTTCGGGAATCGTCACCTTGATAGCTTCGACAGCGGCGTGTAGAGCGTTGAGCTGTTTAAGGTTCAATTCAGTAGGCGCTCCGTCTCCGAATCCTCTCAACAAGTGTTGGGCAAGCTGTGTAATCGTTGACTCGTCGGTCGTCCCAATTCCGCACTCCAAGTTCCTGTAGAGACCGGAGAATGTTGCATTGGCTGACGTTACCAATGCGGAACTCTGGTCGAAGATGTACATCTTGGCATGAAATCTCTCGTCCAAGTTGCGAATCCTTGTCCCGCCTCTCGCCAGGCAACAGAGGGTGTCCAAGCTGGAGGAGCCGGTAGCAAAGTCGCGCAGGTCTGCACGCGTGACGAGTATGCGGGATACTCCTTCACCTGCGATATTGGTCAAATCGATAATGCCGCCGCTGACATAGGGACTGCCGATCAACAAGCGCACGGAACAGGCCTTAGCTTGCTCCGCGAGCCAGTCGAAAGTTGGCGTCAACACAATCTGCAGCCCGGCGGTCTTTCTGGCGTCCATTTCGACTCCCATTGCCAAAGGGGGTACTTAGACTGCGTGGCTACGTCAGTCGTGTCTAGCCGCTTCCCTTAGGTCGTTCGCGGAAATTGATCCGAGAACTCAACATATCATCTCACGTCGATGGAGGTCAACGTGTGGTCGGTTCGCTCGCTCTCCGCAGGTCTTGAGATCATGCGGGCACTTGACCCCACACGCACATCCGTGCTACTCTCTTTCCATGCCAGACCGACACCCTAATCCACCGACCACGAACGCCCCCGCTGGCAACTCTCGCCGGCGTGCCACCCTTGTGCACAATTCTGGTCGCCTCATGTCCAGAACACTACCCAACAGCGTCTCCGAGCGACGCAACGAGGCCCCTCTCCCAGCTACGCGCTGCATCAAAATGCATCAGCTTGCATCATCTTTCGGCAAAATCCCCTTCCACACGTCGCCTGTGCCGCGCCCCCATGCCGACGACGGAAGAGCCGCGGCGCGCACCGCGCTATTGTGAAACCAGGCAATCGGCCTTATACTTGATACCGACCCAATTTCAGTTCGGAGGTACTCTACGCCATGAAGGTCGGGATTCTTAACGTAACGGGATACGCCGGTGTCGAGCTCGCGCGCATCCTGCACCGACATCCCGACGTGCAGATAGCCTCGGTTACGGGCAGAAGCGCCGCCGGCAAGAAGCTGGAAGAGGTGTTCCCGCACCTGGCCGAGATCGACATCACCATCACCGATGAGGTGACCGAGAGCGTCGATGTGGTCTTCTCTGCCCTGCCCCACGCGGCCAGCGCGGAGCGGCTCGAGCAGGCGCTCAAGGACGGCGTCAAGGCCATCGACATCAGCGCCGACTTCCGGCTGAAGGACCTCGACGAGTACCAGTCCTGGTACAAGATCGATCACCCCTGCCCTCAGTACCTGGAGGAGGCCGTCTACGGCCTGCCGGAGCTTCACCACGAAGAGGTGGCCGCCGCCAGCCTGGTCGCCAACCCCGGCTGCTACCCCACGGCGGCGATCCTCGGGCTCGCCCCGGCCGTGGAGGCCGGCATCATCGAGCCGGACGTGGTCGTCGACGCCAAGTCGGGCGTGTCCGGCGCGGGCCGCGGCTTCTCGCTCACCACCCACTACTCCGAGGTGAACGAGAACGTCCTCGCCTACTCGGTGGACGGCCACAGGCACCTGCCGGAGATAACCCAGGAGCTCGGCGCCATCGACGAGGACGCCCGGCTACGGCTGACGTTCCTCACGCACCTGATACCGATGACGCGCGGCATTCTCGCGAGTTGCTACGCCCCCCTGACGGACGAGGCGGTCGCGAAGGGATTCGCCTCGAGGGAGCGCGTCCGGGAGCTGTACCAGGACTACTACGCCGACGCCCCGTTCGCCAAAGTGGTCGGAGCGCCGCCCATGACCAAACACACGCTGGGCAACAACGACTGCGTGCTGTTCCCGACGGTCGACACCCGCGCCAACAGGCTTATCGTGGTGAGCTGCCTGGACAACCTGGTGAAGGGCGCCGCCGGACAGGCCATCCAGAACATGAACCTCATGTTCGACCTGCCCGAACGCCAGGGCCTGGAACAGCTAGCGCTCTACCCGTAAGCGGTACAGTCGCGGCCCCATCGTCTAGTGGACTAGGACAGCGGCCTTTCAAGCCGCAAACACGGCTTCGAATTCCGTTGGGGCCGCCACCCTCCAATCAGTCCCTTCCCCCTCGACTGGGATGGATGGGCTGCCAATAGTCCCTTCCCCCTCGCAGGGGGAAGGTTAGGATGGGGGTGACGAGGCCGGGTTCACCACCATGTCCAACGACCTCAAGCGCGCCGTACAACTCGGCTGGGACGCGATGTCGGACTCCTACCAGCGGCAGTCCCGCATCTCGGTCGACGACGTGCACTACGCGCCCTTCGCCCCCGGCGAGCGTTCGCTGCGCCTGCTCGGCGACGTGCGAGGCAGGCGCGCGCTGGAGCTGGCGTGCGGCGCGGCGCAGAACGCAATCGCGCTCAGCAGGTGGGGCGCTAAGGTCACGGCGATGGACTTCTCGGAGCGGCAGTTGGCCCACGCCCGGCGGCTCATCGCGGAGTGCGGCGCGGACGTGCGTCTGGTGCGCGGCGACATGGAGCGCCCGGCCATGTTCAGGGCGGCGTCATTCGACCTGGTGCTGTCGTCGTTCGGCTGGGAGTTCGTGCCCGACCTGGCCGCCTGCTTCCGCGAGTGCCACCGGCTGCTCGCGCCCGGCGGGCTGCTGGTGGTCTGCACGGTGCACCCGCTGTCGGCGTTCGAGTGGGACCCGGAGGAGCGGGCGCTCATCGTGACCGACTACTTCAACCCGCCCGTCGAGGTCTGGGAGGACTCGGACCGGCGGGCGGTCACCCACTTCCGCACCTTCCAGGAGCTGCACGACCTGCTGACCGATAGCGGTTTCGTGGTGGAGCGGGTAGTCGAGCCGTACCCGGCGCCTCCGGGCCGCGCCGTGCCCTACTCCGGCCCCTACTGGGCCGACCACGCCGAGCGCCTGACGCGCGTGCCGTTCGCGATAGTCTTTAAGGTGCGCAAGCCATCACAATGAGAGTCCCTTCTCCCTTGACGGGGAAGAGCCTGCCCTGAGCCTGCCGAATGGGTCAGGATGGGGGTGACGCCGCCCAGTACAGCGCGTTGAACAGCGTTTTGTACGTGCCCCTGGCCTGCGCCCTGAACTGGGGCCTGTAGCCCATCAGCACCACCCTGCCCTTGCCCAGCGGCACGCAGGCCAGCGCCGCCCTCCCGTGCAGCTTCTCCTGGCCGATCAACCAGCCGCTGAGCAAGGGGTTGTATCGGGGGAACCTGGCGACCGCGACGCCCTCCATCACCTCGAAGGCGGGCCCGTTCACGAACATCACCGCCGCGTCGCGGGGCATACCGTAGGCGAGCGGATGGCCGAAGTCCATCGTCGTCCGGAGCAGGCTACCCGGCGCGAAGAACGAAGACGGCGCGTAGGCGCTGAGCGTGTTCTTCGCCGGCAGACGCAGCCGGTTGATAGCGTAGCGCGCCGCCCCGTCCCAGGCGACGAGCGTCCCGCCGGATTCGACGAACCTGCCCAGGCTCTCCGAGCCCTCGTCGCCCAGCCCGCCGGCGTACCGCTCGGGGTAGGTCGACGGGTTGTACCCCTTGTGGAGCTGCCGGAAGCGCTGGTGCGGCAACACCACGGCGTCGAACTCGCCCTCGAGGCCGCCCGCACGCACGTCGTCGTCGGTAAGTGTACGGAAGTCGAAGCCGTACTCCTCGAAGACGAGCCGCGTCCAGCCCTCCTCGGAGTTGGGCACGTAGCTGCTGTAGAGGCCGACCCTGGGTGTCCGCAGCCGCGTGAGCGCGACGCCAGGTACGCAGTCCGCCGGAGCGAACGAGAGCAGGTCCCGCTCGGCCATCTCCGCAAGCAGCGCGCGAGGAGCCGCCGCGTCCACGACGAACGCGCCCGGCGCGTATGCCGAGCCGTTGGCGCTGAAGCCCTCACCGGCCCGCCGCACGTCGACCCCCTCGGCCAGCAGCCGGTTCACCGCGCGCGCCGCCGCGTTGCTCTCCGGCCCCAGGACGTAGGCCGCGGCGGGTCCTGCAGACCGGGTCGTACCGGCAACCGGCGGCATCGAAGGACGCGAGAGCCGTTCCAGATCGGCTTCGAATGGCCGCCTGATCTCCGACACCTCGACGCCCATCAGCAGCGGCAGGCTGTGCGCCGTCACGTCGTAGGGATGCTTGGGCGGACCGCCGGGATAGTCGCGCACGTCGGGATAGCGCGCGGTCTCCAGCACCGTCTTGGCGAACGCGCCGTAGGGCTGCGCCATGAGCACCACGCGGGAGCCGGGCGGGTACGAAATGCCGTCCGCGGTGAACCGGGCCGCCGACTCGTGGACCTCGACGGCAGCCGTGTCCAGCACGTCCAGAAGCTCGCTCGCCGCCTTGGGGTCGCGCTGTTTGGACGGCAGCACGTAGGCGAACGGCGGCGCGGTCCGCGATACCGCCCGCTTGCCTACGCGGTAGAAGTTGCGTGCCCACTCGCCGCGATACCGGGCGGCGTTGTCCAGGCACGCCATCACGGCGGCGAAGTCGTAGTCCACGATGTCGCTCAGACTCCACTCGCCCCCCTTCCAGGGCATGGGGTGATTCCACGACGGCTTGAGCGGGTCCTCCCGGCGAATCGACCTGAGCTGGCCGGGCTTGAGAGTGATGGGCGTGGCGGTGCGCACGCTCGCGACCTCGGACAGCACGCGCACGCCGCCGTGGTAGTGCAGGTACGACCGGCTTGGGCTGAAGCCGTCGTAGACCACGTTGATCGCCACGCCCGCCTTGCCCTGGGCGGTCAGGTCGTTCGCCATCGAGGCGCCCAGCATGGCCAGTTCGCTCTGGAGAATCGGGTCCACGTTCGGGCCGATGGGGTCCTCGTAGGGCGGCAGGATCATGCGCATTCCCTGCGTCCGCGTCTGGTGCAGGTCGTACATGATCTGGGGATGCCAGGCGTTCAGGCAGTGCTCGACGGTGAGCCTCGTTTCGACGAGGCTGAAAGTGGCCCAGTCGCGGTTATTGTCGTGGCCCGCGTACTTGTGGTAGAGGCGCGGGGGTATGACGCCCTCGTGCGGCGTGCCCACGGTGGAGTCGTACCACTCCTTAACCAGGTCCAGGCCGTCCGGGTTGAGGCACGGAATCAGCAGCAGCACCACGTTGTCGAGCACCCGCCGGACGCGAGGGTCGTCGCTGGTCGCCAGGTGGTGCGCCAGCAGCATGGACATCTGGGTCGCGCCCACCTCGGTGGAGTGAATGCTGCACGAGACGACCACCACCGCCCTGGCCTCGGCGATCAGCGCCTCCGCTTCTGTCTCTCCGTCGATCCTGCGAGGGTCGGCCAGCCTGGCCTGGACCTCCCGCAGGCGCTCGCTGTTGGCGAGATTGGCGGGCGAAGAGATGAGGCACAGCAGAAACGGCCTGCCCTCGGTGGTCTTGCCGACCTCGCGCACGTCGACGCGGTCGGAAGCCTCGTTGAGGATGCGGAAGTACTCTGCTATCCGGGGCCAATCGGCAAGGCGCCGCGCCTCCCCCACGTCGAACCCCAGATGCTCGCGGGGGGTGATGATTGATGTCATGCCAGAGATTGTGATGGGTTGCCCGGCGGTGGTCAAGCGCCCGGGGGCGTCACGCTCCGCGAGCCGGGCACGCCGTGCTATGATGTGGGCCGGGCGCTCTGGATTCGCCCAAGCCAGTGTTTCAGGAGGTAGCCATGTCCGAAGGCGAGCGGCGCTTCTGGCTCGTCAAGTCCGAGCCGAACACCTATTCTTTTGCCGACCTGATGGACGAGCCGGACCGGACCGCCGAGTGGGACGGCGTGCGTAACTACCAGGCGCGCAACACGCTGCGCGACGACATGAAGGAAGGCGACGGCGTGCTGTTCTACCACTCCAACGCCAAGCCGACCGCCGTGATAGGCACGGCGGTGATCGTGCGCGGGGGCTACCCCGACCACACCGCGTGGGACCCCGACTCCGACAACCCCGACCCCAGGAGCACCCCCGACAACCCGGTGTGGTTCATGGTGGACATCCAGGCGGTGGAGGCATTCGACGCACCGGTGACGCTGGCGGAGATACGAAAGACGCCGGGCCTGGAGAACATGGCCCTCGTAAAGAACTCGCGGCTGTCCGTGCAGCCGGTGACCGCCGAGGAGTGGCGCATCGTAACCGGGTTGGGCGGCGCGAGCGCATAGCGTCCGCCAGGAGTCCCTTCCCCCTCGCAGGGGGAAGAGCCTGCCCTGAGCTTGCCGAACGGGTCAGGATGGGGGTGCCGGCGAATTGCGCGGCGCGCAGGCCATGCTGTAAGCTGTACGCTGCGGCGGGCGCACGAATGCCCGCCCGCGCGGAGCGTGAGATTTGGAAGACGGGCGAGCCACTTGGATCAGGTTGGTCGACTCTCCACTGCCGTGGGGAATGATCGGATTCGCCATCGGCGCCGCGCTCGGCGTCACCACGCTGTCTGTGTGGCTGGTCGCCATCGGCCTGGGAGTGTTTCTCGTATACCTGTGGCTGCACGGCGCCGCAAGTCAGCGGACCGAGGGCTGGCTGTTCGCGAGCGGGCCGGTGTACATGATGGCATGGATGGCCGGCTTCGTGGTTCGCGGGCTGACCTTCGGCTAGCCGGCCGGAGGCGCCGCAAGTGCAAGCACACACTCCCCCGATAAGGGCCTCACTCTTCGTCACCTGCATCATCGACCAGATTTACCCCGAAGTCGGCGAGGCGACCACTCGCGTTCTGCGCCGTCTCGGCGTCGATCTGGACTTTCCGTCAGGCCAGACGTGCTGCGGCCAGCCCGCGTTCAACTCCGGCTACTGGCGCGACGCCAAGCCGCTCGCCAGGCGCACGCTGCGCACCTTCGATGGCGACCGCTACGTGGTGGTGCCGTCGGGGTCGTGCGCCAGTATGCTGCGCGTGTTCTACGCCGAGCTGCTGGAGGACGAACCGGACCTGCTGGAGCGGGCCGAGGCGCTCGTCCCGCGAGTGTACGAGTTCTCCGAGTTCATCGTCGACGTGCTGGGGGTGACTGATCTTCACCCCCATCCTGACCTTCCCCCTGCGAGGGGGAAGGGACACGGCGGTGCGGACTCGCCACGCACCGTCACCTACCACGAGACCTGCCACCTCCGCCGGGAGCTCGGCGCGACGACACAGGCCCGCGCGCTGATTCGTTCACTGGACACGGTAGGGGCGGGTTTCAAACCCGCCCGGCAGCGCGATGGCATTACGCTCGTCGAGATGCAACAGAGCGAGGTGTGCTGCGGGTTCGGCGGCACATTCTCCGTCAAGTACCCGGACATCTCCGGCGCGATGCTCCAGGACAAGCTGGACAACATCCGCGACACCGGTGCCGACGCAGTCGTTGCGTGCGACAGCAGCTGCCTCATGCACATCGGCGGCGGCATGGCCCGCCAGGGTATGAGGACACGCCCGATGCACCTGGCGGAGCTGATGGACGAGGTTATGGGTTAGATGGAGCCAAAAACAGCCCAGTTCGAGCAGGGCGCGGCGGCGGCGCTCGCGGACGCGGGCGTCCAGCAGGGCCTGAGCGGCCTCTACGGCGGCTTCCACTCGGCGCGCCTGACCGCCGCGGAGGCCACACCCGACTGGGAGGAGCTGCGCGAGCGCGGCAGGGCGATCAAGACCCACACGATAGAGCACCTCGACTACTACCTCGAGATGGCGGAGCGGAACGTCAGGGCGGCCGGCGGCAACGTCTACTTCGCCGAGGACGCCGAGGCGGCGCGGGAGTACGTGGCGAAGCTGGCGCGGGACCGCGGCGTCAAGCTCGTAATCAAGAGCAAGTCCATGGTCTCCGAGGAGATCGGGCTGAACGACCGGCTCATCAGCGAGGGTATCGAGCCGGTGGAGACCGACCTGGGCGAGTACATCATCCAGCTCGCCGGCGAGACGCCCTTCCACATCATCGCGCCCGCCATCCACAAGTCCCGCGAGGACGTGTCCGAGTTGTTCGAGGACAAGCTGAACGCGCCGCGCTACGAGCGGATCGAGGAGCTGGCGGGCGAGGCGCGGCGGCAGTTGCGGCAGAAGTTCATCGGCGCGGACATGGGCATCACCGGCGCCAACTTCATCGTCGCCGAGACCGGCACGCTGACGCTCGTGACCAACGAGGGCAACGGGCGCATGTGCACTTCCATGCCCAGGATACACGTCGCCATCACCGGCATGGAAAAGGTGGTGCCCTCGCTTGAGGACCTGGCGGTGTTCCTACGGCTGCTCATCCGCTCGGCCACGGGCCAGCGCATATCGAGCTACGTGACGACCGTCGCCGGTCCGCGCAAGCGACAGGACGAGGACGGCCCGGAGGAGTTTCACCTCGTCGTCGTGGACAACGGGCGCTCCGGTCTGCTCGCCGACCCGCACTTCCGGGAGGCGCTCAACTGCCTGCGGTGCGGCGCGTGCCTGAACGCCTGCCCGGTCTACCGCAAGGTGGGCGGCCACGCCTACGGCTGGGTGTATCCCGGCCCAATCGGCGCGGTCGTCTCGCCAGTCCTGACCGGCATATCCGACGCCAAGCACCTGCCGTTCGCGTCCAGCCTGTGCGGCGCGTGCAGGGAGGCCTGCCCGGTCAAGATCAACATCCCGCGAATGCTCCTGAAACTGCGCAACGAGATTTCGGAGGGCGACAACTACCCGGAGGAGCGCAGTTCGTCGCTGACCGAACGGCTGGCGTTCAAGGGCTGGCGCGCCGCGATGTCCAACCCCGCCATAATGTCCGCCGCGCGCTCCGCCGGCCGGCTGATGCAAGGCCCCCTATCTCGCCGAGAGACGAGGCCGGGGCCTATGGCGGGCTGGACCCGCCACCGCGAGGCCCCCAGGCTGGCGGACAAGCCCTTCCGCAAGCGTTGGCGCGACCTGCAAGACGGCGCGGCGGACTCTCCCAAGTGACCGAGCGAGCCCGGTTCTTCGACTCGCTGCGTCGCTCCCTGGGCCGCGAACCCGGCGCTGCCCCACCTGTCCCCGCGCCCGAATCGGCCCTGTCCCGCGACGCCGCAGACGTGCGCGCCCGGGCGGAGGAGATCCGCCGGGAGGCGCGGGACAACGCCGGCCCGCTGTCGGACGTGCTGAAGCAGGCCGCCGAGACCGCGGGTTGGCGTGTGGCGGTGTGCGAGACGCACGAGGACGCGGCGCGCTACGTGGCCGACCTGGCGCGCGAGATCGAGGCGGGTTCGGTGGTGCGCTCGTCGCACGACGCGGTGGAGCGACTTGGCATCGAGCACGCGCTGGAGGGCAGCGGCGTGGACGTGCGGACGATGGCGCTGGACGACGCCGACGACGCCGAGCGCGAGGAGCAGCGGCTTGCGAACCGCGAGCGCATGATCGGCGCCGGCATCGGCCTGACCGGCGTGGACTACGCCATCGCGGAGACCGGGTCGTGCGTCATCGTGGCGCGTCAGGGCGCGAGCCGGCTGGTGTCGCTGCTGCCGCCGGTCCACGTCGCGGTCGTCGAACTGGGCCAGGTGCTGCCGAGCCTGGACGAGCTGTTCGCGCTGCTGCGCGAGCGGTTCGGCGAGGGCCCCCCGGAGAGCTACATGAACATCATCACCGGCCCCAGCCGCTCCGCCGACATCGAGTACCAGCTCGTCACCGGCGTCCACGGCCCCGGCGAGGTCCACATGGTCATCGTGGGGTAGTAGGGCGAGCTAAACCTGGAAGGGAATGAAGGTCATGTTCCTGCTGTCTAGGGCGACACTGAACAAGTCCTTGCCGAGCGGGTGGCTGGTGTTAGTGACATAATGGGGGGCAAGCTAGCCGGCATCAGGGAAGTACGTCATAGACGAACTGCTGGCTGAGACAGGCTAGGCGAGGCAGATGATGGCGAAGCGATGCCGACGCTACTAAGAGAGGGGCCGTTCCGATTCTTCTTCTACTTGGGCGACCGGGGAGAGCCTCCACATGTGCATGTGCAACGCGACAACAACATCGCCAAGTTCTGGCTGAACCCGGTCACGCTGGAACGCAGCGGCGGTTTGAGCCGCTCAGAGATACGCCGCGTTGAGCGCATTATTGATGAACATCAGAGTTCGTTCTTAGGAGAGTGGAATGTACGTTTCAACGACTGAAGTCAGTGTTCCGGATGCCATGACTGTTGAGATGACGGAAGACACTCTCACGGCCGAGCTCTCGGACGGCAGGACCATCTCCGTCCCGTTGGCTTGGTATCCCAGACTGGAATACGCAACCCGGGAGGAAAGAGGCACCTGGGAGCTGATAGGTGGGGGGCAGGGGATTCACTGGCCGAACCTGGACGAGGACATCAGCGTCGAGATGCTGCTGACGGGCAGAAAGTCGGGGGAGAGCCACCGGTCCTTCCGACAGTGGCTTGAGGCGAAGAGAGAAGGGCGCGGGGTGACGCTGTACGAGCTTACAGCCCACGAGGAGGAGCAGTAGCGCAGATGGTTTAGACGGCCACTCAGCTATTGGTCTAGCTCTAACTCCCAGAGGGCCATCGAGGCTGACGCAACCGGTAGTACCCCGCTCGTTGGGATGTTGATGCTCGAAAAGCACGACCTGAACGTCGAACCCGAGAGCTACATGAACATCATCACCGGCCCCAGCCGCTCCACTTTGTCATTACCTTGTGCGTTGTGCGCGACGTGTGAAAAACGGCTGAACATCCCGTAATCGCAATCGACTGTGATATGATTGCGCTGTCGTCGTCCCCAGGAATGTAGAGGGGAACATGCGATTGCGGAGTTAGGGTTGCCCTTCGCCTAAGTGGCCCAGGCGTTTCTGTCCAGTGACACCGAAGTGGATTGTGACGTTCACTACGTCACCGGCGTCCACGGCCCGGGCGAGGTGCACATGGTGTTCGTGGGGTATAGGCAGTGATGCGTTTCGCCCTGTTCGGACTTCTCCTGGTGGCCCTCGCTGCCTGCTCAAGTCAAGGGGCTGATACGCCTTCGGCGGTATCGACAGCCACGCCGGAGGCGGGCCAGGCGGACACGTCGGCCATCCAGGTCAACTTCGTTGGGGGCGAGGCCCTGACGGGGGAGACACGGAGCGCGCTCGCCGAGCTGGTCGAGAGGATCCATCCGGCGGTCGTTCAGGTGGTCGCCGGTTCGGGCGGCGGCTCCGGATTCATCGTCAACCCCAATGGTCTGCTGGTTACGAACAGCCATGTCGTTGATGGCTTCGACAGCGTGGAGGTGATTCTCTCCGATGGGCGCCGCTACCCCGCCGAGGTCGTGGCAAGCCAGGACATGACCGACCTTGCCACCGTGCGGATACAGAGTGGAGGCCCGTTCACCGCGTTGGCCGTGGGGGATGCGGGACAAATGCGCCTGGGCGACGAGGTGCTGGCGCTCGGCTACCCCGCGGTCGCCCAGGGGCTTGGCATATCCCTGACGGTGACGCGCGGCATCATATCGGCCGTGAGGAGCGTCGATGGCGTCGACCTGCTCCAGACCGACGCGGCGCTCAACCCTGGCAATAGCGGCGGTCCGCTGGTCAACATGGCTGGAGAGGCGATTGGCGTCAACACCTTGAGGGTCTCGCAGACGCAGAGCGGCCAGCCCGTGTCCGGCGTCGGCCTCGCCGTCTCAGCGTCGGAGTTCGCCGGGCTGCTGGGCGGACAGGCCGCTGTCCCCACGCCGCCAGGCCCTACGGCGGCTCCAACGTGGACGCCGGTCCCGACGTGGACCGCAGTTCCCACCTGGACTCCCGCCCCCACGTGGGCGGCGGCCCCAATACCGACACCACCGCCGACATGGACGCCCGTCCCGACGTGGACGCCTGAGCCCACCCCAACGCCCGAACCGACGCCGACGCCGACGATCACGCCAACGCCCGAACCAACGCCGACACCTGTGCCAACCGCAACACCCGAGCCGACGCCGACCGTCACCCCGACGTTTACGCCGACACCATCGCCCACGCCGATACCGCCGTTCGTTGTGGTGAGTAGCGGTGCGAATCACGTCTGCGGCCTTCGCGCTGACGGTACGGTGGTTTGCCGAGGAGATGATAGCTCAGGGCAGTCATCCCCACCGGAAGGCGTACGCTTCATATCCGTTAGCGCAGGGGTCGAATACACCTGCGGTGTACGTACAGATGGGGTTGCCGTCTGCTGGGGCGGTTGGAATAGAAACCTCCCCCCACCGGCGGATGAACGCTTTGTGTCAGTTAGTACTGGCGAAGGCCACAGTTGCGGCTTGAGAGCAGATGGGGTTGCCGTCTGCTGGGGGTGGTCCGCCCTCAGAAAGTCTCCGGCCCATGAGCGCTTCGTATCCATTAGCGCAGGCCGATCCCTGACCTGCGGGCTACGCAACGATGGTTTTGTTGCCTGCTGGGGTTCTGACGAGCCCGAGCGACGGGTGCCGAGTGATGGTGGATTCACTGCTGTCAGTAGTGGCCGTCGATACGCATGCGGCTTGCGAGACGACGGAGTTGCTGTCTGCTGGGGAGATTACGGCTCACTGGCCGAAAACGCTCCGTCAAATGCTCTCTTCAAGTCAATAAGTGCCAGCAATTCTCACATCTGTGCTTTACGGCACGACGGCCTCGCCGTCTGCTGGGGTGAAGATGACGATGGACAGTCCTCACCGCCGGAAGAAGAACGTTTCGTATCAATAAGCAGCGGAGCCGGCCATACGTGCGCCCTCCGGGAGGACGGTGTGATTGTGTGTTGGGGGAGCAACAGGTACGGCCAGTCTCATCCCCCTTTGAGATAGGCAGACCCTTAGCAGATCGACTTACGTTGTTGATGACATGGTGGCAAGGATGACTCGTACAGCAAAGGAGTCTCTATCGAGGGTACTCTTGACCTCTACAATCCTAGTATTCCTAGGGGCTTGCGCGAATCAGAGCACGGCCACGCCAGCGGCGATGGAGGCTGTACCCACGCTTCAATCATCTGAGGCGACTCGCACGTTGAGCGGACACCTCACTCCGACACCTCCTCCGGCCTCCACCGTTGTCCCAACGTGGACACCTGAGCCTACACCAACTCCCGCACCCACATGGACTCCTGAGCCAACGCCGACGCCTGAGTCCACTCCCACACCGACATTCACTCCCACGCCTTTGCCAACGTCCACACCTGAGCCGACACTCACGCCTCAACCGCCCACTCCCACTCCAACTCCAATTCCAGACTTCATCGACGTGGCAGTCGGAGACGAAAACGTGTGTGGATTGCGCGAGGACGGGTCCGTTCTCTGTTGGGAAATCGCCCGAGCGGCATATGTGCATGGCTTGGCTATCGCAAATGCTCTGGCAATAGAGGACCCCCACATTCCGGAGGGAACGCGGCTGACGACATTCGACGCTGGACGGGCCGGCGTCTGTGGCGTTACTAGCGACGCCAACATAGTCTGTTGGGACTGGGACGGAAACGTTAGGTCCTCGTCGGAGGATGAATACACTGCTGTCAGTGTTGGCTCATTCATCTGTGCACTGCGATTGGACGGCGTGGTTGGGTGCTCGGGCTCAATCGATCCGCCAGCCCATGAAAGATTCGTATCTGTGAGTGCAGGCGAGGGCCTGGCCTGTGGACTGCGAGACGATGGCTTCGTCGTCTGCTGGGGTTTGGTAAGCCACATTGCAGAGTCGCCGGAGCAGGGTGATTTCACAGCGGTAAGCGTGGGAGGTCTTGGTAAGTGCGGGTTGAAAAGTGACGGCTCAGCAGAATGCTGGGGCAGCTTTTCTCCTGACGGGGCTAAAGTTAGAGGCGGGCGGTTAACGGCGTTGAGTGTAGGAAAGGGCCGCGATCAGACGTTCGCATGTGGCCTCGCAGATAACGAGAATACCCCTCATGACGAAGGCCTTCCTTGGTGCTGGGGTTTCGGCTGGGACGGTGAGCAGACACCGCCTCAGAGGGAACGCTATGTGGCCATAAGCGTCACCGATCCAGGTGCCGGCGGAGGGGCAGCTAGGGCATGTGGTTTGCGTGAGGACGGTGTCATCGTATGCTGGGGTGATAACCACTATAGTGAGTCGCACCCGCCGTTGCGGTGAGGCCAAATTGTGCGAACGCACCCGCCCAGAGCGACACGGGAATGTGGTATAATGGGGGGTCCTGAGGCAACTCAAGGCCTTCACACGTCGTTAGGCAAAGAGGCTGGAACGAGGAAAGGAGAGTGATCATGCTTCACATCGAAATATAACGTCAAGCCACCAGCCCGAAACGATTGAATTATATACAACTGCCACAAGCGCACAGAGGTTTAGACCATCATTAAGGAGTTAATCGATGGGTAAGAAAGAGAAGACACAGCCCGACGTATGCATTTTCGAGTCACTAAGACAGAATGATGAACTAGAAGGTACCAAATTGATTGACGTTCTCCATTCAAGTGGCAAGGATCCAATCTACCACTCTATACGAACGAAACAGAAACTAGCAGAACGAATGGAACACTTCCAAGCATCTAGGTACCGCTATCTGCATCTATCTTGTCACGGCGACAGCGAGTCCATAGAGATTGGATTAGACGAAATCTACTTTGAAGAATTAGCGGAGATTCTGATCCCTTATCTGGACCGTCGGCGCCTGTTCGTATCATCCTGTGAGGTAGTCAACGAAGACTTGGCTGAGGCAATAATCAGACGTTCAGGTTGCCTTTCAGTCGCTGGCCCCACTGAGAAGATAGGTTTTTCCGATGCAGAGCAAATATGGAAATCGTTCTACAAGATGGCCTTTGCCAAGAATCCAAGCCGGATGGCCTCCAAAGAGATCAGGCGCATTCTTAAAGACCTAGCTAATCTGTTCTCTGTTCCGATGGCCTTCTATGGTAAGAAGCGCACCAGCAACGACTTTTCCCGCCGGATATTCAATCCGCGCAGAAAAGCCCGCTAGAATGTGCTAGGCCCCCCGCTACTCCCGGTAGCGGGGGTGCCACCCCGGCCCGGCCCAGCTTTGCACCGACTCCGGCACGATGCGCACGAGCGCCCGCGGCTCGCGGTGGGTCGACTCGTAGTAGCGCAGGCCGGCCTCCTCGCCCAGGTAGCGGATCGCCCGCGCCGGCGACGAGTGGTTTTGACAGACTGCCTCGAGTCGTGGTAGCCTTCGCGTACCACCCCTATCTCTTCGGCGGTAGGGTCGAGACCGTCCTTCGGGGCGGTCTCTGTCTTTGTCAGGGAGTAGCGATTGATTACCAACGTTTACATAGACGGCTTAAATCTCTACTACCGTGCCCTGAAGGACACCCCGTTTCGGTGGCTCGACCTGCGGAAGCTGAGCGAGACGCTCTTCCCCCAAGATCCGATCAACCGGGTCTGCTACTTCACCGCACGGCTCAAAGCCCGACCAGGCAATCCTGGCCAGCGCCAGCGACAGCAAGCGTACCTGAGAGCGCTGGAGACACTGCCGAGGTTCGATGCCTACTACGGCCACTTCCGATCTGGGGTCAAGCGGCGTCCGTTGGCCGAGCCGGTTTCGGGTCTGCCCACCCACGTCTTGGTCAGGGACTCGGAGGAGAAGGGTTCGGACGTGAACCTCGCCACCCGTCTGTTGGTGGACGGGTTCAAAGGGGAGTACGAGCAGGCAGTCGTCGTGTCCAACGACGCGGACTTCGCCGGGGCAATGCGATACGTCAGGGACGACCTGGGCCTTCGGGTCACTCTGGTCAACCCCGACTCCGAGAACAGCAGCCCGAGGGAGCTTGCCGACGCCGCTACCTACGTCAAGCGCCTGTGGAGGAGCCATCTGCGACGGAGCCGGCTTCCCGACACTATGCGGGACGAGATTGGAGTCATCACGAAGCCCGCCGAATGGTGACGTCGCGACCGCCCCCTACCCCCGATACCGCGGGTGCCACCCTGGCCCTGCCCAACTTTGCACAGACTCGGGCACGATGCGCACGAGTGCTCGTGGCTCGCGGTGGGTCGATTCGTAGTAGCGCAGCCCGGCCTCCTCGCCCAGGTAGCGGATGGCGCGCGCCGGCGACGAGTGTAGCCATGCGTCGTCCAGTATCTCGGCGCGGCCCTGGAACACCACCCGGACGTAAGCGGCTTCTTCCGTGTCCACCAGGCCGCCCACGCGCCCGTCGCGGCGGATGTTGGCGACCCACCTCGCGCGGCGACGGCCCGCCACGCTGAACGCCTCGCCGTCGTAGTCGTACCACAGCGGCACGACGTAGGGCGTCCCGTCCTCGGTCAGAGTGGCCAGCTTCAACAGCCGGCGGCCGCTGGTCAGGAACTCGTACATCTGCTGATTAGTCAGTCCAGGCATTAGTCCGCCTCTACCGTCAACGCTATCACTCCGATCAATCTGCCATTCCGAGCGCGCGACCCTGCCCTGCCCACACCCACTCCCGCTCGCTCGCGCTCACGACCCCGAAAAAACCGTCACTTTCCCGCGCCACCCGTTCTCATCCGTGTCTCACCCATTCTCACGCACGTCCCACCGGTTCTCATTCGTGCGCAATTTCTCCCCACAAATCCGCCCCCAAACCCCCAATTTCGGCCCTGATCCCGCAATTTCGCCAACGGTCTTGCATGGCACGCACATCCGTGCTATTCTCGCACACGGTATGGGCGAGCTTCAAACCCGCCCGCGGGATCGCAAGTCCCTTCCCCCTCCCCCCTTTGTCATTCCGAGCGCAGCCGAGGAATCTTAAGTCCTCATCCGTAAGACGACGCCATCGGCCTCCCGGTCCCACCCCTCTTCGTGTCCTTTGTGCCCTTCGTGGATAACCTACGATCTCGCCAGGGCTATTGACCCACTCCGCACATCCGTGCTACTCTCTTCCCATGACGCACCACCACCCACATACCGCAGCCGCGAACCGCCTGCCCCGTGCTCGATGCGGGGCCCGGGCCGAGTGTCCCATCGCCGTCTCGTTTTCCCCGCGATACGGCACACTCCACCCGCTAAACGCGACAGCCGACGCGACAGTCGTATCGCGAATCGAGGCCGCCCCAGCTACGGGACGGGACAAATGCGGCGAAATGGAACAGTTTTTGCGGAGTTCACCATCGCGGGCGCCGGTGGGGGCGGGCTTCAAACCCGCCCGCCGCTCCGACGCCTCTCAGGTCCGCAGCTTTCTCTCGCCGACGGAGAAGCCCCTACTCCGGTCCCGCCGCGTAGGCGGAGTGGAAGGTGTCCACGCCCGCGCGGAAGTCGTCGCCTCCGTTCAGGGTGATGGCGCAGGGGCTTGCGAAGCTGGAGAATCCGGACTCCATGAAGCCGTCGCCCGCCACGGAAATGCGATGTCCCTTCGCCTCCAGAGCGGCGATCACGTCCGGGTCCAGCCGCGGGTCCACGCTGGTCGCGGGCAGGCTGCAGTCCACGCGCGGCGAGTCGATGGCCTCCTGCGGCCCCATGCCGAAGTCCGTCACCTTGGAGATGAGCTGCGTCACGCAGTTGGTGATGCGGCGTCCGCCGGACGCGCCCACCGCCAGCTTAACGCCGGAGCCGTCCAGCACCAGCGCGGGCGTCATGTTGTTGAGCGGGAACTTGCCGGGCATGATCGAGTTGACCCGGCCCGGCAGCGGGTCGAACCACATCATGCCGTCGTTCATCACTACCCCAGTGCCCTTGGCGACGATGCCGGAGCCGAAGCCGGCCATCAGCGTGTTGGTGAGCGAGACGGCGTTGCCGTCCTTGTCCATCGCGCACAGGTGCGTGGTGCCGGCGTCGAACGCGGGCAGGCTCGCGGGGAGCTTCTCGCGCGGCGCCCTGCCCTCCTCCTGCCAGGGGTCGCCCGGCAGGAACGAGGCCGGGATGCGGTCGCCAATCTCGGCGCGGCGCCGGTCGGCGTAGGCGTCCGAGAGCAGGCCCTTCCAGGGCGCGTCTACGAACGCGGGGTCGCCGAAGTACTCGAACCGGTCGGCGTAGGCCAGCCGCGCGCTGCTGATGTAGGCGTGCAGCGTGTCCGCGGAGTTGTGGCCGCTGGATGCGGCGTCGAAGCCGGCGAACAGCTTGAGCGTCATCGCGCTGGTGCTGCCGGCGCAGGCGAACGGGGGCACGCGGACCGTGAGGCCGCGGTAGTCGATCTCCAGGCCGCCCTCCCAGACGAACGGCTTGTACTGCGCCAGGTCCTCCTCGGAGAGGATGCCGCCGTTGGCCTGGACGTCGGACGCGATGGCGTGGGCGACGTCGCCCTTGTAGAAGGCGTCCGGGCCGTGCTTGCCGATGCCGGTGAGCACCTCGGCCAGGTCGGGCTGCCGGAGCCGCACGTCGTCGCCCATGTCGCCGCTGGGCAGCATGTTGTCGCCGGGCATGAACACGCGGCGGAGCTCCGGGTACTGGAACAGCTTGCCCGCGCTGCGGCCCAGGGAGAAGAGCAGGTACCAGTTGGGCGTGAACCCGTCGCGGGCGAGAGCCGCCGCGGGAGCCACGACCTCGCTCAGCGGGAGGCGTCCGAAGCGGCGGTGCGCCTCGCAAAGTCCGGCGACGGCACCGGGGACGGCGATGGAGAGGTAGCCCTCCAGGTTGGCGTCGTTCTCGACGCCCGCCCAGCCGAAGTTGCCGACGTAGGCCTCGCCCGTCAGCTTGTACATGTCCGGCTTGGCCGCGAGCGGTCCGCGCATCGGGAAGCCGACGACTCCGCCCTGATCGCCGACCTGGTAGTTCAGGTACCCGCCCCCGCCGATGCCGCTGGACATCGGCTCCACCACGCCGATGGCGAAGCAGGCGGCGACCGCGGCGTCCACGGCGTTGCCGCCCGCCTCCAGCATCCGCACGCCCGCCTCGGTTGCGTGCCTGTCCTTGGTGGCAACCATGCCCTTGGAGGCCTGGGCCTCGTCCTTGCTTAGCCTCATCCGGGTAGGCTGCGCCGTCTGAATCATGTGTGTCTCCTCCGAGTTCTTACCGTATATCCCTTCCCCCTCGATGGGGGAAGGTTAGGATGGGGGTGTGTAAGGCTTAGTCCACCGGCACGTAAGCGACCACGCGGGGTTCCGGGCCGACGGCGCGGGTGGTGTGGCCCTGCCCGGTGAGGTCCTCGGCCAGCATCACGTCGCCGGGTCCGAAGTAGTGCTTGGAGCCGTCGCCCAGGCCGATCTCGACCTGGCCGGACAGCGTGATGCAGTACTGCTTGCGCGGGGCCACGTGCCAGGTGACCGGCGCGTCCGGCGAGGTGCTGCGGAACATTATGCCGGTGCCGTTGTGGAGTTCCTTCCAGTTGGGGACGTTCGCCCCGTCAAGGTCCAGGTCCTCAAGGTGGGACTGGCCGTCATCTCCGGTGTAAAGCCTCTTGAACATTTTCGAGGTCTCCTTGCGCTTGCCTTAGTGTCTTACTGAAATCCCTTCCCCCTTGATGGGGGAAGGTTAGGATGGGGGTGATTCAGCCCGACTGCCAGACCGGGGCGCGCTTCTCCGAGAACGCCTTCGGCCCCTCGACGCTGTCCGGGGATGACTGCACCCACGCGTTCAGCGGCCCCGCGATCTTCTGCGAGTACTCGACGGGGAGGTTGCGGCCATAGTAAACGATCTGCTTGATGGCCTGGACGGCGAGCGGGGCGCACAGCTTCACTTCCTCGGCGTACTCCTCCGCCCTCTCGAACAGGGTCTCGCGGTCCGGCACGACCTCCTGGATCAGGCCTATCTGGTAAGCCCGCTCGGAGTTTATGCGGTGGCCGCGGAGCTGCATGCTCAGCGCCTCGCCGAGCGGGATCATGCGCGAGAGGTTGTGCAGGCCGTATCCGGCGGTCAGGCTCCAGCGCGGCTCGGGCAGTCCGAACTCCGACTTGGCGGTGGCGATGCGCATGTCGCACTGGAGCGAAAGCTCCAGGCCGCCCGCGACGCAGTAGCCGTCGATCGCGGCGATGATCGGCTTGAACACCTCCAGGTCGATGAACGTGCCGCCGCCGCGCCTGGACGGCGAGCGCCGCTCGCCCCTGGCATCCAGCGATGCGCGCTCCTTGAGGTCCATGCCGGCGGAGAAGGCGCGTCCGCCCTCGCCCGTCATGATGGCCACCAGCGCGTCCTTGTCGTCGCGGAAGTCCTCGAGCGCCTCGCGCAAACCGGCGCTCAACTCCCGGCTCAGCGCGTTCAGCACCTCCGGGCGATTGAGCGTGATGTAGGCGATTCGATTGCGCTTTTCGTACTTGATGGTTGGGGTCGAGACTGGCATAGCCGCCTCCTCTTGGGAACGTGCCGCAGGCGCCGGACGGCGGCCCCGCGGTGCGGCGAGTATATGGCCTGATTTCGGGCCGTGTCAACTTTGGGCGCCGCCCCAAACTTCACCGCGGACGGGCGCTGTGATACATTGAATCCGGCCCGCGCGGAGAGGCGCGGACGCCTCAGGAGGCCGTAGATTACCACCGAATCCAAGTACACGCTGAGCGTAGTCGACCAGTCGCCCGTGCGCAGCGGAGGCACCGCGGGCGACGCGCTGCGAGAGACGATCGCCCTGGCCCAGGCCACCGAGTCGTTCGGGTACTCCCGCTACTGGCTCACCGAGCACCACAACCTCGGCAATCTCGCGGGCACCAGCCCCGAGATCATGGTGGGTCAGGTGCTCGCCAGCACGTCCAGCATCCGGGTAGGCTCCGCTGGAGTCATGCTGCCCCACTACAGTTCGCTGAAGGTGGCGGAGAACTTCCGGGTGCTGGAGGCGCTCTACCCCGGCCGAATCGACCTGGGCGTGGGACGCGCTCCCGGCAGCGACCAGCGCACCAACGCCGCGCTGTCCTACCCGCGCCCGCCCAACGACGTGCGACACTACCCCCGCCAGGTGCTGGACCTGCTGGGCTATCTCAACGATACCCTGGAGGAGGAGCACCCCTTCGCCGTGGTGCGCGCCGGACCCGGCATCTCCACCGCGCCGCAGGTGTGGCTGCTCGGCTCCCGCGTCGACAGCGCCGCGATGGCCGCGGACATGGGGCTGCCCTTCAGCTACGCTCATTTCTTCGGGCTGTCCGTCGAGCACGGCCCGATGATAGCGGATATGTACCGCGCCAACTTCAAGCCGTCCGAGTACCTGGCCGAGCCGCTCGTGAACGTCACCGTACAGGTGCTCTGCGCCGAGTCCAGGGAGAAGGCCGAGGAGCTCGCGCTGAGTCGCAACCTCGCCAGGGTGAGGTCGGTGCAAGGCCATCGCACCGGCGTGCCCAGCATCCAGGAGGCGCTGGAGTACGAGTACGACCCGCAGGAGCTGGCGTACATCGAGTCGCTGAAGGCCAACTACGTCGACGGCGAGCCGGACGACGTTCGCGAGCGCATCGAGGCCCTCGCCGCCGAGTACAAGACCACCGACCTGGGCATAGTCACCATGTGCTACGACTTCGCCGACAGGGTGAAGTCCTACGAACTGGTGGCGCGCGCATTCGGGATGATCTAGGTCCCTTCCCTCTCGATGGGAGAAGCCTGCTCGCGGTACATGGCGTCGCGGGTGGTGAGGAACGCGGACCAGCCCGCTTGGTGCAGCAGCGCCAGCCGCGACGCCGCCACCTCGTCACCTCGCGTGGCGTCCGCGATGGCGGCGATTTCGGGCACGTCTCTGTACGCGATCGCCTCGCGGAGTCCCATCAGCTCGTAGGCGCGGTTGACCAGCAGCTTGTTCAGGCGGACGGTCGTCTGCGGCAGCGATGCCAGCTTGCGCGCCATGGCCTCGGCCTCGGCGTCCAGCGTGTCCGGCGGCACCACACGGTTCACCAGGCCCATGCGATGCGCGTCCCGCGCGTCGATCTGCTCGCCGAGCATCAGAAGCTCCTTGGCGTTCTTCATGGAGACCAGGAACGGCGTAATCAGCACGGGAGGCGGGAAGCCGTGGCGGATGTGAATCTCTCCGAGTCGCGCGCCCTCAGCGGCGATGGTGAAGTCACACACGCCGGCGAGCTCGCACGCCTGGCCGACGGCGTGGCCGCGCACCGCCGCGATCACCGGCTTGGGGAACGACCATATCTTCATCTGCACGTCGAACCCGCTCGGCGCCGGGTCGTCGTCCGGGTACAGGTAGGCGTACAGGTCGCCGCCTGCCGAGAACGCCCTGCCCGTTCCGGTAAGCACGACGGCCTTCACGTCGTCGTCGGCCTCGGCGCGCTCGAACGCGGCGAGCAGCAGGCGCTGGACATTCTTGTTCATGGCGTTGAGGATGGTCGGCCTGTTCAGCACGATGCGGGCGTAGACGTCGGCCTTTTCGTACAGCACGTCGTCCGGTCCGGGCGGTGGTATCTCGATGCCGTCAGGGGTCTTCTTGGGTGTGGTCATGGAGCCTTCCAATCAACGGGTTTGCGTAACGTGCGGCTTGCGGCTTAGGATTGTACAGCATAGCGGGAGGGGCCGGCGTTCCGCCCGCGACCGTAGCTGCGACAACCAGGAGGCGAGAGAATGAGCGTCTATCAGACGGTGATAAGCCGGAGGACGGTGAGGGACTACACCGACGAGCCGGTATCGGAGGAGCTTGTGAGGCGGCTGCTTCAGGCGGGGCGGATGTCCCCAAGCTCCAGTGATTCCCAGCCGTGGCACTTCGTCGTCGTGCGGGAGCGCGACACGATCGACAAGCTGGGCGAGATCGCCAAGCAGGGGCCGTTTCTCGCGGGCGCTCCGGTGGTGATCGCCGTCTGCGTAGTCGACGACGCACCGCGCGGGCACCTGGACGCGGGACGCGCCATCCAGCAGATGGAGATCGTCGCCTGGGGCGAGGGTCTGGGCACCTGCTTCGTGGGTGTGCGGGACGCCGAGCAGCAGGTGGCCGTAAAGGCCCTGCTCGGCATCCCCGACGATGTCGAGCTTGTGACCCTGCTTCCGTTCGGCTACCGCCAGGAGGGCTTCAGAAGGCGGGGCGTGCGGCGCAAGGAGATGTCCACCATCGCGCATAGAGAGCGCTTCGGCACGCCGTGGTAGGATACCCTGTACGCGCCTGCCGGTGGGCCGTTTACGCCAATTCCGCATTGGCGTATCATGTTCCCGACCAGTCTGGACGGGTTGAGTGAAAGGACGAGTAGCAATGCTGGAAGCCGACGTCAAGGTATACGCACGGATAGGTTGAGCGACCTGCGCGCGAACGAAAGAGTTTCTTTCGAACAACAACGTTCCCTACCAGGATAGGGACATCGAGAACAGCCCCGGCGCGCTCGACGAGCTACGCGAATTGGGATTCCGCACGGTGCCGGTCACCGTCATCGACGGCAAGGGCATCGCGGGCTTCCGGCCCAACGAGCTGTCCAAGGCGCTCAACCTGGGGCAGGAGTCCGAGCCGCGCGACCCGTCGGAGACGCTGCCGCTGCTGGTCAGGATCGCCGGCGCCGTCGAGCGCGCGCTGCGGCAGATGCCGGACGAGAAGCTCGACTACACGGCACCGGACCGCGACAGGCCGATGCGCGAGTTCGGGTACCACATATTCCGCATGATCCAGCGCACGATCCAGGGCGTGGAAACGGGCGTGTTCGCATTGGAAGACCAGGCGACGATGGACCTGCCGGGCCGCTCGTACGAGAGCTTCGCCCAGATAGCCGACTACGGCGTCGAGGTGGCAGATGAGCTGCGCTCCTGGGCGGAGGGCGTCGACCACGACTCGCTTCGCCAGTCGCGCGGCGAGGGCATGCGCACGGGCGCCGAGCAGCTCGACCTGATCGCGGGGCACACTACGCAGCACCTGCGGCAGCTCTACTTCGTGCTCAGGAGCTTCGACATCGAGCCGGAGAACCCGATCGACGATTCGGAGTTTCCGCCCGAGTACGTGCTGACGATACTCTGGTAACTCACGCCATCAGCCTAAGGGGGTATCCATGATTGTCGACGCCCACGTTCACGTGTGGGCCGAGGGGTGGCGGCCGCAGTGGAACCAGCACCGCGCGCTCGCTACCGCGGCGCGCGCCAGGGGCATATCGCTGGATGAAGCGCAGGAGTTCGTCCGGCGCACCTGGGACCCGGACGCCAGCGGGCTGATAGCCGAGATGGACCTCATCGGCCAGGACAAGGCGCTGGTCTTCCGCGTCGACTACGGCGTGGTGGTGCCGGGCCAGGACAGCGCCGTCCCCATCGAGGAGCAGAACCGGCTCACGTCGGAGATTGCCGCCGCCCACCCCGACCGCATCGCGTGGTGCGCGAGCATCGACCCGCGCCGTCCCAACGCGGCCGAGTTCGTGCGCAAGGCCGTCGGCGAGTGGGGAGCGCGCGGACTCAAGCTCTACTGCGCGGGCGGGTACTACCCCAACGACCGGGCGGTCTACCCCATATACGAGGTCCTACAGGACGCCGGCGCGCCGGTGATGTTCCACGTCGGCCCGGTCGCCACGCCGCCGATGCTCAGCAAGTACGCTCACCCCCTGCACCTGGAGGAGGTGAGCGTAGACTTCCCCGGTCTCACCGTACACGCCGGACACGGCGGCGTGGGTCACTCCAGGGGCAGCTTCGGCTGGTACCAGGACATGCTGGCCATCGCCGAAGTCCACCCCAACATCGTCATTGACACCGCGCTCTGGCAGGGAATGGCGAGGCGCGACCCGGCCAGATTCTACCGCTACCTGCGCAACGCGGTGGACGTGCTCGGCGCCGAGCGCGTAATGTACGCCACTGACTGGACCAACCCGATGACGCCCTCCAACGGCTGGTACCAGGATATGTACAGGAGCGTTCCCGACGAGCACGTGGCGGCAGGGTTGGGGTTGTCGGAGGAAGAGAAGCGGCTGGTGCTGGGTGGGAACGCGGCGCGGCTGTATGGGCTAAGTGGAGGTGCGTCGGCATGACGCGGATGAAGGCGGGCCAAGGAATAATCGAGCTGCTGCGCGCCGAGGGCGTGGAGTACACGTTCGGGCTGGTCGGGCTGACGACGAACAGCATCGTAACTGAGATGTACGACCGCTCCGACATCAAGTTCGTGGACACGCGCCACGAGGAGGGCGCGGCGTTCATGGCCTACGGCTACACGAAGGCTACGGGCCGTCCGGCGGCGTGCATCACCACTTCCGGACCGGGCACGATCAACCTGATAACCGGCGTGTCTCTGGCGTACAAGGGCCGTGCGCCGGTCGTGGTCATCGGCGGAGACACCGCGCGTGACTTCGTGGGACGGGACGGCACCCAGGCGTTCGACCTGGTGAATCTCTTCAAGCCGATCACCAACTGGGCCACGCAGGTGAACAAGACCGAGCGAATCCCCGAGGCGTTCCGCAACGCCTTCCGCGTGGCGCTCACCCCGCCGCGAGGCCCCGTCTTCGTCGACATACCCCGCGACCTGATGGACGACCTGGAGGTGGACTGGGACATCCAATCGCCGGAGAGCTACCGGGCCGTGAATACCCGTACACCGGGCGACGCTGACGCGGTGCGCAACGCCGCGGACCTGCTGGCGAGCGCCGAGCGCCCGCTGCTGCTGGCTGGAGGCGGCGTCATCGAGTCCGGCGCCACCGAGGAGGCCGTGCGGCTGGCGGAACTGCTGGACATGGCGCTCGTGCCGTCCTACGGCCACCACGACGCCGTGCCTAACAGCCACCCGCTGTACGTCGGGCCGCCGGGCGGCCGAGGCTCGGGCGAGGCATCGCAGGCCATACACCGCGCGGACGTGGTGCTCGCGCTAGGCTGTCGCCTCAACCAGCAGACCACTGGCTGGAACAACAGCGTCGTTGCGCCTGGGACGACCATTGTGCAGGTGGACTACGACCCACAGCAGATTGGCCGCAACTTCCCTGTCACGTCCGGCATCGTGGGCGACGCCGCAGCCGTTGCGGGGCAGCTTCTCGACGAACTCAGGGCGCGGTTCCCGGAGGGCCGGAGCAACCCGGCGTGGCGCGCGGAGGTTGAGGGTCTCACCGCCGCGAGGCACGAGCGGCTGCGCGCCGAACACTCCATCAGCGCGGAGCCGATGATGCCTCAGCAGGTGTACCCCGAGCTGAACCGGGCGCTGCCGCAGGACTGCATGGTCACCATCGACGCGGGCGTCGCGCCGGGCCTGTCCTACGACCGGCTCTCCTTCGAGTTGCCGCGCACCATGTTCAACTACTCCGACCAGGGCGGTCTCGGCATGGGCTACTGCGTGGGTCTTGGCACCAAGCTGGGTCGGCCCGACAGGCCGGCGGTCAGCATCCAGGGCGACGGCGGTTTCCTGTACACGTCCGGTGAGATAAACACGGCGGTGCGCTGGGACATCCCGCTGGTGAGCATCGTGCTGAACAATAGCTGCCACGGTGCGGAGAAGGCGCAGCAGCTACGCAACTACGACGAGCGTTACATCGGCGTGGACCTGCAGAACCCGCGATTCGACAGGCTGGCCGAGGTGTACGGGGCTAAGGGCTACTACGTGGAGCGCGCGTCTGACATCGGAGAGGCGGTCTCAGACGCGCTGAGGCAGGGCAGGCCAAGCGTCATCGAGATACCGGTGGAAGAGTACTTCCCGCTGCCGGCACCGACGCCCGGCCGCTAGCGCCCGAACATCCGCCGCCGGCCTCCCCGTCGCGGCGTGTCGTCCGAGGCGCTTCTCAAAAACTCCAGCAGCGCGTGCGTGATGGCGCGCGCCCTGATCCTTCGGAGATTCGTAGGATAGCGACCCGCGGTCGAGGCCGCGCCCCGGTGCAGCGCGAATCCGACGTGGGAGGTGCCCAGCGGGCCGCTTGTGGGCGTGGGCCGGGTGACAGTGCCGGTAACGCCGATTCCGTAGTCGGCGCCGAACGCCCGCTGCGCTGCGCTGGCCATCGCCTCGGCGACCGGCCCGCTGGCCGCGCCGTGCTCGGCGACCAGGTCGGCGTCGACGCCGTGATCTTCCAGCTGCTCGTCGTCGAACAGCACGATTCCGCCGCGCAGGAAGCCGCGGCTTTCGGGCATTTCGGCGAGGGTGCTCGCCAACAGGCCGCCGGTGAAGTTCTCCATGACTGCGAGCGTTTCTCCCCGTCCGGCGAGAAACGCGGCAACCTGGGACTCGGGCGTCTCGTCGTCTACGCCCCACACGGCAGCGTCGCCGACGATCGAGCGGATCTCCGCCTCCATCGGCTCTATCAGCCGTGCGGCCTCGCTCTCGGTGCCCGCGGTCGCTATGGCGCGCAGGTGTATGCCGTCCTGCTTGGAGTAGATGCCGAGCGTGGGGTTCTCGCTCTGGAAGAGCGGCGTCAGCATCTCGTCGAGGCCGCCCTCGGAGATGCCGAAGGTCTTGATGGTGCGGGTGACGATGGCCACGTCGGGGTTTAGCTGGCGGAGCCTGGGAGCTATCTCGTAAGTCCACATGCGCTCGAGCTCGCGCGGCGGGCCGGGCGTGCAGACGATGACGTGGCCGCCCTTGTCCACCCACCAGCCCGGCGCGGTGCCCATGGGGTTGGGGATGACCTCAGCGGAGGGGATGAGCGTGGCCTGCTTAATGTTGGTCGCGGGCATTTCACCGCCGCGGCCCGCGAATATGGCCTTCAGTTGCGCCAGGAGGTCGTCCTGCACCTCCATCTCCTCGCCCATCACCCTGGCGACCGTCTCGCGCGTAAGGTCGTCGGACGTGGGGCCGAGTCCCCCGGAGGTTATGGTGACGTCGGCGCGGCGCGCGGCGCGGTCGATGGTCTCGTACAGCCTTTCGGGGTGGTCGCCCACCTTGGAGACCCAGTGCACCTCGATTCCCAGCTTGGCGAGCTCGGCGGCCATGTAGGCCGAGTTGGTGTCGACGATCTCGCCGAAGAGGATTTCGGTGCCAATGGCGATGATTTCGGCGTTCAAGGGGGCCTCCTTGTAAGCGGCGGTGTCCAATCCACCGTAATCGTCGCCTCCGATCCCTGGTGCTCGCGCTGCTACGCTTCGGGGTCCGGCTCCTCGCCGTAGGGGATGTCGTCGAACAGGGCGAACAGCGTGTCTACCCACAGGGCGTCCACGTAGAGGATGGGGTTGATGAGGTGGTCGGAAATGCGCTGGGCGTAGTACCGCTCCGGCCCCGGCGCCATGGCGCCGCCCTCGCAGGGGATTGGCACGCTGGCGTCGTCCTCGCACTCCACCTTGTGGCCGATCATGTAAGTGTCGCCGTCGGTGAAGCTGACGTCGCCCTGGCTGGTGCCCGGAAAGCGTATCTCGATGGCGGACGACGTGTCGTCGCCTATGCCCCAGGGCGTGGTGTCCTTGTCGTCCACATATGGCACGGCCACCGACACGCCCAGAGGTCTGCCCAGCAGCTTCTGCACCTCGGCCCAGCGTTCTTCATCGATCGGGCGCTTCTCCTCGTCGGTGGGTCGGAGCTGGACTGTCCAGCCGTCGTCCTCGTCGTAGTCGAAGGTGAGCGTGCGGGTGTCATCGCCGAAGCGGGGGCCGTCGTGAACGTTTACCTCCACGATGTCCTCGGACGAATGCTCGACCCACCAGCGGGGAATGGGAGGCTCCACGGCCAGGCGCGCTATCACGTCGCCCCAGGAGTCAGCGATGATGAAGAGTTGCGGAAAGCCGATCACCTGGCCGTAGTGGTGGTAGCCGTCCGTGGTCTCGTGGCCCAGCCGGAATTCGAGGTCCCTGTCGAGGGTGAGGCCCACCTTCACCACGGTGGCGGGATCGTCCAGGCCGTACTCGGCGGGGTCTTCGATGATGATGTTCTGCGGCGTCAGGTCGCGCCGGGTCTTGGGGCCGCTGAGCAGCAGCGTAATGCCGCCCCAGCGGTTTCGGTCCGGGGGTATGCCCTGCGGATCGACGAACTCCCACAGGTAATGCTCCGGGCTGGTCTTCATGAAGCTGACGGTCTTGACGGGCTGGTCGTCCTCCCCGTTCTCGACGCGGTGAATCACCTCGATGGACTGGATGTCCTCCTCGGCGAGCTGGAAGAACCAGGGGGAGTCGTCCCTCGGTTCAGCCTCGGGCTGGAAGGGGTTGAAGTAGACCACCGCGCCGACCGCGATCGCCACCACGACCAGAGCAATTGTTACGCGAACGTTCATCTGAGTTGCCGGTTCAGCGTCTTCTCCACCACACGTAGCCGCCCGCCAGGAGCATTATGGCCGGCGGCAGGAACCAGCTCGACCACTTCACGAACTCGCGCTCGCGCTTGTTGAGAATGAGCTCCCTGATTGGAATCAGCTTGGGCCGAATCGAGATCAGGTCGTAGTCCTCGGCCAGCCAGTTCACGGAGTTCAGAAGCAGGTCCTGGTTGTCGCTGCTGAAAAAGTACTTGTTGCGAGCGAAGTCCGAGTCGCCAAAAACCACCAGCTTCAGGTCAGGGTAGCCGAACGCCTCCTGGGGGTTCACGTTTACAGTCCCCTTGCCTGTGATGACGGCTGCGAGATTGAACGGGCCGCGCACGTCCTCGGCAGGATCGTACTCCGCTTTCTCGGGATCGGTCTCCAGCCAACTCACCGGCGTGGAGAGCACCAAGGGCACGACCTGAACGTGCGGAGGAAAGTCAGCTGGGTTGATTGCAGCGTTGATGGAAGTAACACCGGGGAAGAACGTGACGTCGATCTGATCGGTGATCTTGATGTTCCTTGCGCTGGCTACGCTGGTGGGAACGTACTGGCTGTTTGCCTGCTGAGCCAGCGGCGTAAGGTCCTGGCCCGCGACATTGCTCAGCGCGTCCGCCACGTTATGCTCTCCCAGGGTCAAGCCCCACAGCCCGAGCAGCTCTACGTAGGAAGGGGGGGTCGCCGGATCGAACAGCGCGACCACACGGCCTCCGCCCACGATGTAATCTGTCAGCGCCTCCCGCTCGACGTCGTTCAGGTCCGACCTCGGCCCGGCGATTACCAGCACAGCCGCGTTGTCCGGGACAACCTCGAACTGCGTAAGGTTCAGGGGGATCACAATGTAGTTGTCGCGCTGCATTCCCTGGAGAGCGAAATCGAAGCCGGTCTCCTCGACCCGGTCCGTGGCGGGATCCCTGGTAATGGCCGCTTCCTGGTGGCCCGTGAGGTAGTAGACGACCTTTTGCTCGACGCCGGTGGCAATGAGGATGCCGGTAACGAAGCCCTGCTCGGTGAGTGTGGTGACGTGTTGCTGGACGCCGCGGTTGACGTCCTCGAACACAATGGCCGGGTACTCGGTCACGTCGTACTGTTCGGCGAGGGCGCGGCTGACCTCCGGGTCGATGAAGCGGTGGACGAAGTTGCCGCTGTAACGTTCGAACTCGTTCAGCAGGTCCTCGGCCTGCTGCCTGGCTGCCGCCGTCGCCGCGCTGGACGGCGTGAAGAAGGCGTTGGCCCGCACCGTCGTATCCAGGTCCTCGAGGATGTTTATCGTTTGCGGAGCGAGCGTGAACACTTGCGTCGCCGTGGTGTCCACGCGCGTGGGGTTGCGGAACAGCAGGAAGTTGACCAGTATGGCTATGACGAAGAATGCCAGCGTCATGATCAGGACGTTGGAGCCGTACCTGCCCCTTCGCCCGACCAGGAACAACGCCGCCGCTCTGGGCGAGAGAATAAGGGCCAGAAGCAGCAGCGCGAGGCCAATAACCAGCACGCTCACGGCGAAGTTCTCGAGCTCGGCGATCGTGAGGTAGAGGATGCCACCGCCGACCAGGGAAATCACGCCGACTATCGCGATAACGGCGCTCCAGAAGCCGGCGGACTTGACGGTGGAGAGGAGGATGTCGCGGGTGGAGTCTGCCTGTCTAGAATTGGCTCGCATATCTAGCGCCACCTCCGCGTCTCGAGAGAGCGCACGGTCAGGAACAGGAACACCGCCGCGAGGCTGACGAAGTAGACCACGTGGCTGGTGTCGATCACGCCTCGGGTGAAGTCGACGAAGTGAGTGTTCATGGACATTCCGGTCAGTACTTCGGCAGCGGCCCCGGTGACTACTACGCCAATCTGGTCGACGAAGGACAGGATCAGCAGCAGGGCGATTCCGACCACCGCCGAGACTATCTGGTTAGAGGATAGCGACGAGGCCATCAGACCGACGGCGAGCGCGGCGGCACCGTACAGCACCAGGCCGAGGTATGCGCTCAGCATCGGCCCGGTGTCTGGGTTGCCGAACACGTACAGCAGCACCGCATAGTAGGAGGTGAGGGCAATCGTCGCCACGAGTATGACGAAGCTGGCGATGTACTTGCCAATCACCACTTCCCAGTCGCGGACCGGCGCGGTGAGAAGCAGCTCAAGCGTTCCCAGCTTCTGCTCCTCCGCGAGCAGACGCATGGTGAGCAGCGGCGACAGGAACAGAAGCAGGAAGCTGGAGCGCAGCACCAGGTTGCGAATGCTGGCCTCCGCGAACGGGAGGGTCACCGCATCGACGAAGAATACTCCGGTCAGGGCAAGGAACATGGCGCCGACGATGTAGGCCGTTGGGGTCGAGAAGTATAGCTTGGTCTCTTTCCAGGCTATGGTCAGCGTGTTCCTCAAGCCGGTGTCTCCCCTTCCTCTTCTACGGTTGTCAGCCGCAGGAAGATTTCCTCCAGGGTCATGCCGATGGACTGAAGCCGCACCAGCTCCCAGCCACCGCCGACGACCGCCTCGGCCAGCCTGGCCGGCACGCGGTCTTCCGGGTTGGCGACAATGGAGTAGCTGAACAGGCCCTCGCCCAGCGAGTCGGTCTGCTCTACGTCGCGCACGCCCTCGACGGCCTGCAGCGCCTGGGTCACGTGGCGGCGCGGTCCCCTGGCGTCAACCTCGACGTGCTCGGTGCCGCTCAGCCGTGCGCTCAGATTCTCGGGCTTATCCACGGCCACGATCTGCCCCTCGTGTATGATGATGACGCGCTCGCAGATCATGCTCACTTCGGGCAGGATGTGGGTGCTGATGATGAGGGTGTGTTCTCCGCCCAGGTCTCTTATGAGCTGGCGCGTCTCCACCACCTGCACCGGGTCGATACCGATGGTGGGCTCGTCCATCACCAGCACGTCCGGTTCGTGCAGAATGGCCTGGGCGATGCCCACGCGCTGGCGAAAACCCTTGGACAGCTTGCCGATGTACGTGTCCCGGTAGTCTTCGAGCCGGCAGATGGCTACCACGTCGTCAGTGCGCTTGCGCACATAGTCGGCGGACATTCCGCGGAGCCGGCCCATGTAGCCCAGGTAGTCGCGCACCGACATCTCGGCGTACAGCGGAACCGTCTCGGGCAGGTAGCCGATGTGGCGGCGCGCGTCGACCGATTCGGTGACTACATCGTAGTCCGCGACCGTCGCGCGCCCGGACGTGGGCGGCAGAAAGCCGGTGATGATCTTCATGGTCGTCGACTTTCCCGCGCCGTTGGGTCCCAGAAAACCCAGCACCTCTCCCTTTTCCACCCGGAACGAGATGTCCTGGATGGCCGGAAAGTCGCCGTAGTACTTGGATACCTTGTCCAGGTCAATCATTTGCCTAGTCTCAAAAGCGCGCCCACCGGCGCGCTCCTCAAGCTGAATTGCCGCAAAAGTACGGCGTTCACAGCAGTCAATTGTATAACACGCGGCGCGCAACGTTCAAGGCCAAGTGCGCTCGGTAACCGTCCCATAGGCGGTGGGGAGGTTGGCTGTGCGCGGAGTGCCCCTATCCCGGCACACTGACTTACGCTGCAACCAGGTCCCCCAGGTCCAGTCCGTCTCCCCTACTC
>DAOUJZ010000096.1:0-1614 GCA_034421955.1 Dehalococcoidia bacterium | reverse complement strand
CACCTCGCGAATCTGGTCTCCTTCCTCGACCTGGTCCAGTCGAAGGACATGCGCGTGCTGCTACGGCTCGTGAACACGCGGATGGACGATCGGTACCGTGCCGGATCCGAGATGTGGCTTGGTTCGATCCTTGGCTCGATTCGCGGACATCCCGCCCTGGAACTCGTCCTGTTCGAGGGGGACCAGCGCTACCACGACACCGATGGCGATGGCGTCGAGGACGCGTGTGGCGAGCAAGCCGAACCGCCCCTGTGGCTCGGACCGGATGGAGTCGGCGCACGGTACGTGGAATGGGCGATGGGGTACGCACTCTCCCTGGGCCTCGCACCGGAAAAGCTGTCGGCTGAGGCCATTATCGGAGTCTACGTGATCGACCAGGGGCCGGACCACCTCTGGTTCACGCCGGGCGTCATGCGGACGATCTTTGAACGAGTCGGGATTCCCGACGGCCAGCGCACCTACGCAATCTCCTTCTACCAAGGCCGCAGGTGCCGCTTCGCGGACGGGTTGCCGTGTGAAGACGCCGATCCCCACGACTGGACCGACGAGTCTCTTCTCCGCACGCTACACGCCATTGGGCTCGAAAGCACTGCGGGGATCATCGCACCCGAGTTTGGCGCCGCCGCACCGATCGAGGGGGGCTGGGGATCGGCGGAGGCGCTTGAGAGCGCGGTTGAACTGATGCGGAAGCGCGGTGTCAGAGGCGGCAGTCTCTGGCGTTGGATCAGCTTTGACGACGAAGAGGATACGGACGCGACGCTATGGGAACCCGTGAAGCGTCGCGGCCCGGGTTACGTGTACACGCGGGTCGCAGATGTTATGCACCGCCTATACACGGCAGCGATGTTGCCATCCCGGTCCTTTACCGACCACCCAATCCAGTCGGGAGTGACACCGGTCAAGGCCATCCACTTCATGGAGCTGCGAGTCCGGATAGACGCTCTGCGGGAAGTGGCGGGGCTGCAGGCCTTCTCCTGGACCGACCCGGTGCTGAGAACAGGGGCGACGCGCATCAGGCTCGCGCATCTGCTAGAGCTCCGGAGGGCGCTGGCTGACGCTTACGCGGCGGCGGGGCGGGCAGCCCCGGGTTGGACCGACGCCTCGCCGGCGCCGGCGTCAACCCCGATCAGAGCGACCCACCTGGTGGAACTGCGGGCCGCCGTGGTGGCACTGGAGTGAAGCGGCTCTCGGGCGCTCCCCCTCACCCAGAGGGCCAAGCCGCCGCTCCGCGACCTCGCAACCCACCATTTCGCCGAGAGCCGGACGACGCCGTCCTCCGTTGCCGGGCTTGAGGACAGTGATCGATACAACTTTGCCAACTGGCGTGACTGGCGTGACGCCCCAGGCCCGTGATTCCTGGGCTCGCGCCGGCGAACTTGGCAACGTAGTTTCCGTTACCATCCTAATGGAATTGTGCGGCCCCGAACGATCGTTCCGGTGGGCGCGCGCGGCGCGGCGGAGCCGTCACCCGCGCATCGCGATCACCTGCCCGCGCTCGCCGGCCAGATACGCCGCCCACTCGTCCATCAACCGGCGGCGGCGCTCGAACAGGTCGGACCGCGCGTAGGCCGCTTCCGTCTGGTTGCCCACCACGTGCGCCAGCGCCGCCTCGAC
>DAOUJZ010000095.1:0-1602 GCA_034421955.1 Dehalococcoidia bacterium | reverse complement strand
CAGCAGCGATTGGTCCGGCGCGTAGGGGCGAAAGGTCGTCGACATCAAGTCCTTCCAGCGTCGAGTTCTCGCCTATGATTGTCGCACCGATTTCTACGGCGCAGACTCCTAGGCTCGCCACCAGCGCCGCGCCACCAAGCGGAAGCAGCCGATCACCACGATGCCAGTACCAGACAGACGCTCGACCCAAGGAAGGCGACAATGGTGGCGATGACCGTCGACACGGTCATCTGGCCCGACCGCGCGCGTTCCACGCGGGCCTACCGGCCCCACTTCAAGGTCCTGGCGGCGCTCAACTTGGCTTCATGCGAACCCTCATGCCCGCGCGGCAGCCTGCAGTGTGCGTTGCCGTGCGCGGCCGGTACCGGCTCACCGCAGGCATCCGGGCCGGGCGGATCGACCTCATCGGTTTCGGACGCCGCGTGTCGCCTCGATCGCGGGAGGCGGCGATCGGGATACTGCCGGACCAGCACGTTGGGACGCATCACGCCCGCACTGATGCTGTCGGACGCGTTGTCCGGAGCGCACTCGTACACCACGCGATACCGGTCCCGCACCGCACGATGGTGCTCGCCTATCAGCGTCCCGAGCTCGCCGAGGACGTTCGGCAGCGCCGTCGCCGCTGCCAGCGCCCGGTAGGTTCCGCCGGTCTTCCGTGTCAGAAAGGTGGACAGCATCACGCCGCCCCGAGGCGGCCTGGAGACGAGGACGGCGTGCACCGTGGCCGCGCGCATCTGCAACTCGACCACGAACTCGCTGAACTCCTCCAGCAGCCCCAACTGCACGCTGCTCCGCGCGGCGCCGCCGTAGACTAGCGCGACGAAGACCGGCCAGGCGTCCTCGGCGTCGAACCACCGTTCCCAGATCTCGACCAGGCTGTCGTCGAGATAGGCGGCGGCGCTGAGATCAGCGAAGAGGCTGGTGGCTCGGTCCTTCAGCTCGTCGCGGTCGGTCGTGAAATCGACGCGCCGGCGGACCTGGCCCGCCATGGTGAACAGCCCGATCTCGTGCTCCGGGGGCAGGGCGTCCAGAAAGGCGCTCAGCCCGCCCCGCAGCGGGACGAGCGACTGCCGGGCGGCGTGGCTGTTGTCGACCAGCAGAGCCACCTTCATCGGCCCCGCGTTGAGGCGCATGCTCTTGATCGTGCATTCGGCTCCCGCCATCTGCAGATCCACCTCGTCGGGGTGGATGTCCCGCAAGGGCCGATCGGAAAGGTCCGTCACGAGCATGAAGAGCTGACGATCCTCCGCCCGTGCGGCTTGCGGGTAGCCGGAGACGACAACGGCGAGGCAGGCGAGGACAAGGGTGCGACGCAGGCAGCTGGAGGCCATGGCATGCTCCTTGTCAGTTGCCGTCGGACGGCCCGATCATATGACGAAACACCACGCGTCTAGGGCCCATGCCGCGCATCGCGGCTCTCGACGTGTTCCCCGCCGAACTGCCGACGACCTCATCGCCTCCTGGACGCTCCAACAAGACGGCGCACCTGGTCGAGAATCCGACCGTCGACTACCTAGTGTTCGGCGGAAAACCCCGCAAGTGTTTGATTCTATGGGGTGTATCGTGGATTTCAAGTGGCGAAGATCGTCCAATTGTCGTATT
>DAOUJZ010000094.1:0-19889 GCA_034421955.1 Dehalococcoidia bacterium | reverse complement strand
GAGACTATTGGTGTCCCTGAGAACAGCACCGATCTCTTTGGTGCCGAGGCTGACGGCTTCAGCGGCGCAACAGATGCTGCCGGCGTCACCTACACGGCAGCGGACCCCGAGGGATTCACTGTCAGCTATTCGCTGGCGGGGCCGGACGTGTCCAAGTTCAAGCTCAGCGGCAATCCTCCTGTCCTGTCCTTCAAGTCGGGGCCCGACTTCGAGGCTAAAGCCAGCGCGGACGGAGACAACGACTACGAGGTCACCGTGCGCGCCTCCGCCGGTGGCAAAACCGGCGAACGGATGGTGAAAGTCACCGTCGTCAACGTCGACGAAGCGCCGGTGATCGTGCTGGGCGGCCTGGTCATCGACGGCGAAGCCTCGGTGGACTACGAGGAGAACAGCACAAGTACCGTGGCCGCCTACAAGGCGCGTGGCCCCAACGCGGCCAGCGCCATGTGGACGCTGGAAGGCGACGACGCCGACGACTTCAGGCTCAGCTCTACCCGCGGCGCGAACGTCATGCTCATGTTTGCGAGCCTCCCGGACTTCGAGACGAAGCTGAACGGCGACCGCGACAACGTCTACATGGTGACGCTGAAGGCCAGCCACGGCAGCGGCGACGACATGGTCATGGACACCCTTGACGTGACGGTCACGGTCACCAACGTGGAAGAACGCGGGATGATAACCCTGTCGTCAAGGAACCCAACCGTCGACACAGAATTGACGGCCACGCTGACCGACCCCGACGGGATGCTCAGCGGCGTCACCTGGCAGTGGAGCAAGTCCACGACGACCGACGGGACCTTCATGGACATCGAGGTAACAACCATGGCCGGGGCCACTTCGACCAGCTACACGCCGGTGCAAGCCGATGACGGCTACTACCTACGCGCGACGGCGATGTACACCGACGGCCACGGCCCCGAAAAGAGCAAAATGGCGAGGACCGAGAACAAGGTAATCGCCGGCGACCCGCTGGTGGTGCGGTTTGACGACAACAAGAACGGAAAGATCGACAAGAACGAGATGATAGCCGCCATAAACAACTACCTGTTTGAGGACGGCGGCAACCCCATCACCAAGGACCAGATGATCGATGTGATAAACCTCTACCTCTTCGACGACTAGTCCAAGGAAGAAGGGCCAGGGATGGGGGGAGGCCCTCAGCGGGGCCTCCCCTCTGCAACCCCGTATCTAGAACGGGGCAATTTCCATGACGCAAAGGGAGACAGAAACTTGTACAGAGTAACGTTGGCGGCACTGATGGCCGTCCTGATGACGACCTTGCTCCTTCTTCCCGTGGCCGCACAAAGCACCGCCAGCGCCAGCCGATCATTCGACTCAGCAGAGGTGGCCCTGGGCGGCCAGGTGACGGTGACCATCACCGCGACCGGCTACGGAAGTGCCGGGGGCGTCTACGAGACGTTGCCACCTGGGTTCACGTACGTCTCCAGCTCGCTTGGCGCCGCGCCGAATGTGAAGGAGCTATCCGGCAACAGGGTGCGGTTCACCCTGCAGGGCGACACTTCCTTCACCTACACCGTCACCGCCGCCACCACAACCGGCGCGTACGACTTCTCCGGCATACTCATAGACGATGACAAGGATGAACATACCGTCGGCGGGCTCAACCGTGTAAGGGTCACGGCGACAGCCCAGACTCCGACACAACCCACACAGCCCACACAGCCCACTCAGCCGTCCCGTGGCAGCCCGAGCGCCGGCCGGTCGTTCAACCCGACAACGGTCAACGCCGGCGAGAACGTGGTCGTCACCATCACCGCGCGCAACTACGGCCAAGCCGGTGGCGTCACCGAGACGCTGCCTGCCGGCTTTGCCTACGTGAGCAGCACCCTTGACGCTGGCAAGGTCAACCGTACCGGTCAAATGGTGCGGTTCACCCTGCGGGGCGACACTTCCTTCACCTACACCGTCACCGCCCCCGACACCGCCGGCGCCTACACGTTCACTGGCAAGCTCAGGGACGACGACCGAATGGACCACAGCGTAGGCGGTCACTCCCGCGTAACCGTCAGGGCCGCGCCGGGCGGCCCCAGCGCCACGCGGTCTCTGTCCGCGACGTCGGTGGACAGCGGCGGGAACGTCGTCGTCACCATCGCTGTGCGCAACTACGGCCAAGCCGGGGGTGTCACCGAGACGCTGCCTGCCGGATTCACCTACGTGAGCAGCACCCTCGACGCTGGCAAGGTCAGCCGTACCGGTCAAATGGTGCGGTTCACCCTGCAGGGCGACAATTCCTTCACCTACACCGTCACCGCCGCCACCACAACCGGCGCGTACGACTTCTCCGGCCAGTTGAGAGACTCCGACAAGATGGACCATACCGTCAGTGGCGACTCACGCGTAACAGTCGAGGCTCCAGCGGGGTCCGCCAGGCGGTCCTTCAGCCCGTCGCGGGCGGCCCCTGGAGGAACAGTGACCGTCACCATTAACACGGGGGACTACGGCGAGGCCGGCGGCGTCACCGAGTGGCTGCCCGCCGGCTTTACATACGCATCCAGCAGCCTCGACCCCGGCCACGTCAAGGAGCTGGGCGGGAACCGGGTCAGGTTCACGGTCCAGGGAGTTACTTCCTTCACCTACACCGTCACCGCGCCCGCCGGCACAGAGTCCTACGAATTCTACGGCGAGCTCAAGAACAGTGACCGCATGGACACGGCCGTCGGCGGCGCTTCCAGCATACGCGTGGGCACGCCCACAGCCCCCTCGACCGGCGGCGGCGCGCCGTCCACCGGCGGCGGTGGCGGCGGCGGCGGCGCGCCCTCGGTTGCGGCGGCCGACCGCGCCCAGATAACCTTCGCCGAGGGCTCCATCACCACGCGCGAGGTCGCCGAAAACTCGGCCGCCGGCACCGCCGTTGGCGCGCCCGTCACGGCCACCGCGAACCCCTCGCGCAGCATCACCTACTCCCTGTCCGGCATCAACCAGTCCATGTTCGACGTAGACGCCAACTCCGGGCAGATAAAGGTCGCCAGCGGCGCCGTGCTGGACTTCGAGCGCGCGCGCTCCCACCAGGTGATCGTGTCCGCCAGGGCGCAGGACGCCGCCGCCAGGCACATCCAGGTGATCATCGTCCTCACCGACGTGGACGAGCGCCCGCCGACGCCCACGCCGGAGCCGACCGCCACGCCCACGCCGGAGCCAACGGCCACGCCGCAACCGACGGCCACGCCAACGCGCGTGCCGCCCACCGCGACGCCTACGGCCGTGCCTCCGACGCCTGAGCCGACCGCGACCGCGACTCCCAGGCCGCCCACGGCCACGCCAACGCCTGTGCCGCCCACCGCGACGGCGACGGCGACGCCGCGGCCGACCGCCACGGCGACGGTGATGCCCACGGCGACCGCGACGTCCGTGCCGCGACCCACCGCGACCGCGACGTCCGTGCCGGCCACCGCGACGCCGAGGCCCACGGCCACGTCAGCGCCGCAGGTGGTGGCGCAGGCGCCCACGCCGACGCCGCAGCCGACCGCGGTCCCGCCCACGCCGGTCCCGCCGACGCCCGAGCCCGAGGAGGAAGAAGTGACAACCGGATTCCTGAGCTGGCCGCTGGTGGTATTCATCCTGGCGGTAGTGGCGGCCGTAGTCGTGGCGCTATACCTGGTCTGGGGCCGCCAGCGCCAACGCTAGCCTATCTCTCTCCCCCCGTGGCAGGGGTGCTAAGCCCCCAAAGAGCCCCCTGCCACGGGTCTCCCCCTTATCCCTTCCCCCTTCGTGTCCCTTCGCGCCCTTCGTGGATAATCCAGAACCCCTACCCCCCACCTCCAGAGTTGACCCGCCAAGGCGTGCCAAGCATAATGATGGGAATTGCCTCATACTTGCATCACAGGAGATGAAACCCTTGAACCAGATCACGGTAAGAGGATTCGACGACGACCTGAGCGCCAGCCTACGCCGCCTGGCAAAGCGGGAAGGAATCTCCTTGAACCAGGCCGCGCTCAGGCTTCTCCGGAAAGGGGCCGGGCTGGCTGAACCGTCTGCGAGGCCGGATACCATCGGCGGTTCATTTGACCATCTGATAGGAACCTGGACCCGGACGGATGCGGATGAGATGGCCTCCGCCCTGGAGGAATTCGGGACTATAGACGAGGCGGCCCCATTCCGACCAACGACGTGTGGATAGCCGCCCACGCCATGGAAACCGGCGCCGACCTCGTTTCGGCGGATGGGCACTTCGAACACGTTGACGGAATCGTCTGGGCGCGGGTGACGCCAGCCTGAATCTGATCCGGATTGCGATGGGAGAAGGCCTTCCGGATGTCCCTTCCCCCTTGACGGGGGAAGGTTAGGATGGGGGTGACGTCGACGAACCGCGCCCCTCTATCATTGACACTCTCATAGCGTGCCAATACACTAACATCTACAGGCGGTCACAAGCCGCCACAACGCCGCGGCGCCCCAGCATTCCTGAAATTGCGCGCGCGTGCGCGGCCTAACGGGACCTGGGTGGAACGAATGAGACTTGGCGAATTCGATGCGATCGAGCCGCTGCCCGAAGATAGCGACATCATCGCGATAAGCATCCTGCGCCCCTGGATCAACGTCGGGCGCGTGGGCACCCTCGTGCTCACCAGCCTCGAGCGCCACATGGGCGCGAGCGAGCTGGCCAGGCTCGCCCGCCCCGGCGCCTACTTCGACTTCACCAGGTACCGCCCCCGCACGCGCATCGTGGAGGGACGGCGCAGGCTGAACATCCCCAACACCATCGTCAACTACGCCCACAACGACGAGACCGGCAAGAGCTACATGTTCCTGCACATCCGGGAGCCGCACACCAACGGCGAGGAGTACGCCGACGCGATTGCCGCGTTCATCAGGCGCTTCAACGTCGTGGAGCACTGCCGGATCGGCGGCATGTACGACTCCGTGCCGCACACCCGCCCGGTGCTGGTCACAGGCACCATGAACAGCGACAAGGCGTCGCGCACCGAGGGCCTCGTGTCCATGCGCCGCAGCACCTACCAGGGCCCCACCAGCATCGTCAACCTCGTGAGCACCCTGCTCGAAGAGGCCGAGATAGAGTCCACAAGCCTCATGGCGCACCTGCCCCAGTACGTCCAGCTCGAAGAGGACCACATGGGCAAGTCCCGCCTCATGGAGGCGCTCTGCTCCATGTACGACTTTCCCGATTCGCTCATCCGACCCGAGCGCGGACGAAAGCAGTACCAGGAGATCAACAGCGCCATCCAGAACAACAACGAGGTCCGCAGACTCATTCGCCAGTTCGAGCAGTACTACGACCGCATCCAGTCCGGCCCCTCCCGCCGCTCCGAGGGCGAGGACATCACCCTCGCGCCCAGCGTGGAGGGCTTCCTGCGCGAGCTCGGAGAGCGCCTCGGCGACGACGTCCCCGAAGACGACGGCGAGCCGGACGACGTGGAGCCGGACGACGACGAGCTGACCGACCGGTCGGGGTAGGGACCGCCGAACGATGCACCCGCCCGGCCCGTCGGACGACCCCATCCAGCGCGTGCTCGACGGACTGGCGGCCCAGGACTACGTCGCGGACCCCTCCATCGCCACCTCCATCTACCTCGCCCGCGAGCTAGAGCGGCCCCTGCTGGTCGAGGGCCGCCCCGGCGTCGGCAAGACCGAGATCGCCATCGCCATGGCCCGGATGCTCGACACCAACCTGATCCGCCTACAGTGCTACGAGGGCCTGGACGTGAACACCGCCCTGTACGAGTGGAACTACCCCAGGCAACTGCTGCGCATCCGGCTGAACGAGGGCGAGGGCCGCAGTGTCGACGAGCAGGAGCAGCAGATATTCAGCCGCCAGTTCCTGCTGGAACGCCCGCTGCTCGCCGCCCTGACGCAGCCCGACAGGCCGCCGGTGCTCCTCATCGACGAGGTGGACCGCGCCGACGAGGAGTTCGAGGCGTTCCTGCTGGAGGTGCTGTCCGACTTCCAGGTGACCATCCCCGAGATAGGCACGCTCAAGGCGAAGCACCGGCCGCTGGTCATCCTCACCTCCAACCGCTCCCGGGACCTGTCCGACGCGCTGCGCCGCCGCTGCCTGTACCTGTGGCTGGACTACCCCGACCTGGCCAAGGAGCTGCGGATCGTCCGCCGCAAGGTGCGGGGCATCGAGGAGCGGCTGGCCCGCCAGGTCTGCCGCTTCGTCGAGCGGGCGCGGGAGGAGGACCTGGAGAAGACGCCCGGCATCTCCGAGACGCTGGACTGGGCCAGGGCGATGGTCGCGCTCCACGTCGAGCACCTCGACCGCGACGCGATAGCCCGCACGCTCGGCGCCATCATCAAGGACGCCGACGACCTCGAGCGCTTCCGCCGCGAAACCATCGACCTCATCTTCGCCAGGATGGGCGCGTAGCCTTGCTTGAAGGCATGCCATGAAGCGCATCTTCAGGTCAGCGTTCCTCTTCGGCGTCGTCCAGGCACTCACCGCCCGCGAACGCCTGGAATCCGGCGTCGCGTTCAACTTCTTCTCGCGCCGCCTGCTCGCCAACCCCTACCCCATCTACCAAAGGCTCCAGACCAGGGACCCCGTCCACCGCAGCCGCTTCATAAAGGGCTGGATTCTCTCCCGACACGAGGACATCGACGCCATCCTGCGCGACTACCGCCGCTTCGGCAACGACCGCGCCTCGACCCGGGACGCCAACCTCCGCTTCGACCCCGACGAGCCTCGCAGCATGCTGTACCGCGACCCTCCCGACCACACACGCCTCCGCTCCCTCGTCAGCAGGGCGTTCACGCCCAACGCCGTGGGCGCCCTGCGACCCCGCGTCGAGAAGATCGCCGACGACCTGCTGGACAGGCTCCACGGCGCCGACTCGTTCGACGTCATCGACGCCATCGCCTACCCTCTGCCGGTCTCGGTCATCTGCGAGATGCTGGGCGTGCCGCGGGAGGACCGCGGTCCGTTCCGCGAATGGTCCAACGACGCCTCGCTGTCGATCGAGCCGCTCCTGGACGACCGCAGGGTCGCCAGGAGCATGGACACCCTCACCAGGCTGCGGGAGTACTTCAGCGACCTCGCCGAACGCCGCCGCGCCGACCCCGGCGACGACCTCATCAGCGTACTGACCCAGATTGAAGACGAGGGCGACAGCCTGTCCCACGAGGAGCTACAACTCATGCTGGTGCTGCTGCTCGTGGCCGGCAACGAGACGACCCGCAATCTGGTGGGCAACGGCCTGTTCGCCCTCCTGCGCAACCCGGAGCAGCTGGACCGGCTGAAACGCGACCCCGAGCTGATAGGCGCGGCCGTCGAAGAGCTCCTGCGATACGACAGCCCCGTGCAGATTGACGGGCGCAGCGTAAGGGAGGACACCGAGGTCGCGGGCGTGCCCATGGAGCGCGGCCAGTACCTGATGCTCCTGCTCGGCGCGGCCAACCGCGACCCCGAGGTCTTCGACGACCCCGACGCCCTGGACGTGTCCCGCGAGCGCAATCCGCACCTCGGCTTTGGCCGCGGCATCCACTACTGCCTCGGCGCCCCGCTCGCCCGCATGGAGGCCGAGATAATCCTCGGCAATCTCATCGAGCGGTTCCCCAACGTGCGCCTCGCCGGCACACCCTCCCGCCGCCGCCAGATAGTGCTCCGCGGCCTCTCCTCCCTGCCGGTACGGGTGTAGCCCCAGCGCCCTATCCTTTCCTTGACAGTCTAACCTCCCCTGCCTAGACTTAGCCCCAACAGCCGCCGCGCGCGCCGCGGACCCCACGTATCGCATCCAGCAGGAGGCCGGCCATGGACTTCCGTTTCGGCGAGGCCGAAGAGGCGTTTCGGGGCGAACTCCTCGATTTCCTCGACAGCGAGCTTCCCGACGACTGGGACGCCCTCGCGCAGACCAGCCCCTTCTCCGAAGCCAACTTCCCCTTCACGAAGGACATGTCCTCCAAGCTCGCCGACAAAGGCTGGCTCACCCTGGCCTGGCCCGAAGAGTACGGCGGGCAGGGCCGCTCCCACATGGAGCAGCTCATCTACCGCGAGGAGATGACCTACCGCAACGTGCCCGGCACCGACCTCGGCGTAGGCGCCATAAGCTGGGTCGGCCCCACCCTCATGCTGGCCGGCACGGAGGAGCAGAAACACGAACACCTGCCCCCCATGGCCCGGGCCGAGCGCTACTGGTGCACCCTCTACAGCGAGCCCGGCTCAGGCTCGGACCTCGCGTCGCTGCAAACGCAGGCCGTGCGCGACGGCGACGACTACGTGGTGAACGGGTCCAAGATATGGACCAGCGCCGGTCACATCGCGGACTGGGGCTGGCTCGCCGCCCGCACAGACAACGACGCTCCCAAGCACAGGGGCATAAGCCTGTTCCTGCTGGACATGCAGACGCCCGGCGTCACCGTCAGGCCCATCTACAATATGGCAGGCTCGCACGAATTCAACGAGGTGTTCTTCGACAACGTGAGAGTCCCCAAGCGCAACCTGGTCGGCGAGGAGAACCGCGGCTGGTACACCCTCGCCGTCGCCCTGGACTTCGAGCGCTCCGGCGTCGGCTACTCCGCCACCGCCCGACGTACCCTCGAGGCGCTGGCCGAGTACGCCAGGCAGACCGAGCGCAACGGCCGCCCGCTTGCCGAGGACCCTATCATCCGCACCAAGCTGGCCCAGCGGTCGCTGGAGGCCGAGATCTCTCGCGGCATGTCCTACCGCGTCGCCTGGATGCAGAGCCAGGGCATGGTACCGAACGCCGAAGCTTCCATGTCCAAGCTGTTCGGCACGGAGTTGACCCAGCGTGTCGCCGAGACCGGCATGGAGATGCTGGGCCTCGCCGGCCAGCTCGCCGCCGGCTCCAGGTGGGCGCCGCTCGAAGGCCATATCCAACGCCTGAGCCTGTCCAGCGTGTCCAGCACTATCGCCGCCGGCACCTCCGAGATACAGCGCAACATCATCGCGACCCGCGGCCTGGGCCTGCCCCGGGCGTAAGAGAGAGCTGTGCGAGCAACTGGCCTCCTCTCCCCTGGTGGGAGAGGATTGAGGTGAGGGGGAGGCCATGCCCGACAACACATCCGACAACTCTGCCCTCGGTCCCTATCGCGTCCTCGACCTGACCGAGGGCGGCGTCAACTGGTGCGGCAAGCTGCTCGCCGATCTCGGCGCCGACGTAATCAAGGTCGAGCCGCCCGGCGGCAGCCCGAGTCGGATGCGCGGCCCGTTCTACCGCGGCCAGCGCCACCCCGAACGCAGCCTCTTCTGGTTCGCCTACTGCGTCAACAAGCGCGGCGTCACCCTCGACCTGGAGAGCGCCGAGGGCCGCCGCGCATTCCAGGGCCTGGCGGACACCGCGGACGTCGTGCTCGAGTCGTTCGCGCCCGGCCACATGGACGGCCTCGGCCTGGGCTACGAGGCGCTGAGCGAGCGCAACCCCGGCCTAATCTACACCTCGGTCACCCCCTTTGGTCGCACTGGACCCCACGCCAACTACAGGGCCACCGACATCGTCGTGTGGTCGATGGGTGGGATGCAGTACGCCAGCGGCGATGACGACCGCCCTCCGGTGCGCATCACCTACCCGCAGGCAGAGTTTCACGGCGGGGCGCAGGCTGCCGCCGCCACGTTGGCCGCGCTGTGGCACCGCCAGAACAACGGCGGGCGAGGCCAGCGCGCCGACGTGTCCAACCAGATCGCCATCATATGGACGCTGATGAACATATCCACGCTCCCCATGTTGCACAAGACCAACATGGAGCGCGCCGGCGCGTACCGCCGCCTGCCGCGCGTGGACGGCCCGCGCCTCAAGCTCCGCGCCGTCCACAGGTGCAAGGACGGCTTCGTCACGTCGATGATAAGCGGCGGCCGCCGCGCCAACTCCTCCATGATCCCGCTCACCAACTGGATGGAGGAGGAGGGCGTCTGTCCCGAGTTCATGCGGGGCCGGGACTGGACGACCTGGGAGATGGACGAGTTGCTCGAACGCGGCGATGAAGGCGCGCGAGAAGTGGAGGCGGTCTACGGGGCGCTCGACGATTTCATGCTCACCAAAACAAAGGCAGAGCTTTACGACCGCGCCTTGAGTCACCGCTTCCTGCTGGCGCCCTGCAACACCTCCAAGGACATCTACGAAGACCCCCAGCTAAGGGCGCGCGACTTCTGGCACACCGTCTACCACCCCGAGCTCGAAGAGTCGCTCACCTACCTGGGGCCGTACCTGAAGCTGGGCGAGTCTCCGATGACCATCCGGCGTCGAGCCCCGCTCATTGGCGAACACAACGCCGAGATTCTGGACGCGCTCGACTCCACGCCGCCCTCTCGACCTCGCCCTGCATCCGCACCGACCGCCGCGAAGATGGCCTTCGAGGGCCTGCGCGTCCTCGACTTCACCTGGATTGGCGTCGGCCCCGTGACCATAAAGTACCTCGGCGACCACGGCGCGGACGTCGTCCACGTCGAGTCCGTCAGCCGACCGGACGGTCTGCGCTCCGGCCCGCCGTTCAAGGACGGCATACCCGGCATCAACCGCAGCCAGTTCCCCGCCAACTTCAACACCAGCAAGCTCGGACTCGGCGTCAACCTCGCCAAGCCGGAGGGCGTGGCGCTGATAAAGCGGCTCATCGCCGAGTGGCAGCCCGACATCATCGCCGAGAGCTTTACCCCCAAGGCCATGCGCAACTGGGGCCTGGACTACGACAGCGTCCGCAAGATGAGGCCCGACGTCATCTACTTCAGCACCTGCCAGCAGGGCCAGACCGGGCCACACGCCATGTATCCCGGCTACGGCCAGTTGTCGTCCTCTATGGCGGGGTACTACCAGATCACCGGCTGGCCGGACCGCGACCCCGTGACGCCCTACGGCGCCTACTCCGACTTCGTGAACCCGCCCAACGGCTTCACCGCCATCGCCGCCGCCCTCGAGTTCAGGCGACGCACCGGCAAAGGCCAGCACATCGACCTGTCGCAGTACGAGGGCGCCGCACACTATAAGGCACCCGTGATCATGGACTACCTGCTGACAGGCAACGAGATGGCGCGCGACGGAAACAGGGACGAGGCGTTCGCTCCGCACGGCGTGTACCCCTGCCAGGACGAGGTGCGCGAACTGACCGGACCCGGCGAGTCCTGGTGCGCCATCGCCGTCACCACGCACGCGGAGTGGCTCGCGCTGTGCGACGCCATGGGCAACCCGCCCTGGACCCGCGACGAGCGCTTCGCCACCTTCGAGTCACGCCGGGCGAACGACGCCGAACTGGACGAGCTGATAGGCGACTGGACGAAGGGCTACGGCGCGCAGGAGCTGATGCGCCTGCTCCAGGCGGCAGGCGTCCCCGCCGGGGCCGTTCAGAGCCAGGCCGACCTCTGGCAGGACCCCCAGCTACAGGACAGAGGGCATTTCCAGTGGCTCGACCACACCGAGTGCGGACCGATGCCCTACGACGGCCTCCAGTTCGACCTGTCAGAGACACCTGGGGCCCTCCGAATGCCCCACGCCCTGATAGGCGAGCATAACGAGTTGATTCTGAAGGAGTTCGTAGGCCTCACCGACGACGAAATCGGCGACCTCGTGGCCGCCGAAGTCCTGGAGACATCGGCATGACCGACCCCACCGTCCACCAGAAACACGGAGTCATAACATGAACACAGCCACCGCCGGACCCCTGCAACTCGCCAATATCCGCGTCGTCGATCTCACCCGCATGGCCCCGGGCGGCTTCTGCACCATGATGCTGGGCGACTTCGGCGCAGACGTCATCCGGGTCGAGGAGCCAGGCGGCGGACGCATCGGTCGCGCCCGTATGGGCAGGACCGAGGAACCGGACGAGCGCGAACAGCGCCGCCGCGCCGCCTTCACCGCGCTCAACCGCAACAAGCGCAGCATCACCCTCAATCTCAAGGTGCCCGAGGCGCAGGAAGTGCTGCGCCGCCTGTGCCAGAACGCCGACGTGTTCGTAGAGGGCTTCCGCCCGGGAGTGGTAGAACGTCTCGGCTGCGACTACGAGACCCTCAGCAAACTCAACCCCCGCATCGTCTACTGCTCCATATCCGGCTACGGCCAGGACGGCCCGTACAAGCACCTCGTCGGGCACGACATCAACTACATCAGCACCGGCGGCGCCCTCGGCATGATCGGCGCGGAGGGAGGGCCGCCGACCATACCCTACAACCTCATCGCCGACTACGCCGGCGGCGCAATGCAGGCCGCCATCGGCATACTCTCGGCGCTCATGGCGCGTGAGCACACCGGGCGAGGCCAGCAGGTGGACATCTCCATGTCCGACGGCGTCGCCTACATGCTCGTGGCATCGCTGTCCGAGTACTTCAACAGCGGCGCGGTGCCCCAGCGCGGCCTGATGTCGCTCAACGGCGGCGTGCCCTACTACAACGTGTTCGAGTGCAAGGACGGCAAGTTCCTCAGCCTGGGCTGCATCGAGCCCTGGTTCTGGGTGGACCTCTGCCGGGCGCTGGGCCGTGAGGACTTCATCGACCACCAGTTCGACACGGACAAGTACCCCGAAATCTTCGACGCCTTCCGAGACATCTTCAAGACGCGCACCCGCGATGAGTGGTGGGACTACCTGCGCGAATCGGGCGACGTAGCGGTGGGCCGCGTCTTCAGTGTCGACGAGCTTGCCGCCGACCCGCAGCTACGCCACCGCGGCATGGTGCAGGACGTGGGAGAGTTCGACGGCGAGACCGTGAAGCAGGTCGGCATCGGCCCAAAGCTGTCGGAGACCCCCGGCTCAGTCCGCAGGCTCGGCCCCAGCATCGGCGAGCACACCGACGAGATTCTGGGCGAGTTGGGCTACGCCGCCGCCGAAATAGAAAGCGCCCGCGAAACGGGCGCCTTTGGATGACTATGAACTCTGTGGTCAGCCAGTGGCACACCCCAGCCGACATATCATACACGCCGACTTCGACGCCTTCTATGCCGCCGTCGAGCAGCTCGACGACCCTGGGCTGCGCGGCAAGCCCGTCGTAGTCGGCGGCAGCCCCGAGGGCCGGGGCGTCGTCGCGTCGGCGTCATACGAGGCCCGCGAGTTCGGCGTCCGCTCCGCCATGCCCATGCGCACCGCGCTGGCGCTCTGCCCCCAGGCCATGCGCGTGCCGTCGAACTTCCCTCGCTACCGCGAGGTGTCCAGGCGCGCCATGTCCATCTTCGCGGACACCACGCCGCTCGTCGAGCCGCTATCCCTCGACGAGGCTTATCTCGACGTCACCGAGACCGTCGCCGCCGGCCGCGAGGCGAGCGACATCGCCCTTCACGTCAAGCGCCGCATCCGCTCGGAGCTCGGCCTCACCATCTCCCTCGGCGTCGCCACCGGCAAGTCCGTCGCCAAGATTGCGTCCGACTTCCAGAAGCCGGACGGCCTCACCATCGTACCGCCCGGCGATGAGCGCGCATTCCTCGCGCCCCTCGAAGTGGGCCGGCTGTGGGGCGTCGGACCCAAGACCGCCGAGCGCCTCCACTCACACGGCATACGCACCATCGGCCAGCTCGCATCGATGCCCGAGGAGTGGTTCGCGGAGCGATTCGGCAGGACCGGCCCGCGGATGCGCTCCCTCGCGATGGGCGTCGACGAAAGCGAAGTCGCCGTGGAGCGCGAAACCAAGTCCATCAGCGCCGAGACCACACTCGCCCAGGACACCGGAGACCCGGAGGCGCTCCTGGAGCTTGTGAACAGGCTAAGCCTGAACGTCGCCCAGGCTCTCGAACGAAAGTCCCTGCGGGGACGCACCGTGAAGCTCAAGCTGCGTCTCTCGGACTTCACCACCTTCACGCGCCAGAAGACCCTGCCGGAGCGCGTAGACACCTCCGTGGAGATTGCGCAGGCCGCCGGCACCCTGCTGCGGGCGGAGCTGACCGGACGGCGGCAGTTCCGTCTCGTCGGCGTGGGAGTATCGGGTTTCGACAGCCCGCAAGACAGGCAAGCCGAACAACACGTACAATTGACGCTGGCCGGATTCGAGCAAATAGGAGAGTTTGCATGAGCGACATCATTTACAGGTCTGCCACGTCGATAGCCGGAGGCATACGCGCCAGGGAGTTCTCGGCCGCGGAGGTCGTTGAGGCGCACCTCGCGCGAATAGAAGAGGTGAACGGCGACTTGAACGCCGTCGTGATGTTCGCGTCCGAGAGGGCGCGGGACGAGGCCCGCCGCGCCGACGAGGCGCTCGCGCGGGGCCGGAACCTCGGCCCCCTACATGGCGTTCCCATCACCCTGAAGGACTCCATCGACACCGAGGGCGTCGTCACCACAGGCGGCACACTGGGCCGCGCCAACTTCGTGCCAGACCGCGACTCCACCGTCGCCGCCCGGCTCCGCGCCGCCGGGGCCATTCTGCTCGGCAAGACCAACACGCCCGAGCTTACGTTGGCCGGCGAGACCAACAACCTCGTCTATGGGGCCACCAACAACCCCTACGACCTCTCGCGAATGCCAGGCGGCAGCAGCGGCGGCGCGGGGGCAATCGTCGCGTCCGGCGGCTCACCCCTCGACATCGGCAGCGACACCGGCGGCAGCATACGGCTGCCCTCCCACTTCTGCGGAATAGCCGGCATCAAGCCCAACTCCGGGCGCGTGCCCCGCACCGGCCACATAGTGCCCTACGGCATGGGCGCGGTCGACTCCCTCACGCAGCTCGGCCCCATGGCCCGCTACGTCGAGGACCTGGCGCTCACGCTGCCCATCGTCGCCGGTCCCGACTGGCGAGACCCCGCAATCGTCCCCATGCCGCTGGGCGATCCCGCGGACGTCTCGGTTGGATCGCTCCGCGTAGCCGTGCACACTGACAACGGCCTCCAGACCCCGACCAGTGAGACCACGGATGCCGTGCTCGCCGCCGCCGCCGCGCTCCGGGAAGCGGGCGCCGAGGTCGTCGAGGCCCTTCCGCCCGCCCTCGCGCAGCTACCCGACTTCCACAACGCCCTCAGCGGTGCCGACGGCCGCGGCTGGACGAAGAGGCTGCTGGCGAAGTACGGCACCACCGAGAGCCACCCGTGGCTGCAGCGCAGGCTGGACGACGCCGAGGCGGTGCCGGCGGACGAATACAGCGCGCTGCTGGAGAAGGCCGACGCCTACCGCAGCGATATGCTCGCCTTCATGGAGGACTACGACGCAATCCTCTGCCCCACGGCGGCCTTCCCGGCCACCGAGCACGGGGCCACGTTCGAGGAGAGCCGGCGCATGGGCTTCACCTACACCGGCGCCTACAACGTCACCGGCTGGCCCGGCGTTGTCGTGCGCGGCGGCACGTCGCCAGAGGGACTGCCCATCGGCGTCCAGGTCGTCGCCCGCCCCTGGCGCGAGGACGTGGCGCTGGCGCTGGCGGCGGTACTGGAGTCGGCGCTCATCGGCTGGCAGCGCCCTCCGCTGTAGGGGCGGCGGGGTCTCACCCCCATCCTGACCTTCCCCCCCGTCAAGGGGAAAGGGACTATTGGCCCAGGTGTGACCCCAAGAAATCCCTGTAGCCTCGGGTGAAGTCGCGGGCGTCCGATTCTGCGCGTCCGGCAAGCTGGACGCGCCGTAGCCCCAGTACACCGTCGCCCGTGCGCACCCCGATGCCGCCGTCCGCCAGCGCTACGACCTGCCCAGGAGGTGCGGCGTCGTCCGGCTCGCCTTTCCGCGCCCGCGCGCTCACCACCTTCAGCGTGGAGCCGCGCCACGTGGTGAACGCGCTAGGCCAGGGGCTATAGGCGCGCGTCATCCGCTCCAAACGCACGGCGGGAAGTCCCCAGTCGATCCTCCCGTCCTCTCTCTGCACCAGGCTCGTGACGCTCGCCAGCGTATCGTCCTGCGGGACCGGCCGCACTTCCCCTCTCTCCCACGCCGGCAGCGTCTCCACCAGCAGCGCGGCACCCATCTGGAACAGCCGCACCGTCAGCGTCTGCGCTTCCTCGTCCGGCCCTATCGCCGTCTCCCTCACTGCCAGCATCGGGCCCGTGTCCATGCCCTCGTCCGGCACCATCAGCGTCACTCCGGTCGTCTCGTCGCCGTTGAGCAGCGCCGTCACCACCGGCGACGGCCCGCGGTAGCGGGGCAGTAGCGACGGGTGAATGTTGACGCACCCCAGTCTCGGCGCATTCAGCGTGTCGGGCGGCAGAAACAGCCCGTACGCCGCCACCACGATGGTGTCCGCGCCCAGCGATCTGATCTCGCGCTGCGCCTCCTCGTCGCGCCGCAGCGACGCGGGCTGCCGCACGCTCAGCCCAAGTTCGAGCGCCGCCCTCTTCACTGGCGGCGCGGCCAGCCGTTTGCCCCGTCCCGCCCGCCTGTCCGGGCGCGTGTACACCGCGGCCACATCGTGCCCCGCGTCCACCAGCGCTCCGAGCACCGGCACCGCGAACTCAGGCGTTCCCATGAAGACTAGGCGCATACAGGCGCGACTCTCCTTCCCGCTACAGCTGGACTGTCTAGCACCCTCCGCCCGGCACGTTGCGGAACCGCACCTCGTCGCCAACCCCGATGCCGTGCCGTGCCGCCGTGCCCGCGTTCACTTCCAGGTTGTACAGGACGGGCGCCGATGGCCGGTACAGCGTAAGCTCGCTCTCGGGCGTTCCCGGCTCGGGCGCCGGCACGTCGGGCGTGACGTCCGCGACCGTGCAATCGTCGCCAATCCACACGAAGTCCAGTGGGAAGCGCATCTGGCGCATCCAGAATCCTGGGACAACCGGCTCCTGGTACACGAACAGCATCCCGCCGTCGTCCGGCAGAGGGTCGCGGCCCGAGAGTCCCTGTGACCGCTCTTCCGCGTCGTCCGAGACCTCCACCTTGAATGCTGCGCCGCCGACCTCGACGACGGGAACCCGCACGGCCGTCTCGACGCTCTCACACAGCGCGAACAGCAGCAGCACAAGCGGCATTAGCGCCGCCCAGTTCATGCCAACTGTACGGCGGTCGCCCCGTTCCCGCCCCGCTCCGGCGGCTCCGGCCCGAACTCCCGCACGAGCGAATGCCGCGCCAGGTGTTCCCGCACCGCGTGGCGCAGCGCCCCCGTGCCTCGCCCGTGGATGACCCGAATCGAGCCGAGACCGTCCCGCATCGCACCGTCCAGGAACTCCTCCAGCCGCACCAGCGCGTCCGCTGCGCGCAGACCCCGCAGGTCCAGCTCCTGCGTGCCCAGCGGCGGGGCAAGCTCGTAACTGATGGCGGGCGCCTCGCTCTCAGCCTCCGGCTCGGCCTCATCCACCCGCGTCAGTCTGCCCAGGTCTACCCGCAGGGTCACCCTCCCCACGCTCACCTCCGCCTCGTCGCCCTGCTCCGGGAGCGACACCACCTTGCCGACCAGGTTCAGCCCGCCAACGTCCACGCTGTCTCCGACACCGATTGGACGCCTCTCCATCTCACGGCGCATCACCGGGACCGGCTCCGGCACACTGGCCCGCTCCAGCTCCAGCCGCGCGGCCTCGACGCGCGTGCGCTGCACCGCACCATCCGCCGCGGGCGCCGTCCACGCCAGCGCCGATTCGACGCGCCGCAGCTTGCGCCGAGCGTCCTCGAATCGCTGAAGCGTCTCGCGCCGTGTGCTCCGCATGATGCTGTCCCGGTGGTCGGCAAGATAGTCGAGCTGCGACTGCAACTCCCGTCGGATACTCTCCGCCTCCGCGCGAGTCTCCTCCGCCTCGCGGAGCCTCGTCTGAAGCCGGGTTCTGTCCGCCTGCAGTTCCCGCAGCCAGTCCTCAAATCTCAGATGCTGCGGCTCAAGCAGCGACTTGGCCCGCTCCATGATCTCTTCCATCAGCCCCAGCCGCGCCGCCACCGACATTGCGTAGCTTCTGCCCGGTATGCCCATCGTCAGCTCATAGGTCGGCTCAAGCGTGTCCGGCTCCAGTTGCACGCTCGCGTTGCCCATGTCCGGTGACGCCTCCGCGTGCGTCGCCACCTGCCGATGGTGCGTGGTCGCGATAGTGTTTACACCCAGGCCGGCGAGGTGGTCCAGCACCGCCCGCCCGAGCGCCGCGCCCTCCTCCGGGTCCGTGCTCGCGCCCAACTCGTCGAGCAGCACAAGCGATCCCGGACCCGCCGACTCGATGATCCGCACCACGTTCCGCATGTGCGAGCTGAACGTGGACACAGACTCCGCGATGCTCTGGTGGTCTCCCACGTCCGCGTAGATGCCGTCGAAAACCGGCAGCGAGCTGCCCTCCGCCGCCGGCACCTGCAACCCGGACTGGTACATCAGCGCGAGCAGCCCCACCGTTTTCATGGCCACCGTCTTGCCGCCCGTGTTCGGCCCGGTGATCACCAGCACACGCCAGTCGGTGCCCAGCGACACGTCTATCGGCACCGCTTCCCGGCCCAGCAGCGGATGGCGCGCGCCCAGCAGCCTCAGCGACGTGTCCGGCGGTCCCTCCCTCCCCCGCGCGATCCGCGGAGGCAGCGACACGCACCGGTTCGCCGCGCCGTACCGCGCCCGCGCCAGTATGAAGTCCAGCCGCGCCGTAAGCCGGTCCCCGCGCCCGATGTCCTCCGCCAGTTCCCCCACAAGCACGGACAGGTCGCGCAGCACCCGCAGCGTCTCCCGCTCCTCCTCCAGCACCAGCTCCCGCCACTCGTTGCCCATGTCCACCGTAGCGAACGGCTCGACGTAGATTGTCGCGCCGGTGTTGGACGCGTCGTGCACGATTCCGGGCACGCGCGACCGCATCTCCGCCTTGACCGGCACCACCACGCGCTCGTTTCGCGTCGTGACCAGCGGCTCCTGCAGCGCCTCGCGCCCGTCCGCCGAGCGTATCAGCCGGTGCAGCGTCTCGGTCACGCGGTCGTACGCCCGCACCACCTGTCGCCGAAGCGCCCGCAGCGACGGTGTGGCGTCGTCGGACACGTTGCCCCGCGCGTCGATCTTCCTGCGAATCTGGCGCCGCAACTCGCTAAGGTCCGGAATGCCCGCGACCACGTCCGCAAGCAGCGGAAGCCTGCCGCGCGTCCTCTTCACCGCGCCGGCGGCCCGGCTGTGCACCTCCAGGGCGTAGGCCACCGACAGGAGTTGCGTACCGGTCAGCACACCGCCGATGCCCGCCATCGCCACGTACTCCGAAGTGTCCACCGCCAGGTGCAGGTCGACGCCGCCAACTTCCTCAAGCAGCTCCGTCGCCTCGGACGTCTCGCGCTGTAACTCCTCCACTTCCTGCGGACTGTACGACGGCGACATTCCCAGCGCCAGTTCGCGAGCCGGAAAGAACGTGACCCGGCCCGCCACCTGCCGCCGCACCTCCGGGAAGTCCAGCGCCTCCATAGACTGCGCCCGCAGCTCCTCGCCAAGCGACGCACCTGCTTGTCTTTCCGGTTGCGCGGCTGTCATGTCATCTCTGCCTCAGCAGCTCCTGGCAGGCATGGGATCAGCGCCGTTCATCACCGCTTCCAGGAAGCGCCGGAAGCTTGGGCTGCGTTGCGCAATCGTCCGCGCGTCCAAACGTGCGGCAATCTCTTCAGAAGCGCGGGATGTGTATATCTCCTCGCCCAGAAGGTGCCTCACCATCGCACATGCCTGCTCATGCCAGCATTCCGCTGCAATCTTAGCACACGCTATTCCTCGCAGCCCGCTGAGCCTGTTTCAGATTGCCGGGCGACCCCAACACCGACGTTTCCAGAAATGCGGTGACGCGAATTCTGTTCGATTCTGCGTCATTGTGTGCGATTCGTAGCTGGCAATGCCGGTGGCCCTGCCCAATTCTGTAGTGCTGGAGTGGTCAATTCAGGGCATAGGTGTCGCGCTGCGCGGCAGAATAGGACAGGGGCCGGAGCCGGTGGCCGTGTCTTCGCTGCCGGATGACGCCCAGAAGGGCCCTTACGGATGCACGGGGCCTTACCCACAATGGGGTAGGGATTCCAGGCCGCGGGGTCGGTCCCTCGCGTGGGCGGGTTTCAAACCATTCGCTCCAACTAATTCTTTTCTGCGGCGGTTTTTGACCGTGGAGAGCATTTGCGTCCGGCGTAGCGAGGGGTTCGTGTGAGCGCCAGTCCTGGTG
>DAOUJZ010000093.1:0-4569 GCA_034421955.1 Dehalococcoidia bacterium | reverse complement strand
TACTTCCACACCTACATCGGCGAAGACCCCGTCATCCTCACCCGCGACAACGACGGCCAGCTCCACGCCTTCCTGAACATGTGCCGCCACCGGGGGAACCGCATCCTGCGGGCGGATGACGGCAACGCCAAGCACTTCATGTGCACCTACCACGGGTGGACGTTCCGCAGCGATGGGACGCTGGAGCACGTGCCGGGGTACAACGAGGCGTACTACGGCGAGCTGGACCTGGAGGAGCTGAAGTTGATCGAGGCGAAGGTGGACACGTACGCGGGCATCGTGTTCGCGACGTGGGACCACGAGGCGCCGAGCCTGGAGGCCTACCTGGGCGACGCACGCTGGTACCTCGACACCGTCTTTAACCGCCGTGAGAGCGGCACCGTGGCCGTAGGTCCCATCAAGTGGCTCCAGCCCGTCAACTGGAAGACGCCGGTCGACAACTGCTCCGACAACTACCACGTTCCCATCACGCACGCCTCCGCCGCCCGTGTGAAGGCGCGTTTCGTCGGACGCCCCCTTGTCTCAATGGAGCAGCAACTCGTCAGCACCGCGCGGCACATGTCAGTCAATGGCCACTCCATCACCATCCGCCCGCCCGAAAGCACCGGCCTCGAAATCACCGCCGGCATCACCAACGAAAACCGCGAACTCTTTAGGCGGTACATTGCCGACACGCTGCCGGAAGCGGAAGAGCGCCTGGGCGAGTACCGCGCGCGCTACGTCAAGCTTGGCAACCACAGCATCTTCCCCAACGGCGTCCTTGGCTTCCGCCTCGCCCTCCCCCGCGGACCGCTGTGGACGGAGTTCTGGGATTTCGCCGTCTTCGACAAGGACGCGCCCGAGGAGATGAAGCGCGCCCTCTCCGCTGGACATGCCCAGAATAACGGTGCCACCGGCCTCAACGAGGCGGACGACATCGACAACTGGAGGCAAGTCACCGAGTCGGCCAAGAGCCCGCTTGCCCGCAGATACGCACAGCAAGTTTCCATGGGCATCGGCCACGCCGGCAACCACGACACGTATCCGGGCGTCGTCGCCGAGCGCTACATTTCCGAGAGCAACCAGCGTCACTTCTACCACCGCTGGGAAGAGTTCATGAACGCCGAGTCCTGGGCCGACATCTCCATAGAGCCCATCAGCGCCGTCTATGAAGGGACGGCAGGGATGAAGGAGTAGGCCCGGCAATCCCTAGAACCGGTTCGTCCTTCGAGAACCTCAGGACGAACAGATGGAATGGGCAATGCAACGACGAGGCCCCCGGGATGCCGGGGGCCTCTGACTTGCCGCAGACCGGCGTTGCCACCCTTACCTGCTATACCCTGTGTCCGGCCGCGGCTCCGGGCCAATGTACGTCGCATGCTCCGCCAGATGCTCTAGAAGGAAGCGGAAATCATGGTAGGCATCGAGATGACCGAGGCGACGCTCCAGACGCTCCAAGTGGTCCCATAGAAGCTCCAAATCGTAGCCATTCGACGGCGCACCGCCACTGTAGCGGTCGGCGGCTAGCGCCACGATAGCCCCAAACTGGATCATTGGATCATCGAGCAAGTCGAAGTCTGCGGCATAGAACCGGCCTGCTATGCCCTCGCGCTGCTGGCGCGAGCCCCCTGAGCCCGGCTCGACCCAACGCAACTCGACCTCTCCCAGCCACTGAGCATCGCCTCGGCGCCAGTCAGCATCCCACAGCTCCACCTCGTAGAACACCGTGGTCGCCGCGCCGGATGGGATCTCCGCAAACTCCTTGCGGTTCTGCTGGAACGTGTGGTCAGGTGTGACGCGGTTCTCGTAGCCGACGATGCGCCATGCGCGCACCACGTCCGCGTTCCACGTCACCTGCGCTCGCGTCTGGTCGGCGAACGGCACGGCCAGTGCAAGCCAGTTCTCACGACTGAACGTCCATTGCGCCTGCTCGACGTCGTCCAGGTAGCGGTACCACCCGTTTCCATGCTGCGCCAACTGCTCCAGCAAGTAGTCGTTGTAGTTCTCGACCCCGACACCAATCGTGATGAGGCGCAGCGGATTCTCACGGTCGTAGTCGCCCGCCCACTCGAGGATGGCGAACGGGTTGGTCGCGTCCACGTTGGCCACGCCGTCCGACATCAGGATGACGTAGTGCCATGCGTCGGGCCGCTCGCGGCGAATGCGATCGGCCAGCTGCACGCCTAAGTCGAGGCCGGCCTGCACGTTCGTCGCCCCGTGCGGCTCGAGCGCGCCTATCGAGCGCTGCACATCCCGGTCAGACGCCCGCCGATGCTCCACGGTTAGCCCGTCGATAACGTAGTCGGTGAAGTGGACAACGGCAATGCGATCCCGCGGGCGCAGCCCTTGCCGGATGGCCTCTGCAGCCGCTCGGGCAATGTCCACGCGGTTCCCCTCCGCCATTGACCCCGACGCGTCCAGCACCAGCGTCACGTTCAGCGGCCTATCGTCGACGACCTCTGGAGCTTGGAACGCCAAGCGCACAAGATGCTTGCTGCCGTCCAGTGGATGGCCCGCTACAGCGCTCGTGATGGCGAAGTAGTCGGCGCCGTGCGGCGGCTTTGCGTATCCGTAGTCAAACGCGTTCACCCACTCTTCGGCGCGCACCGAGTCAGGCGCAACCGCATATCCCTGTTGCGCCCAGTTCAACGCTAGGGCAAACGACGTGCGATCGGTATCGAGGCTGAAGGTGGAGACGTTGTCGCGCGCCGTATCGACGAACTGCTGGCGCTCGTAGTCCTCGAAGGTCGTGTCGCGCGGCTGCGTCGAATCGTTGCCTGGACGCCCTCCAGACGGTGACGGGCGCGGAGTGTTCGTACGCTCAGCCCTCTCCGTCAGACCAGAGGGCCCGGCAGCGCCTGCTATTGAGCCGCTCTCCGAAGGCGGGGCATCCATAGCCATAGCCGGAGCTGGGGTTGGCGTCGTTGGCGCAGCCGCGGAGGCCTCGCCCAGCGAGCCTGTGTCGTCGTGTGGCCCCTCGGCGCCTTGAGGGCCAGTGCTGCCCCCACTCCAAGTCACCAAGGGTGGTTCCTCTCCGCCCCCAACGAGCACAGGAACAGCCACAGCCGTTGCCAAGATGAGCACAGCCGCCATCGCGCCTGCCATCCGCATAGTGAAGTTAGTCCGAAATATGTTCCCCAGCGACCACCCCTTGCGCAGCGATAGAGATGGCTGCTCTGCTATCCGGCTCCGCACCCGCTCCCACATGTCGGCGGGCGCGCGCAACCTCTCGGCCTCCGACTCGAAGTGCGCGCGGAGTTGCTGCTCCAATTCCCGCTCAGGCATATCCCTACGCTCCATTCCCCACCTCCATGCCACTGAGCTGTTCGCGCAACTGCTCAAGCGCGCGAGAGAGGCGAGACTTCACGGTGCCCTCACGCGCTCCGATTGCCCGCGCGACCTCTGGGACGGTGAGTTCGGCAAAGTAGCGCAACACCACTACCTGCCGGTGCTCCGGCGACAGCCGTGACAGCGCATTGCGCAACATCTGCCGCTCCTCCTGCGCCTCCAACGACTCGCCGATGTCCACGAGGTCGCTCAGCTCCCCCGGCTCATCGATTGAGACGGTGGGAACAGCCTGCTTCCTGCGATAGGAGATGACGACGTTGACCAGGATGCGTACGAGCCATGGCTTGATGGGCCGCTCGCGCTGGAAGCCGCGAATGCCGCGCCACGCGGACAGCAGCGCCTCTTGCACGTGCTCCTCCGCCTCCGTGCGGTTGCCGGTCATCAGCACCGCAGTGCCGAACAGCACGTCCTTGTAGCGCTCCACCACGTGGCGGAAGGCGTCGCGGTCGCCGTCCTGACAGGCCAGTACGGCCTCGTCGTCGGTCATCCCTGCACCATCTCCCTCGCGCAGTTTGCCACCGTCACTAGAAAGTACGCGTGAAGAGGGCGAATCGTTCCATGTGAAGGTGGCAGGTTCATGTCAGGCGCGGAGAGGATAGGGATAGCGGCGGGGTGGGTCGGCACGCATAGGGTCAGCTTCCCACTTCCGCAGGAATGACGGCCGGAGGTGACGAAACCGAGGCCCCCGGATTGGCTGGGGGCCTCGCGTGTTTGAGATGGTAGCGGGGGTTGGACTCGAACCAACGACCTTCGGGTTATGAGCCCGACGAGCTGCCACTGCTCCACCCCGCAACGAAGAGGCGGCGGCACGCCTTCGCGCGCTAGCAAGAGAAATCGAGCGGTCAGAGCGGAATGCGTAAATGCATGGTCAAGCCCTCGGCCGATTAGTACCGCTCAGCTGAACACGTTGCCGTGCGTACACCTGCGGCCTATCAAGCAGGTAGTCTCCCTGCGGCCTTACTCCCTTGACGGGATGGGAAGCCTTATCTTGGGGCCGGCTTCGCACTTATATGCCTTCAGCGCTTATCCGCACCAGACATAGCTACCCGGCACTGCTCCTGGCGGAACAACCGGAACACCAGAGGTCTGTCCTTCCCGGTCCTCTCGTACTAGGGAAAGCCCCCCTCAAGCTTCCTGCGCCCACAGCGGATAGAGACCGACCTGTCTCACGACGGTCTGAACCCAGCTCACGTGCCGCTTTAACCGGCGAACAGCCGGACCCTTGGGACCTTCTTCAGCCCC
>DAOUJZ010000092.1:0-23170 GCA_034421955.1 Dehalococcoidia bacterium | reverse complement strand
ACACCGGCGGGAATGCAGGGTCTGCTTCGGGAAGGCGGCACTTCGCGACGGAAGGTCTTCGAGGAGATGGGCAGGGAGCAAGGCGGGCAGTTGGAGGCGTTCTACTATGCCTTTTTCTGAGAGGGTTCGCTTCCGGCAAAGCCGCCGCTGGCGCGCTGGCGTTCGTGATCGCGTACACGAGCGGCGGCTACGTAAACTGCCCGTTGTGCGGCGGCCAGGGGCTGCACCCCTGGGAATGGGGCGTCACCCTGGGCATATAGCCCGCGCCCATCCATAAGGCAGCCCCGCCTCTACGCCGACTCGTGTTCCCTTTCGTGGCGCCGGTGTATGCCCTCTATCGCCACGTCGAGCTCGTCCCAGTGCCGCTGTAGCATCGAGCGCAGCCGCATGTTCTGATAGGCGCCCCAGACCGTCATAGCGGGCGGCACCACCAGCACGGACACTATCAGCGAGTACGCGATTGTGATGGCCGCCGTTATCCCGAACTGCTGGGAAGCGGCCATCGGCGAGGCCGCCAACACTCCGATGCCGAGGGCGGTGGTGAGCGCTGATCCCAGCAGCGCCGAACCGGTAGTCGCGAGCGTCTGAATGGCCGCCTGCTCCGGGTTTCGCAGGCGCGTGAACTCTTCTCGGTAGCGATGGATGAGGTGGATGGTGTAGTCAACCCCGATCCCGATAGAGAGCGCCGTGATGATCGACGTGATGATGGTGTACGGGATGTCCAGCAATGCCATTGTGCCCAGCACCGAGATGAGCACCAGCACGGTCGGCACCACCGCTACGAACGCCAGCGCGGGCTGGCGTACCGTCAGCCAGAAGAAGACGGCGAGCACGGCCACGGCCACCACGATGGTCGTCGCGATCGACTCCGTCTGCCGATCCCTGATCCCGTCCGTGACCGCGAACGAGATGATGCTCTCCGACGTCGCCGTTATCTCGCTGTCGTCTCCCGACCAGAGCGCCTCGATGTTCTCCTGGAGCCTCCTCGATGCCGCCGGATCTCCCGTGAAGGCCGCGAACTGGACCAGTATGGTGTCGACGCCGTTCGGGTCGTCGACCAGCGCGTGGGACAGAGCGGGATCCATCGACCCGAGCCGGTCGATAAACTCCTGCATCAGCCCCGCGTCGATCCGCGCACCGGCGGCGGCCTCCCGAAAGAGATCCGCGAGCTCGGGGTCGTACCTGTCGCCGGGCAGCCCGCTTTCGGTGATCCAGTCCTCGACCAGCAGCTCATACGACACCAGTAGCGGCCCCGCTGCCGCCGGAGGACGGAGACGGTCGTCCTGGAAGGCAAGCCTGAGGTCCTGCAAGTTCAGAAGCGTGCGCGTCTCCGTGGCCTCGGCCTTTATCAGCACGCTGGTCACTTCCGTCGAGCCGCCTACGGCCGTGTCCAGCGTGTCCAGGTCTTCCAGCACGCTTCCGCCCCTGGGCAGCAGGTCGCGAATGCTGAACTCCGACTTGATACCGGTGGCCGCGAACCCGAGCCCGATAGTGACCGCGAACACCACGACGATGTAGGGAGCGGGCCTGCGGGTGACCTGCCTGCCCAGGAACTCCGCCACACGCTCGACTCCGGGCAAGGCGCCCGAAATCGGTCGAACCGGCCGCAGCGTGCCGCGCGACTCCCGCCGCCGGTCGATGATCGTCCGGCCCGCCGGAATGAGGGTGAGCATCACGATCAGGCTCATCCCTATGCCCAGTCCCGCGATGATTCCGAAGTCGCCGACTATCGCGACCGGGGAGAACAGGCCCACCAGCAGGCTGACGATGGTTGTCACCGCGGCCAGCAACAGCGGCACGATGACGTTTCGCAGTCCTATGCGGACGGCTCCCACCACCTTCTCCCCCGCAACTCGCTGCTCGCGGTAGTGCGACACAGTCTGTATAGCATAGTCCACGGTGAGCCCGATCACGATGATCGGCACCATCGACGTAAGAGGATTCGGAGGACCCGCGATCCCCAGTCCCCTCGGCCCGACCCAGCCCTCGGCGCCCACGATCCAGATCAGCGACATGAGCAGCCCGCCGAGCGTGAGCAACAGGTCCGAGAGCGTGCGCATGAAGAGCAGGATGAGCGCCGCGATCAGCAGCAACGCCAGCCCTATCAGCGGCACCATCCCCGTTTCCGTGGCCTCCCGGGACTCGTCCTCTATCACCGCGAACGAGACACTGCTCACGCGCAGCGGGCCCTCGTCGGCCAGCGCGAGCTCGTCGATTCTCCGTTCGGCGTCCGCGACGCGGTCGTCGCCCGTGTCGCGCAGGCGGATCGAGGCAACGGCGACACGTGTGCCATCCGAGTCGGTCCCCGTCATCGCGTCGATCGCGGCCAGCAATTCCGGGGGGCCGGAGAGGCTGTCTATCTCCGGCTGCGTAACCGAGTCGAAGCTCTCTACCCGGAGCAGGGCCTTGACCAGCATCGAAGGCGCAATGACGGGATCCGTGGGCGCAAGCAGCTCGCCCACGTCCGGCTCTCCGACGACCTCGTCGAGGAGCGCGTCCATCTGCGCGAGCCCGTCCGGCGTCAGCGCCTCTCCGCGGAACAGCAGCGTAACGACCCTGACGTCGCCCGATACGCCAAAGAGCTCGTCTATCTCGACCAGGGCTTCGGCTACCGCGCTCCCCTCGGGGAGTGTCGCCGCGGTTTCCGGCGGAGGCTCGCGCAGCGCCGACCCTGCGCCCAGCGCGACCGTAGCAATGAGAAGGACGACGAGTGTGATCCACGGATGCGCCGTGATCAGCCGGCTTACCTTGCCGAGTATGTCGTTCACGACTTACCTGCCTTTTGAAGAACCCGGTTCATACTACGGGCGAATCCACGAGAACCGGTAATATCTTAGCATCTACCGCTCTCCTGGAAATCGCGCTTGGCGACTCTTGCGCGGGAGTGCTATGCTCCAATCCTCAGGGTGCGGCCTTGCCCGGGGGTTTGCAGAGGGCGGCACCAAAAGAAGATGGGAAAGGGGGCAGACATGGCAATCAGAATCGCTGGTATCGCATTGATAGCCGGTGTGGTGCTGGCATTCGTGGCGCCGGCATTCATGCCGGGGTATGGACTCGTAAACCCGGTGGACCAGACCGACTTCGCCGCGGCGCGGGACGCCCTGGGCGATTCGGCGGTCCTGGCGCACTGGGTGAACTTCATCTCGCTCATTTCGCTGCTGCTGATGATCTTCGCCTTCCTGAGCCTCTACGCGCTGGCGAGCCGGCAGGCCGGCCTCGGGGGCAAGATACTGCAGTTCGGCATCATCGCCTCCATCATCGAATGGGGCATACTAATCATCGCCGCGGGCATGCGGCACTTCGAGATTCACCTGATGCAGCGCAGCGAGCTGGGCGCCAGCGGTGCTCCTCCGCCGGCGGAGTTCGAGGCCGCGGCCCTGGCCGTGCATATCGATATGATAGCGATCACGCTGGCGTTCGTGGCGCTTTACCCCCTGGCTTCAATCGCGACCGGCCTGGGGCTGGCCAAACGGTTCGCCTCTTTCGACGTCTACAAAGGCGCGGCCTACGTAATGGCGGCAGCCGGCCTTGTGGGATTGGTCAACTTCCTGTTCGCGATGAGCGCGCCCGACCTGGGCATCCAGTCGCTGCTTCTGATAAACAACATCGCCCTCTACGTTGGCGGCATCACCTTCATCGTAATCGGGTACGGCATGTACCGGGGTCGTAGCGAGTTGGTCGAGGAGGACTCCTCCGGCTGACTTCCGGGCGGTGGGCTTGACCGCACCGGAAAATGGCGGATCCGCGCAGCCGGCCAAATTGACACGCACACCTACCGTCGCTAGAATTGGGAGCATCAGCACAAGGGGCGGTCGTACGCCCGCGTTCGGGTACAGGAGTACCGCAATGACACAGGAAACCTACGTAACCCGCGACCAGGTCTTCGACGCTCTCAAGGACGTCTACGACCCCGAAATCCCCGTCAACGTGGTCGACCTCGGCCTGGTCTACGACATTCAGGTCGAAGAAGGCGACGTCGAAGTGAAGATGACGCTCACCTTCGCCGGCTGCGGCATGGGCCCGTACATCGGCCAGCAGGCCGAGTGGCGCATCGCCGAACTCGACGGCGTGGAGGACGTCAACGTGGAGCTGGTCTACGACCCGCCCTGGACGCCCGACATGATCACCGAGGACGGCAAGAAGATGCTGGGGCTCGACTAGCCCTCGCCTTGGTCCCTTCCCCCTCGATGGGGGAAGGTTAGGATGGGGGTGAGGAGAACCAGCCCATGAACCAGCCACAGGCTGCCCAGGCGCGCGCCCGAATCGAGGTCATGAAGCGCCAGTTCGAGCAGCGGCGCGCCATCGCCAACGCCCTGTCGCAGATCAAGTACAAGGTAGGCGTGTACAGCGGCAAGGGCGGCGTCGGCAAGACCACAGTCGCGGTCAACCTCGCCGTAACTCTCGCCCAGCAGGGCTTGGCCGTCGGCATCCTGGACGTGGACATAGACTGCCCCAACGTCGTCCGCGCCATGAAGGTCTACGAGCCCCCCGAGGTGAGCGAAGACAAGCGCATGGTCCCCGCCGAGCGCTTTGACGTCAAGGTCATGTCCATGGGCTTCTTCCAGCAGAAGGAGGAAGAGGCCATCATCTGGCGCGGCCCCATGGTCCACAACGCCATCAACCAGTTGCTCCAGAGCACCGACTGGGGCGCGCTCGACTACCTCATCATCGACCTTCCGCCCGGCACCTCCGACGCGCCGCTCACCGTCATGCAGACGCTGGACATGGACGGTTTCATCGTGGTCACCACGCCGCAGGAGCTCGCCAAGATAGACGCCATGCGCTCGATCAACATGATCCGCACGCTCAAGGTGAACGTGCTCGGCGTGGTCGAGAACTTCTCCGGCGAGATATTCGGCTCGGGCGCGGGCGAGGAGTTGGCCGAGGAGTTGGACCTGCGCTTCCTGGGCCGCGTCGAGCTGCGCGGCGAGTACCGCGACACCTCCAGGCCCACCGTGCTGTCCAGCCGGGACGTGCTGCGCGAGTTCGAGCACATCGCCGACGAGGCCAAGGCCGCCCTGAAAGAGGCAGTCCAGCCATCCTCCGCCCCGACGGACTGACGGCGGCCACACGTCCCTTGACTACACCTGTAGCAACCTACCGCGAGGGTGGCCGCCGGTTCCTGGCCCAGGCGCGCGCCGAACTGGACGCCGGCGACCTACGCCAGGCGTCGGAGAAGGGCTGGGGCGCGGCCGCGCAGATGGCCAAGGCGGTCGCACAGGCCCGAGGCTGGCCCCACACGGCACACAGGCACCTTTTGACGAGCGTCACGGATTTGACCGAAGAGGTCGGGGACTCGAGCGTTCACCGGCTCTTTGGCAGCGCCCACTACCTTCACGGCAACTTCTACGAGGGCACCTTCAACGCCGACCTGGTCGCAGAGTATCTGACCGACGTAGAACAGTTCATAGACATGCTGGAGCGTATCCTGGACGCCTGAGCCTCACCCCCATCCTAACCTTCCCCCTGCGAGGGGGAAGGGACCTTGGCGGTGATGAGGGCGAAAAGACTCCCTCTCCCTTGATGGGAGAGGATTGAGGTGAGGGTGAGAGATTCCATGACAACCATCATCCATGACACCACCGTCGTCACCGGCGAGGAGCACGCGCCCGTACATCACGGCGCGGCCATCGCCGTGGACGGCAACACCATCGCCGCCGTCGGCCCCACCGGCGAGGTGCTCGCCCGCTTCCCCGACGCCGAGCGCGTCTCCGGTCGCGGCAAGGCGGTCATGCCCGGATTCGCCAACTGCCACACTCACTTCACTCTCACCAAGAACCGCGGCATCACCGAGAACAGCTCCTATCCCGAGCAGGAATCCCACCCCATGCCGGTGCGATTCCCGCGCAGCCTGCCGCTCAGCGGCGAGGAGCTCACCGTGCTGGCGCAGCTCGGCGCGCTGGAGGCCATCCGCTGCGGCACCACCGCCGTCATGGAGGTCGGCGCCAACATCGACGTCTATGCCCGCGAGATTGTGGACAGCGGGCTGCGGTTCGTGCTGGGCGAGCAGGCGTCCGACCGCGCCCGCGGCGACATCGGCGAGCCGGGCCCGTTCGTGGTCAACCAGGAGCTGGCCGAGCACGGCCTGCAGAGCATCGCGGACATGCACTCCAAGTGGAACGGCGCCGAGGGAGGCCGCGTGACCGTTGGCGTGGCCGCCTGGGCGCCCGACATGTGCTCGCCCGAGCTGCTGGTGCGGCTGCGCGAGCTGCAGGACAGCCTGGACACCGTGGCGACCATCCATCTGAACCAGCTCTGGGGCGAGGTCGAGAACGTCAAGGCCAACCGCGGCGGCGCGCTGCCCACCGAGTTCCTGGCGCAGATAGGCTACCTGAACGACAGGCTCGTCGCCGCTCACTGCCGCTGCATGGTCCCACAGGAGGAGCGCATCCTCGGCGAGTCCGGCTCGTGGGTGTCGTTCAACTCCGCCATCGCCGCGCGCCGGGGCCTCAGCCCCCACGTAGCCGATCTCCAGGCCGCGGGCTGCGGCATCGCGATGGGCACCGACAACATGGCAGAGGACATGGTCGAGGTGGTGCGCACCGGCATGTTCATGGAGCGCGTCCGCCGCTCGGACGGACGCCTGCCCTCCCCCGAGGAGGCGTTCCAGTGGGCCACGTCGAACGGCTACCGCGCCATGGGCATACCGGACGGCGGCTCGCTGCGCGTGGGCAACAAGGCCGACCTGATAGTGGTCGATACTCGCCGCGCCCACCTGGTGCCCACCATCCGCGTGGTGTCCACGTTCGTGCACCAAGGCCAAGGCCGGGACGTGGAGTCCGTAATGGTAGACGGCCGCTGGATCATGCGCGACGGCAGGGTGCTGACGATGGACGAGGACGCCCTGGTCCGCGAGGCCGACCGGGTGGGCCGCCGCGCCTGGCGCCGCCTGCTCGACAGCGACCCCGACTTCACCATCCCCGCCGGCTTCGACTTCAACACCGCCGACCCGGACTAGCCGAACCGCGCTATCGCCTCCCGGAAGCCCCTCATCGCCCCATCCAGCGTGCGGTCGTCCACGCAAAACGAGATGCGGAAGTACCCCGGCAGCCCGAAGCCGCGCCCCGGCACCACCAGCACGTTGTGCTCTCTCAGCGCGTCCACGAAGTGCATCTCTTCCTCCGCCGGCGACACCGGGAACATGTAGAAGGCACCCTGCGGCTTGACCGTCTCGTAGCCCATCTCCGTCAGGCTCTCGTACAGGTAATCGCGCTTGGCCTGGTACTCTCCTACGTCCACCGTCACCGACTGCAGGTGTGTCACGATGTGTTGCATCAGCGCCGGGGCGTTCACGAACCCCAGCACCCGGTTGGCGAACGAGAAGCCGTCCATCAACTCGGTACAGTCCTCGTACTCGGGGTGCGCCGCCACGTACCCGATGCGCTCTCCCGGCAGCGCCAGGTCCTTGGAGTGCGATGTCGCCGCGATGGCGCGCACGTGGTGGGCGAACACGTGCGGATAGCTCAGCCCGTCGAACAGCAGCTTGCGGTACGGCTCGTCGCTCACCAGGAAAATCTCCCTGCCCAGCTCATCCTCTTTGGCGCGGATGATGTCGCACATGCGCTCAAGAAGCTCGGCGGAGTAGACCACACCCGACGGGTTGTTCGGCGAGTTGATGAGCACGATGCGCGTCCGCTCGTTGAAGCTCGCCTCGAAAGCGTCCAAGTCCGGCAGAAAGGCCTCGTCCGGCGGCACCACGCGGCACGAGCCGCCGTGATTGTCGGCGTAGTAGTGGTACTCCACGAAATACGGCGCGAAGATTATCACCTCGTCGCCCGGGTCCAGCAGCGCCTTGAGCACCACGTTGATCGCTCCGCCCGCCCCGACCGTCATCAGCGCGTGGTCGGCGGTGAAGTCCAGCCCCGTCTCCTCCCGCAGCTGCGCCGCAACCGCCGCCCGCGCGTGCGGGTAGCCGGAGTTCGGCATGTAGCGGTGCATCCCCGGCGTCGGATCGTCCGCTATGCGGCGAAGCTGGTCGAAGAACTCGCGCGGCGGCTCCATGATCGGATTGCCCAGCGACAGGTCGAACACGTTCTCGTAGCCGTACTGCTGCCGCAGCACTATGCCGTCCTCGAACATCTTGCGAATCCACGACCCCTGCTCCATGAACTCGCGAACTTTCCTGGCAACCGCCATAGTCGATCCTCGCACTGTGATTCGCCGCGCCGCTGTCCGGGCCGGCGGCAACATTATTGCACACTCAGCCACAGCCCGCCCCGCATAGCTCCCTCCCCCGCATCTTGACGCCAACGCCCCGCTCGCATACCATCTCTCCCGATGTTCCTCGACCTTCACTCGCATTCCACCTCCTCCGACGACTCGCGCGCCACCGTGGAGCAGTTCGTGAAATGGGCCGGCGTGATCCGGCGCAAGGGCTTCCGCATCGACGGCTTCGTCCTTACCGAGCACCGCAAGTTCGACTTCGATAAGGACTACTCCCAGCTCGCGCGCGACAACGACCTGCTCATCCTCAAAGGCTCCGAGCTCGACACCAACTGCGGTCACTTCCTGGTCTACGGCGTCACCGAGGAGCTGACATCGCGCGTCGACTTCGGCAACGTTTCGATGGATGCGTCCACCCTCGTGAACACCGCGCTGGAGTGCGGGGGAATTGCCGTGCCCGCCCACCCGGGGCGCTTCGGCATCGGCTTCTGCGAGTTCGTGGACAACGGCTCCGACTTCAGCGCCGTCAGTGTGGTCGAGCACCTCAACGGCAGCAACCGCCCCGGCGAGCAGGAGCGCGCCGAGGAGCTTATCGCCAGGATGGGCTACAAGACCATCGGCGGCAGCGACGCCCACTCCGTGAGCGCCATCGGCGCCTGCATGACCAGCTTCGACAACCCCATAGCGGACGCCGCGGACCTAGTGCGCGAGCTGCGCGCCGGCGCATTCCGCCCCGTCCGCCTGGAAGAAACCGCCCTGGAAGAGACCGCCACAAATCGAGCGCAGCTGTCCTGATTATCCTCCTCTCCCTTGAAGGGAGAGGATTGAGGTGAGGGTGAACGAATTGGCGAGACAACTCATTCACCCCCATCCTAACCTTCCCCCATCGAGGGGGAAGGGACATAAGAGGAGGAAAAAATGACCACCGACGCTGGCATAGAATACGACCGCTCCCTTCTGGGTGTGGAGCACCCAGTCGGCACCTTCGAAGTCACCAAGGACATGATAGTCGACTTCGCCAGGTCCACCGGCGAAACCAACCCCGTCTACCTGGACGAGGAGCAGGCCGCCCGATCCCGCTACGGCGGCATCATCGCGCCGCCCACGTTCTGCAACATCTTCATCTCCGGCGGCAAGCGGCCCGACCCCGGCATCAAGTTCGGCGACCTCTCCTTCTTCGCCGGCCAGGCCATCGAGTCGCTCCAGCCCGTCCGGCCGGGCGACACCCTCGAGGCCTCCACCCGGCTCAAGGAGGTGTACGCCAAGACCGGACGCTCCGGCAAGATGGTGTTCGCCGTGTGGGAGACCAGCCTCACCAACCAGAAGGACGAGACCGTCGCCCTCGTGCGCGAGTCCTTCGTGCGCAGGAACAGGAGCAGGCGATGACCGCGCTGTACTTCGAAGACGTTGACATAGGCGACGACATCGGCCCCGTCGAGCGGGTGGTGACCACCGAGGAGGTCGTCGCGTTCGGCGAGATCCGCCAGCAGGACACCGGCCCCAACCGCTTCAACGACGCCGAGGTGGCGAAGAGCGAGGGCCTGCCCGGCCCCATAGTCCCAGGCGCCATGAACATCGCCATCATGTCCCAGCTAATCACCGGCTGGTCGCCCAGCGTGACCCTCCGGCTGCTGGACGTGGTGTTCCGCCAGGTGGTGCTTCACAACAGGCCGCTCACCCTGTCCGGCATCGTCACCGACACCAACGTCGTGGACGGCGAGGGCCAGGTGGAGTGCGACGTGTTCATGCAGAACGAGGAGGGCACCCGCCTCGTCATCGCCAGAGCCGTCGCCGTGCTGCCCACCAAGAGCGAGTAGTTGCCCGGATCGAACCCACCGGGCGTCTGCGTCTGGCTCACGGGCCTCAGCGGCTCCGGCAAGACCTCCACCGCCGAGGCGCTTACCGCGCTTATCCGAGAGCGCGGTCGCCCGGTCAGCCTGTTCGATGGCGACGTGATTCGCCGGCACCTCTCCGCGGGGCTTGGCTTCAGCAAGGAGGACCGAGACACCAACGTGCGCCGCGTCGGATTCGTCGCCTCCGAGATCGTGCGCCACGGCGGCGTGGTCGTCTGCGCCCTGATCAGCCCCTATGAGGCTGTGCGCGCCGAGGTGCGCCACATGGTCGGCGACGGCCAATTCGTCGAGGTCTACGTGAACACCCCCCTCAGCGTCTGCGAGGCCCGGGACGTCAAGGGCATGTACGCCAGAGCGCGGCGCGGCGAAATCACCGGCTTCACCGGCGTGGACGACCCCTACGAGCCGCCCACGCACCCGGAGATCGAGCTCGACACCGTCGACCACACCGTGCGCGAAAACGCCCAACGCATCCTCGACTACCTCGCCCGCGAGGGCTTCATTTGCTCGAAGTGAGCGATATGCGCGTAAGATGGACACAATTCGACTTGGCCCCACAACCCTCCATCCATCAGACTGACATGCGGCACTCTCACGCCGACGGCCCATAGCGCCCGCCGGTCGAAACACCCTCTCGCAAGGAGACCCGAATTGTCATTCGATTTCGTGCAGACGACCCCCAAGAGCGCGAGTAGCCTCGCCCCCCACGCTCCCGCCGAGCAGCTCGCCCTCGCGGCCGAGGCCGGCAGCGCGCTCAGGGACGCCCGAGTCATCCACGTCAACTCCACCGCTGTCGGAGGCGGAGTCGCCGAAGTGCTCAAGAGCCTCACGCCGCTGATGTCCGACTGCGGCCCCGAAACCGAGTGGATGGTCATCCAGGGCACCGACGATTTCTTCGAGATCACCAAGCGGCTCCACAACCTGCTCCAGGGCGCCGACGGCGAGCTTACGCAGGGCGAGCTCGAGCGCTACGTCGCCCACAACGAGAACGTGGCCCGGCAGATCGCCGCCAACGGCGTCTCGCCCGACGTCTGGGTGCTGCACGACCCGCAGACGCTGCCCCTCGCCGCGCTGCTGCCGCACGACGCCCGCGTCATCTGGGTGTGCCACATCGACACCACCCTGCCCAACCGGCCCGTCATCGAGCAGCTCGTGCCCTTCATGCGGCAGGCCCACCGCGTCGTCGTCTCCCTGCCCCACTACGCCGTGCCCGACCTCGACCCTTCTGTCGTGCGCGTGATCCCGCCCGCCATCGACCCGCTGCTGCCCAAGAACACGCCGCGCCCCGACGCCGACGTGCGCCGCACGCTGTCCGCGATGGGCCTGGACACCAGCCGCCCCCTGATGGCGCAGGTGTCGCGGTTCGACTACTGGAAGGACCCCTGGGGCGTGATCGACGCCTACCGCGAGGCCAAGCAGAGCGTGCCGGACGTGCAGCTTGCGCTGCTCGGCGTCATCGAGGCGAAGGACGACCCGGAGGCGTTCGACGTGCTGGAGACCGTGCGCGCCCACGCCGGCGGCGACCCAGACGTGCATCTCTACTCCGACCCCGCCGAGGCGGGCGCGCTGGAGGTCGGCGCGGTCCAGCAGGGCGCCGACGTCGTCATCCAGAAGTCGCTCCGGGAGGGATTCGGCCTCACCGTGACCGAGGCCATGTGGAAAGGCTCGCCCGTCATCGGCGGCAACTGCGGCGGCATACGCGCCCAGATAGCCGACGGCCGCACCGGATACCTCGTGGACTCGCCCTCGGAGTGCGCCCAGCGCGCCGTGGACCTGCTGAGCGACCCCGAAGGGGCACGCCGCATGGGCCGCGCCGCCCGCGAGTCCGTCCGCCAGCGCTACCTCACGTCCCGCGTCCTGGCCGACTACCTGTCCCTCGTCCGCGAGCTTGCGACAGCCCAGGCCGCCAGATCCAGCCCGGCCCTCAGCCACCCAACCTCCGCCGCCGCCGATTCCTAGCCCCAAGTCCCTTCCCCCTCGCAGGGGGAAGGTTAGGATGGGGGTGCCGCGCCCCGAGCTTACCGAATTGTCCCCTCTCCCTTGAGGGTTGTATAGACCGGGGACATAGGTTACACATGTTCGGGGACATGGGTTACACCATAAGGCATGGAATACTTGCCCAGGAGGGTGCCCATGCCTTGGAAGGTGGATACCGTCATGTCTCAACGTAAAGAGTTCGTCATCCTGGCCCAGGCGGAGGGCGCGAACATCAGCGAGTTGTGCCGGCGCTGCGGGATCAGCCGCAAGACCGGTTACAAGTGGCTGAGGCGACACTCAGAGGACGGAGACATGGGTCTGTACGACCTGCCTAAGCGTCCTCACCACTCCCCGAACCGCACCAGCACACAGATCGAGCAGGCCGTCGTCGCACTTCGGTTGGAACACCCCGCCAAGGGAGCTCACGTGATCGCCAGGATGCTCCAAGACCGGGGATACGACCCGGCGCCATCCAAGAGCACCATCACGGCCATCCTGAGGCGATACGGCCTCATCGAGCCGGCTGAGAGCGCCAAGCGCGTGCCCTACAGGCGCTTCGAGCACGCAGAGCCCAACGACCTGTGGCAGATGGACTTCAAAGGGCACATCCCGATGAGCCGCGGCGGCCGCTGCCATCCCCTGACTGTGCTGGACGACCACTCCAGGTTCTCCCTGGGCGTGAGGGCCTGCCGAAACGAGAGGGGCCAGACTGTCCATGAGCACCTCACATCCATCTTCGGCCACTACGGCATGCCCCACACCATACTGGTCGACAATGGCCCTCCCTGGGGCAGCGATCTCGCCCACCCCTTCACGCCGCTGACCGTCTGGATGCTCCAGTTGGGGATCAGGGTGGTCCACAGCAGACCCCGACATCCCCAGACCCTGGGAAAGCTCGAGCGCTTCCACAGGTCCCTGAAGGCCGAACTGCTCCAGGGGCGAAGCTTCGACGACATCGACCACTGCCAGAGCGGCTTCGACCGGTGGAGAGACTTCTACAACCTGGAGAGACCTCATCACGCTCTCGACCTCGACACTCCTGCCAGCCGCTACGCTCCCAGCCCCAGGTCCTTTCCGCGGACGCTCCCGACCATCGAGTACGACAGCGCCGACCAGATACGCACAGTGGACGTCAACGGTCGGATATCCTTCCAGGGCAGGCCATTCCGAGTCGGCAAGGGCTTCAGGGGCAAGCGGGTCGCACTGAGGCCGGCCTCCACGGACGGCGCCTGGACCGTGTACTTCTCCACCCAGCCCATCGCTACCATAGACCTCGACAACTGAAATGTGTTACCTATGTCCCCGAACAACTGTTACCCTTCTCTCCGGTCTATACAAGGGTGAGGGTGAAGGCGAAGCGAACACCCGCCCCGGTTCCGTTTACTTTGGGGGTTTTCTCATCCAACGCTGTTCCTGCTAAACCATGTAAGTAAACGGCACCCCTCCCCGCTGTGGAAGAGAGGTATGGAGTAAGACTCGCTGGGAACTATCGTGGAAGATGACAAGGAGGCTGAAATGGCTGTGACAGTAGTTAGCTGGAACATCGCGAAGAGAGCTGAGCCGTGGCGTGAGTTGATGCGGATGGACGCGGATGTCGCGCTGCTACAGGAGGCCGTGCTGCCGCCGGAGGACGTGACTGGGCCGGGGGACGCTGCGCCCCCGCACACAGAGAGCGCCGGGACACTGGAGACCGGCCCGCGAGAGTCGTGGGACTCCCATTCGTGGAACTCCGACTGGTGGCACGGACGCGGCTGGAACGCGCTCTATGACCGTTGGCCGATGGTGGTGCGTCTCTCGGACCGGGTGGAGGTGGAGTGGTTCAGGCAGATTAGCCCGGTGTGGGGCAGTGAACCGGATGAGATCGAAGTGAGCGGGATTGGGACGATAACGGCAGCGCGCGTTACGGCAAAGGACCGCTCAATAGAGCCGTTCATTGCAGTTTCGATGTATGCGCGGTGGTTGGGACCGCATCCCTCCGCAGTCGGAGACTGGATCTATCCCGACGCTTCGGCCCACCGCATCATCTCCGACCTGTCGACGTTCATCGGGTATTACGACCGCCCGTCAGAACATCGCATACTCGCGGCCGGTGACTTGAATATGGCGTTCAATAGTACTAGTCAATTCGACCATCGGGCTCAGACCGTTCTGGACCGGTTTCAGGCTCTCGGGCTGGACTACCTGGGTCCGCATTACCCCGCCGGTCGCCGAGCCGACCCCATTCCCGCGCACTTGAATGAGGAGTCCCTAGACGTGCCTACCTACTACCACGTGCCGACGAACACTCCCGCCGGCGCCTACGTCCAGCTTGACCACGTTTTCGCGTCGCGAGGATTCCATGAATCAATCAGTGTCCGTGCGTTGAATGAGGTCGATGAGTGGGGGCCGAGCGACCACTGCCGCGTGCTGGTCAATGTCGGGTAGGGTACGGAACCCCCGTCCCCGCCCACTGGCGGCAGCGCACGCGCTTTGCTAGAATCGCTCCGTCTCTGAGACAACGCCAGTCACACTTTCCAGGAGCCGCCATGCCCACCACGCAAGAGCTGAAAGCCAGGGTCCAGGCCGAAATCGACCGCCGCGGCCAGGAGCTGATAGCCACCACCAAGCACATCCTCAACAACCCCGAACCGGGTTTCCGCGAGGTCAAGACCGCCCGCACCGTGGCCGAGAACTTCCAGGCCATGGGAATACCCTACGAGGACGGCATCGGCATCACCGGACTCAAGGGAATGCTGAACGGCGGCTCCTCCGGCCCCACCGTCGCCGTCATGGGCGAGCTGGACTCCCTCAAGGTGCTGGGACACCCCCACGCAGACCCAGAGACCACCGCCGCCCACGCCTGCGGCCACCACTGCCAGATAGGCATGATGCTCGCCGTCGCCGCCGGCCTCACCGGATCCGGCGTCATGGACGACCTCGCCGGCCGCGTTGCCCTCATCGCGGTCCCAGCCGAGGAGTACATCGAGATCGAGTTCAGGGACGACCTCCGCAGGGAGGGCAAGCTGGAGTTCCTGGGCGGCAAGCCGGAGTTCATCCGCCTCGGCGCGCTCGACGACGTGGACATGGCGATGATGACCCACACCTCCAGCAACAGCGACGAGGGCAAGATCGCCATCGGCGGCACCAACAACGGCATCGTCGCCAAGCGTATCCAGTTCAACGGCCGCGCCTCCCATGCCGGAGGCGCGCCCCACGCCGGGGTCAACGCCCTGAACGCCGCCATGATCGCGCTCAACGCCATCCACGCCCAGCGCGAGACCTACCGCGACCACGACACCATCCGCATCCACCCCATCATCACCCGCGGCGGCGCGTCGGTGAACTCCGTGCCCGCCGACGTGCGCATGGAGACGTTCGTGCGCGGCAGGTCCGTCGAGGCCTTCCTCGCCGCCAGCGACAAGGTGGACCGCGCCCTCCGCGCCGGCGCGATGGCCGTCGGCGGCAGCGTCGACATCACCACCCTGCCCGGCTACATGCCCATCCAGAACGACGAGCCCATGCTCCAGCTATACCGCGCCAACGCCGCCGGACTCGTTGGCGAGGAGAACATCGTCCGCCTCCAGCACCGCACCGGCTCCACCGACATGGGCGACGTCTCCCAGATCATGCCCATAATCCACCCCTACGTCGTCGCGGCCACCGGCAGCGGCCACGGCAACGACTACGTGGTGCAGGACTACGAGTTGGGCGTGCTCACCGCCGCCAAGGCCATGGCCGCCACCGTCGTCGACCTGCTCGCGGACGGCGCGCGACATGCCAGCGAGATCAAGGAGCGCTACCACGCCCCGATGACCAAGTCCGAGTACCTGTCCGTCATGCGCAGCATGCACAAAGAGGCCACCTACACCAAGTAACGGCCGATGTCGTCCCTTCCCCCTTGACGGGGGAAGGTTAGGATGGGGGTGCCGCCCCCGCGACAACGCAACCACCGGAGGGCGAAATGCCGACCATTGAGGAGCTCAAGCTAAAGGCCCAGGCGGCTATCGACGAGCGCAGCGACTGGCTCGTCAACATCTCCAAGACCATCCTGGACAACCCCGAACCGGGCTTCCACGAGTTCAATACCGCCGCCCTGGTCAGCGAAAGGCTGAGCGAGCTCGGCATAGGCCACCAGACCGGCATCGCCCTCACCGGCATCAAGGGCGTCCTCGCCGGGGGCAGGCCCGGCCCGACCGTCGCCGTCATCGGCGAGCTCGACTCGCTGCGCGTGCTCGATCACGCCCACGCGGACCCCGAGACCGGCGCCGCCCACGCCTGCGGCCACCACTGCCAGATAGGCATGATGATGGGCGCCGCCGTGGGCCTCATGGTGCCAGAGGTGATCGAGTCGCTCGCCGGCAACGTCGCCCTCATCGCCGTGCCCGCCGAGGAGTTCATCGACGTCCAGTACCGCTGGAACCTCCACAAGGAGGGCAAGCTGGGCCTCATGGCCGGCAAGCAGGAGTTCATCCGCCTGGGCGCGTTCGACGACGTGGACATGGCCATGATGGTGCACACCGCCTCCACCAACGAGCGCACCAAGTTCGCCATCGGAGGCACCAGCAACGGCCACGTGGTCAAGTACATCAGGTTCGTCGGCAAGGCCGCCCACGCCGGCGGTTCACCCGAGCTGGGCGTGAACGCTCTGCAGGCCGCGATGGTCGCGCTGAACGCCCTGAACAGCCAGCGCGAGACGCTCCGCAACGAGGACACCATACGCCTGCACGGCATACTCACCCACGGCGGCGTGGCCGTCAACTCCATTCCCGCCGACGTGCGCTACGAGGGCCGCGTGCGCGGCAGGAACGCCGACGTGATCGCCGACGCCAACATGAAGATGGACCGCTGCATGAGGGCCGGCGCGCTCGCCATGGGCGCCACGGTGGAGATAGTGTCCATCCCCGGCTACCTGCCGATGGTCAACAACGACGACCTGATGGACGTGTTCAAGGCCAACGCAGAGGACCTGGTCGGCGAGCGCGAGGTCGGCGTCCACCCGCCCAACCTCAACCGCGGCGGCTCAACCGACATGGGCGATCTGAGCCAGATAATGCCGGTGGTGCACCCCTACACCCGCGCCGCCACCGGCACAGGCCACGGCACCGACTACGTGATCCAGGACTACGAGCAGGCCGTCATCAACCCCGCCAAGGCGATGGCCATGTCGGTGATAGACCTGCTCTACGGCGACGCCGAGCGCGCCAAGCAGACCCTCGACAACAGCCCGCCAATCATGAGCAAGGCCCAGTACCTCGCCCTACAGGACAGCCGGCTGGTGGAAGAGGTGTACGTGGGGGAGTAGCGGGAGATGGGGAGACGCAAAGCGAGGGCGGTTCGCCGACCCTTCAGCAATCATAGCGCACGGCCCACGAACCGCCCTCGCGCCTGCGGCACATGGTCCGGCCGGCAAGACTCAGAAACCATTAGGCCGAAAACTTGGCCAGATACCCCTACGACGAGCGTATGCCCACCTTCTGCATTCGGCCACTAGCTCGCACGACTCCAGTTCTTCTTCCGTGTATTGCACTTTCGTGAAGTACGCTTGAGCTGTGTTTGCGGACAGGCTTTGCGTCGGCCTGTAGTATCGGAACGGAAACAGAACCCCGGTCTTGAAACTTATCTCTGGCACGCTTACGAAGTTGCCGAGTTAGACCAGTACGCCGGCACTGTCTTCGGTATGCAAAATGATGATGAGGTCAATGTCGCTGCCGCTAAGCAACCGGCGTTCCTGCTCGACCCAAGGAACAAGTGGATTATCCATCGCCACGTACTGTTCAGGAAAGAACGTCTCATGGCCATCCGCCTCAAGAGCGTTCGCTATCTGGCGTCGTTTCCGAGTGCCTATATTGTCGGCATCGTCCAAGTTTGGCCCGAGCACGGCGATGCGAAGAGATCTCTCAGGCACATCATCCACAAGCTCCTTCTGTCTGGCTAGGATTGTCTCGTTTATCGTTTCGTCGTGGTCCATCATCTCTGGCCCAGCGACTCGATGAATCCCTGTCCGGCCTCTGTGATGTAGATGATTTTGGCACCGACTTCACAGAAGTTAGCCGCAGTCAATCTAGCCAAGGCGATTCCACGTTGGCCCGTATCAAACTCGGCTATCTTGATGGTTGACTGCTGATACAAATCCAATAGGAGCCGGACCGCGTCCTCATCAATGAGTACCTCGGCCGCTTTCCACCGGAAGTGGTTGTTCGCCATGTTCAGACGCTGGCGCAGTTCCTCGGTCTCATCCGGCACGTCTGCGTGGCAGCAGACCTGTACGCCGGACGAATCGCCGGCAATTTCTTCGCACATCGCTCATTCTCCTCGAGGCGTGGCCACAGCATACATGAGGCCGTCACCAATCGCCCAGCCAGACCCCTACCCCCCGAACCACCCCGCCAGTTCGCCCGCGTTGCGCTCAAGCCACGCGATGCTCAGACGCACACGCTCCAGCGACTGGCGTATGCTCATGTCCGCCGACGGCGTCGGGTTGTCCCGGAAGAACCGCTCCACGTCCTCCAGACGCTCCCGCGTCGTGAACCCCGACGTTATCGACGCCAGCCGCATTATCTGGAATCCGCCGTCTCCGTACCGCCGGTCGAACTCGCTCCAGTTCTCCTTCACGAACTCCCACGTCAGGTCGCGCCCCGTCCGCGTGCCCGCCGCGCGCACCACCATCGTGATCGTGTCCTGCGACCGCACCTCGTCGCCCAGCGAACGCTCCAGCGCGTCCCGGACCAGTCCCGGCTGCTCGAACTGCGTCAGCGCCGCCAGCAGCCGGACCTCCTCCTCCTGCGACGGCGCGCCGCGCTTCAGCTCCCACAGCGACTCGTACGTCGTGCCGTCCCCTTGCTTCGCCGCCAGCGAGAACACTATCGACCGTATGTCCGGCCTCACGTGCGCCGGATCGTTCACGTACTGCCCCAGCCGCCGCGTCGCCTCGGCCAGCGTGGCCGCGTCGCCGTAGCCGCCGAGCTGACCCAGCGCCGTGCTGCGCAGCAGCGGCGTGCGCGGCCCCTCGCCCTCCGCCTCGTCCCAGCCGACGCCGGCGCCGATGGGCCGGAATATGCCCAGCGCGAACTCCCGGAACCTGTCGTAGTACGGCGCGTCCCACAGCAGCCGGTCTATGCCGCCCAGGTTCGACGCCAGATCCCCGCACACCGAGGCGTCCGTCTCGTTCGCGTACGCCTCGGCGACGCGCAGGAAGTCCGTCGCCGGCACGTGTCCCGCGCGGGCCAGCGCGTAGGCGTCGTTCTGCACACCCAGCCGGTCGATAGCCGGAAGCTCAAGATCGCGTATCGGCGCGATGAGACGCTCCAGCTCATCGCTCTGGTACTTCACGCGGTAGAATCCCGTCTGCGACGGGTTCACCTTCACCCACTCGTCCGGCGACCCGGTCTCCAGCCGCACCGTCGCATCCCTCTCCGACACCAGCTCCGTGACCGGCTCCTCGACGGACGCGCTCCGCACGCTGAACGGCACGCGCCACAGCGTCGGGTCGTCCTCCTCGCCGCCCTCGATGTCCTCGTACACGAACCGCCGCTGGGACAGCCCCACCTCCACGCCGTCGTCCTGCCTGTCGACCGAGACGTCCAGCACAGGGTAACCAGTCTGCTTCACCCAGCTATCCATGATCTCCGCCACCGGCTGGCCGGACGCCTCACCGAGCGCGTTCCACAGGTCCACCGTGCGCGCGTTCGCGTAGGCGTTCGCGGTCAGGTAGTCGTGCAGCCCGCGCCGGAACGTCTCCGCGCCCAGGAAGTTCTCCAGCATCCGCAGCACCGAGCCGCCCTTGCTGTAGCTGATCGCGTCGAACAGCTCGCCTATCTCCGCCGGGTTGTTCACCTCCTGCTCGATCGGGTGCGAGCTCTTCAGGCCGTCCAGGCTCAGCGCGGTGTTCGTGTCCGACGAGACGAACTGCGTCCACATCTCCCACTCCGGGAACAGCGCGTCCACCGCCTTGTCCCCCATCCACGACGCGAAGCTCTCGTTGAGCCACAGGTCGTTCCACCACGCCATCGTCACCAGGTCGCCGAACCACATGTGCGCCATCTCGTGCGAGATGATCGCCGCCACGATCTGCCGCGTGAGCGTCGAGCTGTTCTCCTCGTCGACCAGCAGCGCCACCTCCCGGTACGTGATCGCGCCCCAGTTCTCCATCGCGCCCGCGGCGAAGTCCGGTATGGCCAGGTGGTCCAGCTTGGGCAGCGGGAACGGAATGCCGAAGTAGTCGTTGAAGTAGTCCAGCAGCTTGATGGACGTCTCCAGCGCGTACAGCCCCTGCTCCTCCTTGCCGCTGGTGGCCCACACGCGAATCAGCGTGCCGCTGTCCGCCCGACGCTCCACACATTTCAGGTCGCCCACCACGAACGCGAGCAGGTATGTGGACATGATCGGCGATTCGGCGAACCGCACCGTCTTCACGCCGCCGTCCTCCGTCTCCTCGCTGACGATGGGCATGTTGGAAACCGCCACCAGGTCGGCGGGTATCCGCAGCGTGACCTCGAACGTCGCCTTCAGGGACGGCTCGTCCCAGCACGGGAACGCTAGCCGCGCGTCCGTGGACTCGAACTGCGTGGTCGCCATGATCCGCTCGCGCCCGTCCGCGCCGGTGTAGCTGCTGCGGTAGAACCCGCGCAGCCGGTCGTTCAGCTCGCCCGTGAACGCGATGTCCAGCCGGGCCTCGCCCGCGGGCAGCTCCCCGCCGAACTCGAACGCGACCGTCTCCTCGTCCTCGTCGTACTCGGTGCCCGAAGCGGCGCGTTCGCCGCCGTCCGCCCTACTCAGCGAGCACGACCCGACCTCTATCTCGGCGCAGTTGAGCACGATCCTCGACGTCGGCTCCAGTATCTCGATGTCAATCGATACCTGGCCCTCGAAGGTGAACGCCTCCAGGTCGGGCGTCAGCGTCAGGTCATACCGGGTGGGTCGCACGTCCCTCGGCAGAGCGACCGCGTTGGATTGTGTCATTTGAAAACTCCCTACGCCCCCGTCCAGTTCGGCTGGCGCTTCTCGGCGAACGCCTTGGGACCCTCGATCCGGTCCGCCGACTCGATGGACTTTTGCGTCTCGGTGTAGTTCAGGTTGAAGGCCACGTCGAACGGCAAATCCAGGCCGGTTATCGCCATCTGCTTGCTCGCGCGGATGCTCAGCGGCGCGGACTCCAGAATCTCCTCGGCCCAGCGCTGCGCGGTTGGCATCAGCTCGGCCAGCGGAACCACCTCGTTGACCAGCCCGATCCGGTACGCCTCCTGCGCGGAGATGCGCCGCGCCGTCAGCATCATGCCCATGGCTATCTTGTGAGGCACGTGGCGAGGCAGACGGTGGACGCCGCCCGCGCCGGCGAATAGCCCCACGCGTGGCTCCGGCAGCCCCACCTCGGCGTGCTCCGCCGCGATGATGATGTCGCACGCCATCGCCAGCTCCAGCCCGCCGCCCAGCGCGTAGCCGTTCACCGCCGCGATTATCGGCTTCCAGCACTCGAATCCGGTGGTTATGCCGCCGAACGGCGCTCTCGGGCCGGGCCGCGCGCCGCCGTGCTGCGCCGTGTACACCAGGTCGTTGCCGGCGCTGAAGGCGCGCTCCCCAGTGCCGGTGAGAATCGCCACCCAGGCGTCCGGGTCCTCCCGAAACTCTGTGAAAGCGTCCAGCAGTTCCTGGTTCGCGTACGGATGCAGCGCGTTCAGCCGCTCCGGCCGCTGGATCGTAACGTAGGCGATGCGCCCCTTCTTCTCGTAGCTGATGAATTCGTAACCCAAAAACTCGCTCCTTATCTGCCCCTCTCCCTCGATGGGAGAGGGTTGGGGTGAGGGTGTACCGCCCCTGTCATCGTCAATCCCGCGAAAGCGGGAACCCAAGGGTGGGGACTAGGCCGGCGCCCCGCCCCACCGCTCCCAGCTCGTGATCTCGTCCACCGGCGCGCGGCGCGTCGGGCCGTAGCGGTAGCCCTCCTGCGGAAAGCCGATGGGCAGCAGCGCCGCCGTCTCCACGTTGTCCGGTATCCCCAGGATCTCCTTGACCTCGTCCTCGTAGCGCTTGTGCAGCGTCGTAATCACGCTACCGAGCCCCAGACCCCGCGCCGCCAGCAGCATGTTCTGCACGGCGGGGTAGATGGACGAGCCGCGCGACATGGTGCTGGCCGTGCCGTCGTGCTCGATGCACGCCATTATCAGCACCGGAGCGTCCGCCATCGTCTCGGCCAGGTGCGTCGCCGACGCCCGCACGTGCGTCTGGATGCCGCTCTCCCTTTCGGCCCGGCTGCCGTAGGCGCGCTCCCACGATTGCCAGTAATGCTCCGCGATGCGGCGCTTCGTGTCCGCGTCCCGAATCACCACGAAGTGCCAGCGCTGGCTGTTCCCCCCGCTGGGCGCCTTGGACCCCGCCTCGATGAGCTTCCGCACCGTCTCGTCGGACACCGGCTCGTCGGTGTAATGTCGAATCGCCCGCTGCGTGTACATGGCCTCGAAAAGGCCGATCTCGTTCTCCGTCCCGCTCATATCTCGACCATCCCTCGCGTACCCTGATTTCCGCCCTCCGGCGGCTGCCCGCATTATAGCCGATTTTTGGGACAGGCCGCCCCCGGCGTGTCCTCAACGGCGAGGGCGACCGCAGGGGTACTAGGGCCTATCCCCCTATGTTAGAATTGACGGCATCCCACCACAGAACGGAGGCCGGCAAGTGAGAGTTGGTTCAGGAAGAGAAGCAGGCTCCCTCGCGGAAGTTCCCGCCGCGGTCCGACGCGCGGAAGACCTCGGCTACGACTTCTTCAGCTCCAGCGAGACCCAACACAATCCCTTTCTGTCCGTAACGCTCGCCGCCGAGCACTCCGAGCGCGTCGAGCTGCGCACCTCCATCGCGCTGGCGTTCGCCCGCAGCCCCATGGACACCGCCTACACCGCGTGGGACCTCCAGGCCCAGTCCGACGGCAGGTTCGTGCTCGGCCTCGGCAGCCAGGTGCGCGGCCACATCGTCCGCCGCTTCAACATGCCCTGGTCCCCGCCCGCGCGCCGCATGAGAGACTACGTGCTCGCCCTCCGCGCCATCTGGGACTGCTTCCAGAACAACACCCGGCTCGACTACAAGAGCGAGAGCTACAACTTCAACCTGATGCCGCCCAACTTCAACCCTGGGCCTATCGAGCACCCCGACATCAAGGTGTGCCTCGCCGCCGTCAACACCTACATGATGCGCGTTGCGGGCGAGGTAGCCGA
>DAOUJZ010000091.1:0-68000 GCA_034421955.1 Dehalococcoidia bacterium | reverse complement strand
AGGTCGTCCGTCTTGTCGCACGGCTGGTCGACGAGGGGGCGGGCCGCGTGGAGGTGCGGTGCGCCAGCGCGGAGGATGCCGCGGTCCTGGGCGCGGCGCTTGGCCGCGATGGGACGCGGTGGACGCTACTGCCTGGCGAGCCGGTCGTCGTCGTGGGCGACGGAGCGGGCCGGGAGGTAGCGCTGGAGTTCGGGCTGGGTCTGTACGTCATCGGGACGGGGCTGAACAGCACCACGAGGACCGACAGGCAGCTAGTGGGCCGCACGGGCCGGCAGGGAGCGCCGGGCGCGTCGCGGTTCATGCTGTCCCGCGAGGACCGGCTGCTGGCGTTTGGGGGCGCGGGTTCCGGCGTCCCGGCGGAGGACGCCGTGGCGGAGCCGGGCGGACGGATGCGCGCGGAGGGTGAGCGCGTGGAGCGGAGGCTGTCCGAGGCGCAGGGCCGGGCGGAGCGCGACGGGGCGGCGGAGCGCGCGGTGACGCACGAGTTCGACCGCATCCTGGAGGCGCAGACGCTGGATTACTACGCGGCGAGGCGCGAGGTGCTGGAGTCGAACGACTTCCGGTCGCGCTGCGGGACGCTCGCTCGGGAGTACGCCGCCGCGGTGGTGGCGAGGTGGCTGTCCCCTGGGCCGGGGTTCGATTACGCGCGGGGCTTCGAGCGCGTGTGCGAGGAGCTGCGGCTGGATTTCGGCGAGGACGCCGGGCACCTGGAGGGGCTGGGGCCGGCGGCGCTGTGCGAGGCACTCGGCGAACTGCTGGCGCGGCTGCTGGAGGTGCGGCTGCGTCCGCTGGACGGGGCGACGGCCGAGCGGTTGCTCAAGCTGCTGTACCTGCAGGCGTCGGACGAGCTTTGGGGTGAGCACCTGGACTACTGCCAGCAGCTAATGGTCGGCGTGAGCCTGGCCGCCCTGGACCTGCGCGGCGCCATCGTGGAGTGCGCGCTGCGCTGCTCGGAGGCTTACGATGCGTTCAGGCGCGACGCGGACGCCGAGGCGGTAAAAAGGATGCTGCGGTTCGACGCGGAGACGGCGTTCTCGGAAGAGGAGCCGGCGCCCGCCGTTCCGGGCGACCTGGAGCTGATAGTGTGAGGGCAGCGGGAGGCATCCCCGGCGCGGCCCCGGTCGGCGGCCTTGTGCGCTATAATGGGGGCGCGTGCACGGGAGGGACGCTATGAGCCGAAAGCTGGGAAAACGCACGTTGGCTGTTCTCGCGGGCGGGGTGCTCGTTTCGGGGCCGGCCATCGCCGCCTGCAGTCCGGGGCCGACTTACGACCAGTGGGCCGCAACGGACGGCGCCGCCGGACGCATCAACCTGGACGCGGTGCAGGAGGCCTACAAGGAGTCCAAGAGCGCGACGGAGTTCGAGAAGAGGGTCAACCGGATATATGAGGGCGACGGGATCATCCTCATCCGGGCCAGCCAGGACGGTCGACGGCAGATTGTGGAGGCGTTCGAGGACCTGAACGGCGACGGGAAGATCGAGGACTCGACGGACGACCTGCTGTTCAGCATCACTGAGGACAATGGCCAGAACGAGGTCAGGGGCTACGGCGCGAACGGGTACTACCACCACGGCTTCGGCGGCGGGAGCTTTCTGTTCGGCTACCTGGTCGCCTCCACGTTCCTTGGTCCGACCTACTACTACTCCACGCCGCCGGGCACGGTCGGCACCATCAGGAATGACCGCGCCAACTACCGCAAGTCCCCGTCGTACCGCTCGCAGGTATCCCGCAACAGCAACTACTTCTCGCGCCAGAAGACGGCGGCGGGGTCTCGCTACACCGACGCGAGCCGCAATCTGAGCAACTCACGGCAGTCTTACATGTCGTCAAAGAAGGCCACCGGGGCTTTCAGAACAAGCGGCACGGGCGTGCGCAGCAGCTGGGGTTCGTCGACGCGCTCCAGCGGCGGCTTCGGCGGCGCGCGGGGGTTCGGTGGCGGCCAGCGGCAGATAGGGCACCAGAGGGGCCGCCGCGGTGCGCGGTAGCGACGCGCCAAAGTACCGAAAGCGGCTCGACGGCCGGCCAGCGCCATACCCTTCCGCCAGCGTATCCGTCGACCCCGGCTTGGTGTTGCTCCGCGTGTCTCTCGGCGAGATGGAGTTGCGCGATGCCTTTCACGTTACGCTGCCCGCGGAATGTGCGCGGCTGACGGTGGGCGAGCTGTTGGATCGCGTTTTCGGTGAGGACAGCGACGCGCGGCAGCGCATCCGCGACTCGCTGGGTGTCTCGGCGAATCCCGATCTCCCCGATATGTACCGCGAACTGGTGGAGGTCGTGCGGGTGTGGCGGGCCGGGCGCTGCGAGCTGGGGATCTACGCGAACTACGGGCCGCGCGTCCAGCCGGGCGATGCCGCCGGGGAGCACATCGGCCAGACGGCGGACGGCGCGGCGGTGCTGGACCTGGTGCTGGAGCAGACCTTCGAGCCGCTGGCGTGGTTCGCGCGGCAGGGAGGCGACGCGGACGACCTGCTGGGGTGGCTGCGCGCCTGCGTGCTGCTGTACTTCATGGACAGGCACGAGTTCGAGCTTTCGGCTGAGACGGAGTGCGAGCCGGACCGCCGGCTGCTGCCGATCGCAGAGGAACTTCGCGACCGGGGCCTGGTCACGGTCCCGGAAGAAAGCGGGGCATTCGGGATAACCGGGGAGGGCCGCGCGTACCTGGGCGAGCTGATTGCGGAGACGGAGGACTACATCGACCGCTACGAGGTGTTCGCGAGCGTGCGGGTGGACGAGGAGGTGGAGGTGGTGGAGTTCGGCGTGCGGGACGGGCTGGACCTGCGGGCGCAGGTGTACGAGGACGAGGGGCTGGACCCGCTGCGGGTGGTTCTCCTGCTGCGTATGTACGACGGCACGCTGGACGAGAGCCTGGCAAGCTGGCGGGAGGATATCCACGAGGCGGGCTTCTACGACCGGCTGCTGCGTCCGGCGCTGGACCGGGACGAGGTGGACGCGGCGACGCTGGACTTGGTGATCGACGCCGGGTTCGCGCAGGTGGAGGAGGCCGCGGAGGAGGAGCGCGAGCGGCTCGCGGCGCGGGATGCGCTGAGGCGGGCGCTGGACTGAGCCGGTTGGGGGGTGGTGAGGCGCCTCGTGGGTTCCGGCTCGGGGGCCGGAATGACGGTTGGGGGGCGGTGAGGCGCCTCGTGGATTCCGGCTCGGGGGCCGGAATGACGGTTGGGGAGGGGGCGGCTAGACGGCGAACAGCAGGATGAGGCTGACGCCGATTACGGACACGCCCTCGATGAGCGCGACGCCGAGGTTGCGGTCTACCGCCAGCTCGCTGGCCACGTTGACCCTGGGGAACAGCACGAACTGGAAGACCAGCCGCACCACGGCGAGCAGCGCGAAGCCCACCACCGCGTAGACCGCGAAGGAAGCGATACCCTCGCCCCAGCCGACGAAGTCGCCGAACACGGCCTTGAGCGTGACCACGCCGATGGCGACGAGGTTCGCGCCCAGGGCCACGCCGACGGCGGTGTTGTCGCGCTCGATCTCGTCGTGGACGTCCATCGAGGTGAGTAGCTGGTAGAAGAACGCGTACAGTATCAGGGCGGCCATACCCAGCGCGAAGAAGGCGAGCGACGTGAGCGGGCCGCCGCCCTCGCCGGAGATGGAGCCGGCGACGACCAGCGCGGCGGCAACGTACACGCCGAACTCCACCGCGCCGGTGCCGGCGTTGCGGTCTTCGATTATCTCCTTTTCGGTGCTGAAGCGGTGCAGCACCAGCTTGTCGACCACTATGCGGGCGAGGTTGAGCGCGACTATGCCGCCGAGCGAGTAGAGGAAGACCTCCAGCACGGTGAGCCAGTAGTCCTCGGTGAAGCCGAGACCGCCGTCGACTATCAGGGAGAAGGGCTGGTAGAGGGCGCCCAGGAAGACGACTATGACGCCGAGGTAGTAGCCGGCGATGCTCAGGGCGAGGGCGACGTTGTCGCGGTTGGTGAGCTGGTCGCCTATGCGGTAGGGCGTGACCAGGTCCTGGGCCAGCCGGGCGAGGGCCAGCACGACTATTCCCAGCACCACGAAGACGAGGCCGCGGGGTATGACCGTGAGCGTGTCGACAAAGGCGTCTGCCATCGCGTATTCTCCTCCGGCGCCGCTACGCCACGTTTCGGTAGACGCTGACGATGGTCGGGGAGACTACCTCCGAGGCGTAGACCTCGAAGGGGACGCCCTCCCACTTGACCACCGAGAGCAGCTTGCGCCTGTCGGCGCTCAGGAACTCCCAGCCGTAGTAGCCCTGTCCCTCTCCGCCGCCGTCGGCGAAGAAGAACACCTCCTGGCTGTTGGTGTAGTTGTAGCGCTCGCCCTCGTACTCCACGTAGTTGTCGATCGAGTGCTGCTCGTCCATCTCGATAAGCCGCTGTTCGTCGAGTCCCAGGCTGGCCAGGCCCATGGCGGCACCGTACTCCGAGACCGAGACGAAGAGCGAGGCCTCGTCGCCGGAGTACTCGATGCATACGCGGCGGTCGCCGTCGGCGCCCACCAGCTCGTGCCAGACGCCGGTGGCGGCCTCGTAGCGGTTGCGCGACTCAATCAGGAAGAAGGCGTCGTCGAGGCTGGGGGCGAACCCGGTTATGACGACCACGTCGCCCACTCCCGCGTTGGCGAGGGTGTCTTCCTCCTGGGTTGCGGGCTTCTTTCTGCGCCCCCCGAAAAGCGACCTGAAGACCATGTGGAGCACTCCGATGCAGAGGGGCGCGAAACCGCGCCCGCCGAGGGTATTTTACGGGGGCGGGGGCGGGCGGTCAATCGGCGGGCTCGCCTTCACCCCCATCCTAACCCATTCGGCAGGCTCAGGGCAGGCTCTTCCCCCGTCAAGGGGGAAGGGACTGACTGGCGGGCTCGTATTCCCCCGTCAAGGGGGAAGGGACTGATCGGCGGGTTCCGGTTCGGCGCGGGCGTGGAAGGGTGCTCCGCGTCTTATGCCCAGCTTCAGTCTGCCGTACTCGGAGCTGAGCTCGGCGCCGCAGATGATTATCAGGCTGCTGAGGTAGGTCCACAGCAGCAGGACTATCACCGGGGCCAGCGGGCCGTAGGTGTCGTCGAAGGTGGCGAAGCCGTTGAGGTAGATTATGAATAGGTTTTTTGAGAGCTCGAACAGGAACGCGGCCGCGAACGCGCCGGGCCAGATGTAGCGCCAGTACGTCCTGGTGTTGGGCGTGAACTTGTAGATGAGCAGGAACGCGCTGAGCACCAGCACGAATGAGGTGGCCTGCAGCACCCCGGTTCCAATGCGGTTGACCATGAACGAGACCTGCGGCGCGTCCAGGTCGCCGAGCAGGCCCGCGGCCCGGACCAGCGTGGCGGCGCCGAACGACATCAGAAACAGGAAGGCGACTCCGACGGCCATCAGGAGCTGGCGCGACTTGTTCAGGTAGAAAGGGCGGTCCTGGTGGACGTCCCAGGCGCGGTTCACCGCCCGGCTGAGCGCGCCGAACACGGCGCTGGCCGACCAGAACATGCCGAGAACGGCGACCACTGTGGCGGCGCCGCGGAGGTTCAGCAGTGTGTCGAGGTTGTCGGAGACGAAGGTCTCGGAGCCGGGCAGGTACTCCGCGACGAAGTGGGTGACGTTGTCGGCCACCGCGTTGTTTTCCGCGTCCGCCGGGGAGTCGATGAAGTAGCTGAAAATCGCGATCAGCCCCAGCAGAAGGGGGAACAGCGAGAAGAGCGCGTAGTAGGCCACGCCCGCGGCCATGTGGGTGACGTCGTCGTCGGCAATCTCCTTGACCGTGCGGACCAGGAGATTGATGACGAATATCCTGGTCAGACGCCGCTCGATGACCTTCGCGCGCGTCTTCGTCCTGGCCAGGAACGTCTTGCCGTAGCGCAGCCCTGAGCTTATGGACGCCATGGCATTTCGCCGGAAGTCAGCGCGCGGCCGGGGGGAGCTTGCGGTTCGCCGTGCCGCCACTACTGAAGCGCGGCGCTGAAGGCGTCGACGATGTCATCGTTGCTCTGCCTCAGGATGGTGGTGTTGACGGTGAGCGCGAAGCTGTCCTGGCTCCCCTCCCGGGGGGAGATGAAGACGCTGCGCTCGGCGAGCTTTTCGGCGGCCAGGTGGGCGTCCACGCCTTCGTCGAAGTCGACGGGGAAGATGTTGGAGCCGTTCTCGTAGCGCCCGACATAGATACCGGGAAGCGCGTTCAGCCGCTCGAACAGCAGGTCCGCCTTGTCCATGGCGGCGCCGAAGCGCTCCTCGAATCCCTTTGCGCCCTCGAGGGCGAGCGCGGCGGCGAAGTACGACGCGGGCAGGCCGCCGCCGAAGAGCCGGCGCTCGTGGTAGAGGCCTTCGACGAAGCCGGCGCTGCCGCACAGTATCGCGCCGAAGGGAGCGCCGAAGTACTTGTACAGCGACACGTAGGTGGTGTCGAACATCGCGGCGTAGTCGGCCGCGGGTATGCCGGTGGCGGCGGACATCATGAACAGCCGAGCGCCGTCCAGGTGGGTCGGTATCCCGCGCTCGCGGCACATCCGCGTAATCTGGCGCATCACGTCTATGGGCACGACCTTGCCGCTCTGGCGACGGACGGGGCTCTCTATCATCACGGCACCGACCTCGTTTATCACCCTGCCGGAGACGGAGGCGTCGAGCGTGTCTTCGAGCTCTTCGGCGGTGAAGTGGGGCCGTCCGGGAGCCAGCGGCACCAGGTTGATGGCGCTCAGGCGGGTCACGGTGTCACCGGAGTCGTGGTACAGGTGGCTCTGCTCCTGGACGATGGCCCTGGGCCTCGTGCCGCAGTGGCGGCGGATGGCGAGGTGGTTGGCGAGCGTTCCGGTGGGCATGAATATGGCGGCCTCGGTTCCGAGCATCTCGGCGAAGTGGCGCTCGAGCGTCTCGACGCTGCCGCCGAGGGAGTAGTTGTCGGGGCTTAGCGCGGACTGGGCGTCGAGCTCGGCCAGGCGGCCGATCATGCCGGCGGGGGTCTTCGGCTCACCGTCGCCGCGGAAGACGACCGCGCGCTCGTCGAGCGCCGGGTCCGGAGGCGCGGGCTGGGCGGCCGCGGGTGTGGCGGTGGCGGCGGATGCGCCGGAGATTGCGTTCATTTGGTTTGTCTCCTTAGTTGCGTGGGGGCGGGCAGGTTAGAAACCTGCCCCTACAAAGCGCGGCGGCTGTAAGTCGATGATACGAAACGGCCAGTTGGGGTGTCAACGCGGGGGCGTCACCCCCATCTTGACCCGTTCGACAGGCTCAGGGCAGGCCCTTCCCCCTGCGAGGGGGAAGGGACATCTCGGAAATCTGCTCATTTCTGCGACATTCTGTTGTTTTCGTAGCTTGGGGCGCCGGCGGTCCTGCGCCATTCTGTAATGCCGGCGGGGGCGTTTCGGGGCACAAGTGTCGCGCCGCGTGGCAGGGTAGGACAGTGGTCAGTGGCCGCTGGCCGGTTGCGGGCGTGCCTACGGATGCCTGGGGCGCGGGGTCGGTCCCGCGGGCGGGTTTGAACCCGCCCTTACCGTGTGCGATGATAGCACGGATGTGCGTATGGTTGCAAGAGCCCTGGCGAGAACGCCGGATCGGGGCGGATTTTTGGGGAGAAATGGCGCAGGCGTGGGGATGGGGTGGGACGTGCGTGGGGCGTGGGTGGGGTAGGGATGGGGAACGGGTGGCGCGGGAAAGTGACGGTTTTTTCGGGGTGCGGGGGAGGGTTGTGGGCGAGGGCAGGGGTGAGGGTGGCGACTGGTCAACGGCTTTGTGCTGAGCAGATGAACGGTGTATATTCCACGCTGTACAGGGTGGGGAGAGTCAAGTGTGGTAGCGGTCAACTGGTTATGCTAAGTTTCTCTACGTGCAGTCCATGCTGTGATGGGGAGCGGTTAATGAGTGTTGAACAAGCCCGACAGTTCCTCGCTCGGGCAAGAAGCTAGTTTCCCGGGACATTGGAGATGAACTCGAAGAGTTGAACAGGTTGAGGAAGGATGTCGCTTATGGCGAGCCGGGGGCAGAATTGGAGGAAAGGGACTTGGGAAGACTCGCCTTTGAACTCGAGGGTTTCATCGATGAAATCGAATCGCGTATGGAAGCTTTGATGTGAACAGAGCAGCAGAGATTAAGGCTGCGCCGGTGCTGGATGCTCTGGCGCTTCTAGGGATGTCGGATTCCGCGACGGTCGTGCTCATTGGCTCCAGCGCTCGTGGTGCTACGCACGGAGGTAGCGACGTGGATGTACTCGTAATCCACGAAGATGACCGTCGGATTAAGCTCGACCGTCCGGGTGATATACACCTACAGCAGGATAGTCGTTCGAGGTTTTTGCAAAGGCTTGAGAAGGGTGATGACTACCCGGGTTGGGCGCTGCGTTTTGGAATTCCGATTAGCGCCCCTGGTGGATGGTGGGACAAACAGGTGGCTGCGGAACGAGAGAATCCGCACTGGCCTGACTATCGGCCAAAGGTCGATCATGCCAAAAAGCGAATCTTGACGTCACGCCAACTGCTAGGCGTGGGCGATGTATATGCGGCATCGGAAGAGCTTATGCTCGCGGCTAGTCACGTTGCCAGAGCTGTTCTCCTGAAGAACGGAGAATTCCCCTTGTCGAGGATGGAGTTACCATCGCAGGTTGGAGACATTGCGCCGGATCTCGCATCGCTTCTGAGCCGACTCATCATTGGCGAATACGCCCCAGATAAATTGCGGTCTGGAGAGGTGCTCCTTAGTCGCTGTTTGGCCGAACTCGATTATGGGCATAAGCTATACAAGACCCGCAGGGAGAAGCTCTCGGAGCAGCTTGATTCACCTGTGCCTTGAGAGCGGCTGGAACATTCCATGAAATCATGAAGCAAGCGGGACTCGAACGAGGAAAGGACTGCTGATGAAGTACACTGTCGTCATCGAAGAGGGGACCACCAGCTATGGCGCCTATGTCCCGGACTTGCCCGGCTGTGTGGCGGTAGGGGAAACTAGAGAGGAAGTCGTAGAACTCATCCAACAGGGTGTCACCTACCACCTGGAACTGATGGCTGAGCACGGCGAGAGCATCCCGGAACCTGCCCACTCAGCAATCGAAGTGGAAGCCCTGCGTCCCAACACGCCCCTGAAAGACCATCCACGCCCCCCTAGAACGATACGCAGACCATAGTTCCCGCGAAAGAAGACCATTGCGCAACCCCCTCTCCCTTTGCGAAGGGGTTGGGGTGAGGGCGTCGGCTGGCTCGCAAACCGGGTGGACGGAAAAGGAGAATCGGTCAAATGACGAGTGCGGATGAGATCAAGCAGGCAGTGCTGGGTCTTCCCGAAACCGAGTATGCCAAGCTCATGGACTGGCTTCACGAGTTGGCGGAAGAGGCTTGGGACAAGCAAATCGAAGAGGACATAAAGGCCGGCAAGCTGGACGCTCTGGGGGCTGATGCTCTGGAGGCCAAGGCTAGGGGGGAGTTGCGATGCCTGACACCGAAATAGTCTTCCAGGTGCGGGAAGCCTCCGAGGGAGGCTACACAGCCCGTGCCGTAGGCTACAGCATCTTCACACAGGGCGACGACTGGGAGGATCTGAAGTTCATGCTGCGGGACGCCGTTCTGTGCCACTTCGACGAGCACGAAATGCCCTCGGCGATTCGCGTCCACATGGTGCAAAGCGAGGTCATACCTGTGTGAGGATGCCCCGAAACCTAACGGGTGTGGAGCTTGTCGTCCTTCGTGCGGAGGTCACCCCCATCCTAACCTTCCCCCTGCGAGGGGGAAGGCACTCTTGGGGGCGGGCAGGTTGGAAACCTGCCCCTACCCGATTGGCGCGGTCGGGGCAAAGGTGCTAACTTAGGTGGGCGCCGGGCGGGTTTGGTGGGATTCACGGATGCTGCCGCCGGGGCGCTTGTATTCAGGCTATCGAGACTGAACGGAGGCGCCGCATGAGTGCTAATGGGAAGGTTGCCATCATAACGGGGGCGGGGTCGGGCATTGGAAAGAGGACGGCGCTGCTGATGCTGAGCGAGGGCTACTCGGTGACGCTGGCCGGTCGCCGCGAGGAGCCGCTGGTGTCGACGAAAGAGGAGGCGGGCGAGGACGGCGAGCGGGCGCTGGTGGTGCCGACGGACGTGGGGAAGCCGGACGACGTGCGGGCGCTGTTCGACGCGACGCAGGAGGCGTTCGGGCGGCTGGATGTGGTGTTCAATAACGCGGGGTTCGGCGCGCCGAGCGTGCTGCTGGAGGACCTGACCTACGAGCAGTGGCAGTCGGTGGTGGACGTGAATCTGACGGGGGCGTTCCTGTGCACGCAGCAGGCGTTTCGGCTGATGAAGAGCCAGGAGCCGATGGGGGGCCGGATCATCAACAACGGGTCGATTTCGGCGCACGTGCCGCGTCCCAACTCCGCGCCGTACACGGCGACGAAGCACGGCATGACGGGCCTGACGCGGTCGGCGTCGCTGGACGGGCGCAAGTACAACATCGCGTGCGGCCAGATAGACATCGGCAACGCGGCGACGGAGATGACGGCGCGCATGGCGGGCGGGGTGCCGCAGGCGAGCGGCCACGTGCTGGCGGAGCCGCGGATGGACGCGGATGACGTGGCGCGGGCGGTGTTGTACATGGCGGAGCTGCCGCTGGAGGCGAACGTGCAGTTCATGACGATCATGGCGACGTCTATGCCGTACATCGGGAGGGGGTAGGCTAGTGTTAGTGGCCAGAAGGCGGCGGGCGGGTTGGAAACCCGCCCCTACAGCGTGACAGGGGGAAGGGACTGGGAGAGGCGGCGGCTTTCTACACGTCCGCCCGATGAGTACGCTGCGGCGCTCCGTGTCCGCCGCCGTGTTGGCGCTCGCGTCGCTCTTGCTGGTGGCGTGTTCGGCCTCGATGGAGGTGGACGTTCCGACGCCAGACAACCCACCAGCCACGCGAGACGCCCCGTCGGGGCGGGAGTTGTTCGCGGCGAACTGCGCCGTATGCCACGGAGCGGGCGGCGAAGGGCAGCCCGACTGGCATGTGAGGAACGAAGACGGCACGCTGCCGGCGCCGCCTCTCAACGGCGACGGGCACACCTGGCACCATGCGGACGGCCTGCTGTACCGCGTCGTCAGCCAGGGCGGTAAGTTGTTCGAGGACCCCAGCTTTCCGAGTTTCAAGAGCGCCATGCCCGCGTTCGGCGAGAGTCTCAGCCACCGGGAGATAGTGGCGGTCATCACACACGTCAAGAGTCTCTGGGGGGATAAGACGAGCAGGGGATTGTCCATCCGGGAGCACCAGGCGTCGGTTAGCGAGCAGGACCCGTTTCCGCCCGGTGGGGGTTAGGCGGGGGGCACCCCCATCCTAGCCTTCCCCCTGCGAGGGGGAAGGGACTGGCGGCGGTGGCGCCCTATTTTCACCCCCATCCTAACCTTCCCCCGTCGAGGGGGAAGGGAGTTAGCGGCGGCGGCGGATGTGGTCTACTTCGAGGGCGACGCCTTCGGCGAGGGGCATCTTGGGGGTCCAGCCGAGGATGCGGCCGGCCTTGGAACAGTTCAGGGCTATCCTGTCGGCCTCGCCGGGGCGCTTGTTCCGGTAGGCGGGCTCGACGTCGGCGCCGGTGGCGGCGCGCACGGCGTCGAATATCTCGAAGTCCGTGGTCTCGATGCCGCGGGCGATGTTGTACACGTCGTTGTCGCCTCGCGGGACCATCGCCAGCAGGTTGGCCGACGCCACGTCGTCGACGTAGACGTAGTCGCGGGTCTTGGAGCCGTCGCCGAAGATGGTGGGTTGCGCGCCCTCCAGCATCTGGTTGGCGAATATGGCGACGACGCCGGCCTCGCCGTGCGGGTCCTGCCGGGGGCCGAAGACGTTGCCGTAGCGCAGGATCTTGTAGCGCAGGCCGTACTCGTCGGCGTAGAAGCGGACGTAGCTTTCGGCGGCGAGCTTGGCCATGCCGTAGGCGGACTGGGCGCGCCTGGGGTGGTCTTCGCGCAGGGGCAGATACAGCGGCTCGGAGTAGACGGCGCAGGTGGAGGAGAAGACGATCCTCTCGACGCCGTGCTCGACGCAGCTTTGCAGGGTGTTGATGGTGCCGAGCACGTTCGCGTTGGCGTCGAAAGCGGGCGCGGCCATGGAACGCCGGACGCTGGTCTGGGCCGCCAGGTGGAAGACGGCCTTGGGGCTCTCGCGCGCGAACACGTCGCCCAGAGCGTCGACGTCGGTGACGTCGGCCACGTGCAGCCGGGCGCGCGGGTTGAGGTTGTCCTCTTTGCCAGCCGAGAAGTCGTCCACGGCGGCGACCGAGTGGCCGTCGTCGATGAGCGCGTCCACCAGGTGGGAGCCGATGAATCCGGCGGCGCCGGTTACGAGAATCTTCATCTGTCGAGCTGCTCCAGTTGGACCGTCACCCCCATCCCCCCTGGATTCCGGCTCGGGGGCCGGAATGACGGTGTAGGCGAGGGGGAAGGGACGGTCAGGATTGGCTACAGCAAGTTTATCATTCTCGGTCGGAGCAGGATGCGGATGGCGGAGAGCACGACCGCGCTCAACACAATGAACACGACGGTGGAGAGTTCCCAGCCGGGGAAGAACAGGCCCAGTGCCGTGCCGGCGGCCGGGGGATGCTCGGTGTTGGTGAGTACCATCACCAGCATGCTGACGCCCACCGCCAGCGCGGCGGCGAATACCCGGATGTAGTCCTCGCTATTGGCCAGCGCTTCCAGACCGGGGACCATCAGCATGAAGGCGAACGCGCTGCCGAAAATGACGGAGACGACGTGCCCGCCGATTACCCTGCGCGGCGTCGCGGCCACGCTGTCCGGGACGATGAAGACGATGAAGACGGTGGAGCCGATGGCGACGACTATGGCCGCGTGCAGCAGGGCGTCTTCGATGAGCAGTATGAAGAGCAGAGAGAGCGTGCCGAGTCCGCACTGGAAGAGATACTGTCCGAGCCTGCCCTTGGCCCTGCGGTCCACCAGGCCCGCCGTCAGGCGGCGAAAAAGGCCGGATGTGGTCGTCTGGAGATTCACCAGGCTGTCTGTCTCCAATCGCCACGCGCAAGTCCCGGCGTGGCGGGATGCCGCAATGCTTCAGCCAGTGAGTTTACGCAGCGGGGAAAGCAGGCGCAAGCGGGAGTGGGTTTCGAATAGGCGGAAAGATGGGCAGTCCGTGGCGGAGGGCTCATCCCCTGGATTCCCGTTTTCACGGGAATGACGAGGGGGCGGGAAAGGCGATTGACAATTCCAAGATTCGTTCATAGAATCCGAGCGGAAGTCGCCCGCTGAGAGGACGCTGGAGGGCTATGTCGCGAGTCGACCGGGTGCCCAGGTCCGGCGATAGGGGCGCCGCCGACCCGCGCCAATCCCACGCCGAAGGACGAGTATGATGGCCGCAGCCGGACGCAAGCGCCAGTCACGGGCTTCGGCCTCGCCACTCATTCTCGTTTACATATTCGCGGGCCTCATCGCCGTCGGGACCGGGCTGCTCATGCTGCCGGTTACGAACCACGGCGAGGGCTTCACGCCCTTCATGGACGCGCTGTTCACGGCGACGTCCGCCGTCGCGGTGACCGGGCTGGTGGTGGAGGACACGCCCACCTACTGGACGAGCGTGGGCCAGGTGATCGTGATCGCGCTGGTGTACGTGGGCGGGCTGGGGTTCATGACCATCGCCACGTTCATGCTCATCCTCATCGGGCAGCGGCTGACGCTCACGCAGCGGCTGCTGGTAAGGGAGAGCCTGGGGGTCAACCGGCTGGGCGGGCTGGTGAGGCTCACGGTCGGCGTGGTAATACTGGCGACGACGATCCAGGTGCTGGGGTTCGGCGCGCTGCTGGCGCGGTTCTGGTTCGTGATGCCGCAGGAGGAGGCCATATGGCAGGCCGCCTTCCTTTCGATATCCAGTTTCAACAACGCCGGCTTCATGTCGCTGACGAACCCGGAAGCGCTGTCGGCCTACAGGGACGACGTGGCGATTATGGGCGTGATGGCGGTGCTCATCCTGCTGGGCAGCATCGGGTACGCCACCATGGCGGACCTGGCGCTCTCGCGCAGGTTCTCGCTGTACACTCTCAACACCAAGTTCGTGCTGATAACGACGGCGCTGCTGCTGCTGCTTGGCGGCGGGCTGTTTCTGCTGTTCGAGCGCGACAACGCGAGCACGATAGGCGAGCTGCCGGTGGGGGAGCAGGTGCTGGTTTCGGCGTTCGAGTCCACCAGCGGCCGCACGGCGGGCTTCAGCACGGTGGAGTTCGGGGAGACGCGGGAGTACACCTCGCTGACGTTCTGCGGGCTGATGCTGATAGGCGGCGCGACCGGTTCGGTGGCGGGCGGGATTAAGGTGAACGCCTTCGCGATCATAGTGCTCACGCTGCTGGCGACGATGAGGGGCAGGGAGCGGGTAGCGGTGTTCAGGCGGGAGGTGCCCCAGTCGCAGGTGCGGCAGGCGATGGCCATCGGCGTGTTCTCGGTGGGGTTCGTGTTTCTGTGCACGCTGCTGCTGAGCGTGACCGAGAGCGGGCTGCCATTCCTCAACCTGCTGTTCGAGAGCTTCTCGGCGGCAGGGACGGTGGGACTGAGCCGGGGAATCACGCCGGTGGTGTCCACCTGGGGGCAGCTTATACTGATAGGGGCGATGTTCGTCGGCAGGGTAGGACCGGTGACGCTGGGGCTGGCGTTGGGCCAGAGGACGGACGTGGACGTGTATCGCTACGCCCAGGAACGGGTTACAATAGGTTGAGCGGGCGCGGCGCGGATAGCGTTTCGCCCGACTTTTCCCAGGCCTGCGAGCGATTCACGCGGGGAGAGGTAGCATGAAGAGACAAGTAGTCGTGATTGGATTGGGCCGCTTCGGATCGGCGGTCACCAAGAAGCTGTACAACATGGGCCACGACGTGCTGGCGATGGACAAGGACGAGACGCGCGTGCAGGAGGTGATGGGCCAGGCTACGCACGCGCTTTCGGGCGACGCCACCAACGAGAACGTGCTGCGTGAGCTCGGCATTACGGACTACGACGCGGCGGTGGTGGCAATCGGCCTGGACGTCATGTCCAGCGTGATGACTTCGGTGCTGCTCAAGACTATCGGCGTGCCCTACGTGGTGTCCCGAGCGCACAACGAGCTGCACGCGAACACGCTGGAGCGCATAGGCGTGGACAAGGTGGTGGAAGTCGAGTCCGATATGGGCACGCGGCTCGCGCTCGGCCTGTTCAACCCGAACGTGGCGGAGTACCTGGAGCTTACGCCCAGGGTTGGCGTCAGCAAGCTGAAGGTGCCGGACAGGTTCCTGAACATGACGCTGGGAGAGGTCGGGTTTTCGGACCCGAAGCACAAGAACGGCCTGTCGCTGCTCGCCATCCAGCGCGGCGACCGCGTGAACCTGACCCCGGACCAGGGGGAGCGTTTCAAGCGCGGCGACTGGCTGCTGCTGGCGGGCCAGGACGACCTGGTGGAGAGGCTGGAGAACGCCGAGGAGTAGCGTGTGCGGGCCGCGTCCGGGGGGAAGGGACTTCACCCCCATCCTAACCCATACGGCAGGCTCAGGGCAGGCTCTTCCCCCTGCGAGGGGGAAGGGACTCAAGGGGTTATGCCGGCGGCGTGGTGGGGTAGGAGCCGAAAATCCTGAACATGGACACCTGCGACCGTATCGCGTCGAGGGCGTCCCGTACGATATCGTCTTCCCTGTGTCCCTCGATGTCTATCAGGAAGATGTACTGCCCGAGGGTCTCGCCGGTGGGCCGCGACTCGATCTTGGTCATGTTTATCTGCCGCCGGGCTATCTCGTAGAGCACGGAGTACATCATGCCCGGCGAGTCCTCCGCGAACGAGAAGCAGATCGAGGTCTTGTCGTGGCCGGTGGGGGCGTGGTCGGAGGGGGCGAGGATGACGAACCTGGTCTGGTTGTTGGGCCTGTCCTGGATGCCGGTGGCTATGATCTGCGCGTCGTAGAGGTGGGCGGCCCTGCGGTTGGCGATGGCTGCGGCGGGGACGTCGCTTTCGCGCATCTGCTCGACGGCGGCGGAGGTGCTGAGGGAGGCCATCTGCTCGGCGGTGGGGAAGCACCTGTCGAGGAACGAGCGGCACTGGGCCAGCGCCTGGGGGTGGGAGTAGACGGCGCGGATCTCTTCCGTGTCGGTACCGGCCACAACCACCAGGCAATGGTCGATGGGAATCACCAGCTCGTTGCGCACGGACAGGTCGGTCTCGCCGATGAGCAGGTCCAGGGTGAAGGTGACCGAGCCCTCCAGGGAGTTTTCGATCGGGACCACGCCCTCGTCGGCCAGCCCGGACCTCACGGCTGAGGCTACGGCGGGGATGGACACGAAGGGCACGAGGCGGGCGTCGGCGTCGTAGTCGATTGCCGCCTGTTCGGCGTAGGATCCCGGAGGTCCGAGGTATGCCAGCCGCTTCGTCATGGCGTCCTCCAAACTGGTCAATGGCTAGTGGTCAGTGGCTAGTGGTTAGAAGGCGTGCGTGCGGCCCCGGCGGGCAGGTTACAAACCTGCCCCTACAGTTGCGGGAGAGGGAGGTCTACGGCTGGCGCGGCGGGTTAGGCGCGCTCGTCGGTGGTCTGGTCGAGGCCGCCGTTCTTGGAGGAGCCCTCCGGGGGGGCGTCGGCAGCGCCGTCTTCCGGCGTCTGCGCGCGTCCCAGCCGGGTATTGACCTGCTCGACGATTGGTGTGACCCTCTCTCGCGCGGCGTCCACTGCCGGTGTTATGCGCTCGCGTGCGGCTTCGACGGCCGGGTCGATGCGTTCGCGCGCGGTGTCGACGGCGGGGGCGATGCGCTCGCGCGCGTTATCGACCGCAGGCGCGGCCCTTTCGCGCAGGCTGGCCGCCATCTCCTCCGCCCGGTTGCGCCAGGCCTCGCTGCGCCCGGCGAGCTCCGCGCGGGTGTCCTGTCCGGACCTGGGGGCCAGCAGCAGGCCGACGGCGGCGCCTACGATGCCGCCAATCAGAAAGCCCAGGATGAACGACCCGCCGCTATCGTTACTTGCCATTGTCTTCGTCTCCCTTCCTCCGCTTGTTCCTTCTCAAGCCGAGTAAGAATGCGCCCACTTTGCCCGCGCCGTAGGCCATGCCGGAGTTGGACGCGGCAGGCTCGACGACGTTCTCCGTGAGCGTCTCGATCATTTCTCTGGTGTTTGTCACGACCTTCTGGGCTTCGTTGATGAGCGCGGACAGCTTCTTGATGACTATCAGCGCGCCCACCAGCAGCGCCAGCAGCAGGACAAAGAGCAAAATGTCCCGCGCCATCGCTATTATCAGCGCCACGTTCGAGACGGTTTCCAATCAATACTCCAAGCTACGGCTGGATGAGCATTCTCAACGCGCCGCTGGGATCCTTGCGCTGGGTGATGATGCTGTGCTTTTCGTTCTCGGCCCACTCGATGACGTCGTAGGTGTTGAGAACGCCGGGGATTATGACTTCGACGAACGAGCTGCCGTCGCGGGCCATGTGCTCGGAGAGAGCGGCGATGATGCCGGCGCAGGTCTTGCCGGTGCCGTCGATGATCACCCAGCCGTTCTCGGAGACGCCGTTGGCGCCGTCGCCGTTGGAGGAGGCCGTGGCTGCGGAGAAGACGTCGATCTCGCCGGTCTGGCGCAGGTCGAGCTGGCGCTTGAACTCGGCGACGGCTTCCCAGTAGACGCCGGAGGTGCGTTCGCCCTTGGCGCAGACGGCGCCGCGGACGCCGACGATGTCGGGGTTGATGCGGGAGAGCTCGTCGAGGTCGTCGAGGCGCAGGTGGCCGGAGAGGGCGGTGCTCATGCCCTGCTGCTTGCTCTCGAACACCATGGCGCGCAGCTCCGGCTCGGCGATGAAGTCGAACAGGTTGCGGCCGTCCTTGGTGAGGGTGTCGATGAGCCAGCCGTCGCACTTGCCGTCCTCGGCGAGCTGGGGCATGTGGTGGGCGTCGAGGCCGTCGTAGAGGGGGTTGTCGGCGAACAGGGAGCCGATGAGCTTGGTGTCGAATCCTTCGAGCGCCTCGCGGGAGGCGAGGAGGGTCTCGACGGCGGCGTCGTACTCGGTGTTCATGAAGCCGACCTTGACCGAGGTGGCGTCGAGGACGCCGGCGGTGTAGACGGCCATGGCGACGGTGCCGACCTGGTTGGGGACGACGCCGAGGGTGACGCTGGCGTGGTTGGCCATGGGTACGGCGTCCCGGACCTGCTTGACCACGTGCGGGTGAGCCGAGCCTACCAGGGCCTCCTGGAGGTTCTTCACGTCTACGATGTCCGCTCCGCCCTTGACGGCCTCGAGGGCCTCGGCAAGGTTCTGGACGCTAACCATCAGTATCATAAGTATCTCCCATGTAGGGCGTCACCCCCATCCTAACCTTCCCCCTGCGAGGGGGAAAGGACTAAGGTCGCGGCGGGCGGGTTACAAACCCGCCCCTACAGTGTTGAAGGGGGAAGGGACTTAGATGAAGCCTTCGAGGTCGCCCTTGAGTTCTTCTTTCTCCTCGTCGGTGAGGTTGCCGTGGGGGGCGCGGACGTGGCCTCCGGCCATGCCCATCAGCTCGCCCCAGTACTTGCACAGCGGGACGGGGAGGGCGCCGCCGAACTTCTGGACGGTGCGGCCCCACCACTTGTCGGATATCTGCTTGACGGGCGCGATGTGCTCGTCGTAGAAGTCGAGGTCCAGGTCGCCGCGCATGGCGCGGTCGATGAACTGGACGTAGTAGTTGCGTCCGGGCCGGTCGAAGCGCCAGTCGGAGGTGTTGGCGAACATGACCTGCTGCTCAAAGCCGAGCTCCTTGCCCTTGCGGAGTATCCACTCGTCGGGGGTGCTGATGATGGCGTCGCGGCCGATGCGGAGATGGGCCTCGATGGAGAGGTCCTGGTTGAAGCTGGCTTCCTTGACGCCCACGACATTGGGGAGCCGGCAGATGCGGTCCAGTCCCTCGGCGCTCATCACGATGCCGAACTGGGGGGAGTTGTAGAACATGATGGCGAGCGGGGTGTGGTCGGCGAGCAGCTTGATGTAGTCGACGACCTGGTCCTCGGTCTTGGTCACCATGTAGGGCGCGGCGGCGATGAGCAGGTCGAAGCCGACCTGTTCGGCGTGATCGGCGAGGGCGAGCATATCCTTGTAGGAGGTGTGGGTGACGTGGGCGCCGATGGGCCAGTCGCCGCCGGCCTCGTCGGCAACGACGTCGTAGACGCGCAGGCGCTCCTCGCGGGTGAGGCTCCAGAACTCGCCCATGCCCCAGGTGCAGCCGCCGCCCTGTGTGCCGAGCTCGCGGATGTGGCGGATGTTGGCGCGCAGGCCGTCCTCGTCCAGCTCGTCGTCCGGGGTGAAGGGCGTCATCAGGGTGGTCCACTGTCCGCGTAGGTTTTCACGCGCCCAGTCGAGGGCCTCGTCCTTGGTGTATTCGGCCATGTGTGCGCCTCCAGGCCTGTCCGTCGTGGTTCGTGTTCGCGCCCGGTATTGGGGCGTCTCGCCGGGCGCGCCCAGCGGTGTCGCGGGGGCGCGCCGCGCACGTTTCATGATAGACAGCGTGGGCGCGCGCTGTCAATGATACTGGAAGTCCGGGGGCTGCTATAGGTGTGTGTGGCGCCTTTGACATACAGAACAATACTCGGTTAAGCTCGCGTCGCGAATCCGAGGATTCGGCTCTTCACGAAACCGGATGCCTGCCTGTGTTCCCATGGATCGCTTTAGCCGTTAAGGATTACCGTAACTATGGTGAAGTTAGTCTGCTGGAACATGCAGCGGAAGCACGCCTCTTGGCACTTCCTGCTCGATTGCGGTGCGGATGTCGCGCTGTTGCAGGAGGCGGTGACGCCGCCCGACGACGTGGCCGCAAGATTCGACGTGGATCCGGCGTCGTTCCTTGACGCACGCGGGCATCGGATTTCGCGTGCGACCGCCGTGAAGCTGTCGGATGACGTGCAAGTAAAATGGCTCACGCCTGTGCCGATCGCCGATGCTCAAGCGGGCGACTTCGTGGTCAGTCACCCGGGATCGATTGCGGCGGCTATCGTCAGCGCGCCGGGCGTCGAGCCGTTCGTCGCGGCGTCGATATGCGCGGCGTACGAGAAGTCCCACCCCCCGACTAGCTGGAACATAGTCGATGCCTCCGTCCACCGCATCATCTCCGATCTGTCGCTGTTTATCGGGAGACAGCACGGGCACCGCATAGTGGCCGCAGGCGACCTCACAGTCTGGCATGGCTTCGGCCCCAACGAATACTGGAAGCGGCGGTACGATACAGTGTTCGACCGCATGGAGGCTATCGGGCTGCCCTTCGTCGGGCCGCAGTATCCCAACGGGCGGCAGGCCGACCCGCGGCCGAGCTGGTTGCCGAAGGATAGCCTGAACGTTCCGACCTACTACAACATCGGCTCGTCGCCGGCGGAGGCGAACAACCAACTCGATTACGCGTTCGCGTCCGAGGGGATGGCGAAGTCTGTCAAGGTGCGGGCGCTGAACGGGGTGAAGGAGTGGGGGCCGAGCGACCACTGCCGGTTGGAGATTGAGGTGGGGTGAGGCGCAGCTTTCACCCCCATCCTAACCCGTTCGACAAGCTCAGGGCAGGCTCTTCCTCCATCATCAAGGGGGAAGGGACTTTGATTGACATCCGAATCTAGGAGGGCATTCCTTTGGCGGAGCAGACGCAGGTAGTTGAATCGGGGCCGGTGCGGGAGGCGGAGCGGATTGTCAGCCTCGACCTGATTCGCGGGGTGGCGGTGCTGGGCATTCTGCTGATGAACGCGGTGTCGTTCAGGTTCGGGACCGCGCCGTACCTGAACCTGTCGGCGGGCGGGTCGGAGATGTGGCTCGACTGGGCCGTCGGAATCGCGGGCGAGGTGTTCGTCGACCAGAAGTTCATGGGGCTGTTCTCGCTGCTGTTCGGCGCGGGAATGATCCTGTTCATCGACCGCGCGAGCCAGCGGGGCAGGCGCGCGGTGACGCTGAACCTGTGGCGCAACGCGCTGCTGCTGCTCATCGGAATCGTGCACACGCTCGTCTGGACAGGCGACGTGCTCGTCGCGTACGCGGTGGCGTCGGTGTTCCTGGTCGCGCTGCGAAGACTGCCTAACCGGGCGCTCGTCGCCGCCGGGGTGGTCGCGTTCGCGCTTTCGGCCGGGTGCGCGCTGGTCGCTCAGTACATGGCCAACACCACCGACGTGTCGCTGGCGGGGCTGTGGACGCCGGGCGAGTCCCCGACCGGTGAGACGATCGGCGTGCCGGTGCTGCTGGGCTACTTTCTGCGCGCGCTGGGGCTGATTCTGATTGGCGCGGGCCTTTATCGCGGGGGGTTCATGAACGGTGGCCTGCCCGAAAGGACGTACCGTCTGACGGTGATCGTCGGCCTCGCGGTCGGCCTGTCGCTTGCCGTCGTGGGGGTGGTGGTGACGGCGGCTGCCGATTACTCGCGCGAGATCGCTTTCGTGGGCCAGATTCCGAACACGCTGGGCACGATTCCGGCCTCGCTCGGGTACATGAGCATCATCATCCTGTGGAGCAACCGGGCGGACAGCCGGCTGAAGCGGTGGCTTCGCAACGTGGGGCGTATGGCGCTGACGAACTACCTGGCGCAGACGGCGCTGGGCGTGCTGGTGCTGACGATGTTGCTTGGCGACGCGGACTACGTGAACCGGAGCGCGGTGCTGGTGTTCGTGTTCGCGGTGTGGGGCTTGCAAGTGTGGTGGTCGCAGGCGTGGCTGGGGCGGTTCGTGTACGGGCCGGCGGAGTGGGTATGGCGGGTGGCGACGTATCGCAGGGGGCAGCCGCTGCGGCGAGGGGTCGTGGCGCGGTGAGGCGGGGCCTTCAACCCTCACCCTAACCCTCTCCCAGTCTTGGGAGAGGGGATTAACGCCTCGGGCTTATGGCCTTTTGCCATCGAATCTGAATAGTTCGGTATCCGTTGCGCCAATTGTCTTGCGTTGGTACATCTGGTAAGTTGCGGACATTCCTGACGCAAGGGTTTTGCCATGGTCGCTCAGATTGATTCGGATACGCAGGCGCTGGCAGAGGAGCTGCGGCGCGTGGTCGACGGCGAGGTGCGCTTCGATAAGATGACGCGCCTGCTGTACGCCACGGACGCGAGCATCTACCAGATCGAGCCGGTGGGCGTGGTGTTGCCGCGAAACGCGGAGGACGTGATCGCGGTGGTGGAGGCCGCCAGCCGTCACGGCGTGTCGGTGCTGCCGAGAGGGGGCGGCACCAGCCTGGCGGGCCAGACGGTGGGGCAGTCCGTGATCATGGACTTCTCCAAGTACATGCGGAACGTGGTGGAGGTGAACGCGGAGGAGGGCTGGGCGCGGACGCAGCCGGGCATCATCCTGGACGAGCTGAACCACCACCTCACGCCCTACAACATGCTGTTCACGCCCGACCCGAGCACCAGCAGCCGGGGCAACGTGGGCGGCGCGCTGGGCAACAACTCCTGCGGCGCGCACTCTCCCCTGTGGGGCAAGACGGTGGACAACGTGCTGGAGATGGACGTGATCCTGTCCAACGGGGACCGGGCGCACTTCGGCGCGCTGGATGGCGGCCAGCTCGAGGCGAAGATGCGCGGCGAGGGGCTGGAGGGCGACATCTACCGCAAGCTGTTCGCCGTCGGCGAGGCGCACCGCGACGAGATACTGTCGCGCTATCCCAAGATACAGCGCAGGGTTTCGGGCTACAACCTTGACGAGTTCGTGGGCGGGAGCGCGTTCAACATGGCGCGGTTCGCCGTCGGGTCGGAGGGGACGCTGGTCACCATCGCGGAGGCGAAAGTCAAGATAGTGCCGCGTCCCAGGGTGAGGGCGTTGGGGGTGCTGCACTTCAACGACCTGATCGAGTCGATGGAGGCCACGGTCGCCACGATGGAGCTTGAGCCGGCGGCGGTGGAGCACATCGGCAGCATGATCCTGCGGCAGGCGCGCAACAACCTGGTCTACTCGCGACTGACGGACTTCATCGAGGGGGATCCTGAGTCGATACTGGTGGTCGAGTTCGTGGGGGACACCGAGCCGGAGGTGACGGCGAAGCTGGACCTGCTGGAGGCGCGCATGAGGCGCGGCGGGATGGGCTATGCCATGCGGCGGCTGATGACGCCGGCGGAGCAGACGAAGGTGTGGGACGTTCGCAAGGCGGGGCTTGGGCTGATGATGAACACGCCGGGCAGCGCCAAGCCGCTTCCGTTCGTGGAGGATACCGCCGTCGCGCCGGAGGTGCTTCCGCAGTTCGTGCGCCGCTTCGACGAGATAGTGAAGGAGCACGGCACCACCGCGGGCTACTACGGCCACGCGAGCGTCGGGTGTCTGCACATCCGGCCGCTGATCGACCTGAAGCGGCAGGACGGCGTGGACCGCATGGTGTCCATCGCGGAGGAGATAAGCGACCTGGTTCTGGAGTACGGCGGCTCGATGAGCGGCGAGCACGGCGACGGGCTGGTGCGGAGCGGCTTCAACGAGAAGATGTTCGGCAGCACGCTGTACGACGCATTCCGCCAGGTGAAGGCCGCGTTCGACCCGAAGGGCATAATGAATCCGGGCAAGGTCGTGGACTCGCCGCCCATGACGGACAGCCTGCGAATCGGGCCGGCGTACAGGGCGCTGACGCCCGCGACGGGGTTCCACTACTCGGTGGAAGGCAGCTTCGCGCACGCTATCGAGATGTGCAACGGGCAGGGCGCGTGCCGCAAGGTGCTCGGCGGCACTATGTGCCCGTCGTACATGGTCACGCGGGACGAGGAGCACTCGACGCGGGGCAGGGCGAACGCGCTGCGGGCGGCGATGTCCGGTGCGCTGCCGGCGGAGGCGATGACGGGCGAGCGGATGCACGAGGTGATGGCGCTGTGCCTGGAGTGCAAGGGCTGCAAGGCTGAGTGTCCGTCCAACGTGGACATGGCCAAGCTGAAGTACGAGTTCCTGGGCAAGTACCACGAGGCCAACGGCCACTCGCTGCGGGACAGGATTTTCGGCGACGTGGCGCGGTGGAGCGCGCTGGGGTCGATGTTCGCGCCGCTGTCGAACCTGCCGCTGAAGTCGTCGTTCGTGCGCAACATGATGGACGAGCACGTGGGCATAGATCGCAGGCGGGAACTGCCCCAATTCGCGGCGCAGACGTTCACGCAGTGGTTCAAGACCAGGCCCGAGCGGCTGCGCGCGGACGCGGCGCGGGGCCAGGTGGTGCTCTATCCCGACACGTTTACGAACTACAACCACCCCAACCTGGGCATGGCCGCGGTAAAGGTGCTGGAGGCGCTGGGCTACGAGGTTATCGTGCCTCGCGTGCGGTGCTGCGGGCGGCCGATGCTTTCCAAGGGGATGATGGACAAGGCGAAGCGAAGCGCGGCGGCGAACGTGCGCTCAGTGCTGCCGCACGTCAAGGGCGGGGCCAAGCTGGTGGGAATCGAGCCGAGCTGCATACTGAGCTTCCGGGACGACTACGTGGACCTGCTGGGAGGGGACGACGCCCGCAGCGTGAGCGAGAGCACGATGCTGCTGGAGGAGTTCGTGCTGCACGCCATCGAGGAGGAGGGCGCGACGCTGGAGTTTTCGAGGCCTCCGGAGCGTGTGCTGCTGCACGGCCACTGCCACCAGAAGGCGCTGGTGGGCACGCAGGCGGCGATGCGCGTGCTAAAGGCGCTGCCCGGCTGCGAGGCGGCGGAGATACCCTCCGGGTGCTGCGGCATGGCGGGATCGTTCGGCTTCGAGAAGGAGCACTACGACATTTCGATGCAGATAGGCGAGCAGACGCTGTTTCCGGCCATCCGGTCGCACGACGAGGGGGTGGGAGTTGTGGCGGAGGGGGTTTCGTGCCGGCAGCAGATCGAGCAGGGGACGGGTCGGCGCGCGCTGCACCTGGCGGAGGTGCTGGCGGAGGCGCTCTAGCCGGGGCCGCTGCCGGGGATGAGGCGGTCGATGTTGATGGCGCGGTAGCTCTTGGTGCACATCACGCGCATGTTCTCGCCGACTATGAGCAGCTCGAAGGTCTCGGCGTCCACCTCTATCCTGGTCGAGGCGACCCAGATGAAGTGCCGGCCCGACTCCAGGCCTCGCGCCTTGGTCTCCAGGTAGCCCTCGACGGTGCGGTACGGCGGCAGGACGTCGTTGAACGACCATGCGGCGCGCCTGAGCCTTGTTACGATACGCTCGAAGATCGTGGCGGCCAAGTCACCCTCACCCCCGTATCGAGTACGGGGCAGGCTCTAACCCTCTCCCTCAAGGGAGAGGGAACTATTGTTGGACGTGTCATAGCACGTCGAGGAGCGCCTCCTCCAGCTCCTCGAGCGTCGCGAACGCCTCGAATCGCGCCGCTACCACGCCCTCTTCGTCGAGCACGAAGGACCACTCGGTGCTCGGCAGGTTCCACTCCAGCACTGTGGGGGACACGATAGCCCTGTCGAGGTCGCCCTGGATTTCGTCCGGGTTGTCGAAGTAGTCCACGTGGATGAAGTTGGCCTGGCCCCGGTACTTGTCCTTGAGCTCCTTGAGGACGTCCACCTGGGGGCCGCAAACGGCGTTGGTGCAAAAGGCCGGGCTGGCGAACACGATCACCGCGGGGCGGCCGCTCTCCACGGCGTCGGCGATAGAGACCTGGTAGAGGTCGCCGTCGTGGAGCGAGCCGGTCGTGATCTGCTCGAAGCCGGGCACGTCGGTGAGGGTCTTGCTGTCGCTCGCCACGGCGGGCTGTCCGGCGGCGGGCGCGTGGGCCTTCTGCGCAACCGGGAAGAAGAGCTCGGCGGTGTCGCCCTCTCCGCCGGCCGCGAGGTCGAGCACGCTCACGCGCAGCGCCCAATCGCCTGCTGCGTGGAAGTCGAGCGCGGTGGTGTACAGCCCGCGCGTGCCGTAGGGCCAGGGACGGAAGACCGCCAGTGCGGTCTGCCCTTTCTCGGCGGGGCCGCCGCCCTCCGGGAGGTACTCCGAGGCCACGCGGACGGCGGGCGAGGTGACGATGCCGTCCGGCGACGTGAGCACGAATCCGACGCGGTTGGGGCCGATGCCAAGGTCGGGGGTGCCGAAGATGATCTGCAGGCCGGAATCGGAGACGGGTCCCTTTATGAGCGGCGCTTCCTTTGGTGGGCCAGTGACGGTCTGCGCCTGTTCGGGCGGTTCGGCGGCTTCCGGCTCGGACACGCCGGAGCAGCCGGCAGCGGCCAGCAGCGCCAGGGCCATGGTAAACAGCAGCTTAGCCTTCATCGAGGTAGTGCCCCGCGGCTACGACTGTGGCTGTGGCTCGCCACCCTCGTAGGCGCCGAAAGTGAACGCGAACACCGAGAACTCATCGGACTCGGAGCTGAGCTTCAGCTCGCTGCCGCCGTACTCCGGAAGGTTGATGAGGTTGTACATGCGAGACTCTTCGACCAACACGTAGGTGTCGCCTTCGGCGCCGAACATCACGTCGACACCGGCCTGGTCAGCCGTCAGCGGCTGGTCGTCCAGCGTGACCCTCACGGTGTAAGGCTCGTCCGACTCCTCCAGGCCCATCACGACGTTTACGCTGGTGCCGTAAAACTTGAGGGCCACGTAGTCTTCGTAGCCCTCGGTCTTGCGCGCGTGTACGATACGCTCGGCCTCGTTGCGCCAGAGACCGTGGAGGTACAAGAACTGGTTCCGGTGGTCGCCGGGGTCGGTGTAGAGCACATCGGCGTCGACCTTTTCGTAGTACTCGGGGTGCAGGATGTAGGGCGGGGTGGATTGCGACTGGAGCGCGCCGAAGTTGCGCTGGAATCCGGCGTACAGCTCGCGGGTCTGGAGCATGGACGGGTCGGCGACGTTGGCGGCGGAGTCGCGCACGGGTTCGGGGGCAGACTCGGGGGAGATGCCGCTAAGGTCGGCGCCGGCGTCCTCCAGCAGGACGCGAATGAGGTCTTCGGTCTCCTGGTATTTGCCCTCGCCGAAGTGGGTGTAGCGGATATAGCCGTCCTTGTCGATGAGGTACTTGGCGGGCCAGTAGCGGTTGTTGTAGTTGCGCCAGGTGCCGAAGTCGTTGTCCTGGAAGACGGCGTACTCGAGGCCGAACTCCTCCATGGCGTCGATCACGTTCTGGCGGTCCTTCTCGAACTCGAACTCGGGCGCGTGGACGCCGACGATGACGAGTCCGCTGTCGGCGTACTTGGCGTGCCAGGACTTGATGTAGGGCAGGGTGCGAATGCAGTTGATGCAGGTGTAGGTCCAGAAGTCTATCAGCACCACCTTGCCGCGCTGGTCTTCGAGCGTGAACGGCTCGGTGTTGATCCAGCTCGTGACGTTGCGGAACCCGGGCGCGGTGGTGGTGGGAGGCAACAGCTTGGCTTCGTGAAGCTCCCTCTGCGACACGGTCGGCAGCGGCGTCGGGGCCGCCGTTGGCTGTGGGACGGTGGTGGGCGCAGTGATCGCGGCCGCCGGGGTTGCCGGGGCGGCGCCGTTGGTGTCCGAAGCGGGGGCGACCGTGCCGGCGACGGTGACCGTGGGGGCCGGTTCGCTCTCGCCGCACGAGACGAGGGCGAACAGCGAGGTTGCGGCCAGAAGCAGGCCGATAACCATAAACTTGGTGGGGTTCATGTCTGACTCGCGTAGGGTGCTGGCGGCCGGCGCGCGCGGGCGCGGCGGGCGGGGACGAAGGCGCTTGAGATGCGCCCTTTCATTATATAACAGATTCGCTCATACTTTGGTTAGCGCACAAGGACGGCGACACTAAGGGCCTATCCGACAACCTGTTCATCACCCCCATCCTAACCTTCCCCCTGCGTGGGGGAAGGGAGTTATCGGATAGCCTTCTCCCTGCGAGGGGGAAGGGACTTATCGGATAGGCTCTAAGGCGCGCGGAAGAAACAGCAGGAGACGACATGCGTATAGGATTCATCGGCGTGGGATTCATGGGCCGGCACATGGCCCGCAATCTGCTGAACGGCGGGCACGAGCTGACGCTGTTCGACATACGCAAGGAGGCCGCGGAGGAGTTGTTGGAGATGGGTGCGGAGTGGGCCGAAAGCCCCCGCGCGGTCGCCCAGGCCTGTGGCGTGGTGTTCACGTCGCTGCCGAGGCCGCAGGACGTGGAGGAGGTGGCCGCGGGCGAGGGCGGCATCCTGAGCGGCGCTGCGCCCGGCACCGCGCTGTTCGACCTGAGCACCACCGACCCCGATACGATCTCGCGCATCGCGGCGCAGGCGGAGGAGCGGGACGTGAGCGTGCTGGACGCGCCGGTGAGCGGCGGCACGGTGGGGGCGGAGGACGGGTCGCTGTGCATCATGGTGGGCGGCGATAAGGAAGTGTACGACAGGTACGAGTCCGTCCTGTCGCTCGTAGGAAACCAGGTGATGTACTGCGGGCCGCTGGGCTCGGGCGCGATATGCAAGATCACAAACAACTTCATAGGTCTGAGTCTTGGCGTGCTGCTTTCCGAGGCGTTCACGCTGGGCGTTAAGGCGGGGGCGCCGCCGGAGACGCTGTTCGACGCGATCTCGCGCAGCACGGGCGACACGCGCTCCATGCGGGGAATGCCGAACGGGCTGTTCGCGGGCAACTTCGAGCCGGGCTTCCAGCTAGATCTGGCGGCGAAGGACGTGGGGCTGGCGACCGAGATGGCGAGGCGGCTGCGCGTGCCGCTGGAGCTGGGCAACCTGGTGCAGCAGCGGTACATCGAGGGGCAGAACCGGGGCTGGGGACGCCTGGCGGCCGGCGCGGTGGCGCAGATACAGGAGGAGCGGGCGGGAGTACAGGTGCGGGCGGCTTCGCGCCCATCCTGAGCCGCACCTGTCAAGGGCTGACAGGGGTAGGTGTTGGGGATGGCAGTGGGTGCGCCCGCGGCGTCGCGCCCATCCCCGCATCAAGTGCGGGGCAGGCTCTAGCCTTCCCCCGTCGAGGGGGAAGGGACTCAGGTAGATGGCCCGGCAAAGAGCGGCCTAACGCGCGTCCGTCCCGCATTGACTCGCAGAAAAGTGCGCGGTTACAATTTTGGCATGGATAAGCAAACCGCCGCCTACGCCAACCCCTTTCAGAAGACCACCCTGCCCAACGGCCTGCGCGTGACGACGTGCGAAATGCCCCTGACCCGCTCGGTCAGCGTCAACGTCTACGTGGGCGTCGGCTCACGCTACGAGGCGGACGAACAGGCCGGGATATCCCACTTCATCGAGCATATGCTCTTCAAGGGCACGGAGCGCCGGCCTACGCCGGTGGAGATAAGCTCGCCCGTGGAGGGCACGGGCGGCATCATAAACGCCGGCACCGAGCACGAGATGACCGTCTACTGGTGCAAGGTGGCGCAGCCGCACTTCGAAGAGAGCCTTGATCTGCTGATGGATATCCTGCGCAACTCGCTGTTCGAGAGCGAGAGCATCGAGAAGGAGCGCCAGGTGGTGATCGAGGAGCTCAACATGATCAACGACTACCCGACCTACAGGGCGGACTCGCTGATCGACGAGTTGCTGTGGCCGGAGCACGCCATGGGGCGCGAAATCGGCGGCACCAAGCAGTCCATCGGAGACATCACGCGCGAGATGATGCTCGAGCACCTGGGCGAGTACTACACTCCGGGCAACGTGGTGGTGAGCGTGGCGGGCAACGTGCGCCACGAGGACGTGGTGCGCCAGGTGGGGGAGTTGAGCGCGGACTGGCCGACGGCGCAGGCCCGAGGCTGGAGTCCGGTCACGCACACCCAGCAGGCGCCCCAGTTGCGAGTGGAGTATCGCAAGACCGAGCAGACGCACCTGTGCATAGGCCTGCCCGGTATGTCCATCGTTGACCCGGACCGGTACGCGCTGGACGTGCTGAGCGTGATTCTGGGCGAGGGGATGAGCAGCCGGCTTTTCGTGGAGGTGCGTGAGAAGGGCGGGCTGGCCTACGACGTGCACAGCGGCGTGTCGCACTTCCTGGACTGCGGCGCGTTCATCGTGGCGGCCGGCGTGGACCCCTCTCGCATCTACGAGGCGGTGGAGCTGATTCTGTCGGAGGTGGGCGGCCTGCGCGACAACGTGTCGGAGGACGAGTTGGAGCGAGCCAAGCGGCTGATTTCGGGCCGCATGATGCTGCGCATGGAGGACACGCGGGCCGTGGCGGGGTGGATAGGGAACCAGGAGCTGCTATTGGGGCGAATCATGGACGTGGACGACGTGGTGGAGCGGGTGAACGCCGTGACGGTGGACGACCTGGACCGCGTGAGCAACCAGGTGCTGGTCACCGACAAGCTGAACATGGCGGTGGTGGGCTCGTGCCGGGGGGTGCGCCGGCTGGAGCGGCTGATGCAGTTGTAGGGGGGCAAGCGCACCCCATCGGGCGGGTTTGAAACCCGCCCCTACCGGCGGTGGTGTTGCGGACGGGTACGGCGTGTGGGGCGGTCAGGCCTCGCGGAGGGTGTTTACCATGGCGCGGAGGCGCTCCTCGTCGCCGGGGGCGCGCACGGGAATGGAGAAGGTGGTGGAGTCGGCGTAGCCGCCGAAGCGCTGCTTGATCTTGTCCACTATCTCGTCGTAGTTGCCGGTGACGGCGAAGGTCTCCAGCATCTCGTCGGTGATCTCGCCGGGCATCTCAGACCACTGGCCGTCCACGGACATTCGGTAGAGCTTCTGCGCGGTGTCGTTCCAGCCGTGGGCGTTCAGCACGGGGGCGTAGACGCGGGTGGAGCCGTAGAAGGCGATGCGGGCCTTCATGGCCTGCCTGCCCGCGTCGATCTCCTCGTCGTTCGCGCCGGTAGCGAGCAGGATGCCGCCGCTCACTTCCACGTCGGCGAGCGAGCGTCCCGCCGACTCGGCGCCGCGCTTGAGGTTGGGGAGCACGGTCTCCTCGGTGTACTTGGCGGTGTTGAAGGGATGTAGCAGCACGCCGTCGCACACCTCGCCTGCCACCCTGAGCATGAGTGGGTTGACGGCGGCCAGGTAGACGCGCACGTTGGGGTGCTCGATGGGGCCCGGGTTGAAGAAGGGCGGCATGAGGTTGAAGTTGAAGTGGTCGCTCTTGAAGTCGAGCCTGCCGCCGTTCTGCCAGTTGTCCCACACGGCGCGCATGGCGAGGACGTAGTCCCGCATCCGGCGCGCGGGGGCGGACCAGTCCATGTTGTACCGCCTGATGACGTGGCCCCTGACCTGGCTGCCGAGTCCGAGCACGAACCTGCCGGCGGACAGGCGCTGGAGGTCCCAGGCGATGTAGGCGGTGTCCATGGGGCTGCGGGCAAAGGCGAGGGCGATGGAGGTGACGAGGTCGAGGCGGCTGGTGTGCTCCGCGGCGAGGGCGATGGGCAGGAAGGGGTTGTGGGAGCTTTCTCCGGTGGTGAGGAAGTCGTAGCCGCGGTCTTCTATGAGCCGGGCGGCCTCCGGGGCGTCCTTAAGCGAGCCGGATAGCCCGGCGCCAATTCTCATCGCGCGAAACCTCCAGGTGGATGGGCCGGCGGTGGCGCCGGCGGGGGTAGTCAACGGGGGCGATTATAGTGGCGGGCGCGGGAGGGGGTCAAGTTGCGCGCGCGGGGGCACATGGTCTGTTATGGGGTTTGCATTGCCGATTCACTTTGTGGCCCACTGGTGAACATCAATCGGTGTTGTGGCTCACTTAAGGCCTCTGGTGATACACAAGCATGCTTGACGTCAATACGTGAGCCTCAAAGTACTTCCCTATCCTCTGCTATGTTCAGCAACTCTGCAAAGGCGAGCACAGCGGGCTTACGACCAATGTTGAATTGAAGAACCAACTGGTCAACAGTGATGGCTAAAGTACCGCGGGGTAAGTGTCAGTTGGGGTTATCAACCGAACGAGGGCTACCGCCAACTTCACCCGTTCTGCAAGATCCGTAGGTAGGGGACCGATCGATGAGTGTGAAGAGCCGACGAATCTAGGGGTATATGTGACTGTGACGTTTAAGGCTCTCTCTTGTGCCGCTTTCTTCGCATCCGCCACGTTGAGTACCAAGAACCGTCCATTTGGGCGCAGTCTGTAATACAATCCAACTTCACGCCTGATGCAATCAACTGCACCTGTTCTATCATGATCTGGGAAATGCTGAAGACGGTTCACGGACACGTCTTTCGCAGTAAGATCATCCAGAAATGCCAAATGCGAGGGTTCATCCCGAGTTAAATCGTAGGCTGATGGCTTGCAGTATCTGGCAACCTCATCCCCGTCTGGAAGGGCGTCGCCTTCGGCCAAGTCATCAGAGACGGGGCACAAGGTGTCCGTATTCCTCCAATATGATATGCCCTTCCCCGTGGACGCTGATGTCTAGTTCTTCGGCGTCATGTCCTCTGTCAGCCTGGGCGACAAGTAACACATCACCGTCTCCTAAGAAGATCACGACAAGGACTCCATCTTCCATGATTCGCCACTGAGCATGTATGAGTCCAGAGCTATCAGGGCCGATGAAAGGGTCAGCGAATCTCAGATATTCTACGAGATAACGAGCCATATCTCGAAGTGAAGCAATCTTGGGGAGAGGTTCATCCAAGTCCTCACCCGCGTTCCGCAGCATCTCTACCAGGTTTTCTGCCAGGAAAGGGCGCCCGTAGGCTCGCAGATAGTCAATGACCTCTTGATGTTCCTCCGGGAATTCCGATGTAGGTTCTTGGAAGTCTACAATGATCCAGGCACTACTGCCTTCTCCATACTGTATAACTGCGACCTCATAGTGAGCCGTTCCAGGGTAAGAGCGCATCACATAGTCTGAGAATCGTCCGGGCAAGTCATCATTGAGCGTTCCAGAGTAGTTCTTCCAGATTTGGAATGTACCCGCACTAGATTCCTGCACGTGTGGAGTATAGGGAACGTCGCTAAAGTAGTCGTCAATGGGCAGTGTTGTGAATGCCGTGGTCATATAACATCTCCCTTAACTGCAATCTCACGTGCAAACGCTGTGAGTTCAGCAAAAAGGTTGGGCATCCGACTGACGGAAATCGCATTGTTTTCAGCAGCGGTGTTGATATCAAGGATAAGTCTACTGATGAAACTCGGTTCAGAAGTCTGCACTTGTGGACCTTGGGACGGAGAAATCCGAATTGCTCCGCTTTGAAATTGGTCCAACTGCCATTTGGCGAGGCGATTCACTTGAACTCGGCTTGCAACTGAAGACGGGCGTCGTCTGTTGATCTGATACATGAAGTCCGATCCCCCCCGATGTGTCAAATCCATTTGCGGCAGGAACTCTGCTAAGTAGCTCATTCCGTCGTCAAGACTTGAAACCTCTCGTACAAGAGTGGCACCAAACGCCAATCTGTGTATTTGGCGAATCTGTAGGATGGAGACAGAGAGTGCCTCCTGCAAAGCAGTCATTGCTTGATCCGACGCTGCTAGGGTCGGATAGTGGTCACTGCCAAGTGCCAGATTGGGAACAACGTTCCAATCAATACGTTGCTTCTGAGTGACCAATTGTACTCTGTTCCCAAATGCTTCACCTTGTTCTCGGCGTACACCTTGACTTGGCCTTTCGTCGATGCTTTCAGGGCTGACACCCGTCAACTGTTCCCACAGTCCCGTAGGGGAGGTGTCTGAAGGGTAGAATATCGTCAGACGGAGATTCTCGACACTCCACTGGCCAAAACCAGTGGCAGCGCTGGATCCATTCATTCTGAACTCTCAAGAGGTTTTCAAGTTAACTGTCTATCACCACGGTAAACAGTGGAAAAGTAGACTACACAGACAGCTATATCACGTCAAGTTTAGCATGAACTTTGCTGAGTTGACAGGCGAATAAGTGGCCGGAACCCGTGTCAGATTGCTAGGTGCTCCCGTAACCGTCGTTCCCGTGAAAACGGGAACCCAGGGGCGGGGCCCTCGTCCGAAAGGCCACCTAGTAATTTGAAACAGGCTCAAGTGGCCGGGTTATGATCCAATAGTTCAGGAGTACATATTTGACGTTCCCACGCCCTCGCGTCAAGCCCCCACAGCCGGTGCGCTGTTCGTGTACAATGCGGGCCGTGCGGCGCGGGCCGCCGTGGGGCGGAGCACGGCGCCGCGACGCAATGCCGCGAAGGATGCGATACATCGTGAAGAAGGAGGCCCCAATGTCGGAACATAGCAGCGTTGGCATGGTTCAGACGGTTGATGGGTTGGTGCCGCCCGACCGGCTCGGCGCGACGCTTACGCACGAGCACCTGCTGATAAACCTGTCGTGGTTTCGGCAGGAGCCGTCGGAGGCGAGCGGAAGGGCCTTCATCAGGCGGCCCATGTCGCAGGAGATGCTGGGCTACGTTCGACACCACAACATGGCCAACTGGGATAACGGCCAGCTCTTCGACGTCGAGACGGCCATCGACGAGGTGAATCTGTACAAGCAGTTCGGCGGCGGCTCCATCGTGGACGCCACCAGCATCGGCATCGCGCGCGACCCGGTGGGACTGGCCCGCATAGCGAGAGCGACGGGCATAAACGTCATCATGGGCGCGTCGCACTACGTGGCGCCGGCGCACCCGGAGGACATGGACGACCGCTCCGAGGACTCCATTTTCGAGAAGATAGTGGAGGACGTTACGGAGGGTGTGGACGGCACGGGCATACGCTCCGGCATCATCGGCGAGGTGGGCTGCAGCTGGCCGCTGACGGACAACGAGCGCAAGGTGCTGCGGGCGTCTGGACGGGCGCAACTGGCCACGGGCGCGCCGCTGCTCATCCACCCGGGGCGCGACGAGACGGCGCCGCTGGAGATAATCGAGGTGCTGAGCGAGGTTGGGACCGACCTGGGCCGCACCATCATGGGCCACCTGGACAGGACGGTGTTCCTGCACGAGACGCTGAAGAGCATCGCCCAGAGCGGCTGCTACCTGGAGTGGGACCTGTTCGGCTCGGAGCAGTCGTTCTATCCCGCGAACACCAACATCGATATGCCCGGGGACGCGCGCAAGATGGACGACATCGCGTACGTCATTTCGCTGGGGTACGGCGACAAGATAGTGGTCGCCCACGACATCTGCGCCAAGCAGCGGCTGGTGCGCTACGGCGGGCACGGCTACTTTTACATTTTGCACAGCATAGTGCCCAGGATGCGGGCGCGGGGCTACACCGACGAGGCCATCGAGAAGATTCTGGTGCACAACCCGGCCAGCATCCTGGCGTTCGTGGAGCCGCGCTAGGCGGCGGCGTCACCCCCATCCTAACCTTCCCCCGTCGAGGGGGAAGGGACTATCGGTGGCTACTCTTCCTTGAAAAGTCCTATGGCGTTGCCGTCCGGGTCGGAGAACATACCCATGGTGCCGATGCCGGGGATGGGCGTCGGGGGCAGCAGCGTGGTGGCGCCCATGGAGCCCGCCTTGTCCAGCGCGGCCTGCACGTCGTCCACCTGCACGTAGAACGCGGTGTAGTTGGGCGGCATGGGAGGCGAGCACTGCAACAGGCCTCCGCCGATTCCGCCCTCGCCGACGGCCGCCGTGGTGTAGCCGCCCATGATGTCGTGTACCTCCAGCTCCCAGTCGAACAGTTCGCCGTAGAACTCGCGCATCTTCTGGGCGTCCTTGCCGCCTATCTCGAAATGGACTACCGGGTTACCCATGTACTGGTCCTCCTGAATGATTGTGATTCTCCGTCGCCCGCGCGCTCGCAGTCGACAGGCGCGTGAGCGACGCGCGAATCAGGATACGCCAGCACAGGCGTTCTTGTCAATGCGTATGGGCGTGAGTTTTAGCCGCGTTGAGCGCGGCTGTGGAACCAGTACAGGGGCCGCCCTTCTACCCGGGCCACGCGTTCAACCCGCACCCCGAACACGGGTTCAAGCACCTCCGGCAACAGCACCGTTTCCACTGGACCGGCCGCCTGGATGCGACCGTCCCGCAACACAACGATGCGATCGCAGTACTCCGCCGCCAGATTCACGTCATGCACCGACATGAGAGTGGTCACGCCCACGCCTCGGATGAGATCGAGAACCTCAAGCTGGTAGCGGATGTCGAGGTGGTTGGTGGGCTCGTCTAGGATCAGCACACGTGCCTCCTGCACGAGCGCGCGCGCGATCAGCGCCCGTTGTTTTTCTCCACCGGACAGCGTGCTGAACGACCGATTCGCCAACTCGGCGATGTTCACGTGAGCGAGCGCATAGTCGACACTCTGCCGGTCCTCGGCGGACTCCCTGGCAAATGCCGACTGGTGAGGGCTGCGTCCCATTGCGACCACCTCTCGCACCGTGAACTCGAAATCGGATCTCGGCTCCTGCACGACTACAGCGATACGCCGAGCGGCCTCGGACGGCCTCAACTCCCACAGATCGTCCTCACCCACCACCACGCGCCCGAGTCGCGGCCGCAACACCCGGTATACGGCGCGTAGCAGCGTGGTCTTGCCGCTGCCATTGGGTCCTATGATGCCCACGACCTGGCCAGCATCGACTTCCAGGCTGACCTCCGAGCAGATCTCTACGGAACCCACCGCAACCGTCACGTCAGCCAGCGACAGAGACAGCGGGGGCGGACTGGCGCCTGATACAGTCTTCGTAGTGCCGAACTCCGGGTGATCACCGGGCATGGTCTGATCCTCGTAGTCGGGAGCGTAAGAGCAAGGCGAACACCGGCGCGCCGACGAGCGCGGTGATCACTCCGATCGGCAGTTCGCGTGGCTGGATTGCCAGCCGCGCGAGCACGTCTGCCCACAGCAGGAAGAGCGCTCCGACGAACGCCGCGAGCGGCAGCACGCGGCGATGGTCGGAGCCCACCACCATCCGTGCGGCGTGCGGAATGACAAGCCCCACGAAGCCGACTCCACCGGCCAGAGCGACCGATGTGCCCGTGAGGAGCGCCACGACCACGAAGAGGACACGGCGTAGGCGATCCGGCGGAATCCCCATGCTCGTAGCGGTCTCATCGCCGAAGAGGAGCAGGTTCAGGGCGCGGGCCTGGGCCAACAGATAGACGAGTCCGGCGACCAGCAGAATCGCCGGTAGCCCGAGCTGATCCCACCGCGCGCCGCCAAGCGCGCCGAGCATCCAGAAGAGCGCGACGCGCGCCGTCTGGCTCTGCTCGCTGATGAAGATAAGCATGCTGGTCACGGCCGCGAACAGGTAGCTTACCGCTATCCCGGCGAGCACCAAGCGCAGCGGGCTGAGGCCGCCCGACGAGCTCGCCAGCAGAAACGCCAGCCCGTAGCCGATGAGTCCGCCTACGAACGCGGCGACCGACAACGTGTATATTCCCGCGAATGCCCACCCAAGCACAATCACGCTCACCGCGCCGGCAGCGGCTCCGGACGTTCCTCCCAGTATCGTCGGGTCCGCCAGCGGATTCCGCACCATCGCCTGGAGCACCGTGCCGACTACAGCGAGCGTCGCGCCGACCAGTACGGCCAGGATAGCGCGGGGCAGACGAATATGCCACACAATCCGCTCATGCGCCCCCGGCCAGCCGGCCGATACGGCGTCCGGCCAGAATTGGTGGATCCCTATCCGCCATGCAGTTGTAGGCGAGATGTCCGCCGGGCCCAGGGTCACTGCCACCACTATCGACACGGCCAGGACAACGCAGAGACCCGCCAACACCGCGGCGAATCCGAGCCCGGCCACACTGCGCGCGCGCGGGGATTCACCGGGCGAACGCGCTGTCCCAAGTCGAATCAGCTTAGCCATACGGACAACCTCATACTTCCGCAGTCCGCCAAGCGCCCCGCCGGTAGCGCCACCAGCCCCCCGCGGTCCGCGCCGCGAAGTAGGCGACTCCGGCGGCATATACACCGGGGAGTCCCCAGCCGAGCGCGTCGGCGAACAGCCAGGACAGCGGCACCATGACCAGGTAGCTCGAAGCCGTGGACGTGTAGAGGACCCACTTGGAGTCGCCTGCGGCGCGCAACACGGCGGCCAGAACCATGCTCGAAGCCATGAAGGGCACTTGCAAGGCCAGGATAGGAAGGGCGCGCCTTGCCTCCGCTACGACGTCGCCATCGGGGGTCAGCAGATGCAGCACTGTGGAAGGCGCGACAATCACCGGCGCCAGGACGACAAACGGAAGGGCGGCCATCAGCAGCAGCCCGGCCCGCTCGGTCGACGCCACCGCGCGGTCGTCGCGCCCACCAAGGCTCTGCCCGACCAGGATAGACACGCCGGTCGAAAGCGCCCAGACAATCGTCCAGAGGACTTGTTGTACATTTGTGACGACCTGCATCCCTGCGATGACGGTTGTGCCGAGCGCGGCGACAATCCACAGCACCAACACGTTGTTGACGTAGCCCAGAAAGAGCATGGCCGTCTCCGGCCAACCGATATGCCAGAGCCGAGGAAGCGACTCCCTTCCGCGGCGCAGTTGCCCAAATTGAAACAGATTATATGTGCCCCGGAGCCGTCTCCACCCGAACCGGCCCATGTAAACGCAGCCCATGGCTACGGCGATTACAGTCCCGACGCCAGCACCGAGTAGGCCCCATCCGACCACGAAGATAAGGACATAGTTCAGCGGGACGTTTATGACGTTGACGAAGACTGTCATACGCATCGTCACGCCGGTCTCCCCCACGCCCGCATAGACCGCGCGGAACATGGCTGTGACGGCCGCGAACGGCGCGGCGAACGCGAGCGCGCGGAGATAGGGCACGCCCTCGACCCGAACAGCCTCGCTCAATCCGAACGCGGCGAGAAGGGGGGCCGCCCCGATGCTCAAGACGAGTAGCACCAGCAGCCCGGCGCCCGCGCCGACGAGCAGCGAGACGTCCAGCAGCCGCCCTACGTCCGCCGGACGCCCCTCACCGTATCGGCGGGCCGAGATCACCTGCGCCGCAGTCGCCCACCCGCCGAACAACATGCTCGCGGCTATGTTGACGGACGAAGCGACTGCCGCCGCCGCGAGCGCGTCCGTGGAGACGCGGCTTATCATCGCGGTATCGACAACCCCAATCACTATCTGAGAGAGGTTCGCGACGACGATAGGGTAACTCAAGGCCAGGACCCGCTTCAGCGTGTCCCCGAAGGTTGTCGTCACCGTGGTCGTGACTTCCGTCGGCGTGGTGTGTACGCGGCCGCCGGGAGACGAATGGGGTCTCTTTCCGGCGGCTACTCTTGCCGCGAACTAGGGGGCGGCGTTCACACGGCGCACCGTGGTCGCCACCTCGATGAGGCCATCGAGGTTCTGAGGCCCCGGCACGCTCTGGAGGAACGTCAGCGCCATGTACTGGCCGTTCACCACCGCCGACATTCCCGACAGAGACGGGTTGGACTCCAGGAACGCCTGGTTCGCGTCCGGGCCGCCGAACCCGTAGTCAACGAAGATTATCAACTCCGGGTCGCCTTCGACGACGGCTTCCCACTCCACTGTGCCCCACGTGCCGCTAACGTCCGAGAAGATGTTCATCCCACCGGCGCGGCTGATGATGTCCGACATCACGGAACCCGCGAGCGCAGTGAACGGGGCCTCTTCACCCGAGTCGAAGTAGAAGACGCGGACTGCCTCGCCGGACGGGACAGCCGCCGCGACCTCCGCTATCTGCCGCTCCCACGCGGTGATGAGCTCCTCGCCGCGCTCTTCGACGTCGAATATCTGAGCCACGGCGCGGACGTCCTCGAACATCACTTCAAGGGTTACCTTACCGGCGAAGTCGGGGCAGGCTTCCGTAAATGAGAAGCTGTGAACCCCGGAGTCTCGCAGGTTCGCTCCCGTTAGCCCGACGCTCTCATTGAAGCCGTAACTGAACACCATATCGGGCCCGGGGGCTAGCACCGCCTCCAATGAGGGGTAAGGGAAGCTGCCGCCAAGCCGCTCGACCAGCGCAGCGCGGGCCTGGTGTTGGGGCTGTAGCCGGTCGGGGGTGCCGCCGAAGTAACCGATGACGTGTTCCTGCAACCCGAGCGCCATCAGCACCTCGAGTGCGCTCGTGTCCGTGGCGACCACGCGCTGCGGCACCGTCTCGTACACAGTCTCCACACCGCAGTTCTCGATGGCGACGACAGCAGGTTCGGACGTGGCGGTGGCCGCGGGAACCTGCATGGCAGCCTCGATTTCGGACCTCTGGGCCGCGAGCGCCCTCTCGATTGCCGCGGCTACCTGCTCTTCGGTTACGCCGGGCCGTTCAGCGAGAGCGCTTTGTATGGCCGCGGCCACCTCTTCCGAGGTCACTCCCGGCTGCTGGGTGGCGAGGGCCTTGGCGATTTCTCCGGCCACGTCCTCGGCTGTGAGGCTCTCCTGTCGCTCGAGGGCGCTCGCGATGGCGGACGCCATCTCCGCAGAGGTGACGCCGCCGGGCTGCACGGCCAGAGCCTTAGCAATCTCGTTGGCGACGTCCTGGCTCGTGACGCCGGGCTGCTCGGCGAGGGCCTGCTGAATGGCGCCCGCGACTTCCTCCGATGTGACTCCCGGCTGCACTCCGGCGAGCGCCCGCCCGACGATTCCTTCGACGTCGATGGGGGTCGGCGTTGGCAGCGCGGCCTCCTCTGCGGCGCAAGCCAGCGCGAGCATCAGCAGCAGCGCGGCCGACAGCACGATCAAGTACTTGGGCATACGGGCACCAACCATAGATAACCTCCATGCGCAGACGAGTTCGAAGAAGATGCGTTCATCTGCGCCATGCCGCGGATGTAAGCGATACCATATAGATACTTAGTATCTATATGGCTCGACACGTATAGAATAATACAAAGCTACAACAGTCGCGTCAATGGGTGCTATGAAGTAAATTAGTGATATATCATATCACTACATCAGTATGCAAACTCTCGTATGGGCGTGCGTCTCGGTGGAAGGTTCTGGCCACCACCGCTCAGGCGATGGGTGGCGGAACAGAGTGGCCCGGATAGGCTCTAAACTGACGAGTCTGCCCGCGCGTTGCCGCAAATGCGCCGCAGCGCCTCAACCTGCTACACTAGTACAAGGATGGGATATTGAAGCTTGTGACAGGAGCCGGTTCGATGAGGATACGCAGCTTCGGACTCGCAGCCCTGACCGGCGTCATGCTGTCGGCGCCGATGATCGCCTTGATGTACCTGGCCGACAGGTGGCTGGACCTGTCGTTCCCCCCTTTCGACACGTTCGACCTGGTTGCGCGCGAGCTGCCGGGGCCGCTCGTGACGTTCGGCATCGACACCATGATCGAGGTGCTGATGTTCGTAAACCTGAGCGTGAAGGACTTCGCCAAGACGGCAGAGCAGATCATGGCCATCGGCGGGTTCTTCGCGGCGGGAGTCGTCGCGACCGCGGTGGTCTACGCCATCGTGCAGTGGCGCGGCCCGGAGTTGAGGCGCGAGGTGGGGCTGCTGTTCGGGGCGGTCGTGGGCGTGACGGTGGCGCTGATGACTGTGAGCATCACCCAATCGTCGGCGAGCCTGATACTCGTTTTCGTGTGGTTGCTCGCGCTGTTCCTCGTCTGGGGGTTCGCCTCCGTCTGGGTGGCGCGCAGGCTGGTGCTCGCGACGTCGACCGTTTACGAATCTGAGGACGGCGACAGCTCGGTGGTGGTGTACGGGCGGCGGCAGTTCCTCATCCGCGTTGGCGCGGCGACGGCGGCGGTGACGGTGGCCGGCGTCGGGCTGGGCCGGGTGCTGTCCATGAGCGACCAGACCAGGCTGGAGGAGGAGTTGACGGCGGCGGAGGGGAAGATGCCCGGCTCGGCAGCCATGGTCGAGCTTCCCAACGAGGACGACCCGGTGAAGCCGGCGCTGGGGACCCGTCCCGAGTACACGCAGGTGAGAGACCACTACAAGGTGTTCATCCGGTCCGAGCCGACGGTGATCGACGGAGCGACGTATACGCTGCCGATAGTCGGGCTGGTGAACGCTCCGACCGAGTTCACGCTCGACGACCTGATGAACAACTATGAGCCCAGGAGCGAGTTCGTCACGCTCTCCTGCATATCCAACAGCGTCGGGGGCGACCTGATAAGCACTACCTACTGGACTGGCGTGAGCCTGCAGGACATTCTCAGGGACGTGCAGCCGACCGCGGAGGCGCGCTACCTGGACATCACCAGCGGCGACGGCTTCTACGAAACGGTGGCGCTGGACCTGATAGAGTCGGACCCCCGTATCATGCTGGCGTACGCCTGGGACGGGCGCCCAATCCCGTTCGATCACGGATTCCCGCTGCGAATCTGGATCCCGGACCGGTACGGCATGAAGCAGCCCAAGTGGATTACCGGAATCGAGGTGGTGAGCGAGAGCGGGGTGAGGGACGGCTACTGGGTGGAGCGAGGCTGGGACGAGATCGCGCGCATGCACACCACGTCGGTCGCCGACACGGTGGCTATCGACTCGATCATCGGGGAGGGGGACGACCGGCTGGTGCCGGTCGGCGGCATCGCGCACGCGGGAGCGCGCGGCGTGTCGCGGGTGGAGGTGCGCGTCGACGGCGAGGGTCCGTGGCACGAGGCCCGGCTCAGGTCGCCGCTCTCCGACACCACCTGGGTTATCTGGAGATACGACTGGCCCTTCGAGGAGGGGAGGCACACCTTCGAGGTGCGCGCGGTGGAGAGCAACGGCACGCCGCAGACCGAGGAGGTCAACCCCGCGAGGCCCAGCGGCGCGACGGGCATACACAGCAGGCAGGCGTCGCTGTAGCCCGGAACCGGCGCGCGCGGAGTGGCCGATGGACACGATGCTGTACGACGGCGATTGCGGTTTCTGCCGCGCCACGCGGCGTTGCCTGTCGGCGCTGGACGTGACGGGCCGCGTGCGATGGCAGACGTACCAGTCGCTGGCCGAGCCGCCCGACGGCCTCACTTGGGATGACCTCGACCGCGCGGCGTACCTGCGCGCGGCGGACGGGCGGCTGTTCGAGGGATACTACGCCTTCCGCGCGCTGACGGTACGGATGCCGCTGCTCATGCCACTCGCGCCGCTGGCGTGGTTTCCGGGCATGGACGCGCTGGGCAGCCGGGTCTACAGGTGGGTCGCCGCGAACCGGCGTCGCATCGGATTCGGGTGCCGGGTCGGCGGGCGGCGCGCCTAGCCGGCCAGGAGCGTCTTCACCGTCTCGTAGTCGCGCCGCGCCTCGTCGCGCCTGCCGACCGTCCACAAAGCCAGGCCCCGGTCGTTGTAGGCGTACCAGTAGTCCGGGTCTATGCGGATGGCCTCCGTGTAGCAGGCGATGGCGCGGTCGTACTCCCCCTTGTCCGACAGGGCGATGCCCATGTTGTTGTGGGCGTCCCGGTAGCCGGGATCGAGCTCGATTGCCCTGGCGTAGTCCCTTATGGCGGCGTCGGGGTCGCCGGTCTGGCGCAGCGCGATGCCGCGGTTGTTGAGGGCCACGGGGTCGTCGGGGGTCAGCTCCAGCGCGCGGGAGTAGTCGGCGATTGCGTTCGCGGAGTCGCCGCGGTCCAGGTAGGCGTTGCCGCGGAGAAAGAGCGTGCGCGCGTCGTCCGGGTTGGCGTGGGCGAGGTCGGTGAGGTGCTGGATGAGCTGGCGCAGGTAGTCGTCGTCGCTCATGTGGCTCAGGTTGGGGTCGCCGCGCCAGTTCATGGATGCGGCCCGCGGCGGGGCATGCCGTACACCACGACGCTACAGCGTCTCGGACAGCCAGCGCCGGAAATCGGCGGCGGTGTCCGGGCGGTGCAGCGCGTCGTAGGTGGACGCCTTGAGCAGGCCGAGCGGGGTGCCGACGTCGAAGTGGGCGCCGGGGAACTCGTAGGCGTGGGCCGCCTGGGTGGAGAGCAGCGCGGCGATGGCGTCGGTTAGCTGTATCTCGCCGCCGGCGCCCGGCGTTACGTGCTCAAGCGCGTCGAATATCTGTGGAGGCAACACGTACCTGCCTATGATGGCCAGGTTGGACGGCGCGTCCTCCAGGCGGGGTTTCTCCACCATGCCTGCGATTCGGAAGATCGCGCCGGAGACGTGCCGGGCGTCCACGATGCCCAGGCTGGGCACGGCCTCGTCCGGCACGCGCTTGACCGCGATTACGGGTCCGCCGAGCGAGTGGTGGTGCTCGGCCATGCTGCCGATGGTGGGCGTGTCGCTCCAGATGACGTCGTCGGGCAGCAGCACGCAGAACGGCTCGTCGCCCACGGCCTCGCGCGCCATCAGCACCGCGTGACCCAGCCCGAGCTGCTCGGTCTGCGTTACGCAGCTCACGTCCGCCATTCGAGCAATGCCACGCATCAGGTCCAGCAGAGCCTGGTTGCCCCGGCGCTCCAGGGCTTCCTCCACCGCCGGCTTGGGCGTGAAGTAGTCGGCGACGGACTGCTGGCCCGGGGAGACGACAAGCACGACGTGGTCGATGCCGGCGCGCGCGGCCTCCTCGACCGCCAGGTGCAGGGGCGGGCGGTCGAGCACGGGGATGAGCACCTTGGGCACCGAGCGGGTGGCGGGCAGAAAGCGTGTGCCGAAGCCCGCCACGGGTATCACTGCCTTGCGAACGTTCAACTGCGCCTCCTGCCATGCGGGGAATGTGGAGCGGCGGGGGCCCGTGCGAGGGTTGCGGCTCGCCCCGCCGCGCACCATAATTCTATGCGGCTCGATTTGCGGGCCGCAAGTGTGCATGGAAGGAACATGGAGTCGTTTGACGCGATAGTGGTGGGAGCGGGGCCCGCCGGCAACCAGACCGCGCTCGGGCTGGCGGAGCTCGGCCGCCGCGTCGCGGTGTTGGACTGGCGGCGTGACCCTTCGGCAAGCTCAGGGCAGGCGGTGACAAGCTTGGGACAGGCAGTGGGCGACAAGCTGTGTACAGGCATCATTGGCATGGACTGCGTGCGGCGCTTTCCACCCGACGACTCGGTGGTGCACCACCGGGCGGCTGCCGCGACGGTGGTGTCGCCCGCGGGCAACCGCTACCGCATCGAGCGGGGCGAGCCGCAGGCGACGGTGATCGACCGCGCCGCCTACGTCGCCGGCATCGCGCGGCGCGCCAGGGACGCGGGAGCGGAGTACCGGCTGGGCGAGCGCGTGACCGGCCTGGAGGTCCGTGCGGCAGGAGTCGAGGTGACCACCGGCGGCGAGGCGGGCAGCGGCCGTTTTCGCGGCGAGATGCTGGTGATAGCGAGCGGCTTCCGGTCGCCGCTGATGGACATGGCGGGGCTGCCCAGGGGGCGGCGGCGCGACCTGATGATAGGCTCGCAGGTTGAGGTGGAGACGGACGGTGTGGAGGACGCGGAGGTGTACCTGGGACGAAGCATCGCGCCGGGGTCGTTCGGCTGGCTGGTGCCGACCGGCGAGTCCACCGCGCTGGCGGGGCTGATGTCGCAGCAGCGCCTGAACGGTCACATGGACGACTTTCTGCGCTGCCTCTCACGCGATGGCAAGGTGCGGCGGGTCGCCGGGCGGGTGCGAAGCTGGGGCATACCGCTGAGGCCGCCGCCGAGGACGTTCGCCGACAGGGTGCTGGTCGTGGGAGACGCCGCCGGGCAGGTGAAGCCGACCACGGGCGGCGGCATCTACTACGCGCAGCTATCGGGCGAGCTGGCGGCCGAGACCGCGGCGGGGGCGTTCGACGTGGGCGACTTTTCGGAGCGGCGGCTGGCGGGCTACGAGCGGGCCTGGAAGGCGCTGCTGGGCAGGGAGCTGCGCGTGGGCTACCTGGCGCGGCTGCTCTACTCGACTCTCGCGGACAGCCAGATCGAGCGGCTTCTCTCGCGCGTGGTGGGCGACGGCATGTGCGACGAGCTGGTGGGTTCGCGGCACTTCTCGTTCGACTGGCACAGCGAGACGATATTGCGCGCGGCTGGCAACCGCGAGTTCCGGTCGCTGCTGCTGTCGCTGGGGCCGGTGGCGGCGCCGTCGCTGGCGCGGCTTGCCGGTGTGCTGCTGGGGCGCGGACGGGCCGCGGAGGCGCGCGGAGGGCGCTAACGGCCTGGCCGGCAACCTGTTCATCACCCCCATCCTAACCTTCCCCCTGCGAGGGGGAAGGGACTTATCGGATAGGCTCTACCTCGGCGTAGGCGGCGTCTATCGACAGCATGTCGTGCAGCCCCACCATGTCGAAGCACTCTTCGAGCTCGACCATGTGGTCGATCATGCGCTCGGTGGTGCCGCGCTCCTTCAGCTCGCGCATGAGGCGCGTGACCATCTCGCCCACCATGGTGAAGGCGCTGACCGGGAAGATGACTATCTTGTAGCCCATCTCCTCCAACTCGGACGCGGAGAGCCGCGGGGACTTGCCGGTCTCGATGAAGTTGTAGAGCATCGGCACGTCGAACGAGCGCACGACCTGTGCGGCCTGCTCAGGCGTGCGCAACGCCTCCACGAACAGCACGTCGGCGCCCGCCTCCAGGTAGGCCTCGCAGCGCGCCATGGTGTCGTCCCAGTCCGTGACGGCGAGGGCGTCGGTGCGTGCGATGATGACGAAGTCGTCGTCGGTGCGGGCGTCCACGGCGGCGCGGAGCCTGCGCACCATCTCCGCGGTGGACACCACTCGCTTGTCGTCCAGGTGGCCGCAGCGCTTGGGGGACTCCTGGTCTTCTATGTGCACGGCGGCCACTCCCGCGCGCTCGTACTGGCGTATGGTGCGGCGCACGTTGAGCGTGCCGCCGTAGCCGGTGTCGGCGTCGGCGATGAGGGGCACGGCCACCGAGTCGGCGATGGCCTCTGCGTTGGCGACCATCTCGGACACGGAGGCGAGTCCCAGGTCCGGCACGCCCAGCCGGGAGACGGAGGTGCCGGCGCCGGTCATGTAGACGGCAGGGAACCCCTCACGCTCGATGATTTTCGCGGTGAGGCAGTCGTAGGCGCCGGGGGCGACTATGATGCCCGGTTCGTTCAGCATCTGGCGCAGCCTGGTTGTGTTTCTCATGTTTCTTTACTCACCCCCATCCTAACCTTCCCCCTGCGAGGGGGAAGGGAAAACTCGGAACCTTTCCCCAAACAGAAGAGGAAGGGACTACCGGAGGGTCCGGTCTTGTCGTAGCTCGCTTAGGTACTTCTCGTCGTCGTCGGACAGCTCGGCGGTCTCCAGCAGGTCTGGCCGGCGGCGGAGCGTCTTGCGCAGGGACTCGCGCCTGCGCCAGCGCGCGATCTCGGCGTGGTTGCCGGAGAGCAGCGTGTCGGGTACGCGCCAGCCCCTGTATTCGGCGGGCCTGGTGTACTGCGGGTGCTGGATGAGGCCGGTGGTGAAGCTGTCGTCCTCGGTGGACGCTATCGAGCCGACGACGCCGGGCAGCAGGCGGCAGACGGCGTCGATGAGCACCATCGCGGCCAGCTCGCCGCCGCTGAGCACGTAGTCTCCGATGCTTATCTCGTCCGTGACGAGGTGGTCCCGGACGCGCTCGTCCACGCCCTCGTAGCGTCCGCAAACGAGCACCATTTCACGCTCGCGCGCCAGCTCCTCGACCAGTTGCTGCGTCAGCGGGCGGCCCTGGGGCGAGAGCAGGATGACCGGGCAATCGGCGCCGTGGGCGGTCGAGAGCGCCGCCTCCACCGCGTCGAACAGCGGGGCGGCCTTCATCAGCATGCCCGGGCCTCCGCCGAACGGGTAGTCGTCCACCGTCCGGTGGTTGTCGCGGGCGTGGTCGCGAATGTCGTGGGGGCGCACCTCGACGAGTCCGTTAGCGATGGCCCTGGCCATGATGCCCTCGGAGAAGGGGCTCGCGAACATGGCGGGGAAGATGGTGAGAACGTGAAAGCGCGCCGGGGCCGCTAGTGCGTCCGCCATCCCTTCACCATCTCCAGGGCGTGGGGCAGCGCGGGCAGCGCCACGTCCAGGCACTCGCGCACCGCCTTGGGGCTACCGGGCAGGTTGACGATGAGGCAGCCGGAGCGCACGCCGGCGGTGGACCGGCTGAGCATGGCCAGCGGGGTGTTCACCAGTGTCTGCATGCGCATGGCCTCCGCGATGCCCGGGGCCTCCACGTCCAGCACCTGGCGGGTGGCCTCGGGCGTTACGTCGCGCGGTCCCAGGCCGGTGCCGCCCGTGGTGAGCAGCAGGTCCAGTCCCTCCGAATCGCACCAGTCGCTCAGCCGTTGCGCTATCTGGTCGCGCTCGTCCGGGACGATGCCGCGCAGGCCCAGCTCGAACGTGTCGCCGTCCATCATTTCGGCGATGGTGTCGCCGCTGGTGTCGACGCGTTCGCCCTTGGAGCCCGCGTCGCTGATGGTGAGAATCGCGTACTTGAAGATTGTCCGCCTCCTGAGATTTGACTATGCAAAATGCTAGACTCCGTACAAAACAAGGGCGAATTTGCCTTGCAAGCGCCTGCGTACGTCTGTGACACTCTTGCCCAAGCTGCCGGAGTGTATTCGGATAGTCCCAATCTTACCACGATTGTCTGGACACAGCCTGCGGGCCCTGTTCGCAGGGAAGCGCGGCATCGGTACAGACCGGGACAGCAAGGCGGGATCGGCCCCGCGGTGCGGTATGGTATCGAGGCGATTTCATACGCCGGTAATGGAACGGGAGGTCGTGAACGCCCTCAGGGTACGGCCCGGAGGCAGGTACGTCGACTGTAATGTTGGGGAAGGCGGGCACTCGCGAGCCATCCTTGCCGCCGCCGCTGAGCCAAGCCCGCGCGTTCTGGGCCTGGACCTGGACGCCGAAGCTATCGAGGCGGCGAGCCGCGATTTGGCCCCTTTCGGGCCTGGGGCGACGCTGGCGAAGGCGAATTTCGCGGACGTCGCGGAGGTGGCGCGGGAGCACGGGTTCCTGTCTGCGGACGGAGTCCTCTTCGACCTGGGTTTCTCGTCGCGGCAGGTGGAGACATCGAGCAGGGGGTTCAGCTTTTCGAGGGAGGCGCGGCTGGATATGCGTTTCGACCCCGGTGCGGGGGAGTCGGCTTACGAGGTAGTCAACACCTACACCGAGGCCGCGCTCGCGGACATCATATTCGAGCTGGGAGAGGATCGGGCGGCGAGGCGAATAGCCGGAGCGATTGTTCGCAACAGGCCAATCGAGACCACCACCGAACTGGCGAGAGTGGTGGCGATGGCCAGCAGAAGGCCCCGCAGGGGTGGCGTCCATCCCGCCACCCGCACGTTTCAGGCGCTGCGAATGTACGTGAACGGGGAGTTGGAGAACCTGGAACGAGGATTGGAGCAGGCGATCGAGGTGCTGGGCACGAACGGCAGGCTTGCGGTCATAAGCTATCACTCGCTGGAGGACCGGCTGGTCAAACGCACCTTGGCCCGAGAGGCCGCCGACTGCGTGTGCCCGCCGGCGCTGCCGCAATGCGTCTGCGCACACGCCGCCAGACTGCGGCTGGTGAACCGGAGGGTGATCCGCCCGTCGTCTGACGAGGTACAGGCCAACCCCCGCAGCAGAAGCGCGCGAATGCGCGTTGCCGAGAAGATTTGACGCCAAAACAACCGTACAACCCAAACCCGGCATAGACCCGGTACACCAGCATAGAGGTAGGAACACATGGCAAACCCAAGACTGATAACCGCGATCGACGTTGGTACAACCAAGGTTTGCGTCGTCGTCGGAGTCAAGGACGGCTATGCAGACCCAGAAGTCTTGGCGTATAGCGTCGTGCCGTGCGAAGGGCTCAGGAAAGGCATAGTCTACGACGTAGAGGCGACGGCCAGGGCGATACGCGTGGCGGTGGCCGACGCCCAGAAGTCTGCCGACGTCGAAGTACAGTCGGCATACGTCGGGATCACCGGCGCCCACATCGAATTCGCCAATCGAACGGACACGATGGACTGGGTGGGACAGAAAGGCGTCATCTCCACCGACGACATGGCGCTCGTGCCGATGAAGGTGGCCGAGGCCGCCGAGGTCCCCGGCCGGACTATCATCCACGCGCTCTCTACGAGCTACACGCTGGACGGCAACGCCGGCATCGTCAGTCCTATCGGCATGCACACCAATAGCATGGACGTGAACACGCACGTCATTTCGGGCGCCAAGGGACTTGTCGACATGCTGATGGCCTCGGTCCGCCAGGCGGAGATAGAGGTGGATGGGCTGGTGCTGGAGCCGCTGGCGAGCGGCCGGGCGGTGCTGCATCCGGCCGAACGGCAGGGAGTAGTCGCCCTGGTCGACATCGGCGGCGGCACCACCGACATGGTGGTGTTCAACAACGGATTGCCGCATTACACCACGGCGATTGGTGTGGGCGGCTTCCACTTCACGAACGACATCGCGCTGATGTACGACACTTCGTACGCCACGGCCGAGAAGGTAAAGCTGGAACACGCCCACACCGACCCCGGAGGCGCCTCGGCCCACGAGGAGATTACTATTCAGGTGCTTGGCCCGGCTACAGAGCGAAAGGTTCACCTGCACGACATCTGCCAGCTCACGCGTGAGCGCGCCGCGGAGCTTGCGGAGATCATCAAGATGAAGCTCATGGAGGCGGGCATTCGCAACACCTTCGACGCGAGGATCGTGCTTACCGGCGGAGCTTCGCTTCTGCCCGGGCTGCTCGACCTCATGCGCAGGATGGTCAGTTCGAACATACGAATCGGAGCGCCGAACGGCAACGTCGGCATGCCCGACGGCCTGAGGGCTCCGTCGTTCTCCACCAGCGCGGGCATACTGCTCTGGGCGGCAGACCAGGCCGAAACCGGCGAGCGAAACGGCGCTCACGGCAGCAGCGCCACTCACGCAAACGGCAACGGCAATGGCAACGGCAAAACGAACGGCGCCAAAGGCAGAAGCGGGGCAGGGTCCATCTTCGCCAGGCCGTTCAGGGCGCTGAGGAACTGACGAAACATCTCGAACCTGGTATCTGGAACGGATGCCACGATACAAAGCAGCAACCAGGGGCATTACAAAAGGGAGGGACATAATGGCGGTCAGCAACACGCACCCCGATTCGGTGGCGCGGATTAAGGTCGTAGGCGTAGGAGGGGGTGGCTCGAACGCCGTCTCCAGGATGTACAGAGAGCGCATACCGGGTGTGGAGTACATGGTGGTCAACACCGACGACCAGGCGCTCGAGCGGTGCGACGTGCCCATGAGGATACGAGTCGGGGAGCATCTCACCGGCGGCAAGGGCGTCGGCGGCAATCCGGACCTGGGCATGCGCTCGGCCGAGGAGAGCAGGGAAGAGTTGTACGAGGCGATGTGCGACGCCGACATGGTGTTCATCGCGGCGGGCATGGGCGGCGGGACCGGCACGGGCGCGGCTCCGGTCGCGGCGCAGCTCGCCAAAGAGACCGGAGCGCTGACCGTCGGCGTGGTGACGCGCCCGTTCGACTTCGAGGGCCTGCGACGCTCGCAGGTGGCCGAGGACGGGATCAACCGCCTCAAGCAGCACACCGACACCCTGCTGGCCATTCCCAACGAGCGCCTTCGCGTAATCTGCGAGGAAGAGATCACCGCCGAGAACGCCTTCAGGCTGGCCGACGACGTGCTGCGCATGGGCGTCCAGTCCATTGCCGAGCTCGTCACCGTGCCCGGAGAGATCAACCTCGACTTCGCCGACATCCAGGCCATCATGCAGGACGCCGGCCCCGCGTGGATGTCCATAGGCTGGGGCATCGGCGAACACAGAGCGCGTGAGGCCGCCCAGCGCGCCATCTCCAACCCGCTGCTGGACGTGTCGATCGACGGCGCGCGCGGCGTGCTCTTCAACATAACCGGCGGCAGCGACCTGAAGCTGATGGAGCTGCACGAGGCCGCCGAGGTCATCCAGCGAAAGGTGGACCCCGAGGCGAACATCATCTTCGGCATGGTGACCGACAGCAAGATGGAGAACGAGATCAAGCTCACCATCATCGCCACCGGCTTCGCAAGCGGCGAGCTCTCGTATGACCGCGACGAGCAGCTCAAGCACCTGCTGGAGGAGGCGCTGCCCAACGGCAAGGCCGGGGACAACAACATCCCCGACTTCCTGCGGATCGATCTGCCGCCGGTGCTCCGGAGGCACACCCAGGTGCGCGCGACCAACCCATCCAACATCAACACGCAGTAGGCGAACGGGGCCTATTACGGCCCCAGCGCTGACAACGCTATAGGAGGGGCAGGCCCACGGGCCTGCCCCTCCGCATTTGCCGGCCTACCGTGGGTGCTACAATGCACTCCCACCCGCACACACCCGACGAAGCGCAAAGGAGGGCATACGTGGCCTCATCGACACTGCCGAGACGCAGCATCTGGACCTGGGGGCTGGAGGCCGACGAGCCCACCGACGCGCAGCGCGCCGAGTACGCGAGTCGGCTCTCCGAGAAGCTCGGTGTGTCGCTCACGCCCCCGCCGATTCCCAGGGCGCGCGACCTGCGGTTGCGACCGCCGCGGATTACGCCTCCGGCGTCCATCACCGGCTTCTGCTTCGCCGACAACCACGAGCGCGCCGCCCACTCCTACGGCGCGGACAAGGAGCGCGCGGTGTTCGGCGAGTTCCCGAATCCGCCGGACGTGGTGGCCTATCCCTCCAACGACGCCGAGCTGGAGGCCTGCCTGGATTGGTGCTCTAACGGCGGCTACGCCACCATTCCCTACGGCGGCGGGTCGTCGGTGGTCGAGGGAGTCACGCCCCCGGAAGATTACGACGGCATCGTTACCATCGACATGAGCCGCTTCGACAGGGTGCTGGAGATCGACGACGTGTCCAGGGCGGCGCGCATCCAGGCCGGCGTGTTCGGTCCGGCCCTGGAAGACCAGCTCCGGCCCGGCGGCTTCACGCTGCGCCACTTTCCGCAGAGCTTCACCGGCTCCACGCTGGGCGGCTGGATCGCCACCCGGTCGGGGGGCCACTACGCCACCAACCACACCCACATCGACGACTTCGTGGAGTCGGTGCGGATGCTGACGCCGTCGGGCTGGTGGGAGTCGCGACGGCTGCCTGGAAGCGGGGCGGGACCCAGCCCCGACCGGCTCGCGATAGGCAGCGAGGGCATTCTGGGCATCATAACCGAGTCGTGGGTGCGCATTCAGAAGCGGCCCGTCTTCAGGGCGACCGCCGGCGTGGAGTTTCCGTCGTGGGAGGCCGGCTACGATGCGACGCGCCAGATAGCCCAGGCCAAGCTGTGGCCGGCCAACCTTCGGCTGCTGGACCCGGACCTGGCGCGAGAGGGCGCAGGGCTGGACGGCACGCGGGCGCTGCTGATAATCGGGTTCGAGTCTGCCGAGACGCCGCAGGACTGGCCGATGAGGGCGGCGGTCGACATCGCCCGCGCCGCGGGCGGCCGGATCGACGACGAGGAGATCGCTATCTCGGACGGCACGGGGAGGCCCACCGGCAGAAGCGGCGCCGCGGGCGCCTGGCGCAACTCGTTCATCAACATCGGCGGCGGCCTCTCCGACGGGCTGGGACTGGTGGGCGGCACCTTCGAGACGGCGATCACCTGGGACCGCTGGCCCGAGTTCGACCATGCGGTGCGGGAGTCTACGACACGCGCCCTGGAAGAGGTGTGCGGCGGCGGCACGCTGAACTGCCGTTTCACCCACGTGTACCCGGACGGCCCCGCGCCGTACTACACGTTCGCCGGGCTGTACAGGGCCGGGTCCACGGCGCGGCAGATGGCCGACATCAAGAAGGCGGCGTCCGACGCCATCATGAAGGCCGGGGGGACCATCACGCACCACCACGCCGTGGGGCGCCAGCACCGCCCGTGGTACGACGAGCAGCGGCCGGAGCCGTTCGCGATGGCGCTGCGCGCGGCCAAGCGCGCGGTGGACCCCAACGGCGTGCTCAACCCGGGCGTGCTGATCGACCCGTAAGGGGCGGGCGCCTGGGACCTTTCACCCCCATCCTAGCCTTCCCCCGTCAAGGGGGAAGGGACCAGTAATCGGCCCGTCGCCCTGCGTTGCCGCGGTGGCCGGAAAAGAAGCGGGGCAGGTCCGAAGACCTGCCCCGCTCGTGTGCTCGGTTTTGCGGCCCTGCCTAGAAGGAAGGCTCGCCGTAGCCGTCGGCCCGGATGCAGGCGACCCAGTGGTCGGGGCTGACTTCCCGCAGCTCGGGGATGCCCGCGCGGCAGTCGTCGATCATCACGGGGCAGCGGGTGTGGAACACGCAGCCTTCGGGTGGGTTCCTGGGGCTGGGCACGTCGCCCTGGAGGATGATGCGCTCGCGCTGCGCCTCCACGACGGGGTCGGGAATCGGCACGGCGGAGAGCAGCGCCCGCGTGTACGGGTGCAGCGGGTTGTCGTACAGCTCCAGGCGGTCGGCGATCTCGACTATGTGTCCCAGGTACATCACGGCCACGCGGTCGCTGATGTGGCGAACCACGGACAGGTCGTGCGCGATGAACAGGTACGTCAGGCCGAACTGCTCCTGAAGGTCTTCGAGCAGGTTGATGACCTGCGCCTGAATGGACACGTCCAGCGCTGAGACCGGCTCGTCGCAGACGATGAAGCTGGGGTTCACCGCGAGCGCCCGGGCGATTCCGATGCGCTGTCTCTGGCCGCCGCTGAACTCGTGCGGGTAGCGGTCTGCCATGTAGGGGTTCAGGCCCACCACCTGTAGGAGCTCTGCGACCCTGTCCCTGTACTCGCCCTTGCCCGAGGTGAGCTTGTGCACCACGAGCGGCTCGCCCACGATGTCGCCGCAGGTCATGCGCGGGTTGAGCGAGCCGTAGGGGTCCTGAAAGATCACCTGGATCTTGCGGCGCATGGCGCGCATGGCGGCGCCGTCCAGCTCGTTCAGGTTCTCACCCTCGAAGTAGACGTCGCCCGCGGTGGGCTTGTAGAGCTGTAGGATGCAGCGTCCGGTGGTGGTCTTGCCGCAGCCGCTCTCGCCCACCAGGCCCAGCGTCTCACCGCGCCTGATGCTGAAGCTTACGCCGTCCACGGCTTTGACGTGCCCGATCGTTCGCTGGAATATGATTCCCGACGTAACGGGAAAGTGCATGGCGAGGTCTTTGACCTCGAGCAGCACCTCGTCGGAGGGGCCGCCGTTCCTGCTTTCAGTTTCTACCATGTGGTCGTCTCCTTAGCCGGCGCTGGCCGCTGCGGCGAGTTCGCGGACTTCCCTGAATCGCCAGCAGGCCGCCGTGTGTCCTTCCAGAACTTCCTCCAGCACCGGGGTTTCCTGCAGGCACTTGTCGTACACGTACTTGCAGCGCGGCGCGAAGCTGCAGCCGGGCGGCAGGTCGATGAGGTCGGGTGGCAGGCCCTCGATGGGGTCCAGCTTCACGCGCCGGGTCTCGTCCAGGCGCGGAACGGAGTTGAGCAGGCCCAGGGTGTAGGGGTGCCTGGGGTTGTGGTAAATCTCCTCCGATGAGCCGGTCTCGATTATCTTGCCGGCGTACATCACGTTCACCCTGTCGGCGTAGCGCGCGACCACGCCCAGGTTGTGCGTGATGATGATCATGGCGGTGCCGAGTTCGCGCGAGAGGTCACGCATCAGCTCCAGGATCTGGGCCTGGATCGTCACGTCGAGCGCGGTGGTGGGCTCGTCGGCGATGATGAGCCTGGGGTCGCAGCTCAGGGCCATCGCGATCATCACCCTCTGCCTCATGCCGCCGCTAAACTGGTGGGGGTAGTCTCTCAGGCGGGCATCCGCGTCGGGGATGCCGACCATGTCGAGCAGCTCGCCCGCCCTGGTATGGGCCTGCGCCCTGGACATGCCCTGGTGCAGCTCCAGGGTCTCGGTCAACTGCCGGCCGATGGTGAGCACCGGGTTGAGCGACGTCATGGGCTCCTGGAAGACCATGGCGATCCGGTTGCCCCGGATGTGCCGCATTTCGGCTTCGTCGACCCTGAGGATGTCCTCGCCCTCGAAGACGACCTCGCCGTTTACGGTCCTGCCCGGAGGATTGGCGACCAGCCGCATAACCGAGAGGGCGCTCACGCTCTTGCCGCAGCCGCTCTCTCCCACTATACCCAGCACCTCGCCTTCTTCCAGGTAATAGCTAATGCCATCCACCGCTTTGACGACGCCGTCCTGGGTGAAGAAGTAGGTCGCAAGGTCCCTAACTTCAAGTAGATTAGCCATAGGCCTCCCCTCCAGTCTCCTAGCCTGGTTCACTGTGTGGGGAAGTATTATTGAACAAGAGGCTGTTGTCAAGTCCGAGGATTGTCTGAGACACTTCGGTCCGCGCCCGACATTGGCGTTAAGTTCGTTCAGCGCATACAATTGGTAAAATATTGGTAAAATAGATGAACCGCCCGGCAGGGCGACCGCAATACTGCCGCGCGCCCCCGCACGGGAAGTACGCGGCCCGGAGACTGGTCTGACTCGATGCAAGAGCGAACGAACACGCCGGACACTACGCCAACCTCGCCCGCGCGCTACGAGCCGTCCGTCGGTGAGCCGGAGGACTTCGGCGACCCAGACCTGGACGTCCGGTCCGCCGTAAACCAGTACCAGGAAGAGTCGGCGAGGCGCGAAGCCCACTCCATCTGCCTCATCGGCTGCGGCGAGGCCGGGAGCAAGCTGGCCGGCGTCTTTCGGCTCAAGCCCGATTTCGTGGCCACGTACCTCGCTTCCCACTACCCGGTGCGGGCACTGGTCATGGATACCCAGTCCGACCTGGCAGAGAAGATGAACGATCTGTTCAACTGGCGGGACCCCAGGGTCCAGGTCTCTTTCGACCCTCCTCCCCCGACGGAGTACGGAAGGCTCCTTGGCTCCAGTCCGCAGGACAGCGCCGACCAGGCCGACGAGCAGCAGGGCAGCGGCTACACGGTGGGAAGGACCGGCGGCGCCGGAGGATTCACCCTGCTGGGCCGGGCCGCGGCCATCTACAACATCCTCGAAAACGAGCAGGCCGCGGACACGGTGCGAGGCTCCCTCGCCGACGGCGGCGTCTTCAGCCGGGAGAACAACGGCTATCTGCTCACGCTCAGCGGTCTGGGCGGCGGCACCGGCTCCGGCATAGTGCCCATAGTGACCGATTGGATGCAGCGCACCCTCCAGCCGCCGCCCACCACCACGTTCAGCCTCTGCGTCCTGCCGGAGAGCCGGGGCGACGATGCCATCGCGGCCGAGTGGGGAGAGCCGCGTCTGCTGTCCAATCTGCTCACGTCTCTCTACTACCTTGCCAAGGCGACGTCGGTAAACGGAGTGATCCTGGCCGACAACCTGACGATGGAGGATCTGGGCCATCCGAACTTCATCGGCAAAGACGGCATCAACCGCTACCTGCAGGACGTTCTCATGCCCCTGTTGCTGTCGGCGCAGACCTCCTACCACTTCAACCCCTTCGGCACCCAGCTCGACGCGGCCAACGTGCGCACCACGCTGTCGCCCAAGGGTGACGGATTGCACGAGTTCATCGCCACCGGATTCTCGATCATTCCGCTCCGCAGAGCCCCCGAGCGGATAAGGAGCATGACCGGCAGCATCGTGCCCACCGGACCGGACGGCGAACTGCCCACCATCTCGGACATGCTTCGCAAGGCGCTCGACGCCACGGCGGTGGAATGCGAACCGAACACCGCCCGCAACGCCCTGGCGCTGCTGGCCGGACCCGAGCGACATCTGCGGCGTATCGTCAGGGATAACAGGGAGCGCAGACGCTTCGAGGAGGAGCTGCGCAGCCGCCTGGACGACGATGGCTCCTCGTCCCGCGTCTTCATGGCCAGCTTTCCCCAGATGACCGACGTTCGGCTCACGGTGCTGCTGAGCGGTCCCCGTTTCCCGCAGATAGAGCAGGGCATCCGGCAGGCTCTCGGCGACCCCGAATGGGGGCTGCTGGACGGCGAGTCCCTGGCCGATGCCCTCCGGCGACTGCCCGAGGAGACCATTATGGAGCGCGGAGCGGCCGTATTGCCCGGAATCGGCCAGACCCCGGACGCTAGCCCCGGCTGATCGCGAAGCGGAGTTGGCGAGTGAACGTTTTGGCCCCTTCCCTTGGCCGTATCTTCAGCATAGCTGTACTGCCGGTGCTTGCGCTGGTTCTTCTCGGGGCCGCGGAGCCGCCGCCCGTCGCGCCGCTGGGCGATACGACCGGCGACGTGGCCGCACAGGCCGGGGACGACTCGGCGACCGGTTCGTCGGTCGTTTCGGGCATTTTCGGGATCGCCAGGCAGTACCTTCTGGTTACGGTCGTCGCGGTGATCGTGCTGGCCGTCGGAGCGATACTGGCCGTCTGGCGTCTCTTCTCCGCAAGGCCCGGGGGCAGACGAGCAAGAGAGCCAAGGTCCCGGCGCGAAAGGGCGGAGCAGGTACTGCCGGAGCTGCGGAACTCCGTGGGTCGACTCCGCCGTCTAGCGAAGAACCTGCGTGAGGACGATATGTGGACCGAGTGGCTCGATGAAATGCCGGACCCCAGGTCGGACGAATCCCCGATAGAAGACAGGCTCAGGTTCGTCAGGGCTCTCGGGAGCAGGCTCGATGGAATGCGGCGGGAGACTTTGGCCCACCGCCAGACCATCTCCCGGCTCGTCGACGAACGGCAGCGGGCGGGATACCGTACTGAGGCTCTGCGAGAGGCCGCCAACCTGGCCCCGGCCACCGCGGTCGCCCGTCTGCGCGGAGTGGTCGAGGAGATGGAGCACCAGCGCATGGGAAGCCAGGCCAGCCTGGAGGGTCTGCAGGAGCGCATCAACGAGGCCCGCCAGCTCTGCAACCGTGAAATCGCCTCCACCACGTCGCGCCGCTTTCCGTTGGGAATCCTCAGCGTGGTCGAGGAGCTGCTGAGTCGCGCCAACAGCGCCGAGGAAGTCGCGGCGCGCCGCGAAGTGGTGGAGGGCGTCCTGGACAGCATCTACCGCCAGTACTTCCCCGCGGCCCACAGGCGTCGACGTTGACCGGCCGCATGCCCCCCCGCGACATGTCCGCCTCCCTGCTGCGCATCGCGCTTGCGCTCGCGCTGGGCCTGTTCGTCCTGTTCTTGGTCGTCATGGCCGCCCTCGTGGACGCGCCGGTTCAAGCGCAGGAGGCTACTTCGACGGCCACATCAACGACGCCTACGCCTACACCTACACCCGACCCTAACTTCGACCAAGACGGAGACGGGCTTACGCTCGCGCAAGAGACTACGCACGGAACCGACCCGAGAGACCCGGACACCGACAACGACGGCCTGAAAGACGGCGAAGAGGTGACCAGGTACAACACCGACCCGACTAAGGCCGATACCGACGGCGATGGTCTCAGCGACTTCGCCGAGGTGACGAGGCACAACACCAACCCCATCCGCGTCGACACCGACAACGACGGCCTCACCGACTTCGCCGAGATCAACCCCCCGGCCAACGTCTCCGCCACCGACCCCAAGGTCGCCGACACCGACAACGACGGCCTCAACGACGGCGCAGAGGTGACCAGGCACAACACCGATCCAAACGTCGCCGACACCGACAGCGACGGCCTCAGCGACGGCGCGGAGGTGAACACCCACCGCACCGACCCCAAGGACCCGGACAGCGACAACGACGGCCTCAGCGACGGCGCGGAGGTGAACACTCACAGCACCAATCCAAACGCCGCGGACAGCGACGGCGACGGCCTTACCGACGCGGCGGAGGTGAACACCCACCGCACCAATCCCGGGCTGGCCGACACCGACGGCGACGGGCTGACGGACTCCGCCGAGATAACCCGGCACGGCACGAATCCCAACGACGCGGACAGCGACGACGACGGCCTCACCGACGGCGAAGAGGTCAACACGCACAAGACCAAGCCCAAGGTCGCCGACACCGACGGAGACGGGCTCTCGGACGGCGACGAGGTCGATCGCCACGGCTCCGACCCGAACAAGACCGACACCGATAGCGACGGCCTCACCGACGGCGCGGAGATAAGCGGAGGCACGCTCCCGGCGAACAAGGACACCGACGGCGACGGCCTGGACGACGGCGCCGAGGTCAACACGCACAAGACGAGTCCGGTGTCGGTCGACACCGACGGAGACGCGCTTTCGGACTCCGCCGAAGTCAACGAACATCTCACCGACCCCCTGAAAAAAGACACCGACGGCGACGGCCTCACGGACAAGTTCGAAGTGGACCGCGGCATCGACCCGCTCCTTGCGGACACCGACGGGGACACGCTCACCGACGGTGACGAGGTGAACACCCACCTCACCGACCCTTTGAAGAAAGACACAGACGGCGACGGGCTGGACGACGCCGCCGAAGTCCGGAGGGGGACCAGCCCCACCTCCGGCGACAGCGACGGCGATGGGCTTCTCGACCAGGTCGAGATAAACGTACACCGCACGCAGCCGGACAACAGGGACACCGACGGCGACGGCCTCGGCGATGGCGACGAGGTTAATGCCCACAAGACCAACCCGCTCCTGTCCGACACCGACGGCGACGGCCTGTCCGACAGCGACGAAGTGCTCGAGCACCTGACCGACGCTCTGAAGCCCGACACTGATGGCGATGAGCTCGAGGACGGCGCCGAAGTGCGGACTCACGAGACCGACCCTCTGAAAGAGGACACCGACGGCGATACGCTCACCGACGGCGCCGAGGTGAACACGCACCTCACCGATCCTCTGAAAAGGGACACCGACGGCGACACGCTCACCGACGGCGACGAAGTGCGGGGACTCACCATCTCGCCCCTGGGCACGGAAATCCAGGTGTCGCCGAACCCGCTGCTGGCAGACACCGACGGCGACGGGCTCACCGACGGCGAGGAGGTCGCCGAGCCGCACACGAACCCGCTGCTGGCAGACACCGACGGCGACGGTCTCTCCGACGGCGCCGAGCTGCGCACCCACATGACCGGTCTGACGGTCGCCGACACCGACGGCGACGGTCTCTCCGACCTGGAGGAAGTCGAGGGATACACCCTTACCATCGGCGGCGTGAATGTCGTCGTCCAGACCGACCCCAACGACACCGACACCGACGACGACACCCTCACGGACAGCAGGGAACGCGAGGGAATCAGGCTGGAGGTGCGGGGCAGGGAACAGGTCGCGCAGAGCGACCCCACCCGCGCCGACACCGACGGCGACGGCCTGAGAGACGACCTGGAGTTCAGCCACGGGTGCAGCCCGCAACTGGCGGATACCGATGGGGATGGGCTGGCCGACCCGCTCGAGCACCAGAACCTCACCAACTGCACGCGCGTCGACACCGACGACGACGGCCTGGACGACCAGGCGGAGATCGACCTGTGCACCAGCCCCACCGAAGCGGACACCGACGGTGACGGTTTGCTGGACGGGCCGGAACAACTCGAGCTCCTGGACGGCGGAAAGCTGGGCTTGATCGGCTCCAACCCCTGTTCCGCGGACACCGACGGCGACTCGATAAGCGACGGCGACGAGATCAATCGCCCCGACCCTTCGGATTCGCAGTCCCTGCTTCCGACGCATCCGGGCCGAGCCGATACAGACGGCGACGGGCTCTCGGACCTGCGCGAGAATGAACTCGCGACGGACCCGTTGAGCGCCGACACCGATGGAGACTCGCTTCAGGACCGCGCTGAGGTGGAGGGATCGAGAGTCGAGGTGGGTGGTGAGCAGGTCGTCTACGTCACGAACCCGCTGAACACCGACTCGGACGGCGATAACCTGACGGACGCTGCCGAGATTGCGGGGTTCGTCATATCCATCGAGGACAGCCAGACAGTCGCGATTACCAATCCCAACGTTCCCGACACCGACGGCGACGGCCTTACCGACTTCGACGAGGTGACGGGAATAGAGTACGAGGGCGGGACATGGTCCACAAATCCCACCGCAGTCGATTCCGACGGCGACGGCATCGACGACGCGGAGGAAGCCAAGGGAGGAAGCAACCCGGCGCTCTCGGACACCGACGGCGACGGGATTTCGGACGGCGACGAGCGGACGCTGGGCACCGACCCGGCCAATGCGGACACTGACGGCGACGGGAAGACGGATGGCGAAGAGAACGCGGGCTTCAAGCGTTCGCTGCTGGGCATCAGCTACACCGTGAACACCGATCCCACCAACCCCGACACAGACGGCGACGGCTGGACCGATGACGAGGACTGGGTGCCCCTGGACTGGTTCCCCACGTGGCTGTTGAGGAGCACCCCTCTGGTTATGCTTGGCCTGAGCTTTGGCCTGTACCGGGCGCTACAGGCGTCCCGTCAGGCCAGGTACAGGCGCGAGGGCGAGTCGTATCGCGACCTGGCGCTGCAGATGGCGGACGTTACGAGAGGCTACCTGTCGGCGAGCGACTTCCAGCGCATTCTGAACCAGTGGCACGAAACGCAGCAGATATCCGCTGTACAGGCGAACGCGTACCTGCGCGCCTATGGCTTCCAGCCGCAGCGCCAGCGGGGGCGCGTGCCGATGGCGGACCGCCTCTACTTCCACCCCGACATCAGGAGAAACTTCACCTTCGAGGGCCTGCCGGGCCACGTAGACCCGGAAGAGCAGACCTGGAGCGACAACGTCTGGGACGAATACCTCGACAGAATCCGAGAATCGATTGACAGGGTCCTGCGCCGCTAAGCCTCTCTCGATAGGCAAGTATGGACTCCAGGCCTGATGGCGGCGTCCATCTAGCGCCCGGCGTCGGTCATGGGGCTAGACCGATGAGCACAAGAGGGACTGCCGGCACGCCTCGGCCCTGGCGCAATATGTTCAGTAAGTCTCTCTCGTAGTACGGCACGCCGGACGACATCCCGCGTTCCAGTTCTTTCACAGGAAGTATCTCGATTCCCACGTCTATTATGTCCGAGATATAGAAGCTGAGGTGTTTCACGAACAGGTCATGGGCCACGAAGGCGTACTTGCCGAACTGCACCTCTACCGCAACGCGGTCCTTTACAAAGTCGGTCTGATTGTAGGACATGATGGGCGTCAGCCCCGCCTTCTCGATGGCCAGCCTCTGCTCCCTCTCCGGCAAGCTGTACACTCCGCGCAATATTCGCTCGTCGTCAGTGACCCAGAAGGTGTTTCGGCGTTCGCTCCATCCCAGCCTGCGAAGTCCCTCCCGGAACGCTCGGTTCATGTCCGTGGGAGAGAAAAGCATCTTGCCACGCATGGTTCTTTCCCGCGAAACCTTGGTCTGGCAAGAATAGGCGTCGACTTGCTCGATAACAGTCTGCACCTCTTCCCAAAGCGCCGTTCGATGAACAAGCAGGTACTCTTCGCCGTTCAGATGAGAGTACCGAGCCTTAATCTGCACTATTGTCCTCCATTGGGCTTCGCCGGGTCGTAGATGGGTTTACCCATTGGGCGAGTGCGCAGAGTTCCGGCGTACAGTTGATCAACTCTTTGCCGGGCTATGTCCACGTATTCCTCCACGATGTCGCATCCGTAGGCTTGTCGGCCATGCATAAGGGCAGCGACAATGGATGATCCGACCCCCATGAACGGGTCTAGCACCGCGTCTTCCTCATCTGTCATCGAAAGGACGAGACGCTCGACCAACTCGACCGGGAACTGGCAAGGGTGAATCGTCTTCTCGGGATGGTTGCTTTTGACGTTCGGGAATTCCCACACGTCGCTTGGATTTTTGCCCATTGGGTTTCCCGACAGCTTGCCGGCATTTGGCCCCTTGTAATGGCGCTTGCCCGGATACTTGGATGGAACTCTGATCGGGTCAAGATTCCAGGTGTAATCGTCGCTCTTCGTCCACCAGTTGATGGTCTCATACCGCCCCGACAGCCTTCTCGAGGCGTGAAGGCCGTGGCCGAAGTGCCAGACGATTCGATTGCGTAGCTTTAGCCCGTGGCTCTGAAAGATGGGGTAGAGAACTGAGTCGAGCGGGACAATCTCACCTTTACTGACGTAATTTCCGACTTGCCAGCAAATCGACCCCTGTGGATGAAGAACTCGAACACATTCGCTTATCACCCGGCCTTGTGCATCGAGATAATCGTCTAATGATGTCCTGGACTCGTAATCCTTGCCCAGGTTGTAGGGAGGAGAAGTGACGATCAGCTTCATCTGACCATCGCTTAGCTTCTCCATGAAGGAGAGATTGTCTTCGCATGCCAACACAGCGCGTTCAATGTCATGCGAATGGAGGTCTAATCTGATCCGGGAGTCTGAGACCACACTCTCCTGCGTCGTCATCAATGAGAGTTGGTGGGATTCAGTGAGTTGCATCGGTTCACTCTCATCTGGTAGGGCTGGGCCGTCAGGTTGAGAATATCCCATGTTGTTAGGCTAAGTCCAGCGAACTGGTAGCCGCCAGCCAACCCCGGCTCACAGCAACGGGACAAGCTTGTTGTGCCTTTCGGGGCCGGGGCTCACCCCAGTTCCGGGCGGCGCGCCGCCGGCGCGGCGGCCTCCAGGGCGCGGGCCGCTCGCAGCAGCGTCAGTTCGGCGAAGTGGCGGCCCACCAGATGGACGCCTATGGGCAGGCCTTGGGCGCTCCAGCCGAACGGCACGGAGATGGCCGGTGAGCCGGTCAGGTCCCAGGGCAGGGTGAGGCGGAGGGTGTGCCTGCCGACGAGTGTTTCGCCCTCGATGCGGAACTCGTCCTGGCCGTGGGGGAACGCCGTCATGGGCACCGTTGGACACATGAACAGGTCGTACCGGTTGAAGTAGTCTTTCACGGCCTGGCGCAGTTCCTCCCACTGTTGGTTGGCATCGAGGTACTCGTCCAGCGTGTAGGTGTCGCCGTCCACGAAGCGCGAGCGGATGATCGGCGTCAGTTCGGACTCGCGGCCGGCTATGATCGGCCCCAGGTGGCGCCGCGCCTCCATGGTGTAGATGACGCGGGAAACGGCGCCGGCGTCCCTGTCCGACAGCGCGGGAATCTCCACCTGCTCGGTACTCATTCCCATATCGCCAAGCGCCGCCGCGGCCTCCACCACCGAGCGCCGCACCTCCGGCTGGACCGACACGCCGGCGGTGGGACTCCAGCCCACTCTCAGGCCGCCCGGCTCAGAGTCGAGTTTGGGGTAGTCGGGCACCGGCACCGGCGGCGCGTACAGGTCCACGCCGTCCGGGCCGGCCAGGATAGACATTGCGAGGGTGGCGTCGCCCACGGTCCTGGCCATGGGTCCCACGTGGATGGCGCGGTGCAGCACCTGGGGCTCTATGCCCGTGTAGGGGATGCGGCCCAGCGTGGGCTTCAGTCCCACGATCCCGCAGAGGCTGGCCGGCGCGCGGATGGAGCCGCCGAGGTCCGTGCCCAACCCCAGTGGCGACAGCCCGGCGGCTATGGCCGCCGCCTCGCCGCCGCTGGAGCCGCCCGCCGTTCGTTCAGGGTTCCAGGGGTTACGCGTAGGGCCGAACACGTCGTTGTCGGTCTCCCACCACAGCGCGAACTCGGGCATGTTGGTCTTGCCCAGCAGAATGCCGCCCGCCGCCTTCAGGCGAGTGTAGACCTCGGCGTCCCGCTCAGAAACGTAGCCCTCGTACAGCCGGGAACCCAGGGACATCGGCAGGCCGGCCGTCTCGATGCAGTCCTTCAGCGTGTAGGGCACGCCGTGGAGCGGTCCGAGCTCGTCGCCTCGCATGACGGCGGCTTCCGCCTCCCTCGCCTGGGCCAGCGGGTCCGCGGCGGGGAACACGATGGCGTTGAGGAGCGGATTGAGCCGCTCGATGCGTTCGATGTGGGCCCGAACTATCTCCACCGGCGAGAGGCTCTTTCGGCGTATGCTCTCCGCCAGCTCCGTCGCGGGAGCGAAACAGATTTCCTCGCTCAATTCGTACCTCCGTCAACTCACTCGATGGGGAAGTAGGGGTTCCAGGCCACTTCCCACAGGTAGCCCTCCGGGTCTGCGAAGTAGCCGGAGTAGCCGCCCCAGAACACGTCCTGCGCCGGCTTGACCAGCGTGGCGCCCGCGGCCACGGCCTCCGCCAGCACGGCGTCCACCTCCTCTCGCGTGCGGACGTTGTGCGCCAGGGTCACGCCCGAAAAGCCGCTGCCCTCCGTTGACACGCCCGCATCGTCCGCCAGGGCGTCGCGGGGATACAGCGCCAGCCAGGTGCCCCGGAGCTCGAAGAACGCGATGGACTCGGTGTCCTCCTCGTGGCGGAGGGGCAACCCAAGCCCGTTCCGGTAGAACTCGATGGAGCGGGGCAGGTCTGTCACGCCCAATGTGATGATGCTGATACGCGGTTCCATTGATGGTCCTTTCTCGCGCGCTAGATGCGCTCGAAGTAGCGGGCGCGCTCCCAGTCCGTCACGGCGCGCCGGTACGCCTCCGCCTCGCTGGCGAAGAAGTGCGCGTAGTGCCTGACCACGTCCGCGCCGAACGCGGAGCGCGCGAGATCGCTGCCGCTGAACGCCTCCACCGCGGCCTCCAGGCTGCGGGGCAGCATCGTCTCGGCGGGCGCGGAGTACACGTCGCCGATGTACGCGGGCGGCGGCTCGATTCGCTGCTCGATGCCGGCCAGCCCCGACGCGATTGCGGCCGAGTAGGCCAGGTAGGGGTTGACGTCGGCGCCCGGAACCCTGCACTCGATCCGCAGGCTCGGCCCCGCGCCCACGACCCGGAATCCCGCCGTGCGGTTGTCGGGCGCCCAGGCCAGCGCCGTCGGCGCCCAACTCCTGGCCATAAAGCGCTTGTACGAGTTCACGGTCGGAGCGTAGCACACCATCATCTCCGCCGCGTAGCGCATCCACCCGCCCAGGAACCAGCGAAACTCGTCCGAGCAGGCCATGCCCGCAAGGTCGCCGTCTCCGGGGAAGGCGTTCACCTCTTCTCCATCCCTGTCCGTCCACAGGCTCAGGTGCAGGTGGGAGCTCGAGCCGGCCTGTTCGGCGTCCGGCTTGGCCATGAAGGTGACGCTGCATCCCATCTGGTCCGAAATCTCCTTCACCGCCTGCTTCAGCACCAGGTGGTGGTCCGCCATCTCCAGCACCGGCGCGTAGCGGATGTTCAGCTCGTGCTGACCGCGCCCGAATTCTCCCTTGGTCGACTCAACGGGCACCCCGGACGCCGCGAGGTGGCGGCGAAACGCGCCGTTCATGTCCTCGTTCCGGGTGCCCTGAAGAAGCTGGTAGTCCTCCAGGTACCACCCCGCCTCGCGCATGTGCCGGTATCCGCCGCGGGCGGCGTCCTCGTAGGACGTGCGGAACTGGTAGTACTCCAGCTCCGAACCGGCCTTCGCGACGAACCCGCGGCGCCCCAGCCGCTCCACCTGCCGGCGCAGGATCGAGCGCGGCGCGACGGTCACCGGCCCGCCGCCCGGCTCCAACTCGGCGTCGCACATCACCAGGGCGGTCCTGTCCTGCCACGTCAGCCTCCGCATCGTCGCCAGGTCGGGCGCGAGCCGCAGGTCTCCGTAGCCGCGCTCCCAGTTCGAGAACTCGTAGCCCTCCACCGGCTCCATCTCCATGTCCACGGTGAGAAGGTAGTCGCAGACGTGGGTGCCCTCCTCCATGTCCGTGAGGAAGAACGAGGCGTCCAGCCGCTTGCCGACGAGCCGCCCGTAGTGGTCCGGGAACGCCAGGATCACCGTGTCCACGGAGCCATCGGCGACCGCGGACCGCAGCGCCTCTACGTCCATCATGCCTCTCGTCATCGCCTTCCCCTTCCCTGACGTGTGTAAGATTCCGGGCTGCCGCCCAGGTCGCGCGTTATCAAATATAGTTGGGGCGCCGGGCCGCCGCAACGCCCCGAAATGCCCGAAATTGTGATTCTGTGGCCTAGACATCGGCGCCACAAGGGTGGAAACATAACATCCTAACACGGGCGCGAGCCGAAGAAGGACCTGGGCGCGCTGGCAGAAGGGAGATACAAGATGGCAGGACTGGTCATTCGCTATCGGCAGGGCGGCAACGACAGGGTCAAGGCCTACGAGTGGACGCCCGAAAAGCGGGAGTTGGAGCGGGCGATGCTCAAGATCATGAGCAGGCCCGGCTTCGAGGAGTTCGTCGCGTACGAGGACTACGACGAAGTCCGCGCCCGTGGGGAAGTGCTCGGCCTCTAGCGCCGCCACCACCGCTCTAAGACGAGACAGCCCGCGTCCGCGCTCGGCGGGCGCGGCATCTTGCCGTACACGGCGCCGGGTCTCACAGCGTGTCGAAACCCTCCCAGCCGGGAATGGCGGCCGACTGGCGGACCCACTCGGCCATCTGCTCCTCGTCGAGTTCGCCCTCGTAGATGTCGACCCAGCGCGCGTCCGGGTCCTTGCCCGAGCCGGGCGGTTCCGGGTCTAGCTCCGCGCCGTTGAGGAACGTCACCTTCACGTAGCGGGCGAAGACGTGGTAGCTCACGAACCAGCCCTGGCCCTCGATGCCGTAAAAGGGCGAGTTCCACCTCACCGCCTTGCGCACGCCGGGCGCGTTGCTCACTATCAGGTCGTCCAGGCGGCGGCCCAGCTCACTCTTCCACTCCGGCATGGCCGCGATGTACGCCTGCACCGGCGCGTCGCCGTCCGCCTTCGCGATCTGCGGGTTGCCGCCCGACAGGAGCACCGTCTTCCCGTCGGCCGCCAGGGTGCCGTAATCCCTACTTGCCTTCATCGATCTCCTGGGCGCCTTGCGTGCCATCGGTCTCACTCCTCCATCGGGCGGTACGGGGTAATGACTCTGCCGTCGCGCATCACCATGGACATTGTACGCAGCGCGGTGATGTCCCGCAGCGGGTCCCGGTCGACGACTATCAGGTCTGCTGCCTTCCCCTCCGTTACCGTACCAACCAGGTCGTCCATGCCGATAGCTCTGGCCGCCCCGCTTGTCGCCGACTTTACCACCTCCATGTTGCTCATGCCGGCCTGGCTCTGC
>DAOUJZ010000090.1:0-2664 GCA_034421955.1 Dehalococcoidia bacterium | reverse complement strand
GACTTCGACGGCGAGCTCGCCGAGCACGCCGCAAGCGAGCTTTCGGGGGCCGGTGCGGAGGTCATCACCGTGGTCGGCGACGTGGGTGAGGCCGAGACGGCGAAGCGCACGGTCGACGAGGCCGTGGGCAAGTGGGGTCGCGTCGACGTGCTGGTGAACAACGCGGGCATAGGCGGCGACGTGGGCAACATCTGGGAGCTGCCGGTGGAGGAGATGGACCGGGTGTACAGGACGAACCTGAGGGGCGTCTACCTGTTCACTCACTACGCCGTGCCGGCCATGCTGATCCGCGACTACGGGCGCATCGTGAACATCGCGTCGATCGCGGGCAAGGAGGGCAACCCGCGCATGGTGCCATACTCGGCCACCAAGGCGGCGGTCATCGGGCTGACCAAGTCGGTGGGCAAGGAGCTGGCCACGACGGGCGTCAGGGTGAACTGCGTCACACCGGCCGTGGTGCGGACTCGGATCCTCGACCAGATCACGGACGAGCAGGTCAGCTACATGCTGGAGCGGATACCGATGGGGCGGACCGGCGACGTCAGCGAGGTCGCGGCGCTGGTGGCCTGGCTGTCGTCGGAGGAGTGCTCGTTCACCACGGGCGGCGTGTTCGACATAAGCGGCGGCCGCGCGACGTACTGACTCAGGGGCCAGCCTGATGATCATCGACTCTCACGCCCATGCTTTCCCGCCGCTGGGCGGGGCCGCGGGGTTTTCGTCCCAGGCTCGCCATGCCAGCTACACCCAGCACTCCCTTGCGTACCACCACCAGCCGGTGCGCCGCCTGGCCGACCACACGCGAATAGACCGGCAGACTTTGTGCAGAGGCGAGGACGTGACGATGGGCGGGCTGACCGACGTGAACTTTCGCGGGGGCGGGTTCGGCCGGCTCGCGTGGACCGCGGACGGCGAGGACTACTACCTGCAGTACCTGCCGCCGACGCTGGTGAACCTGTCCGCGCCGCCTGAGTTGATGGTCGCGCAGATGGACTACGTCGGCGTCGACAGGGCCGTGCTGCAGACGGGGCACCTGTACGGCAGGCTGAACGGGTACCTGGCGGACGCGGTACGCCGGTTCCCTGACCGGTTCTGGGGCCTCGCGATGATCGACGAATGGCGTGCCGACTCGCCGTCGCAGCTGCGGACGCTGGAGAGGGCTATCGGCGACCTAGGCCTGCACGGCCTCTGGTTCCAGACGGGCGCTCTGGAGCAGCACGGGCGTGCCGAGACCGTGGACGACGCGGCCTTCAGGCCGTTCTGGGACAACGTCCGCGACATGGGGATTCCGGTGTACCTGAACGTGACCGCCGCCGGGCCGGGCCCCGAGCCGTATCTGCAGCATCTTGCGGCGCTGGAGCGCTGGCTCCAGAGGTACACGGACATACAGGTCGTCTATCCGCACGGGCTGTCGCTGTACAGGTTCATGCGTGATGGCGAGATATCGATACCCGAGGAGGCATGGCGGGCGCTACAGGCGCCCAACCTGGTCGCCGAGATACTCATCCCTATATTCCAGGGCGCGATCTGGGAGTACCCCTACGTCGAGGCGCGGACGTTCATCCGCGAGTACTACGAGCGGCTGGGACCCGACAGGCTGGCCTGGGGCTCGGACATGCCCAACGTGGAGCGTCACTGCACTTACAGGCAGTCCCTCGACTACCTGCGTATCCACTGCGACTTCATCCCGCCAGCCGACATGACCAAGATATGCGGGGGGAATATAGCGCGGGTGTTTGGGGGCAGTTAGTGACCGGGGACGCTATAATCCTTACAAACAGTGAGGGTAATCAGCCGTGGGAACGTTCAGCGTCGCAATCGAAATCGGCGATATGCACGGGGATAGCTTCGAAGAGGTGGATGCGCTGGTGGATACGGGCGCTACCACAACGGTGATCCCCGGCTCCGCGCTGAGACGGCTCGGCATAGTTCCTACCAAGCGGGAGACGTTCGAGTACGCCGGGGGCCAGAGAGTCGAGCTGGACATGGCAGAGGCCAGGGCTCGCGTGGGCGGGCGAGAGACCACCACGTGGGTCATATTCGGCGAGGAAGGGACGGCGGCGCTTCTGGGAGCGTACACGCTGGAGGGCGTGTTTCTAGGAGTCGACCCCTACGGCCAGAAGCTCATCCCCGTGCAGAGGCTACTGAAGTAACGACGCGCGGAAGCTCATAGCCGCGCTCGATGTACACGTCTATAGACGCGGCGGCCACGCTTTGGAGTATGTCCAGTGTGTCTTCAGGGGTGTCGCCCCAGGCCCTGCATCCGGGGAGAGCGGGGATCTCGGCCATGTACTTGTCCTCCGTGTCTTCGGAGGGGTCGTGCATGACGTAGCGCAGCTTGTAGTGCTTCACATCCGTTCCGGATAGCTGTGGCTGTGTTGGTGGTGCCGTGCTCACCCTACGCCTGCCGGAGAGCCTCCGAGCCATCCCTTCTCCCCAAGAACCCTAAGGGCCAAACGTATCTGGCGTTCGGAAAACTGCTTCTTTCGCGGACCCCAAGCATACGTAAAGCCCACCACCTGCTCTTCGGTAGCGGGCGGATGCTCGGCAGCTATCCAGTGGACGGTCGACAAGAGCTCCAAGCCGAACGACGACTCGAACCCTTCAATCAATTCGGCCACCTTGTCGAACCTTGACAGGGTATCCGAATGGTCTTCGAGAAAAGCG
>DAOUJZ010000089.1:0-2420 GCA_034421955.1 Dehalococcoidia bacterium | reverse complement strand
CGGCTGAAAGGCAGCCGCTACCGGTGGTTGACCAACCCCGAGAACATGGACGAGGAGCGCTGGGAGCAATTCGCCGAGCTACGCTCAAGCGCCCTGCAGACCGCCCGTGCGTGGGGCTACAAGGAGCATGCGATGACGCTGTGGGCGTACCGCAGCCGCGCCTGGGCGCGCAAGGCGTGGGAGGCATGGTACCGCTCGGCGGTCCGCTGCCGGCTGGAGCCGGTCAAGAAGGTGGCACGGATGATCAAGCGCCACCTCCACGGAATCCTCACGGCCGTCGTGGACAAGGTCACCAACGCGCTGGCCGAGTCGATCAACGCCGGGATTCAGAAACTGAAGTACTCAGCGCGGGGATTCCGCAACCGCAAGCGATTCCGCAACGCCATCTACTTTCATCTCGGCGGCCTTGACCTCTACCCCGCCGGCGTCACTCGGTGACTCACTCTTCCACACGGATTCCTGAAGACCCAGATTAATTAGTTCAGTCGACCGGATACCAGACGCGCCACGTGTCGGCTCCGAGGTGGCGTTCGGCCTCGCGCATGACATCGGGTAGGAACCGGGCGGTGTCCCAGCGCAGTGCAGTGAGGCAGTGGAAGGTGAAGTGATGGCAGTTGTGCTTGATTATGTGGTAGGGGCGGGACTGTCCGATCATGGACCGCGCGCGGCGAGCGACGGCGGGATTGCCGACGGCGATCTGGCCACGACATGAGGCGTAGATGTTCATGGAGTCGAAAGGCGAGGTAAGGGCGAGGGCAGCGAGGAAGGCGGTCGGGGCGGCGATCGCGATTGCTGCGCGCGCGCCGAGTCCGGCCCCGATGTTGGTCGGGCGCGTGAACTCGTCGGAGTGTACCACGCGCACGATGCCGTTCCTGGCGAGTTCGACGATGCCGTCGTCGCCGATGTAGATGCCGCTGTGGTGGATACCCCTGAGGCCAAGGCCGCAAAATAGCACGGTGCCGGGCTCGGGCATTATGAGGGCGTCGGCCCGCTGGTTGACCATTCCGCGGAAGGAACGGCGTGCGGACTATTCGATACGCTGTGGCCGCGGCGTCGCGCGCTCCGCCACCGCTCGGCTGGCTCGTAGCGTTGCTGCGCGATGGCGGCGGCCGGCTTGTCGGGCTCATGACCGCGTGATCAATGGGTACGCCTCAACTCCCCGGCGGCATATTGGTGGATGAGCTCCGCGATCAAGGGTTGATAGTCGACCCCGAGACGGCGCGCTTTCGCCTTGATCGCCAGGAGATCGCCCGCGGGCAGGCGGAGCGTGATCTTGGTGTCCTTGTGCTCGCGTCGGGCCGGGTGGGCGAGCGCCTCCCGCATCAGCGCTTCTTCCCGAGCGTCCAGCGCGTCCCCGACGCGGGGATCATCCTCGATGGCGCCGACGATCATCCGTTCTTCCTCATCGAGGTACTGCAGGTCAGTCATGCTTCCTCCGTAGTCGATGGTACTTGCGCGATGGGTAGACCGTTTTCAACGTCAGGGGATTGGCCCTACGCACCGCGTGACTTTGACGGGGGCGACGTTGGCTTGTCAGCAAGCCCGCTCCCGCTGGCATGCGCCGTTACACCTCGCGACTTGCCTGTCGCGCGTGTACTATTCCAACACAGATATGAGTGCGGTACATGTCACGAACATTGCTCCCGAAACCATCCTTGCCCTGAAACGTCTGGCACGAAGTCATCACCGGTCCTTGCAAGGAGAGTTGCGGGCCATCCTGGATCGTGCGGCCAGGTTGGCGCCGCCGGAACCCGATACCCGGACCCTCGACCTGGTTACGGTCAAGACCGGGTACACGGGCGCCTGGAGCAGGGAGGAGATCTATGGCGGCGACGACGGCCGGTGAGGTCATGTTCGTCGATACCAACGTGCTTCTTGCCGCTACCGACGAGTCACGTCGGGGTCATGGGGACGCACGCCGGCTGTTCATCGAGTCCACCCGGCTCGGACTGCACCTGGGAGCAAGCGGGCAGATTCTGCGGGAGTACCTGGTGGTGGCGACCCGACCGGTGGAGGCGAACGGCCTGGGTCTGAACGCCCTGGATGCGACGGGCAACGTGAGAGAGTTCCTGCAGTACGTCCACGTGTACGACGAAACCGAAGCCGTTGCCGGCCGCCTGCACCACATGGCCTCGCTCCACTCCCTGCGCGGTAAGCGCATTCATGACGCCAACATCGTCGCCACCATGGAGACTCATGGCATTCGCGCCCTGATCACGGAGAACGGCGAGGACTTCAGGGCGCTCGGGGAGGTCGAGGTCGTGGAGTTGGCCGCGACCGCGCCTCCGGTTTGACCGCATGACGGTCCACGGGTAGACTCCGCCTCGCTTTCGGGTCCCCTCGGACTCGTCCCTCTCGCCTGCATGCAAGAACGCCTGTTGGAGACGTACCGGACCAAGCGCCAGGAGGCTGAGGCCGGC
>DAOUJZ010000088.1:0-15615 GCA_034421955.1 Dehalococcoidia bacterium | reverse complement strand
CCCGTCTTCGTCGATTTCGAAGGAGGCGGCGTCGGCGTTGTCGGCGTCTGCCAGATCGTCTTCGGCGCCAACTTGCGCGGCGGTGGCCAGTGACCAGGTGATTGGCGTCTTGCTCTCAGGGTCCGTGGCCGTGAAGGTGGCCACGGGGTCGGTGGAGTTCTCGGGGTACATAATGGGGTCGTCGTCCTGCGCGTTTGCGCCCTGGGTGGTCACCATCAGCAGAGCAAGCATCGCGGCCAACAGGCCGAGGGCGAGCCACCGGACGCTGAACTTTCTGAACATCGCAGTCATGTTTCTCCTACCTCACTAGGTGATTGGGGTTTTGCCGAACTCCGCCGACGGTGGCGGGATAAGTCCTTTCGCCCGCTCCCCCGATGGGAGTGGGTGAGGGTGATGTATCAAGCTGTTCTCGTGGGCGTCATCGAGTCGCCCTGGACGCGGAAGACCTGGGCCTGGCCAGGGTCGATGGCTTCCGCCTGGTGGCGGTAGCGGCGGTATCCCGTGCGCCGGGCGAGTCGGGGTCGTCGCTGAGGCCCAGCAGGTACTCGGCCGACACGTCCATGGCAATGGCGGCCTGAATCGTCTTTTCGACAGACGGGTTTTTCTGGTCGTTTTCGATCTGCGAGATCATCGACTGGCCGTATTCGATCTCCACGGCCAGGTCTATCTGCTGCAATCCGGCCCGCTGTCTCGCCTGTTTCCAACGTTTTCCCAGCACCGGGACACGCTCCTCTCGCTATCGAACGCACGCTTTACTTCACTGTCAAAGCACGTCTTTTTCACTCAGCCGAGATAATACAACAATTTTTGTGTTGACAAATTACTATGGGTGATATAGGGTGCGGCGCATGGATATTACTTTGAGTAATCTACAGTCACGGATTCGGCAATCCGCTGTCACGCAGGAGCGTCTCGCGGTGGCGCTGGGGTACGACCACTCGCTGGTGAGCCGCATACTGCGCGGTCTGCGTCCCACGCCGGAGGGTTTCGTGGAGCGGGCGCACGAGATGCTGGCGCGGCTGGAGGCGGCGGAGCAGGCGGCGGAGGCGGCGCGAGAGCGGGTGCTCGCGGGGGCGGCGGAGCGCGGCGTCCCTTCCCTCTCGCAGGGCGTGTTGACGACGCCGACGGCCCGCTCCTACAATGGGCCGCACGGCGGGACCCCGGAAGACTCCGCGGGAGGTTGACACATGAGACTGGCAGGCAAGGTTGCGTTCGTGAGCGGCGGCGCGCGCGGGATGGGGGCGGCGGAGGCACGGCTGTTCGCGCGGGAGGGCGCGAAGGTTGTGTTCGGCGACGTGCTGGACGAGGAGGGCCGCAAGGTGGAGGCGGAGATAAACGAGATGGGCGGCGAGGCGCTGTACGTGCACCTGGACGTCACCCGGCCCGAATCGTGGCAGGCGGCCATGGACGCGACGGTCGAGGCGTTCGGCAGGCTCGACGTGCTGGTCAACAACGCCGGGATTCTGGTGCAGGGCACCCACGACGACGCCACGATCGAGAACTGGGACCGGGTGATGGACGTGAACGCGCGGGGCGTGTTCCTGGGGGTGATGGCGGCGATACCGCACATGCGGGCGGCGGGCGGCGGCTCCATCGTCAACATCTCGTCCATATCGGGCATCATCGGGCAGGAGCACATCCACGCCGGCTACAACGCCTCCAAGGGTGCGGTGCGGCTGCTCACCAAGTCCATCGCGATCCAGTACGCGGAGGAGGGGATCCGGGTCAACTCGGTGAACCCGGGCGGCGTGGAGACGCCGATGACGGCGGCCGGACGGGCGGACCCGGAGCGGTTCGCGCGGGCCATCGCCAACACGCCGCTGGGGCGGTACGCGGTTCCCGACGAGATCGCCTACGGGGTGCTGTTCCTGGCGTCGGACGAGTCGTCGTACATGACGGGCAGCGAGCTGGTCATCGACGGGGGGGCGACGGCGCAGTAGGCGCGAAGGGACATTAGGAGGACTCAGATGAAGTTGCTCGTGATTTCCGGTGGCAGGCACCCCTACGCGGAGTCGACGCCCATCCTGGCGCAGTTCCTCGCGGCGGCGGGCCACGACGCGACGGTGACCGAGGACGCCTCGGTGCTCGCGGACGCTGACGCGATGGCCGGGTACGACGCGCTGGTGTTCAACACGCTACGGGAGGGCGCGCTCGTCCTGTCGCAGGGCGAGCGGGAGGGCCTCAAGAGCTACGTGGGCGGCGGCAAGGGGTTCGTGTGCATCCACATCGCGGGCTGCGCGCCGGAGTCGTGGCCGGAGTACCACGACATCACCGGCGGCGGCTGGGTGATGGCGGAGAGCTTCCACCCGCCGTACGGCCGCTTCAGCGTGGACGTGACCCAGCCGGGCCACCCGGGCGTGTCGGGCGTGTCCGACTTCGAGACCAGCGACGAGCTGTACATGGGCATCGTCTTCAAGGACGGCAACGACGTGTTCCTGACCGGCGACGCCGAGGACGGCACGTATCCCTGGCGCGGCGAGGACACGTTCATGCCGGGCGGCACCTTCCCGCTGGGCTGGACGCGCTCGTACGGCGAGGGCAGGGTGTTCGTGACGCTGCTGGGGCACAACGGGCTGAGCTTCCGGACGCCCCAGTTCCAGCGCATCGTGCTGAACGGCGTGGAGTGGGCCACCGGCGGCTAGGACGGCATGGCGGGAAAGCTCGGCATCTTCGGCTACCCGATAGGCCACTCGCTGTCGCCGGTGTTCCAGCAGGCCGCGCTCGACCACCACGAGATAGACGCGCGCTACGAGGCGTGGGAGACGCACCCCGACGAGCTGGGCGCGGCGGTCGCGCGTCTGCGCGGCGGCGAGTACCTGGGCGCGAACGTCACGGTGCCGCACAAGGTGGAGGTGATGGCCCACCTGGACGAGGTGGACGAGCTTGCGCGGCTCATCGGCGCGGTCAACACCATCGTCAGGCGCGGCGACCGGCTGGAAGGGCACAACACCGACGCGGGCGGGTTCGTGGCGGCGCTGCGCCAGGCCGGGGGGTTCGAGCCCAGGGGGAAGCGCGCGCTGCTGCTGGGCGCGGGAGGCGCGGCGCGGGCGGCGGCGTTCGCGCTGGTGCGGGAGGGCGCGCGCGGGCTGGTGATCGCCAACCGCACGCCGGAGCGCGCGGGGGCGCTCGCGGCGGAGCTGGGCGGACGTGAGCGCGGGGTGACGGCCGTGGCGCTGGGCGACGCCGCCGTGGTGGGGGAGGCCGCGGCCACGGCGGACCTGGTCGTCAACTCCACCACCGTCGGCATGAGACACACCCCCGAACAGGACGAGTCCCCGCTGCCGGACGGGGTGCTGCGGCGCGGGTGCGTCGTCTACGACATGGTGTACAACCCGGCGGTGACGCCGCTGCTGGCGCAGGCGGAGCGCGCGGGGGCGACGGCGGTGGGCGGGCTGTCGATGCTGATACACCAGGGAGCGGCGGCGTTCGAGCTGTGGACGGGCAGGCGGGCGCCGGTGGGGGTGATGGCGGCGGCGGCCGAGCGGGCGGTGGGGGAAGGCTGATTTCGCTATGAGTCCCTGTCCAAGCAACATCTTCCTGACCGGCTTCTCTGGCTCCGGCAAGACCACCGTGGGCCGCGTCGCCGCGCGCCTGCTCGGCTGGGCGTTCGTGGACCTGGACGAGGAGATCGAGCGCGCCGCGGGCACGTCCATCGAGCAGATATTCGCCCGGCACGGCGAGCCGCACTTCCGGCGGCTGGAGAGCGAGGCGCTCGCGGCGGCGTGCGAGCGCGACCGGCAGGTGGTGTCCACCGGCGGCGGCATCGTGGTCGACTGGCGCAACCGGCGCGCGATGGAGCGCGGCGGCGCGGTCGTGTGCCTGGAGGCGCGGCCCGAGACGCTTCACGCGCGGCTGGAGCGCCAGGCGCGGGAGGACGCCGGGGCGTCGGCGCGGCCCATGCTGTTCGCGGACGACGCCCTTGCCCGCATCCGCTCCTTGAAGGCGCGGCGGCAATTCGCCTATACTCATGCGCGGCTTATCGTGCACACCGACGGCCTGTCGCCCCAACAGGCGGCCCAGGAAGTCGTCAGGGGGTGGAAGGAAATCAGCGAATCCAACGAGACACGCACCGCCTGGGAGTCCCCGGACCTTGCCGCCGTGGTGGAGACGTCCGCCGGCGACTACCCGGTCTGGGTCGGCTGGGACATCATGGACACGCTCGGAGAGCGCGTGCTGCGGACGGTGGGGGAGACCTCGGCGACGTACATCTTCACCGACGAGCACGTGTACGGGCTGGCGCGGCGGGCGCAGTCCTCGCTCGAGCGGGCCGGCATCGCCGCGCACATCTTCATCATGCCCGCCGGCGAGCAGAGCAAGACGCTGAAGACCGCCGAGCTCGCCTACGAGTGGCTGTCGCACCGGCGGGCCGAGCGCGGCCACCTGGTGTTGGGAGTAGGCGGCGGCGTGGTCAGCGACCTGGCCGGATTCGTCGCCGCGACCTACGTGCGGGGCATGCCCTTCGCGCTGGCTCCGACGAGCCTGCTGGGTATGATGGACGCGTCGATTGGCGGCAAGGTGGCCGTGGACCTGCCGCGCGGCAAGAACCTGGTGGGGGCGTTCTACCAGCCCAGGCTGGTGCTGTCGGACGTGAGCCTGTTGAGGGGCCTGCCGCCGCGCCAGATGGCGTCCGGCTGGGCCGAGGCCATCAAGCACGGGCTGATTCTGGACGAGGACCTGCTGAACGACTTCGACGCGCGGCGTGAGGCGCTGCTCGCGCTGGAGCCGGAGACCGCGGCGGAGCTCATCCGGCGCAGCGTGGCTATCAAGGCCAACGTGGTGTCCCGCGACGAGCGCGAGACGCTCGGCATCCGCGTGCTGCTCAACTACGGCCACACCATAGGCCACGCCATCGAGGCCGCCACAGGGTACGAGTCCTACCTGCACGGCGAGGCGGTGAGCGTGGGCATGATGGGCGCGGCGAACATCGCGCTGTGCCGGGGGCTGCTGGACGCGGACGCCGTGCAGCGACAGGCGGACATGCTGCGCTCGTTCGGGCTGCCGCTGACGTTCGAGGGCGTGAGCGTGGACGCCATCGAGGAGGCGATGCGCTCCGACAAGAAGGTGTCCGCCGGCTCGATCCGGTGGGTGCTGCTGGACGGCATCGGCAACGCCGTCACCCGCAACGACGTTCCGCCCGAGCTGGTGCGTGAGACTATCGAAAGGCTGGCTGTGGGCTAGATGTGGGAATGGGCGTGGCTTTGGCTCGCTCTGCTCGGCATCGGCTCAGGCGCGCTCGGAGTGCTCGTGGGAGCGGGCGGCGGGTTCATCATCGCGCCGCTGCTGCGCATCTTCTTCGACAAGAACCCCGAGATCGTAGCCGGAACCACGGTCACGCTCGTCGCCATCAACAGCATATCGGGCGCGTTCGCGTACCGGAGCATGAGGGTCGTGGACAGGCGCAGCGCGGTCATATTCGCGCTTGCGGCGATTCCCGGCTCGGTGGTGGCCCCGTTCGTGCTTCCCGCCGCGCTGGAGGGCGTGCCGGGCATCTACGACTTTCCTTTCGGCCTGCTGCTGATTCTTCTCGCCGTGCGCATAGCGACGCAGAAGGCCGTCGCGGACGAGCCGACGCCCCCCTCCAAGCTGCGCGACGGCCCGCGATTCGTCAAGGCCGCGTCGCTCAAGAGGCGCGTCGTGACAACCCGCGCGGGCCGCACCTACCGCTACCGGCTGCACGAGGGCTACGCCGCGGTCGTGAACCTGGTGCTGGGCTTCGTCTCCAGCTTCTTCGGCATCGGCGGCGGCTGGCTCAGAACGCCCTTTCTCGTCTACGTGTTCGGCTTTCCGGTGCAGATCGCGGTGGCGACCTCCATATTCACCCTGGCGTTCTACACCACGGCGGGCGCGGCGACCTACGCGTTCAGGGGCGCCGTCGAGTGGTTCCCCACGCTTCTGTTCACCGGCGCCGGCCTCATAGTCGGCGCGCAGATAGGCGCGAGCCTGTCCAACGTGGTGCGCGGAATCTGGATCATGCGGCTGCTGATGCTGCTCATCTTCGCCATGGGCGTGTACCTGGCGTTCAACGGCGTCCGCGAGTACCTGTGAGCGGGCCGCCTGACCCCGCTTCGAGCTGAGAGCCGCCGCCCCGCGTTGCATCGCCGCCCGCCCTGTGCCACAATCCACGCCATGTCCACGCCGCACTTTCGCCTGCACGCCACCGACGGCGAGGCGCGCGCCGGGACGCTGAGCACGCCCCACGGCGAGCTGCCCACGCCGGCGTTCATGCCCGTCGCCACCCAGGGCGCGATCAAGGCGCTGGACCCGTCCGACCTCCGCGCCATCGGCGCCCGCGTGGTGCTCTCGAACGCCTACCACCTGTACCTGCGCCCGGGCGCGGACGCGGTGCGGCGGCTGGGCGGCCTGCACGGCTTCATGGGTTGGCAGGGGCCCATCCTTACCGACAGCGGCGGCTTCCAGGGCTTCAGCCTCAAGCACCTGCGCAAGATCACCGACGACGGGATAGTGTTTCGCTCCCATGTGGACGGCTCAATCCACAACTTCACGCCCGAGACGGCGATCCACTGCCAGCAGGATCTGGGAGCGGACTTGATCATGCCGCTGGACGTGTGCGCGCCCGCGGAGGCCGAGCGCGGCGAGGTGGAGACCGCCGTGGTCCGCACCGCGCGATGGGCCGTGAGGTGCCGCGAGGCCCACCCGGACGATACGCGGCAGCTCCTGTTCGGCATCGTGCAGGGCGGCCTGTTCGAGGACCTGCGCCACCGCTCCGCCGAGCACCTGGTCTCGCTCGACTTCCCCGGCTACGCCGTCGGCGGGCTGAGCGTCGGCGAATCCAAGCGCGACATGTACCGCACGCTGGCGGCGACTACGCGGATGCTGCCGCAGGGCAAGCCGCGCTACCTGATGGGCGTGGGCTCGCCCGAGGACCTCGTCGAGGGCGTGGCGCGCGGCGTCGACATGTTCGACTGCGTGCTGCCGACGCGAATCGCCCGCAACGGCGCGCTGCTGGTGTCCACGGGGCGGGCGAACGTGTACACGTCGCGGTTCCGCACCCTGGACGGTCCGGTCGAGGAGGGCTGCGACTGCTACACCTGCGTCACCTTCTCGGCAGCCTACCTCCACCACCTGTTCAAGGCGAAGGAGCTTCTCGCCTACCGCCTGGCGACGCTGCACAACCTGCGGTTCGTGTTGCGACTGATGGAGGAGATGCGCGCCGCCATAGCGGACGGCCGCTTCCAGGAGTTTCGCGCCGGGTTCCTGGGCCGGTTCGTGCCGCCCGACGAGCGGACGCGGGTGGAGCAGAAGGCGAAGTGGGAGGCGGCGCACCGGAGGCGCGTCTAGGTCGCGGCGGCAACCCCTCGCTCGGCGGCTTCCTTGTCGACGCCCGAGAAGAACCGGCTGCGGACCTGCTCCGCGATCCCCTGCGCGTCCAGGTCAAGCCTGCGCCGCTGCGCGTCCGCCGTGCCGTGCTCGACGAACTGGTCCGGCATACCGATGCGCAGCACCTGCACGCTATCCAGCCCGGCGTCCGCGAGCGCCTCCACCACCGCCGAGCCGAATCCGCCCGCCAGCACGTTCTCCTCCACGGTGACGATCCGGCCGACCCTGTGCGCTATCTCGGAAACAAGCTCGGTGTCCAGTGGCTTCACGAACACCGGGTTCACCACCGCGCAGGAGATTCCCGCCTCGGCCAGCAAGTCGGCGGCTTCCAGCGCCGCCTGCAGCGACTTGCCCAGCCCGAACACGGCCACGTCGGTGCCCTCGCGCACGACCCGCCCCTTGCCGATGGGCAGCTCTACCAGGTCGGCGTCCAGCGGCGTGCCGACCGCCGCGCCGCGAGCGATGCGGATGGCGAAAGGCCCGTCATGCCTGTAGGCGGTGTACACCAGGTGCTGCAACTCGTTCTCGTCCATCGGCGCGGCCACCACCGCGTTGGGCAGGCAGCGCAGGTAGGACACGTCGAACGCGCCGTGGTGGGTCTTGCCGTCCTCGCCCACGATTCCGGCCCGGTCGGCCACCAGTGTCACCGGCAGGTTCTGCAGGCAAATGTCGTGGACTATCTGGTCGAAGGAGCGCTGCATGAACGTCGAGTAGATGGACACGAACGGGCTCATGCCGTTGGAGGCCATGCCGGCGGCCATGCTCACCGCGTGCTGCTCCGCTATGCCGACGTCGAACACCCTGTCCGGGAACTCGGCTCGCACCTCGGCAAGTCCCGTGCCCTCCAGCATCGCCGCGCTGATGCCGACCACCGAGGGTTCTTCGCGCATGATTCGCGAGAGCGTCAGCGCGAACACGCGCGAGTAGGTCGGCGCGCCCGTGCCGCTGCCGAGCGGCGAGCTGGGCTGGTGGAACTTGACCGGGTCGTCCTCGGCCGGCTCGTAGCCGTGCCCCTTGTGCGTCACCACGTGAATCAGCGGCACGTACCCCGTGGGCGTGCGCGCCTGCCTGAGCGTCTGCTCGAGCTGCTTGAGATCGTGGCCGTCGATCGGGCCTATGTACTGGAAGCCCATCTCGGCCCAGAACAGCATGTCGGGCACTATGACTTCAGAGATTCCCGCGTTGAGACCCTTCACCAGCCGCCACATGAGGTCGCCTGTGGGCACCTTCCGGGACAGCGCCCTCATGCGGCCCAGAATGGCGTTGAACTCGGGGTTGGTGATGACGCGCTTGCGCCAGTTGGTGAGGAATCCGATGTTCTCCGAAATGGACATGCCGTTGTCGTTGAGGACGACGACGAACCTTTCGGGGTTGAGGTGGACGATGTTGTTCAGCGCCTCGAAGCTGGAGCCGGAGGTCATCGCCCCGTCGCCGACGATGGCGATGGTCCACGAGTCCTGGTCGCGATTGGCGGACGCCTGTGCGATGCCCAGCGCGATAGAGAGGCCGGTGCCGGCGTGTCCGGCGGCCAGCGTGTCGTGGGGACTCTCGCTCGGCTCGCCGAATCCGGACAGTCCGCCCTCCAGCCGGATGTTCTGAAAATCGTCGCGCCGGCCGGTGACCAGCTTGTGGGTGTACATCTGGTTGGTGGTGTCCCACACCAGGCTGTCTTTCGGGCTGTCGAACACGCGGTGCAGCGCGAGCGTCAGCTCGACGACGCCCAGGTTGGAGGCGAGGTGTCCGCCCCGCTCGCTGATGACGGAGATGATCGTCTCGCGGACCTCTTGCGCGACCTGGTCGACCTCGTCGCGGGACAGGGACTTCAGGTCCGCGGGCTGGTCGACCCGATCCAGTATCCTGCCTTCCATCGAACCCTCCACGGGCGGCGAATTTGGGGAGGCGCGCCGCCACGCCCGGATGCGTGTCCTTTCAATCTAGCCTAGTATTGCGGGTTCAACTTGTCAAGAAGCGGGGCAGCGGGAGAGGTGTGGCGGAAGTTCATCGGTGAGCGTAGGCATGTTTACAGCATCCCAATCAGCCTACTCAAAAGACCCCCTCGACGGCCGTTGAGTCGCCTGCCCAGGAATTCCTCAAGCTCTGGCCGGTTCAGGACGGTGCGTCCTCCCACGCTGGCGCTGTCGTCTATAAGGGTGGAAGGGACATTGTCCCAGTCGAATTCCCGTCGCCCGAACGTGTCGGTCTGCTCGATAACGATAACCTTGTCGTCCTCCAGCATCCAGCCTGTGGGCAGGTCGCCCTCTCTCTTGATTCTGGTCGCGGGTCTAAGCAGGTGTTCCACCTGGGCTTTCACTCTTTCGTGACGCTTGTCTGCGTACTCGTCCCAGGACACCGGAGCGCACCACCTGGGGGTGGCGGAGTCCAGCATGTCACCGATCAGTTCCGAGAGGATAGTCGATGAGAACTGTAGCCAATCGTCGGGTTTGGGGGTGTCGTCAAGGTTGGAAAGCGCCCGTCTAAGGTATTCCCTGTACAGGTTGGTAGAGAGAGAGCGTCGCACGTCCTGGATCTTCATGTGCAGTTCGTGCCTAAGGCTTTCCTTGTACGACGGAAGCGCGGTGGTCGTGTAGATCATCAAGCTACGTTTTACGACCTGGTCGGTGAACGCCTTCAGCTCCTGGTTCATGGACAGCACGAAGCATGGGTACTCGGGGACCAAAGGAGGCACCTCGTCCTTGATGACGTCCTCACCGTGGTTACGTATCGCCGGCCTGCCTATGTCGTCGAACACGGCGGGAAATCTCTTGTAGGCGTGTTGTATGTCTCGCAGCCTGCTCCTTGTGAACTCTCTCTTGTCCACGTTGTACGCTCTTCCGAACATCGAGGTCATCAATGTGTCGACGAGACTGGACTTGCCGCACGAAGGCTTGCCGTACACTATGGCGAACGACGGGAACCTGAAGATGTCCCCATCGTGGCCCGCCAGGGTCCTCATGTCGCACATGAGCGGCGAGAAGTACAGCCAGGACCACAGTATGAAGTAGTCCCTCTGAAGTCTCTCCACGCCCATGCCGCCCTCGAAAGTTCCCTCGTAGTTGCCGAAGAAATCGACCAATAGCCTGGCGTCACTCCTCGCCGCGTTCAGGTCTGCGTCGAGAGAGTATGGGTCGCCGAAAAGTGTGACGGTCTTAGCATCTCTATCGATCGACAGTTCCCTATGGTCCGCTTCATCATCCGTCTGGACTACGCGGATGCGGCTATACTCCTTGACTATCTGCCTCTTCAAGTCGCGGGAGATCTGCTGCTTCCCGTTTCGTGGTGCCGGGATGATGTTTGACACCACCGGTGGGATTGCCGCCTTCATTCTTTCCATGCGCTGAATCTGAGAGGGCACGTTGAAGTAGGCGATCTCGCCCTGGTCAAGTTCAGTTTCGGACGAGTCGATTACCAGCGTCGAGTGGTCGGTGGTGTCCAGGATGGGAACTTCGCTGAGCCTGATCTCGGCCTTCTCGATACGTTCTGGAGGCATCGGGATTGCGTCGGAGGCCCGGTCTCTTATTCCCTCGTACATGCCAAGGTAATGCGCCCATGCGAGTTCGTCATTGTCAAAGCAAACAAGCGTTTCTGACTGCCGACCACCGAAGGCCGTCTCTGACAGGTTGGCTGAGCCGATAATGGCGCGCGTGTCACCACTGAGTGTGTTCTCCAGTAGGTACATCTTCGCGTGAGCAATCTGCTTGCGAAGTACTCGAAACTTCGCCTGTCCTTCTCTCACCCGTCCCAATATGAAGGCGTGGCGCTCGTCGGCAAGCCCCTTGATGGCTGCTCTCGTGTCTCCGATAGCAACCTGCTGAAACGCCATTATGTCCTTTAGGGTCTGGAGCGTACCTTCGCACCCGAAGACGCACTCGAAGTCGCGGAAGTCATGCCTGTCCAACAGACGGACAATCGCGCCAACTCCCGCGGAGTAGGTTAGGATGCGTATGCGGTCGTAGCCGTCGAACAGCGACCACCGGAACTTTGACTCAGACTGGAACCGGGCCTGAGCTACCCTCAAGCCGGTGCCGTCGTCTAGGTCGAAACTCTGAGTATGGTTAAGCACTTGATCCTTGCCCTGGTAGCCACCTGAAACTCGCTGATTCGGGGCGCTTGCACCGTACTGACAACAGCGATGAACCGTTTTAGCCTCTGTTTAAGAAGAACCACTTCTCGGTGAATGGCCTCTCCGCGGCGGGTCACCGGGGTTGGCGGAGCATAGGCCGGGCTGTGTACATGTATGGGAAGCGGCGCTACGCGATAGCGACGAAGGAACTCGGCTACTGTCCAGCCTGGATGGCGACGCGGCCGCCGTTCCAGACCTGGATGCTCAGATCATGGCCGCCAAGCATCCGCATGCCTATGAGAGGCGTGGCGGCGGAAAGGTGGACATAGACCCGCCTGGGCTGGCCGTCCCAAAGGGCCGTGGCGTCGTGGACGCTGAACCTCACCAAGCTGCCATCGGCCAGAAATGCCGATTCGTTGGTCAGGAAGGGCAATCCCAGCTCCGTCGCCAATGCCGATGGCAACGATAGAAACCCGGTGAACCCGGTGTCTATCACGGCCTCGACTTCCCTTGATTGCCCCGATGGGCCTTGCACTGTGAGGGATATGACAGCTTCATAGGCGTCATTCACCGCCCCCAGGATCACTGAACTGTCCCCAAGGACCTGCCGCCGAACTTGTGAACCGCACGATAGCCAACCCGCAGGGACCAGACGTCGATGGCTTCCGGACGCTGCGCCCGCAGACGGTCCACCGCCTCGAGAATGTCGTCTCCGATGGCCCAACTGCCGCTGTCCACGTCGATGGAGACGATCTCCCCGTGGTGGGCCGTCTCGACCTGCCCCCTTACATCACGCTCGTAGATTTCGTCGCCCAAACGGGCGATCTCTTCCTTCGGGCGGGTCGGAGCGATGGGCCTTGGCGACTGCGTGGGCGCCGGGGTGTCTGTGTCCCTCATACCTCCCCCTTCAAAAGGAGTACTCATACGCCCGCGATTCTACCATTCAGGGGAGTACGGGACAACGAAGAGCCGATGCACAGTTAGTTCTGCCCACGCACTTGACACCCTCGCACATACGTGCTACTATCCTCCCATGACACGCCACCACCGCCTTTCGCCGGCCTCCATCGCCCCTCCCGGCCTCGCCGCCGGCTGTCCCACAGCCGTCACATTTCACGGCTGTTCGTTGCAATCAGCCCGCATTTCGCGACATATAGCGGGACATTCGGTTTACAGACGACAGGCTCCCCAGCTAGGGACCGGAACAGAATGGAACGAAATGGAACAGTTTTTGCGAAGTTTCACGGTGGCAGCAGCCCACGGCACAGGCCGTGGATTGACTAACCTGCCTGTTCCCGGCTATGCTGGAGTTGCGCGGGAGTAGCTCAATGGTAGAGCCCGTGCCTTCCAAGCACGCCACGTGGGTTCGATTCCCATCTCCCGCTCCAAGGGCGCGGCGCCCCGGCCGGCCCCGCTCGCCGGCAGTGCGCGCCACAGGCGAGGAGGCGCTCCCATGGCAAACATGACCCACGCCTCGACTTTAACCCAGTCGGCGCAGACCTACGCGCGCGACTATATGGCCAAGACGCGCGAGTTCAGCCGCAACGCCAACCTGTACGTGCTGCACGTCATCGGCATGGACATGATCCATGGCTCGTTCACGGTGCTCTTCAACCTCTACCTGCTGGCCGTCGGATTCGACATCACCTTCATCGGCCTGCGGCTGATGATTGGCTTCATCGCCAGCGCCCTGACCGCCATGCCCGCCGGACTCGTCTCCGACCGCATCGGCCGCAAGGCGTCGTTCATCCTGGGCGACGGCATAGGCGCGGTGATCGGCCTGGTGATGATCAGCACCCAGAGCGAGTTGATTCTGTTGTGGGGTCCTGCCCTCGGAGCCTTCTTCGGCAACCTTCACCACACCTCCGAAGCCGCCTTCATGATGGAGAACAGCAAGAAGAGCGAGCGCGTCCACCTGTTCTCGGTGGCCGGCAGCTTCCGCACGCTCTCGGCGATGTCCGGCGCGCTGATCGCCGGCATGGTGCCCGCCCTCTTCATAGACGACATCGGCGCCGTCGCCGCGTACCGCTACGCCTCGTACGCTGGGCTGTCGCTGTGGTTCATATCGCTGGTGCCCGCGCTGATGCTGCGTTCGCTCGAGGCCGAGGAGCAGCCCGAGCGGCAGACGCAGCGCGTGGCGCGTGCGCCCAACCCGTTAGCCGGTCTGTTCGCCGACATCCGCCACCCGCGCCGGATCGCCTACTTCGTGCTGACGAGCGGTCTGCTGGCCGTGGGCACGGCTGCGGTGGCCCCGCTGCTGAACGTGGTCTTCCACGAGGGCCACATCCACGCCGGGGAGGGCGAGATAGGCGTGGTGTTCGCGGCGGGCGAGCTTTCGCTGGCGGCGGCCACGCTGTTCGTGCCGCTGGTCGCGGCGCGTATGCTCAAGGTGGACGCGATCGCGCTGATGCGGGTGCTGTCGCTGCCCTTCATCCTGGCCATGGGGTTCCTGCCGCTCGCGCTGGGGCAGGGCGCGCTGCTCATCGTGCTGGCGGGCGCGTCGCACGTGGGGCGCGTGGCCACCTTCCGCATGAGCCGGCCGCTGGACGACGCCTTCAATATGGAGGTGCTCGAGCCGCGCGAGCGGGCCACCAGCACCGGCATAGAGATCGCGGTCGGGGCCGCCGTCTCTTCCGGCGCGGTCTGGCTGGGCGCGCGACTGCTGGACTCGGGCGACTACACCACGCCGTTCATCATCATGGCCACGTTCTACCTGGTGGCCACGCTCATCTACTGGAAGGTGTTTCGGCCGCTGGAGCGGTCCGAGTCGCGGCAGACGGAGGAGCGTCCGCTGCTGGCCGCGGGCGAAGCGACGGCGGGCTGACACCTTTGATCGAGAGCGGCAACGAAGCCCCACCCTCCGCAGGCCGCGCCTGGCCCCGGCTGGCGGGCCTGGCGCTGGGGGCGGCGCTTATCCTGGCGCTCGTGGCGGTGCTGGCCTACGGGATGGCCAACAGGACCGCGCCGACCGGCGAGAGCGGCGCGACCCGCGTCGGCAAGCCGGCGCCCGCGTTCGCCATCGATCTTTACGGCGGCGGCGAGTTGAGCATCGGCCCCGGTCTCGGAAGCCCCGTGGTGCTCAACTTCTGGGCGTCGTGGTGCCCGCCATGCCGCGAGGAATCGCCGCTGCTCGAGCGCACGTGGAGGCAGTACGCGGACCGCGGCGTCCTGTTCGTGGGCGTCGACACCCAGGACACCGAGGAGGACGCGCTGGCGTACATCGACGAGTTCGGCCTGACGTTCCCCAACGGCCTCGACGCGGACGGTGAGATCACCGTGGCCTACGGCGTCGTCGGCCTGCCTGTAACGTTCTTCATAGGCGCCGACGGCGTGGTAAAGCGCCGATGGGTGGGCGCTCTCACCGAGTCCCAGCTACTGCCCTGGGTGGAGGAACTGGCATCGGGTGGGCCTTAGCTGCTCGATGTGGGTCAGCGAACGCTATACTCCGGTTGGGGCGCTGCGGTATCATTGTGTCGGCGCAGTCAACGCAACTCCATGTGTCCGCGACGAAGGAAACGGGAACAAGTCCCCCTTAGCAGTTGAGGTCGATCATGACCCTCAGACACTCCAAACCTGAGATCAGACAGCCTGGCGAGAGATTCGTGCTGCCGGACCCACCGCCGCGCGGACCGGACGACATGACGACATTCAAACACCTGACCTACACTGGCAGTATACGAGACTTGGTGCTCTACCTGGGAAACCCGGAAACCACCACCGTTGGTGGTGAACTGTACGTCGTGAGGGAGCCCCGGATGCCCACGCTGGGTCGGCGCATCCCCGACCTGTTCATAGCGTTCGACACCGACCCGGAGCTGTACTGGGAGTCCCACGGCTACATTATCTCCGAACAGGGCAAGCCGCCGGACTTCGTGATGGAGGTGGGTTCGCGCACCACCGGACGCATGGACGTCGGGGCCAAGCGGGAGGACTACGCATCGCTGCGGATACCGGAGTACTGGCGCTTCGACGAGACGGGCGGCAGATTCCAGGGCGCGCCATTGGCCGGAGACCGTCTGGTCGGCTCGGAGTATGAGCCGATTACGATAGAAACGCTGGAGGAAGGCGTCCACCAGGGATACAGCGCCGTGTTGGGCCTCAACATTCGGTGGGTGAGGGGGGAGTTGGAGTGGCACGATCCCCGCACCGGCAGGATGATTCCCAGCCTGGAGGAGGAGCGGCGAGGACGTCAGGAAGAGCGGCGCGGGCGTGAGGAG
>DAOUJZ010000087.1:0-2136 GCA_034421955.1 Dehalococcoidia bacterium | reverse complement strand
ACAAGCTCTACACGGAAGTCGGATGTTACGACTGCCTGAATAAGTATCCTCGCAGCAGCGACGTCTTCCAGGCCTTCGTGCATCAACTTCCCGAGGCGCTGGCCGAGGGGAAGACCAAGACCGTGGAGGTCCTGGTAGCGGACGACCTGGACATGGCGCGCCGCAGGGGCATGCTCCAGGAGATCAAGCTGAGCCTGACTGTGGTGGGACTGACCTGGGAAGACGTGCTGGAGCTGACGTGGAACGGGCAGCCGCTTCCCGAGAATCCAGGGTTGGAAATCCCCATGAATCGGGTCGGGCCGGGGCCCATCGAGTACCAGGGCAACTACATCATGTCGTACGACCTGACGCACGGAGACTGGATCCGGCAGGGGGTCAACCGCTTGGAGGCCACCCTCGAGAAGCGCAATCCCCAGGTCCGCATCGAAATGATCCTGCACAGTTTGGAGCTCAGCATCGAATACCGGACGCTGCCAACGCGGGTGTGACGGGGGGGAGCGGCGGTTTCCAACCGCCGGCCTCCGGAGTGAGCGTAAGCGAACGTAGTGCGAACGAATGCGGCGAGTGGGCGATTGGAAATCGCTTGTACGCTTTCGACGGGGCGACTAGAAATCGCCCCTCCAGCGGGCGACTGGAAATCGCCCCTCCGCGCTCCGACATTTTTCTGGGAACCAGGATCGGAATCGTGGCAATATCGGTCATACACAGATCCGTTCCCCGAAGAAACCGCCGGCGAAAGGAGACGACAAGCGCATGAGTGGTGACGCCAACCCCGCCGCGCGGCCCATCAACTACGGCATGTTCATCATGCCCTACCACCCGTCGAGCAAGCCGCTGGCACAGTGCTTCGACGAGGACGTCGAACTCGTCGTTCGGGCCGAAGAGCTCGGTTTCGACGAGTTCTGGATCGGCGAGCACCACACCATGAGGTTCGAGCCCATCGTGGTCCCCGAGGTGTTCATCGGCCGCGTGCTGGGTGTGACCGAGCGCATTCGCCTGGGAGCGGCGCCGGTGTGCCTCAATCTGCATCATCCCGCCTATGTGGCCACGCGGCTCGCATTTCTGGATCACCTCTCCAAGGGGCGGCTCAACCTCTGCTTCGGCCCCAACAGCGTCAGCACCGACATGGAGCTCTACGGCCAGCATCCCAAGGATGGCGGCGCCATGACGGTGGAAGCGCTGGACGTCATCCTCGATCTCTGGGCGTCGGATCCGCCCTACCGTCACGAAGGGAAATTCTGGCAGTTCTCGCTCGAAGAGAACGTCGATGAGGCGACGGGGATCGGATTCGTATTCAAGCCCCTGCAGCAGCCGCATCCACCCATCGCCATGCCGGGCATCAGCCGCAACTCGGGCACCCTCACCTTGGCCGGCCGGCGGGGATACACTCCCTTCTCGGCCGCTCTGGCCACCGGGAACGTCCTGGCGGACAACTGGGCCACCTACGCCCGGGCCGCCGCCGAAGCGGGGCGCGAAGCCGCTCCGGGAATCTGGAAGGTCTGCCGCGCCATCTTCCTCGCCGACACGACCGAGGAGGCCGTAAAGCTGGCCCGCAACAACTCGGTGGGCGGGAACTACGAGTACATTGCCTCCCTCATGGACAATTCGCTGGGGCACCGGGGGATCCTGAAACGCGATCTCGACATGCCGGACGCCGATTGCAACATGGATTTCTGGCTCAAGGAGCAGATCATCGCCGGGGACGTCGACGAGGTGCTCCGGCGGTTGCTGGAGCTCATGGAGGAGAGCGGACCCTTCGGCACCCTGGTCCTCATGGGCTTCGACTGGGACGACAAGGCGAGCTGGATCCGCAACCTGGAACTGTTCGCCAAGGAGCTGATGCCCGCCTTGAACAAGGCCGTCTCCGGCGTCACGGCGTGAACGCGTACAAGTAGAAAGACGCGCCAGTTTGTCGAGAACGGACCAGGCGTGGCGGTTGCCACGAGGTGCACCTTCGTGGGACCGCCCGCTGGGTCATCAGCCCTAGCCAGGGCTCCACCGGGTAGAGCGATTGCCCTCCCGATTCGTAGGGGCGACCGTGTGCCAGGCTAACTGGCACAAGACAAGCGGTGAAAGTCCGCTGAAACGAAGGACCAACCATCCACGTTTCTCCGCGAGCCATGCGTGGGCACTCGT
>DAOUJZ010000086.1:0-63486 GCA_034421955.1 Dehalococcoidia bacterium | reverse complement strand
GTGAAGGCGCGGGAGCACTCGAACACGTCGGTCTCGGTGTAGTTGCCCACGCCGAGGGAGAACAGTTCGAGCAGTTCGCGTCCCCAGTTCTCGTTGGGGGCGTTCTTGTGGTTTTCGTTGTTGTCCAGCCAGAAGATCATGGCCGGGTTGCTCGCCAGCTTCATCAGCAGGTCGCGGTAGTTGCCCATGCCGCTCTCGCGGAACATGCGAATCTGCTCGATCAGGTGGTTGCAGTTGTCCACCTTGCCGTTGCCAGTGGCGAACACCTGGTGCCAGAACAGCGCCATCTTCTCTTCAAGAGGTCGCTGGGTGTTCAGCAGGTGGTACAGCCAGTAGGCCTGACCCGGGCCAACCGCGCCTCCCGGCATCTCCGTGATGGGATGATGCCTGAACAACGTGTACTCGTCCGTTGGGGCCTGCGCGTCCACGTCGAGCAGCTCCTCGACGGTGGCCTCGTAGCCCTTTTCGGCCCTGGCCTCGATCTCCTCGCGTGTCGCGCCGAAGCCGGCACGCCGCATCAGGTGCGACATCAGGGCGATGTCTTCTCTGTTGGCCATCGGTTCTCCTCCTTTCGCATTCTTGCGCCGCCTCATTCTGACGACAACTCCACTTCAGGACGCCTACGCCACCGGCATCGTTCCCTACGGGACGCGGCGCGGCATCGTGGCGGTTGCCGCCACCCTGAAAGTAGCAAACCCCCTCGGCCTTGTCAAACCTGCCAGCACTCCGAGCAGCGCGTCTTCAATTTTCCCTCTTCGGCCATCAGATGAGGGTTAGGATAGGGGCAGTCCGAGATCGGGAGGCTGGTAGTCGGTTTCGTGGCTGCGATACAATGCGCTCTGACCGGACGGCGAAGAGTTGGGCTATCTTGCGGATGATTCTGGCCTTTCTCCGCGTTCTCATCAGCGTTCTCTGTTGTTCCATGACGGCGACGCTGGACGAAGGGGGAATCGTATTGAAGACGAGAATCGGGAACCTCGGTCTGGCTTTGACAGCGGCAGTTGCGCTGATGCTCGTAGCCGCGGCGTGCAGCAACGACGGCAGAAGTTGGGGCGATGCGCGCTACACTGCCGAGATGCGGAACGTGGAGGGCGAACCCATAGGCACCGTCGTCATGCAGCAAGGCTCGGGGGGATTCCTGGTGACCGTCATGGTGGAAGGAATCGAGCCCGGTCCGCACGGCATCCACATCCACTCGGTCGGGACGTGCACGCCCGACTTTAAGGCGTCAGGCGGACACATCAACGTGGACAACCGCCAGCACGGGCTGCTCAATCCGGACGGCCCGGACAACGGCGACCTGCCCAACATCTACGCCACCGCCGATGGTATCGTGCAGGCCGAACTGTTCACCACCCTGGTTGATCCAGACCTGCTGATGGACGACGACGGGTCCGCCATCGTGATCCACGAGAACCGAGACGACCACAACACCCAGCCCATAGGGGGAGCCGGAGGGCGCATCGCCTGCGGCGTGCTGAACTAGCGCGCATACAGAGTGCCATCTCCCCGCTTGTGCTAAAATTGCAGCACGCGCCTAGCTAGCGCCAGGAGGCCGATGGTTCCCCTCAACACTCGCAGGCTGATCGTCAAGCGTCTGCTGGACGATTGGAAGCTCTTGCTCAGCATCTTTCTGGGCTTTGTAATCACCACTACGCTGGTCGCGGGCGCGCCCGTCTACTTTCGCTCGCTGCAGAGGGTGAGCGTCAACACGGCCATCGACAGGGCCTCCGTCTTCTTCCTCAACTTCTTCGCCTACGCCCCCCACGTGCAGTTCGACAGGGACAACGTCCAGTTGAGCGAGTCCCATCTCGTCGACGCCCTGGACCGCCACATCTCCGAGATTTACAGGAGCCACGAGCGATACATCCAGTCTCCCACCTTCCTCGTCGGCAAGCCCAACTCCCCGCTGCCCGGGCAGCCTGGGTCCGCCGACCAGGTGTCTCGCGGATATGTCCAGTATCTCTCCAACATGGGCGACCACGTCGAGTTTCTCTCCGGCCGCCTCCCCACCGACTCGCTGTCGCAGGGACCGCGCGGCCCCATTTTCGAGGCCATGGTCGGCTCCAGGCAGGCGCGGGTGTTCGACCTCCAGGTGGGCGACGAGGTGGTGCTGACTCCCTCCCTCGGCGACCCCGTCCGCGTCACCGCGACGATAGCCGGCGTCATAGAAGCCATCGATCCCCTGGACGAGTACTGGAGCCGCAACGCCGAAGCCTACCTCAACCCGGCTCCTCTGGAGGAGGAGGTCGACGTCGAGGTCACCGTAGACCCTGCCGAGCCCCCGCTGTCTCTCTTCGTCACGCTCGAGTCCTTGATTGCCGGCGTGGGCGAGGCCTATCCCGGCTCTGTCGCCAGCATGCACTGGAACGTGTTCATCGACAAGGAGCCGCTGAAACGGTGGTCGATTCCAGATACCCGGGACCGGATCACGCGAGTCGAGAACGAGTTCACGCAGGCGCTGCCCGGCGCGGCAGTCTTTACGGGCATCACCCGCCTCCTGGACAACTTCGAGCGTCGCAGCTTCTTCACCGGCATCCCCCTGCTGCTGCTCATCACCGTCATGCTCCTCACCGTGCTCTACTCCATCGCCATGATGGTGTCCTACCTCGTCCAGAGCCGCGAGGACGACGTGGCCCTGCTGCGAAGTCGCGGCGTAAGCGCGTTCCAACTGCTGCGGCTGTACGCCCTCGAAGGCGCTGTTCTCGCCGTGACCGCCGCGCTGCTGGCGCCATTCCTCGCCATGGCGGTCGTATCGCTTGCCGGCCTCCTGCCCTACTTCAGCGAAATAAAGCAGAGCGTACTGCTTCCGGTCGATCTCCACTGGTACCCGTTCGCCCTGTCCGCCGCGGTAGGATTCGTCTGCCTCTCTATGTTCGTGGTGCCGGCTCTCATCGGCTCAAGGACCGGACTGATAGCCCACAAGCTGCGTTCATCCCGCCCGCCGTCCGTACCGCTGTTCCAGCGCTACTACGTCGACGTGGCAATACTCATAGTGGGCGGGCTCATCTTCTGGGAGTTGCAGCAGCGGGGTCAGTTCGTCTCGGGCGGGCTGTTCGAGGACGTCCAGGTCAACGAGGCGATGCTGCTGGCGCCCGTGCTCTTCCTGATCGCGGTCGCGCTGCTCTTCATGCGCCTGTTCCCGCTGTTCGTCCGTTTCCTGAACGGCGACGCGCCGACGCTGCTGCACCTGCTCGCCGGCGCGGTGGTGGCGGTGCTCGCCATCGGCATCGTGCTGGACACGCTCGGCTCGAACGCCACGGACTACGCGGCCCCGTTCGCACTGCTCGCGGCTGTCGTCGCGGCGTACGTGTACTCCCACAGGTCAGGAGGAGCCGTATCGCGTGGGTCCGCCATGGTCGTGCAGGTCGCGGCGACGGCCCTGTTCATCCTCCGCGACCCTCCCTCGCCAGGCGAGACCGCCTTCATCCCCACAATCGCGCTGGCGGCGCTCGTTCCCCTGCACCTGCTCTTCCTCGCCCTGCGCCACTTCGCCAGGACATCGCCCGTCTGGGTGTCCATGGCGCTGCTGAGAATGGCGCGCAACCCGTTGCAGTACACCTGGCTGGTCCTGCTGCTGGTGCTGGTCACTGGACTTGGCGTGCTCGCGACAACCGTTGGTGGCACTCTGAACCGCAGCTATGAGGAGCGCGTCTTGTACAACACGGCCACCGATATCCGCGTGGCCGACATGCCCGGCTATATCGCCAGGGGCACAAGCGCCGTGAAGGAGACTTACCTCCAGATTCCGGGTGTAACGCAGGTGTCGCTTGGACTGCGCGGACGGGGGCTGGTGGGCACCACCGTCTCGGGCATCCACTTCGACCTGCTTGCGGTCGAATCCGACGACTTCCATTACATGTCGTGGTACCGCGACGATTTCTCCGCGGTGCCTCTGAGCGGCGTCATGCGGTCGCTCCAGCCCATCTCGCGCCACGAGCCGCTCGTTCTGCCCCAGGACGCCGAGACGTTCGGTATGTGGGTCAAGCCCGGTGGAGAGTACTCAAACCTGTTCCTCTGGGCCGCCATGCAGGATTCCACCGGCATTGTGAAAACCCTTTCACTTGGCGAGGTAGGCCCCGAGGAGTGGCAGCTCATGAGCGGCCGGATGCCGTCGGGCATGGTACCGCCGGTGGTCCTGGCCGCCATCCAGACCTACGAACCCGTCTTCGGCCCAACCGGAACCGCCGGCTCGCTGCTGATGGACGATATGCACGTCACGACCGGCAATGGAGACGACTTCGTGCTGGTGGACGGATTCGAGGGTCGCTCGAACTGGACTCCCCTGGCCACCTCGCCGCTCTCCACCGACAGCATCGCGCCGACGTCGCAAGAATTCCGCAGCGGCGAGGCCGCGGGCCTGTTCGTGTTTGGCAAAGATACCGACCGCGGAATCAGGGGCTTCTACCAGAGCCCCAGCGGCGGCCCGCTTCCCGTCGTGGCAAGCTCCAGGTTCCTGGAGACGACCGGCGCCCGCGTGGGCGACGTAATGATTCTGGACGTAATGAGCCGCCTCGTGCCGGTCCGCTTCACGAACCGCGTGAACTACTTCCCCACCATGACGTCCCAGCGCAGCGGCTTCATTCTAACCGACCTGGACGACCTCCTGCGCCATCTGAACATTCTCAGTCCCACCACCAGCTTCTACCCGAACGAGCTGTTCATCTCGGAAGCGCCCGGCGCGGGAGACTCGGTGAGCGAGACAATTCTCAGGCTCACAGGCACCACCGACCGCGTCTTCGACCGCGACGCCCGACTCGAGGCCATCCGTCACGACCCGCTCATTACTGCCGGCTGGCGCGCCATGATGGCGCTTTCCCTGGGCCTCATAGTGTTCACCGCCGGCCTGGGGTACCTCATATACCTCCTGGCCTTCACCAACCGCGGTCGCAACGAGATGGGCTTCCTTCAATCCCTGGGCATGACGGGACGCCAGGTGCTGGGCCTGCTCAGCATCGAGCACCTTGCCATAGTGCTGGTGGGCCTGGGCATCGGCACCTGGGCCGGTTTCCAGATGAGCTCCATCATGGTCTCCTCCGTCGCCGTGACCGAGCTGGGGGACCCCGTGGTGCCGCCTTTCGTGATGATGACCGACTGGCCTATGCTGGCGGTCATCTACGCCACCACCGCGTCGATCTTCCTGCTCTCGACGCTCGCCCTGGCCAGGTCGATGCGAAACCTCGAGCTCCATTCCATATCCAGGCTGGAGGGCTGAGTTGTTCCAGCTCATCTATCTCGTATCGAGAGCCATTGCCGCCTGGCCCCTGGTCGTCCGCCGCAGCCTCGCCCACTGGCGACTGCTGTCCACGGTCGTGGTGGGCGTGGTGCTCGCATCGGCAGTGATGTCCGGCACCGTCATCTACTACGACGCATTGAGAGAGCTCGCGCTCAAGAGCACCCTCGCCCGGCTCACCGAAGACGAGGCCAACGTCGTGGTCAAAGCCGACCGCGGCCCCACTACCGTCGAGGAATTCGCGAAGGTCGCCCGCACCGTGGACGCGGAGGTGGACGCCAGAGCGGCCTGGTTCCTCGAGGACCGCGTGATGGGCGCCAAGACGGCCACGTTCTTCCTGTCTCCGGTCGGTGAAGAGGCCGGGGCGGGCCAGGACAACGCGCGAGCCTATTTCGCCTTCGTGCCGACGCTGGACGAGCAAGTCCGAATCGTGAGCGGCGGCTGGGGCGCGCCTTCGGCTCCCAGCCCTCGCGGACAGCCCCTGCACCTGCAGGCGATTGTCCCGGCCGAAGCCGCCGACCTGTTCGGAGTCGGCATCGGCGACAGCCTGTCCGCCGTGCCGTACTGGAACGACGCCATACCCTACGCCACCGTTACGATCTCAGGCATCTTCGAGCGCACCGGCCCCGACGAGTTCTGGCACCTCGACGACGCCGTGCTTGCCGCCTCCACCTCCGGCAACTTCCGCACGATCCCGTTCTTCCTCACCAGGGAGGCCTACTTCGACACCCTCGGCGCTTCGTTTATCGACATGGACAGCACCTACGCCTGGCTGCTCCAGGTGGACCAGTCCAAGCTGGACGCTCGCAACGCCTGGATCGCCAGGAGCGGCCTCGATACGATGGAGAGCCGCCTGTCCCGCAACCTGTTCAGCTACCGCCAGATAACGGAGCTTGAGGACGCTCTCGCCGACTACGACCGGCGTCTGTTCTTCAGCAAGCTGCCCATGTTCGTCGTCCTCGTGCTCATCGCGGTAGTCATCCTCTACTACGTTGTCACCATCTCGTCGCTGGTGGTCGAGCAACAGCGCAGCGAGATCGCGCTGCTGCGCAGCAGGGGCGCGAGCTCCGCGCAGATCCTCGCCGTCTTCGTGCTCGAAGGCCTGACCATATCGGTGCTCGCCGCCGCGGCCTCCCCTCCGATCGCGGCGTTCCTGATAAGCGTTCTTGGCTACACCCCCGCTTTCTCCGACTTGAGCGGCGGGGACAGGCTGGACGTGGCGATTTCCGGCGGCGCTTTCGCTATGGGTGCGCTCGGCGGTCTTCTCAGCTTCGCTGCCCTGCTCATTCCGGCCGTCCAGGCGTCCAAGGTTGGCGTAACCCGCCACAGGCAGGAGGCGGCGAGACCCGCCGCGCAGCCCTTCTTCCTCCGCTACTACCTCGACGTCCTCCTCCTGGTCGTCAGCGTCGTGCTGTTCAGGCAGCTATCCGACCAGGGCTCCGTGGTCGCCAGCAGCGTCTTCGGCGAGCTTGTCGTCAACCAGGCGCTGCTGGCCGTGCCCGCGCTCGTGCTCGTGGCCGTCGCCATGGTGCTGTTGCGACTCTTTCCGCTTGCGATCCGCTTCCTCAGCGGCGACTCCCCCTCGCTTCTGCATCTTGTGGCCGGCGCGACCGCCGCCATACTCGCGCCCTCCATAGTGGTGCGCGCCATCAGCAACGATGAGCCGCTGACCTGGATCGCGCAGCTCGCCGCGCTGGCGGCGCTCGTGGCGGCCTACTGGGCAACGGCCAGGACCGACTCCACGCTGAGGCGATGGGCCGGCCTAGCCGCGCAGGTCGTTCTCGTGGCTGTTCTGATATCCGTTGGGCCGACCCTGCCGATGCCCCAGGTCTTCATTCCGGTCCTGGTAGCCATCCCGATCGCCCAGGTGGCCTACCGGCTGCTCCACGCCTACGGGCTGAACGCCCCCGCGGGCTTCTCAATGGGCATGTGGCAAATGGCCCGCCGACCCACCCACTACGCTCGGCTGTCGCTGCTGCTTGTGCTGATGGCCGGGCTTGGAATTGTGGCCGCCAGCTTCGGCGGTACGCTTGAGCGCAGCTTCGACGAGCGCGCCCGCTACTCCTCCGGAGCCGACATACGACTGGAAGGCGTAATCCTTAACACCCGGGGCCGGAGCGTCTCCGCCGTCGACGAGTACCTCGCGCTGCCGGGCGTGTCCGTGGTCGGGCCGGCCTTCCGCGGAGCGGGCAGCGACCTGTCCGAGCTGCTCGGCGAGAGCTACACCATGGTGGCCGTCGACACCAGCGTGGTGAGCGAAGTCGGCTGGTTCCGGGAAGACTTCGCCGACCAGCCGCTGCCCGAACTCCTCGCCCGGCTCGAACACGACAGCCTGCCCGTCGGGTTGCAGCTGCCCGACGAAGCATCCGAGCTCTCGCTTGTCATCAAAACCGACAGGCCCCAACCCGACGTAGGCGTCATCGCCCGCCTCAGGGACGCCAATGGACGCTACTACACCTACATCATGGGCCCCCTGGACTCAACACAGTGGGAGCGAATGGCAGTGCCTCTGTTCCGTCGAGACGGAAGGGTTTTCAGCGGCAGACGCCAGCTTCTTACTCCGCAGGTGCCCATGGAGCTTGTCTCGGTAAGCGTGAACAAGTTCGACGGGCGGGGCAGGCTCCGGGCCGGCACTATCTCCATAAGCCGGATCAGCGCCTACACGCCCGAAGGCGAACACGTCCTGGAATCGTTCGACGACGTGTCCGGCTGGAGCATCATCAGGGCCGCGCCGGAGTCCGTGTCCGACGCAATTCAATCCACCAACTCATCGTTCGAAGGCGACACCGGCGCCGCGCAGTTCATCTGGACGGAGGGCAACCCACTAGTGAGCCGCGGCATGTTCCACGGCCCGCCCATAACCCCGGTGCCCGTGCTCGCCAGCGGGCTCTTCCTCAGGGAGACCGGCCACCGCGTGGGCGATACCTTCGAGGTGTCGGTCCAGGGCCACAGGCTGCCCGTCCACATAATCGAGAAGCTGGACTTCTTCCCCACGCTGGATACCTTCAACAGGCTGTTCCTGGTGTCCGACCTCAGGGCGGTCACGGCATTCGCGAACCTGGACGTCACCGCCGGTGAGCTGCGTCCCAACGAGATGTGGATAGAGACGGCTATGAACGGCTCGGCGCGCGAGGAGTTGGTCGGAATCCTCACGGACGACCCGCCGTTCCCGTCCCGCAGGGTGCACGACACCCAGGAGAACCTTGAGGAATCGCAGGTAGACCCGCTCGTTCAAGCCGGCTGGCGAGCGCTGCTGTTCATGGCCTTCGCCGCCGTGCTCATACTCAGCGGCCTGGGTTTCCTGGTGCACGCCTACGTGTCATTCAGGAGCCGCGAGATGGAGTTCGCGCTGATGCGCACCATAGGCTTCTCCACGCGCCAGTTGACCACCCTGATATGGCTGGAGCAGGCCCTCATCATTCTCGCCGGCCTCGCGCTCGGCACCTGGATGGGCGGGCGCATCGGCGCCATCATCATGCCCTTCCTCAGCAATGACGACCAGGGCAGCCAGGTCCTGCCCCCGTTCATCCTGGAGGTGAACTGGACGACGCTGGCCATATCCTACGCCATTATGGCCGTGGCGTTCACACTCATCATAACCGGTATGATATGGTTCGTACGACGAATCTCCCTCCAGCGCATCCTGCGCCTCGGCGAGATGTAACGGTCCCGAAGAGTCCCTTCCCCCGTGACGGGGGAAGGTTAGGATGGGGGTGAAGATGACACTCACCCAGAGCGCCCCGTACGTGCTGTGCGAGGACCTCTTCAAGATATACAAGGTCGCCGACCTGGAAGTCGTAGCCCTCCGCGGCCTCGACCTCAGCGTAATGCCCGGCGAGGTGGTGGCCATCGTCGGCGCCAGCGGGAGCGGCAAGAGCACCCTGCTCAACATACTCGCCGGATACGACGCCCCCTCAGCGGGCGGCGTGTCCGTCGGCGGCTACGACCTGCTTCGCATGTCGATGAACGACATCGAGCAGTACCGCCGCGAGGTCGTGGGCTTCGTCTGGCAGCAGACCAGCCGCAACATGTTCCCCTACCTCTCAGCGGTGGAGAACGTCGCCCTGCCCATGATGCTCACCGACATGCCCGGCAGGGAGCGCAGGGAGCGATCCGAGCACCTGCTGGATCTCGTCGGCCTCGGCCACAGGCTCGAGCACACACCGGAGCAGCTATCGGGCGGCGAGCAGCAGCGCGTCGCCATCGCCGTTGCCCTCGCCAACCACCCGCCCCTGCTGCTTGCCGACGAGCCTACCGGTGAGCTCGACAACGCCACCGCCGCCGAGATACTCGACCTCTTCGGCGTGGTCAACCAGGAGTTCGGCACCACCATCTTGATAGTGACCCACGACCCCGACATTGCGCACAAGGTCGGCAGGGTCGTGATGATTCGGGACGGCAAGATGTCCACCGAAATCCGCCGCCGAGTCACCTTCCAGAGGGTGACCGGCACGGCCAACACCGATCAGCCGCTGGAGGAGTTCATCCTGGTGGACGCCAGCGGTCGAGTCCAGATACCTCGCGAGTACCTTGAAGATCTGAGAATCCGCGAGCGGGCCAAAGTCGACGTCGAAGACGACGCCGTGGTGCTCAGGCCGGAGGAGCGTTAGCGTGAACAGGTACCAGCGGCTCACCGCCGCCATCGACGTGACCCGGACCTACCGTCTCGGCTCCGAGGAAGTCACCGCCCTCCGCGGCGTCAATCTCACCGTGTTGCCCGGCCAGTTCGTGGCGATCGTCGGCAGGTCCGGCTCGGGCAAGACTACGCTTCTCAACATCCTGGCCGGCCTCGACAAGCCCACCTCCGGCGACGTGCTCTTCGAAGAGCGCAGCGTCAACGACATGGACGAACAGGAGCTTCTGGAGATTCGTCGTCACAAGCTCGGCTTCGTCTTCCAGTCGTTCGGCCTGCTGCCTCTCCTCTCCGCGCTGGAGAACGTCGAGCTCCCCCTGCGCATAGCCGGCGTGAGGGGCCGTGACCGCGATGAGCGTGCGCGTGAGGCGCTGGAGATGGTTGGCCTCTGGCCGCGCGCGCGCCACCGGCCCTACGAGCTCTCCGGCGGCGAGCAGCAGCGCGTCGCCATCGCACGCGCGATTGTGAACAACCCGCCGCTCCTGCTCGCGGACGAGCCGACCGGCGAGCTCGACTCTGTGAACGCCAGGTCCATATTCGGCCTGTTCAAGCAGATGGTCCAGGAGCGCGGCATAAGCGTCCTCGCCGCCACCCACGACTCCACTCTGCTGGAAATGGCCGACGAGGTCAAGGAAATCCGGGACGGCGTCCTGCTCGACCAGGCCGCCCAGGGCCTCCGCTTCCGCGACTAAGCCGAAGTGGGGCTGTGCAACTCCAGTTGCGCCGCCGCTACGCCGCCCGCCGGCAGCAACGGCTCCACGTGGCCCCAGATCTGGTCGCTGATGGCCTCAACCGAGCCCGTGCCGTCGATCACGCGCCATCTTTCGGGTTCGGCATCCGCAAGGGCCCTGTAGCCCCTCCGCACCCGCTGGTGAAACGCCAGCGACTCCTCCTCGAAGCGGCGCGAGCCTTCCTCGTCCAGCCGGCCTTCGGTCCGCTCCGCGCTCTCGACACCGTCGAGCGGCATAGCGATTTGCACCGCGCCCACGCGTTGCAAGCCGACCTCCGGCGTGCAATCCAGCAGAAGCGTCAGGTTTGGCACGATCCCATCCGTCGCCAGAGCGTTCATCTGCTCGATCGCGGAAACCGGCAGGCGTCGGCCGTACCCCTGATACGCGACAGTCGAATCGGCGAAGCGGTCCGCGACCACGACGAGGCTGTGTTCCTCGTGCGACTGGCGCAGCACCTTGGCCGCCAACTCCGCCCTGGCTGCCAGGAACAGAAACAGTTCGGCTCCCTTTGAGATTGCCTGGCTTCCCTGCTGGCCGCCCCACGGCCGCCCCTTTATCAGGTCCCTCAGGTGTATCCCGAGCGGCGTCGTGCCCGGCTCTTTCACCGCCAGCACCGACAAGCCCGACTGGCGAAGCCGGTCGCACAACAGCTCGAACTGCGTAGTTTTTCCGCTGCCCTCGCCGCCCTCGAACGAAACGAATAGCGCCAACTGTCGCTCCCGCCCTGGCCTACCGCCTGAAGATGACCACGTGGCGGCTGGGATCCCTGCCCATGCTCGACGAGGCAAGCCCGAACTTGCCCGCGATCTCGTGCTGCAAACGCCTCACGTATGCTCCCTGCGGGTTCAACTCCACGTGACCCTCGCCCTTGCGGACGCGAATCGCCGCCTCCTCCGCCTCGAGCACCGCGCCGTCCACCTGCTCGTCCGAAATCGGCGCCAGGCCGTGCCTGCGCGTAATCGCCTGGATGAACTGCTCCAGTTGCGCCGTGGTGTTCTTGCGCAGCACGTACACCGGCTTGCCCACCTCCTCCGCGTCCCGAAGCGCCTTCGTCTTTCGGCGATAGTAGTTCTTCGTGGTGACCAGCAAATCGGCCCGGCTGATGTCCATCACCAGCTCGATCGGCGCGTTCGCGGTCCGCACCACGTGTTGGAGCCGGCCCCGGTTCACGCCGTAAGGCAGTATGTGTGTCGTCTTGGGCGGCTCGACATCCTCACGCTCCAGTCCCTCCGCCGCCGGGAACGGGGCCTCTCTCCGCCGGGGCGTTTCGACTCCCCGCAGGTCGGTGCGCGCGCCGGTCTGCTCGCTCCGCTTCACCCTGAAACCGCCCTCGCCGTCGCTCTCCCGCGTCTCCGGCGACACCGCGAAGCCCCTCAGCATCCGGTCCACCACGTCCGTCACGTCCGGATGGACCGTGACCTCGTTCCATCCCTGTATCTCTACCAGGACGTCGAACGTCGGAGGCGCCCTCCGCTCCAGCACCGTCTTCTGCGTGCGCCGCCGCCGAGCCTCGATGTCGCCGAGGGTCACCGACTGTACGCCACCGACCAGGTCCGAAAGCGTGGGATTCATGATCAGGTTATCGAGCGTGTTCCCGTGCGCCGTAGCCACCAGTTGCACGCCGCGCTCCGCGATGGTGCGCGCCGCGTTCGCCTCCAGCTCCGTGCCGATCTCGTCGATGATGATGACCTCCGGCATGTGGTTCTCCACCGCCTCGATCATCACGTCGTGCTGCAGCGCCGGCTTGGGCACCTGCATTCTTCTGGCGCGCCCGATGCCCGGATGGGGAATGTCGCCGTCTCCGGCAATCTCGTTGGAAGTATCCACCACGATGACGCGCTTCCCGGCGTCGTCCGCCAGCACCCGCGCCACCTCGCGCAGCATCGTCGTCTTGCCCACGCCCGGCTTGCCGAGCAGCAGCACGCTCTTGCCACTGAAGATGAGGTCCTCGATGATGCGGATCGTACCGTAGACCGCGCGTCCGAACCTCAGCGTCAGTCCCACCACGTCGCCGCGGCGGTTGCGTATCGCCGATATGCGGTGCAGCGTGCGCTCCACGCCGGCTCGGTTGTCCTCGCCGAAGCTGCCCACCCGGTCGATTACGTGGCGCAGGTCGTCGTATGTGACCTCGTCACAGCCCAGCGACACGCTCTCGTTGGGCACGCGGGCCTCGGCTACTCGCCCCAGGTCGAGCACGACCTCGAGCAGCTCGTCTATGTTCTCATGGCCCCTGACCGACTCCTCTATGCGAGGAGGCAGCTTGTCCAGGAGCGCCTCCATATCGTCGACTATCCGCCTCTCCACCAAGGGCGTTCGCACCTCCGGCCTTCCCAGTTCCTGTCCCCGGCTCCGTTGTCGCCGCCGGGCCATCGTTTCAGCCTACAGCATACCAGCAGATACGTGGAGGCGGCAATTGCGCCACCCGGCCCAGGGATTCTCATTCTCCACTCTCCGCTCAGGAAGGGGGTTTAGGACGGGAGCTTTAGTTTCCTCGACTGCGCTCGGAATGGAAGGTGCAGGGCCTTTGGGCGTGGTCTTGCGAAAAAATCTGCTACATTCTGCTACATTCCGCCCATTCCGTAGCTGGGCGGGCCGTCCTGTTTCTGTTCAATTGCGGTAGAAAGGTGTCAAGTTTGTGCAGTTATGGCGCGGAATGACGCAGTAACGCGATGATGGTCCTGGGCCGGATTCGGCCCTTCCGACGCCGCCATTTGGCGGCCGCAGCACCTATGCGGTAGACCCTAGCACATGCGTGCTATAGAATCAAGAGCGTGGTCAGGGGCAAACGAGCAAACGCCTGGCCGAATGGGATGCTTCAGGCTCCTACTTAACATAACATCGTGGGAGTGGGCTTGAGGGTGGGAATTTTTGTGACATGGTTGGGAAGGGATTGCGCAGTGATGGGAAGGGGTGTGGCGTTTGGGTTACGCGGTTGAGAAGCTATGAGACACGATTTTTGGTGGTTGCGGACGGGGTGTGGGGGGTATGGGCACTCTCGCCCATCCCTGTAGCGGGTACGGGGCAGGTTGCGCCAACGGAGAATGAAGAGGCACAGCACACCCTCTCACAAGTCTCGCCGTCGCCGTCGCTTGTCATACAGAGTTTTGTCCAACTTGCTTGGGTTAACCTAGGCTATGTGCACGCATACAATGTGCTCATTCCAACAGGTGAGGCTTAGAGAGACATCATGGGAACATTCGAGATAGACCTTCACGGCCTGACATGGAGAGACTCTCTGGACGAATTCATGCGTCTGTATGAGGACGTCATTCGCGAAACCGCCGTTCCTGGCGACTCCCTGATCACGGTAATCCATGGCTACGGCTCCACAGGTGAGGGCGGCGTGCTCCGCACGAGGCTCAGGAACTTCCTTACGAGGTTTGAAGAGTACTTGGAATTCACGCCCGGCGAGCAGATAGACGGAAACCAGGGATGCACAACTGTACGGCCGCTCAGGCGCCTTCCCGACTCCACCGAACTGCTGTCGGAGGATGTCTGGAGTTACTGCCAGACTCCCAAGACCCGCAGTAAGATCGCCAGCAGGTTTCGTCGGCATGGCGACCCCAGTGTCTTCGAGGCCATAAAGTCGCTGGAAAGACAGGGTCGCCTACGCAGAGTCCACAAAAGGCGCTACACTATGTACGAGGCACATCAGTCAAGGTCTGTGCAATAGCCACGGCGTCTGTCAACCCGGCCCGGTGCTGGCGAACGCACGGCGGTTTATCGGTGCGGCGGACGGAACCCAAAGAGGCAGATTGTGAACGACCGAAACAGAAACCTGGCACCCCTGGGGGGACTGTACAGCGGCAAGATAATCGGCGCCGCAGTTAGGGCGCTCAATCTGGACCAAGGCGTACTAACGAGAAGGACTGCTCGACGATTCTTTGAAGGAAAGTCCGTAAGCGAACACAATCGGAAGGAGATACTGAACGCAATTGCCGAGGCTCTCATCCAATTCGGAATAGTGCCGGTTCCAGCAACTCAGGCGAATGCCGACTTCAGAATTGAGATCGGCATCGCAAATGCCATCTCCCTCGCCTCGACGCGCTGGGACCGCCTTCTGGCGAGAATTCAGAGCCGGTCTGGAGTCATCACTGACCGCCAACACGCCGCCGAGCGATTTCTTCGCCTTATCGTGGTGGATTTGGCCCTAAGGATCTTCGCGCTGCTACGGCTTTGCGGGCAGAAACCTAGCCCACCAGGGACGCCCTTGTGGGCCGAGGCAAATGGTGGCGGAAAGATGCTCAGGGGGCTAGCCGAAAGGGCTAAACTTACTCGTCACCAACTGGCGGCGCGAGTGGGGGTCTCTTATAGCTCAGTCGACAATTGGCTGGATGGTAAGCACAGGCCCGAACCCGAGCACGTGGCAGCATTAGCTACGGCATTGGCTCCTCAGCGTACGGACTCAAGCCGTATGGAGCAAGGAATTCACCGGACGTTCGCATTCGCTCACATCGCCGACCTACTGGAGCCCTGGACTGGCAGAGATCAACTGATTGAACTAAGTGCCGCGCTCGTCAGATTCGTGTGGCTGATAACCGAAGACGTTCTTGAGATGGACCGACCACCGATTGAGGAAGTTTCTGGCGCGGAATGGATGGCCTTTACTTTCGGCACATCCAACTCAGAATCGAATGTTCTCCTTCGAAATCTGGCCCTTGTCGAACCGGAAGACAGCTGGAGGGATGACATAATCGCTGCGACACTCCCATGGGAAGTGACGTTTGAGCTAACCGCCGCCGAGGCAGCGTTTCCACGACTGGCCGCTGGTTTAGCCCAAGACCCCATGGACGCCGTCGATCCGGACTCTCCTACAAGTGCTTCCGAATTGGGAATTCGTCCAGGAGACCCTGCTCGGGAAACCATAAATCGGTACCTGAAATCAGACGCCAAGAGCGTGCGTGGTATCATCTCAGGTCGGGCAAGCGTCAACTTGATTCAGTTGCTGGAAACCGGGATATCGAAGAGGAGAGATCTGGTCCGCCAGTTTCCACTCAGTCCTCAGTCGCATTACCAACTGGGGTCATACCTGGGAATGGCAGGCAAGAATCTGCTCCGCCAAGATATGGTTGAAGAAGGGCTGCTCGAATGCAAGCTCGCTGCCAAACTCATGCCCAGTTGGGATGCGCCAGCTGTAGAATCCGGTATCATACTAGCGAACGTTGGGCGTTACTCAGAGGCACTGGAGGAACTCGACCAAGTGGCAGCCAACCTTCCTGACCTGACACCCCATCTGCGATTTGTGCTGGGATACGTGCTGATGAACCTGTCCATGTTCGATGAGGCCTTGACCCACTTCGAATCAGTAATTGATGATCAGCCAAACTATGCCCTTAGCTTGCTCCACGCCGCGACCTGCGCTTTCGCCATTGGAGACAAGATAAAGGGAAGGCGTTACGCGACTGCCGCGCGAACCCTGGGAGAGCCCGCCGAGTACAACGCTTGGAAGAGCGGCAAGTATTCATCAAGAACGATCAAGGTCACATGAACAGTCTCGCCGACCCTTAGGCCTCGCGCGTATGTCCAAAATGCAGGATCTTGCGTCAATTTCTTTGCTCTGTTCGCCCACCGGCACCCATCACGCAGGCGCCTCCGCTCCGCTTGCCAGCCGCACAGCCGTAGCCGTCGTGCGTATGCACATCACGTACTCCGGGCCAGGCGCGAACCCCATCTCTTTCAGCGCGCGCAAGAGGTCCGGCTGAAAGTCCGCAACCAGTGCGCGAATCCGCCGCGCGCCAGCGAGCCGCTCGAGCCCGAACGCGGACAGCGCTACCGACGCATCCCCCGCGTCCGGCGCCGACGTCGCCCGCAGCCAGCCGTCCGCTCCTCTGCGCCCCACTTTCAGCCAGCCCGCCAGTCCGCGTTCGCCCTCCAGCACGTACTCCCGCGCCCGGCCAGGACCCCGCTCGCGCGAGTCCCGCCACTGGTCGAACACGACGCCAGCGAGTCGCCGCACTTCGGACGGCGCCGCCGCACTGTAGAGGCGAAACAGGTCGTACTCGTCCCGCTGAGAGGCTTCTCGAGGAACCGCGCCGCTCCGCTCCGAGCGGACCTTTGGGACGTTCGGTTGGCCACCAACCAGAAGCGTCTCGTGGTAGACGGGAAAGTAGCCTGCGCGCCGCGCCGCGCCCAGCAGCTCACACTCCGCAGGTAGCCTGAGGAACACGCGCTGCGCCCCCGAACGGCCCGCCTCGGAGGACACCCGCTCCAGCACGCGCTCCGCCGCAGACTCCGCGTAGCCGCTCGCCAGTAGCTGAGTCACCTGCCAGCTACTCCGGCCACTCAGCCGACCGGCGGCCGCGACCGCCTCGGCGCCTCCCTCCCTTGCGACCCAGGCGCCCGCCCGCGCCCGCCCCGCGGCGCACGACCTGGCCACTGCCGCGAGGGACGGCCTGACGGCCTGACCGGACACGACGCCGGCCAGAGGTCGTGCGTGATTGGAGAGTGGGCGCCGACTGAGAATGGCCTGCGCGGCGAGCCGAAGGTGGACCGCAAGGGCTGACACGCCGGAGGCGGTAGTCACAGAGACCACCCTGACAGCGTTGCTACGCGCTGCCCTCCACCATCCGCACGAACAGCTCGTGCACCCTGGTGTCGTCGGTTAGCTCCGGATGAAACGAAGTTGCCAGCAGGCTGTCCTGGCGCACCGCCACAGGCCGGCCGTCCGGGATGCGGGCCAACACGCGCACGCCCTCGCCCACCTCGTTGACGACAGGCGCGCGGATGAACACTCCCCGGAAGGCCGGGCCGGAGATGTCGCCCATCTCCAGCTCCGCCTCGAAGCTGTTGACCTGGCTGCCGAACGCGTTGCGGCTCACCTCGATGTCCATCAGCCCCAGCGGGTAGGGCCGGTGGTCGGTGAGCCGCTTCGAAATGACTATCATGCCGGCGCAGGTGCCCCAGATGGGCATTCCCTCCGCCGCCTTTTCCTTCAACGGGCCTCTGAAGTCGTAGATGTCGATAAGCTGGACGATAGTGGTGCTCTCGCCTCCGGGTATGATGAGTCCGTCGACCTCGTCCAGTTGGTGCGGGAGCCGGATCTCCGCCGACTCCACGCCCAACCTGTCCAGCACCTCCCGGTGCTCCGCGAAGTCCCCCTGGATTGCGAGAACGCCGAGCGTCGGCAAGCTACCAGCCTCTCGTCGCCAGCTGCTGCTCCTCCGGCATGGTCCGGACGTCCAGTCCCGGCATGGCCTTGCCCAGCCCGGTCGAGACCTCTACGAGTATCGCAGGGTCGTTGTAATGCGTCGTCGCCTTGACTATGGCCTCGGCCATGAGCTGCGGCGTCTCGGACTTGAAGATGCCCGAGCCCACGAACACACCGTCCACGCCAAGCTGCATCATCAGCGCCGCGTCCGCCGGGCTGGCGATGCCGCCGGCGGCGAAGTTGACCACCGGAAGCCTGCCCGTGTCGTGGATTTCCCTGACAAGCTCGTAAGGCGCGCGAAGGTCCCTGGCCGTCGCCATCAGCTCGGCGTCGTCCATTCCCACGATGCGCTTGATCTCGCCCAGCACCTTCCTGGCGTGCCGCACGGCCTCGACGATGTTGCCGGTGCCGGCCTCGCCCTTCGTGCGAATCATGGCCGCGCCCTCGCCTATGCGTCTCAGCGCCTCGCCCAGGTCCCGGCAGCCGCACACAAAAGGAATCTTGAAGTCGTGCTTGTTCACGTGGTTGTTCTCGTCGGCCGGGGTCAGCACCTCGGACTCGTCCACGTAGTCCGCGCCAAGCTCTTCCAGAATCTGCGCCTCTACGAAGTGCCCGATTCGAGACTTGGCCATGACCGGAATCGTAACCGCGTCGATGATCTCCTTGATCATCTGCGGATCGGACATACGCGCCACGCCGCCCGCCGCGCGGATGTCGGAAGGCACGCGCTCCAAGGCCATGACGGCGACCGCGCCTGCGTCCTCTGCGATCCTCGCCTGCTCGGGGGTTACCACGTCCATGATCACCCCGCCCTTGAGCATCTGGGCCAGCCCGACCTTAACCCTCCAAGTACCGGTCTCCGACCTTACGTCAACTGCCATCTTTGGCCTCCTCCAGCCGCTCGCGTTTTCAAGCGAAATTTCGCGCAGTTACACGCCTTCACGCGGCCCCGCATGAGATTTCGCGCCATTATACTCCTGCCCAGCGCTCTTTACAATTGGCGCTCCGGGCTGCCAAGCTTGCATTGGGGTACGCATAACGCGCCGACATGCCCCAAAACTTGGCGAAATAGCTCCTTGCGGGCCGAATATGCGTGCGCTACAATTCCCAAACTCTAATTTAGGGTGCCACCCATGAGCCAATCCTACGTCGAAGACAAGGCCAAACTGCGCAAAGACCTATCCAAGAAGGCCGTCGCGCTCGCGATGAAGAGCCGTTGGAGGGAAGCCAGCGCCGTCAACCGCGCCATACTGAATGACTTTCCCCGCGACCTCGAAGCCTGGAACAGGCTGGGAAAGGCGCTCAGCGAGCTGGGATGCGTCGCCGAGGCCCGGGATGCGTTCGGCAAGGCGCTGGAGGTCTCCCCTCACAACAGCATAGCCCGGAAGAACTTCGAGAGGCTGAAGCGGCTGGGCGAGGACGAGCAGCCGGCCTTGGTCACCGGCGGCGCGTCCGCCCAGGCCTTCATCGAGGAGGGCGGCAACTCCGGCGTGACCTCGCTGGTCAGCCTGGCTCCCGCCAGCGCCTTGCTCAAGCTCTCCCCCGGCCACCCCATCGAGCTTCGATGCGAGGGCGGCGGGCTGAAAGTGTTCCGCGCTTCCGGAGACTACGTGGGGCGCGTCGAGTCGCGGCTGGCCTCCAGGCTGGCCAGGCTCATCAAGGGCGGAAACCGCTACGACGCAACGGTGCGCAGCGTCTCTGAGCGGGAGGTCGTCATCATAATCCGCGAGTCGTTCCGCCACCACTCGCAGGCGCACGTGCCGTCCTTCCCCGCCCGCGTCACCGGGCCATACCCTGTGTACCTTCCCGGCGCGCACATCGATTACGGCCTGTCGGACGAGATGGATGACGAGGAGCAGGTCTCGGTAAAGGACTGGTCGAACGACGACACCGAGCCCGGCGACGACGCCGCGTTCACGCCCGTGATCCACCGCATCATCAACAGTACCGGCAGCGATCTCGACAGCGACGACGAGTACTAGCGCCCTCCGTCCAGGCGTCGGTCCCGCCCGCCACTAATCGGGGTCGGCCAGCGGGCGCTCGCGGTAGTAAATGCCCCAGCGCCTCATCGCCTCTTCGACATCCGGCGACTGAAGCTCCGACAACTGGCGAAAGAACCCTGCCAGCGCGTGCGCGTGAAGCAGCTCCTGGGAGCACACCCAGCTCGCCTCCGCCGGCACCACGTAAACCAGCCCATTCTGGTGCTCGCACTGCATCTCGATGCGCTTGCCGCCCGTGTCGTGCTTCACCCTGATTCCGTACTCTGCCATGTCTCTCCTCGTGTCGCCGTGTCGAACGCCCCGCGCGTCCGCAGCCTAGTGTAACATCACCCGAGACCGGACATTCGGCCCCGCCGCCCGCCTGTGCTATAATCCTCACCGCGCCCTCCAGCGGCGACCACCACCCCCGCGGCGCCCGCCGCCAACAGGAGACCTTACAGATGCCCCCTCACTACCAGGACGACTCCATCATCATCCACAAGTACGAATGCGGCGACTTCGGCAACAACGCCTATCTCGTCGTGTGCCCGAAGACCAACGAGAGCATCATCATCGACACCCCGGGCGATCCGGGTAAGGTCATCGAGGCCGCCAGGTCAACCGACGTCAAGGCCATAATCATCACCCACAACCACTGGGACCACCTGGTTGGCTTCGACGATGTGACCGGCGCCATAGACGCCCCCGTCGCCATCGGCGAGGCCGACGCCGACGCCCTCCCACGCCCGCCCGCGCGGCTGCTGCGGGACGGTGACGAAATCGTGGCCGGCACCGTGATCCTGCGGGCCATCGGCACCCCCGGCCACACCCCCGGCTCCACCTGCTACACCGTCGGCAACGCGCTGTTCTCCGGCGACACGCTCTTTCCCGGAGGTCCCGGAAAGTCCGGGTCGCCCGAAAAGTTCCGGCAACTCATCGAGAGCATCACCACCAAGCTGTTTACGCTGGAGAACGTGGTTAACGTCTATCCCGGTCACGGCGCCGACGGCGACCTCAAGTCCAGCAAGGAGGAGTACGCCGTCTTCGCGTCCAGGGAGCACCCGGCCGACCTGGCCGGAGACGTTCTTTGGCTCAGCACCTAGATTCGCCTGACTGCACTGACGCCCTCCCTCCGTGGCGACCGCGCGACGTCGCGCTCGCCACGGTCGGGACGTTAGCCGCGTTTATCGTCCTCGTTGCCGTGGCCGTAGGTCTCGCCGCCATCGGCGACGAACGCGGCGTTAGCTCGTTCCCGGTCTGGGCGCTCGCGGCCTTCTATGCCGTACTGGTGGCATTGGTCTGGTACTTCAGCGTCCGCAAGTACCGCGCCGGATGGCACACCCTCGGATTTCGCGTCCCGGAAAACCTGTGGAGCTTCGCCCTCGCCGCCCTTGTCCTGCTCGCCAGCCTTTCTCTGTTCGCCACGTATAGGCTCGCCACCGACCATCTGCCCGTCAGTTGGCTCCGGCCCGGCGACGTGCCGCCGGAGGTGTTCGGCCACGGCCTCGAGCGCATCGTCAACGGATTCGCCGTTGTGGTCGTCGCCCCCGTCGCGGAGGAGCTCTTCTTCCGCGGCTTCATGCTCGGCGGCCTCGTGGCGGCTGTCGGCGACCTGCGCGCAATCGTCGTGAGCTCGGCGCTGTTCGCCGCGATGCACGCCTCCGTCGGCACGTTCATTCCGCTGTTCCTGGCCGGAGTGCTGCTGGCCTGGCTCTACCTGCGTACGCGCTCCATCTGGCCGCCGATTGCCGCCCACTCCACGCAGAACGCCCTGGCAATGCTGAGCCCGGGCTGAACCACGCCACGCGCATACCTGTGAGAACGCCATGACCTCCGACCCAACAAACAGAATCGACCGCGTCATGCGCGCCCTCTCCGCCGAGGGCAGAAAGGCGATGGCGCCTTTCGTCACAATCGGCCACCCGGACGTCGAGACCTCCGAGGCCCTGGTCGAGGCGATTATCAGCGGCGGCGCCGACATGCTGGAGCTCGGCATCCCCTTCAGCGATCCCCTCGCCGATGGGCCAACGGTTCAGGCGACCAGCTTCACGGCGCTTCGCAACGGTGTCACGGTGGCGGTTGCCCTCGACAGCGTCCGCCGCCTCCGGGCCAGGGGAGTGGAAGCCCCGCTCGTATTCATGGGCTACTACAACCCCTACCTCAGCTACGGCCTCGAACGCTTCGTCCGGGACTCGGCCTCCGCCGGCGTGGACGGCCTGATAGTGCCCGACCTTCCCGCGGAGGAGTCTGGCGATCTGGGCGCACTCTGCTCTGAACACGGCCTTCACCTCATACCGCTCCTCGCGCCCACCAGCACCGACGAGCGTATCGCCAGCGCTTGCAAGGCCGCGGGCGGCTTTATATACTGCGTAAGCCTCACGGGAGTGACCGGCGCCCGCAGCAGGCTCTCCGCGACGGTCGAGGACCTGGTCGAAAGAGTCCGGCGCCATACCGACCTGCCGCTGCTGGTTGGCTTTGGCATCTCGCGGCGCGAGCATGTTGAGGCCGTTGGGCGGTTCGCGGACGGCGTGATCCTGGCCAGTGCGCTGCTGGACGCCATAGACGCCGCCGCTCCGAGCCAGCGCCTTGAGACGGCGGAGGGCTTCGTTCGCGGGCTGTTAGCGGGGTGAACAACACCAGATGACCAAGGTGAGAGGACTGCGCGGCGCCACGACCGCGGACGCAAACACAAAGCAGGCCATAGTCGACGCCACGTCCGAGTTGTTATCTGAGCTGTCACACCGTAACGATCTCGATCTCGACGACGTGGCCGCCGCATTCTTCACCACAACCCGGGACCTCAATGCCGAGTTTCCCCCCCTTGCCGCCCGCCTGGCGGGATGGACGCAGGTGGCCCTCATGTGCGCCCACGAGATGGATGTGCCCGACGGCCAACCCATGTGTATCAGGGTCCTCGTCCTCATGAATACGGACAAGACTCCCGACCAACTCGAGAACGTGTACCTGAGAGAGGCTGTGCACCTCAGGACCAGGGGCATGGACGGCAAGTAGATGACGGTCTTGACGGCGGCTTGGGCGGACGCGCCAAACCGCCAGGCGCGTCAAAGATGAGAATCGACGAAGAGTTGGCCGCCCTTAACGTCGAGCGTGACTCGGTGCTCACCATCGGCGTATTCGACGGCGTGCATCGCGGCCACCGAACCCTGCTGGCGCGCCTCGTAGAACAGGCCCGCACCACGGGGCGGGCCGCAGGCGTCGTCACCTTTCGCAACCACCCCGCCTCCGTGCTGCGCGCCGACTTCCAGCCCCACTATCTGACCACTCTCGAGGACCGTCTGCACCTGCTGCGCGCGACCGGCGTAGACTTCGTGGCTCCCGTCACGTTCGACGACGAGCTGTCCAGGCTCGACGCCAGGGCCTTCGCCGCGCGGCTCGTGTCTGCCCTGCGGATGAGGGGGCTGGTCGTGGGCGCCGACTTCGCGATGGGCCATGGGCGCGGCGGCGACTCCACGGCGCTCGCCCGCCTCGGCGAAGAGCTCGGCTTCACAGTGCAGGCCGTCGACCTGCTCGCCGACGGAGAGTTGACCGTGAAGAGCACCTCCATCCGCCGCGCCCTCGCGGAGGGTGACGTCGAGACGGTCGCCAGGATGCTGGGCCGCAACTTCACCACCCGGGGCGTGGTCGCGGAAGGCGAAAGGCGCGGCCGCGAGCTCGGCTTTCCCACGGCCAACCTGGAGACGCCAACCGGCCTCGCCGTGCCCGCGGATGGCATCTACGCCGCCTGGGCACATTTCGACGACGAACGCCGCATGGCCGCGGTCAGCATCGGCGTCAGGCCCACCTTTGGCGAGCAGCCAAGAGCCATCGAGGCCTATCTGCTAGAATACCAGGGAGACCTCTACGGCAAGACCATGCGCCTCGAGTTCGTCGCCCACCTACGCGATGAGCTAAAGTTCGACACGGTTGAAGCGCTGATAACCCAGATGCGCGAAGACGTCCGCAAGACGAAAGAGATACTGCTGAATTCAGCGGAGGTAACCAATTGAACCTGCGAACACCCGGCCCGATTCCCGTGCCCGACGACATCCTTGGAGCGATGGGCGAGCAGATGATCAACCATCGCGGACCGGAGTTCGCCGAGATTCTCCACCGCGTCACCGGCGGGCTCAAGCAGGTTTTCGAGACCGCTAACGATACGTTCATCCTCACCTCCTCAGGTAGCGGCGCGATGGAGGCCGCCATCGCCAACACCCTCTCCCCGGAAGACCGCGTCCTATCGGCCTCTGTAGGCGCGTTCGGCGACCGTTTCGCCGACATAGCCGAGATTTACGGCGCCGACGTCACCCGCCTCGAGTTTCCCTGGGGCGAGCCTATCGACCCGGACGCCCTGCGCGCTGCCCTCAACGAGGACCCGGAGTACAAGGCCGTCCTCGTCACCCACAATGAGACCTCCACCGCCGTCGCCAACGACCTCCAGGCCGTGGCGTCCGTCGTCAAGGGCGAGTTCGACAAGCTCCTGCTTGTCGATGGAATAAGCAGCGCCTGCTCCCTGCCCCTCTCCACCGACGCCTGGGGCTGCGACGTTGTGGCCTCGGCCTCCCAGAAGGGCTGGATGCTCCCCCCCGGCCTCGCCTTCATCACCTTCAGTGAAGGTGCCTGGCAGGCTTACGAAGAGTCCACTATGCCGAAGTTCTACTTCGACCTTGCCCAGTACAGGCGCTACCTCGAAATCGGCCAGCCGCCATACACGCCCGCCGTTTCGCTCATGTTCGCCCTGGACCTGGCCCTCGGACGCCTGCTGGACGAGGGCATGGGCGCCGTGTTCGAGCGCCACGCCACCATAGGACGGCTGACCCGCGCCGGTGTAAAGCAGCTCGGCCTGGACCTGTTCGCCAACGAAGACGCCGCGTCCGATACGGTCACCGCCGTGCGCGTGCCGGAGGGCGTGGACGCAGGCAAGCTTGTGAGGCTGGCCCAGCGCGATCACGGCGTGGTGCTGGCGGGCGGCCAGGAGCGTCTCAGCGGCAAGATAATTCGAATCGGCCACATGGGCTACTGCACACCCGAAGAAATCGAAGAAGCCCTGCACGCCATAGAGTCGGCCCTGCCAGAAGCAAGAAAAGAGCCCGCCGCGGCTCGCTGAGTCGCCGCATCCCGGTTCCGCCCATGACCATGCCAGAGATGATGAAGGCCATGTCCAAGCTGCGAATGGCCCTCGCGTCCATCAGGGACAAGGAGAGGGAGTTGGACAGCCTGCGCCGCCAGTTCCAGCGCCAGCTCACCCGCACGCGGACTCACGCCATCTACGGCGCCAGCTCCCTGGACGCCGCCCTGGGCATCATGGACGAAGTGCAGGAACGCCTCGACAACGTCGAGACGCGGCGCCAGCACCTCGGCTCCATCAAGAAGCGCGCTCAGGAAGAGCTGGCCGCGCTCGAGATCACCAACAAGATCGAGCGGGCAAAAGTAGAGCTAACGACCCTGAAGGCCCGCGGAGACGGCAGCGCCGAAGTCCGCCAGCGCGTCGAGGAGCTTGAGCAGTTCATCGAGTCCGCGAGCCTGCGCGCCGCCGAGGCCATCACCGGAAGGCACGACTTCGAGGACGGCGTCAGTCTCCTCTAGCCGGCGACGACTACAATCCCCCTTAAGTCGGCTTTTGCACTCCGCCCCCGGAGCGGTCGAGCCATCTCACGCCCCTGCCGGGCCGCGATCCCGACATTTCTTCCGAGCTTGTCCCTGAACAGCCTTGAAGGGCGGGTCACGGTGTGCTTCAGTTTCATGGAGGGCCGTGGCAGCCAGCCTTCGTACACCCGGAGGGACACGAACGATGGAACCTATCTCCCTGATCTGCATCGGAGCCGCCCTGTTCGCGCACGCATGGTACGCGATGGGAGTGTACAACGACGGACGCACCACCGGCATAGTCATGGGCGCGCTCGGTGCGGGTGCTCTCATCGCCCTGACCGTCGACCCCGTGCTGGTCGGCACGGAGACCAGCGGAGCGCTGCAGACGGCCGAGGTCAACGTATTCAAGGCCCTCATCGTATTCTGGGCCATCTACGCCGGCGCCATGGCCGCCCACGGCATCTACGACTTCGACGACCGCGCCATCGGCTTCTTCGGCATCCCGCTCGCCGCGGTCAGCGCCACCGTCGCGATATTCGCATCCACGCAGATGGTGAACGACTACGACTGGCCTGTCTGGCTATCCTTTGCCCTGTCTGGAGTCCTTCTGGGCCTCGTCGGCATCGTGGTGTTCTTCAATGTCGCATGTATGCTCCGCGTGCTGAGCGGCCTCGCGGCCTGGACCATGCTGGTGTTCTCCGTTGTAATCACCGCCATCGGTGTGGCCATCCTCACCACCGGCATAGCCTGACACACCGGGCCCGGCCTCCCGATGCGCGATGATGGGGGACGCGCTTCGAGGAGCGCCCGGCGATGGGGCCCCATTTTCAGGCGCCCCAATCCGAGATTCGGGGAAATGACATGATTGTTGGGAATAGGATCAGCGACACCGCGTTGGGGCTGCTCAACGACGCCGAGCTCGAGTTCGGCAGGTTCGACTGGGACGGCACGTTTGCGGACTACCTCGAGATGGTCATAGGCGACCCGTCTATCTCGCGCCTGTCCCACAAGCTGGTGCACGACTCCATAGTCGCACAGGGCGTCGACGAGTCCCCCGCCGGCGACCCGATCTACAGGCTGTTCAGGAACGAGATCTTCGGACTGGACGACACGCTGGCCAAGATCGTCCAGTACTTCGAATCGTCCTCCCGTCGCCTCGAAATCCGCAAGCGTATCCTGCTCTTCGTCGGCCCGCCGGCCGGCGGCAAGTCGTCCATCGTCGCCCTCATCAAGCAGGCCCTGGAAAGCTACACACGCACCGACGTGGGCGCCGTATATGCCATCAAGGGCTGCCCAATGCAGGAGGAGCCTCTGCACCTCATACCCCACCAGCTCCGGCGAAGGCTGCTGCGGGAACACGGCATCTACGTCGAGGGTGACCTCTGCCCCAGGTGCCGGTACAGGGTCCGAACCCACTACCAGGGCAGAATATCCGATGTGCCGGTAACGCGCGTGGTCTTCTCCGAGCAGGAGGCCGTCGGCATCGGATACTACCTGGCCACGAACCCCAACCCAACCGACGCCTCGCTGCTTGTCGGCAGCATGGACCCCAGCCAGCTAGAGGGCGAGCGCCACGAGGTCGCGGGCAAGACCTACCGTATGGACGGCGAGTTGAACGTGGCCAACCGCGGCCTGATGGAGTTCGTCGAGATGTTCAAGGGCGACTTCCATCTGCTCACCACGCTGCTGAGCCTCGCGCAGGAGCAGCTCATCAAGCTGGAACGTTTCGGCTCCGTGTACGCCGACGAGGCCATAATCGCCCACTCCAACGAGGGCGACTACAACAGTTTCCTGACCAACGAGTCTTCCGAAGCCCTCAGGGACAGGATTATCGCCATCCAGATTCCCTACAACCTCAGGGTGGACGACGAGGTGAGAGTGTACGAAAAGATGCTCGAGAGAAGTGGCCTCACCGGCACGCACGTGCCTCCGCTCACCCTCCCGACCATGAGCGTATTCGCCGTGCTCTCGCGGCTCGAGTCCGCGCCTGTCACTTCCGGCATTTCGCTGCTCGAGAAGATGAAGCTGTACAACGATCGTGGCAACGAGGAGTACGTCAAGCAGCTCAAGCGCCAGCAGCCCAACGAGGGCATGAACGGCATCTCGCCCCGCTTCGTCATGAACCGACTCAGCTCCGCCGCCAACCCGCAGGACGTCACCTGCATCACCCCGCTGGCCGTGCTGGACAGCCTGTGGCAGGGCAGGTTCGAAAACATCAGCATCGACCAGGAAGAGCGAGACCGGTACATTCAGATCCTCACCGACACTGTGAACGAATACAGCGAGCGGGCCAAGAAGGACGTGCAGAAGGCGTTCGAAGAGGACTTCGAAAACACCGCCGCCCGCCTGCTCCTGGACTACGTGGCAAACGTCACCGCCTACTGCACCGGCGGGCGCGTGTACGACGAGAACACCGGCGAAAGCCGCGAAGTCAACGAGCAGCTAATGCGCGAGATGGAGCGCCACGCCGACGTCCAGGAACGCGCCAAGAACAACTTCCGGCACGAGATCTTCCGCCTGTTCAGGTCATGGGACGAGCGCGGCCTCGCCTACCACTACACCAGCGAGCCGCGAGTATCCCTGGCCATCGAACGGCGGCTGTTCCCCAACGACAAGAAGCTTCAAGACACGCTCGCGGAGCCGCGCCGCGAACGCGAAAAAGTCGAATGGGCGCGCAAGCGCCGCGCAATCTTCAACCGCCTCGTCAACCAGTACGGCTACTGCGAACGCTGCGCCGAAGACCTCCTGCGGTACGTCCTTCACGTCCTCGAGCGCAGGGCCGTCTTGAGGCCCCTCCGCAACGAGGGAATCGAATGGCAGTGGCAGCTCAGCCCGCCCTCGCCCACGCCGCTGCCGCTCCCCATAATGCCCTGAGCCTTCCGCATTGTCCCCTCTCCCTCGATGGGAGAGGGTCAGGGTGAGGGTGAATGGCGGAGACACTCCCTACCAGTCACGGCAGGCGTAGCCCCACCGCCGTTCGTGCTCGGCCACCAGCCGCCGAAAACCGTCCCCGTACGAGGGCGCTCGTATCGAGCCGGTCGTCATGATCAGTGCGTCCTCGCGGTTGTCGGCATAGTACCCCTTTCGCAACCCTCTCCTGGTGAATCCGTACTTGTCGTATAGATTCTGGGCCACGTGATTGGACACCCGCACCTCCAGCGTCAGCCGGTCCGCCTTATGCTCCAGGGCCTGCTCTATCGCCGCAATCAGCAGCAGTTCTCCCACTCCCATGCCGCGGTACACGGTGCGCACGCCCACCGAAACGATGTGCGCCTCGTCCAGAACCTGCCAGGTACCCAGGAACCCCGTCAAGTACTGCTGTCCCGGCTCCCACGCCGTCGTGCGCCACGGCAACAGCCCCCTGGCGTTTCGGATGAACCTCCGCACGCCGCCCTGCCCGGCGTCAACCTCTTCTTCGGCCTCGACGTAGGGATTGGGCGCCTCGTCGCTCTCCACCTCTTCCCTGCGCCAGGCCACCAGGTAGCGCGCCACCCTGTTGCCCAGTTCGCGGCTAAACGACGTCGGAGGAAACGTCTCCGGGAACGCGTCGCGCTCGATCTCGGCCGCCTGCGCCACGTCCTCGACGCCGAGCGGGCGAACCGCGAACGGCATCTGGCGCACCGCGCCGGCGCCCGCCCGCTGTCGCGTGCCCTTCATGGCGTACACGGTCCCGCTCGGCGGGCCTTCTCTGAGTATGCCGAACGGGTCGGCATCAGAACGGAATCCCCCACAACGAGTACCAGGACTCCAGGCTCGGCTCCACCGGCAGCTTCTCCTGCTCCATCACCGCCCCAAGCCGCATCTCAGCCGCGTTGTCGCGGCTCTCCGGCCCCGAGAGCACCAGCGGGTAGAAGTAGCCCCTCTTGACGTTGTAAATCCAGTAGGCCTTCTTGCCGTCGTACTCCAGCCCGAACACGGCTGCCAGAAGACGATCTCCAAACCCCTGCTCGGTTATCGTCTCTCCCACCAGGTGCAGCGTCGTCGCGAGGTCATCGAAATCCTTGTCCTGCAGTGTCACCCACTTTGTGCCGTAGGTGTCGTCCACCACGTCGAACGCGGTGCCCGTCGTCCTCTCGCTCACCGCGAGAATATCGCGGATCTCCTGCTCCAGGTTTTCGAAGAAGCTCGACTCCACCGGGTTGAACACCAGGCCCGCCCTGTCCGTCAGCTTAAGGTCGCTCCGCCCCTCCAGCGACGCACCCGCCGTCACCACCGCGAAGTACTGCTCCCGCCTCGGCCTGCGCAGCCTGTTGCGTCCCAGCAGCGAGTCAAGAAATCCCATACTCTAACCTCGCAGCCCCCGCTCCATGTCTCTCTGCATCTCCCTCAGCTTTTCGATGCGCGCCTCCACCGGCGGGTGGCTCGCGAACAGCGAGGCTCCCCCGCTCTGCTTCAGCTTGGGAATGATGAAGAAGGCGTTAGCGTGCTCCACCTGCCGCAGGTCCTTTTCGGGAATGCGGTACATGTCGTCGCTGATCTTGGCCAGCGCCGACGCGAGCTGGAGCGGCGCTCCGGTGATCACCGCGCCGCCCCTGTCCGCCGCGAACTCCCGGTACCTCGACAGCGCCATGATGAGAAGCTGGCTCAGGAAGTACACGAGTATCGTTCCGATGTACACCGCCAGCATCACGAGCATGAAATGCCCCGCGTCATGGTCGCCGTCGTCGTCACCGCCGAAGCCGCCGAACAGGCTGACCCAGAACAGCATCTGCATCAGAAAGCCCGCCGCTATCACGATGATGCTCGCCCAGGTCAGCACCGCCACGTCGCGATTCTTTACGTGCGCCATCTCGTGAGCCAGCACCGCCTCCAGCTCTCGGTCCGTCAGCCGGCGCGTCAGCCCGGTCGTCACCGCCACGACTGCGTTGCTGGGATTGCGCCCCGTCGCGAATGCGTTGGGCACCGGCGTGTCCATCACCGCGATGTGCTTGGGCTTGGGCATGTCCGCCATGGCCGCCAGCCGCTCCACCATCGCGTGAAGCCGCGGCTCCTCCACGTTGTCCACGATCTTCGCGCCGGTAGCCATCAGCACCAGCTTGTCCGAGGAATAGTACTGGAACACCGCCATGCCGATCGATATCGCCAGCACGAAGAACCAGGGCACGCCCGCGAAGAGAAGCAGCCCCATGAACGCTATGTACAGACACCCGAGCAGAAAAACAGTGAACATCATGCGGAAGGTCAGCTCGGTATCCCTCCCGTAACCGTGTTGCCTCATCCAGAACCCCCGCTTAAGTAGACTTTCCCACACCCGTCATTGCCAACATTGCCCCATTGCGCATTATACGAAATTATACACCAGCGCCCAGTCTGAGGCGGAAACGTCCCGGTGGTATCCCATCCGCCGCTTCTCTGGTACCATGTCCGCTCACGTTTACACACCCACCGCGGCTTCCCGTCCGCGGCCAGGAGGACCCCAGCTTGCAGACCCTGTTCGGCATCGACACCGACGTCCTGATGGTCGTCGTGCTCGGTGCGCTTGTAGGCATACTCGCGGCGCTCGCCTTCATGGCGCTGCTCAACCGCGTCATGCTCAAGATAGGCGTCCGAAACCTACCCAGGCGCCCCGCGCAGACCGCCCTCATCGTCGTTGGCCTCATGCTCAGCACGCTCATCATCTCCGCGGCGCTCGGCACGGGCGACACCATCTACTACAGCATACGCAACAGCGTCGTCGAAGGGCTGGGCGAGATAGACGAAGTGCTCACGCCCGGCGATACCGAGCAACCCGACCTGCGCGGCGACCCCTACTTCCCAATCGAGCGTTTCGACGCGCTCGCCTCCGAGCTCGACGGAGACGCAGACGTCGATGGCCTGGCGCCCTCGATCTCCGAACAGGCGCCTGCGGTAAACCCCGAAAGCCGCCTCAGCGAAGGAAGCATGCGCGTCTTCGCCATCGAGCCGGCAAGGCTGGGCGTGTTTGGCCCCGTCCTGGACACCGACGGAAACGAGGCGCGGCTGGAAGACCTCGGCGAGGGCGAGACCTACATCAACGAAGAGGCCGCCGACGAGCTGGACGCCTCGGCCGGCGACACCATAGTCCTATACACCCAGGACGGCGAGATCCCTCTCCGCGTGCTCCGCGTGGTCCGGGACGGCGGCCTGGCGGGCCAGGAGCCTACCGCGCTCCTCACGCTGGAGGCGACCCAGCGCATGTTCGGCAAGCCGGGCCAGGTCAACTCCGTTCTGGTGTCCAACCGCGGCGACGGCGAGCAGGGCGCGGAGCTGAGCGACGAGGTGACCGAGCGTCTGCGCAGCCTGCTGACCGACCAGGAAGTGGCCGCCCAACTCGTCGCGCTGCTGAACGACCCGGCCATTCTGGACGCGGTGTCGGCGGCCGCGGAGGACACCGGGCAGGACTCGCTACAGGCCGACCTACAAGAGACCGCCGCCCTGCTGCGCGAGGGTCAGGCCACGCCCGAGCTGGTCAGCCTCCTTGCCGAGCAGAGCGTGGCGGCGCAGCTCATGTTGGCCGTCGAGCGCGCGAAGGGTTGGGAGGCCGCGTTCCAGGCGTTCGGCCTCTTCTATCAACTCAACTCGCTCACCGTCCGCCCCATCAAAAAGCAGTTGCTGGAGTTGGCCGACCAGGTATCCAACGCCATCACCTCCATATTCGTCATACTCGGCACCTTTTCCGTCATCGCCGGCGTCATGCTCATTTTCCTCATATTCGTCATGCTGGCCGCCGAGAGAAAGCCGGAGATGGGCATAGCCCGCGCCGTCGGCATGAAACGCCGCCACCTGGTGCAGTCGTTCGTATACGAGGGCATGGCCTACGACCTGGCCTCCGCTCTGGTGGGCGCGCTGCTCGGCATTGGGGTCGGTCTGCTGATGGTGACGGTCATGGCCGCCATCTTCGCCGACGGCAATGAAGGCTTCGAGCTCGTGCCCAGCTACACGCTGCGCAGCTTCATCATCTCCTACAGCCTCGGCGTGGTGCTCACCTTCGCCACCGTGTTGGTATCGTCGTACCGCGCCAGCCGGCTGAACATAGTGGCGGCCATACGCGATCTGCCGGAGGTACTCCAGTCGTCCCAGACCGAGTCGCGCCCGCGGATGCTGCTGCGCTCCGTCGGCCGTCCCGTAGTCTTCCTGGCCGCCGCTTACGCCAACCTGCGTTCGGGCAGCGCCTGGTCCGCGCTTGGGCGACTCGCGCTCGCGGTGCTCTGGGTGGTCCTGTTCCCCATCTGGATTGCGGACGTGGTCTGGTCCGTCGCCAGGATATGCGCCGCCGCGCTGGCGCACGGCTGGCTGACGTTCGTCGTGGGCGCGCTGCTGGCGGCCCTGGGCCTCTGGAGCGAGCAGGCCGCGCCCTTCACCATCGGCGTGACGACAGCCCTCGTCGGTATCGGCCTGATGCTGCGTGGCCTGTACACGCGGCGGAACTGGAGCGCGCGGGCGCAGAACGACTTCACCGCCGTGGTGATCGCCGTTGTGTGCCTGTTCTGGCTGGTGGTGGGCGTAACCCAGTCCCAGACCTACACCGTCGTACTGAGCCTCGTGGCGGCCGGATTCGAGGCGATTCGCCAAGTGTCCCTCAGAAAGCAGGCCGTCAACATAGAGCTGGAAGACAAACACGCCTTCACCTTCGTAGGGCTGTCGATCATCCTCTTCTGGATAACGCCTTTCGACGCTCTCGAGTTCGTGGTACCCGAGCTGAGCTCCAACATCGAGATGTTCCTCATCTCCGGCGTGTGCATGGTCGCGGCCGCCGTGTGGATAGTCATCTACAACGCCGACCTCATCACCGGCCTGCTCGCCTGGGCGCTGGGGCTGTTCCCCCGCTTGCGTCCGGCCATCAATACCGCCATCGCCTATGCGCTCTACTCCAAGATACGCACGGGCCTCACCCTTGCCATGCTGTCGCTGGTCATATTCACGCTCATTGTCATGTCCACGCTCACACAGTCCTTCGGCCAGGCGCTTGAAGACGTGGACTCGGTAACCGGCGGCTGGGACGTGTCGGCGGTCTCAAACTTCAACACGCCGGTGGAAGACTTGCGTGGCGAACTTGCCGCGGCGCTCGGCGACCGCGCGGCCGACGTAACTGCTGTGGGCGCCTACAGCACGCTGCCGGTCGAGGCGCGTCAGCCGGGCGCCGAATCCCAGGAGTGGAAGACATACCGCGTGCAGGGAGCCGACGCCGAATACCTCGGACAAACCCAGTATACGATCCGGTTGATGAGCAGCGAGTACGGTGAGACGAGCGAGGACATTTGGGCCGCGCTTCGCGGCGACCCCAGCCTCGCGATAGTAGACCAGTTCGCCGTGCCCTCCCGCGGTGGAAGCTTCGGCCAGATAGGCGGTCCGGAGTTCAAGATGGAAGGCTTCTACGTCGAGGACGACGAGATGCCCGCCACGCGGGTTGAGTTGCGCGACGCCCGCACCGGCAACGTCGCCACGGTGACCGTCATAGGCGTGCTGGACTCCATAGCCGACCGTTTTGGTCTGGTCGTGACGTCCAAGTCGGTGCTCGACCAGCTCGCCGGCGAGCCGGTGCCCTTCACCGTGCACCGCCTGAAGCTCAACCCGGGCGCTGACGCCGCGGCGGTCGCGCGTGACGTGGAGGCCGCCTTCCTCGAGAACGGCCTGGAAACCACCGTGCTCGCCGAGGACTTGGCGGAGGACCGCGAGGCCAACGTAGCAATCAACCGCCTGTTGCAAGGCTTCATGGCCACCGGCCTGCTGGTGGGCATAGCGGCGCTGGGCGTCATCAGCCTGCGCGCCGTCGTAGAGCGTCGCCAGCAAATCGGCGTTCTCAAGGCGATAGGCTACCGGCGCAGCATGATCCTGGCCAGTTACCTCATCGAGTCGTCCTTCATCTCGCTGCTGGGCATACTGATCGGTGTCGGCCTCGGAACGCTCCTATCCATAAACCTCGTGGGCGAAATCGCGCGGGAGGTGCCGGGGCTGACGTTCACCGTCCCATGGGGCGAGCTCGCCGTCATCGTGGTGTTGGCATACGTGTTCTCGCTGGTCACCACCTTCGTGCCCGCCCGCCAGGCCGCCAGCATCTACCCCGCCGAGGCCCTGCGCTACGCCTAGAGCACCATGTGGCAAACCGTCGGTCACGAAAAAGCGATAGTGCCCCTCGAACGCGCCGTCGAAGACGGCCGGCTCTCCCATGCCTACCTTCTCACCGGCCCCCCACGCGTTGGCAAGCGCACCCTCGCGCTGGACATCGCGCGCGCCGTCAACTGCGTGGAGTCGCCCCGCCCCTGCGCAAGCTGCCGCCAGTGCGACAGGATAGCCCAGGGCCTGCACGCGGACGTCTACGTCGTCGGGCTTCTCCCTTTCGAATCCGACGAGACCCGTACTCGAACCGCGATCAGCATCGACCAGGTCAGGGAGGCGCAGAGGATGGCCGCCCTGAAGCCATACGAGGGCGTGGGACGCGTCTTCATATTCGAAAGCGCCGAGCTTCTCAGCGAACAGGCCGCCAACGCCCTGCTCAAGACCCTCGAGGAGCCGCCCGAGCAGGTGACCCTTGTGCTGCTGGCCACCGCGGCCGAGCTACTGCCCGAAACCATAGTCTCAAGGTGCACAGTGATAAGACTCCGCCCGCTCAGCCACGCCCTCGTCGAGGAAGTGCTGCGCGACTCCCACGGCGCGCCACCCGAACTCGCCGCGCGCATCGCACGCGCGTCGCACGGCAGACTCGGATGGGCGCTCGAGGCGCTCGCCGACCCGTCTCTATTGGAAGCCCGCGCCGAGCGGCTGGAGGAACTGCTCGCCGCCACCTACGGCACCCTGGAGCAGCGATTCGGCCTGGCCTCCAGTCTCGCCACCCGTTTCACCAGGGACCGGGCGGACGCCGGTAGCAGCCTCGCGCTCTGGCTCGATTGGTGGCGCGATGTCATGATGGCCAACCACGACGCACCTGACCTCGTCGCGAACGTAGACCACCGACGGCAGATCGACGGTGCGGCCGCCTCCCTGGCCCCGCACCAGGTGACGGACGCCATCAACGCCATCAACGAGGCCTGGGATCGCCTCGAAGCCAACGTGAACCCCAGGCTCGCTCTCGAAGGGCTGATGCTCCGGCTCCCCCGACCCGGCTAGGGACACGGCCCAGACCCTGTCATGGTGCCGCGCCCAGGTCCCTGTCATAACGCCGAACCCGTGTCATAGTGCCGAACCCGTGTTCCTGTCATTCCGAGCGTAGCCGAGGAATCTAAAACGGTCGCCCCAAGACCCGGCCCTATCTGCAGACACAAGGGAGAACAAGAAAATGCCAAACCCCGCAGGAGTCCGATTCGAGTCGTCCGGACCCGTACACTACTTCGACGCCGGCGGCATTCCGCTGGAGACCGGCGACCGCGTTTTGGTCGAGACCGACGGCGTTCCGCGAGAGGGTACGGTCGTATTCAGGCCCGACCAGGTCCTCTTCTCAGACCTGCGTGGTCCCATGGGCCGCGTCATTCAAAAGGCCGAGCGCTAACCCAACGTCCCTTCCAGCGCTTGCAACGAGCCCCACCTGGGCGCTACAATGTCCGCCGACGAACAAGGACGCGCCGCTGATGGCGCGCCTTGGCCCCTTTAAGGCAGTCCAGCGAGGCTGGCAAGGGCAATCGAGCGAAGACGTTCTGGTGCGGCGGATTCCAGCCAAAGGCCGCCATCTAACGCACCGGAGCCGCGCCAGACCTCTTGCCGCCAGGCGAGAGGTTTTTTTTGTGAACGCCGCTATTGTCGCCGCGCCGCGCAGAGGAATGTTGAGGATACCGTGACCAACGCGGTCGAAGAACGGATCATACTGTCCTCCGATCAGACCAGGCGGGCGCTCACGCGCATCGCCCACGAGGTGCTCGAACGCAACGGAGGCGGATCCAACGTCGTGTTCATTGGCTTACACACGCGCGGAGTCCACCTTGCCCACCGGCTGGCCGCCTACCTCACCCAGTTCGAGGGCATCGACCCACCCGTGGGCGAGCTAGACATCGGCCTCTACCGCGACGACCTGTCGGGCGGTACTCGCCCCACCCTCCGCCACACCCACATCCCCGTCGACCTGCGCGGCAGGCGCGTCGTCATCGTCGACGACGTCCTCTACACCGGACGCACCATCCGCGCCGCCATGGACGCCATCAACGACTTCGGCAGGCCCGAGCAGATTCAGCTCGCCGTGCTGGTGGACCGCGGACACCGCGAGCTCCCCATTCGGGCCGACTACGTCGGCAAGAATGTGCCCACCTCCCGCAACGAGGAAGTGGACGTCAGGATCGCGGAGATCGACGGCGCCGAAGAGGTGGCCATCGTCAGGAGGCCCGTCCCATGATCGCCTCCCGCCAGACCGCCGCGACGTCCACAGCGGAGCGGAGCGTGCCTCCCCGCAGACACCTGCTCGACCTCGACGACTTCACCGAGGCCGAGATAGAGTCCGTCCTGCAAAACACCGACGTGATGCGAGAGGTTCTGCGCCGCGACATCAAGAAGGTCCCAACCCTCCGGGGCAAGAGCATCATCACCCTGTTCTACGAGGCCAGCACCCGCACCCGAGTCTCGTTCGAGCAGGCAGGCAAGATACTCAGCGCCGACGTCATCAACGTTTCCAGCGGCGGCAGCAGCGTGGAGAAGGGCGAGTCACTCTACAACACAGCCCTCACCATCCAGGCCATGAACGCCGACATCATCGTCGTCCGCCACCCTCACTCCGGCGCTCCCCACTTCATGGCACGATTTCTCGACTCGTGCGTAATCAACGGCGGCGACGGCGCCCACGCCCATCCCACCCAGGCGCTCCTCGACCTGTACACCATGAAGCGTCATATGGGACACATACGCGGCGCGAAGGTCGTCATCGTCGGAGACCTGCTCTACTCCAGGGTCGCGCGCTCCAACCTCTGGGGCCTGGTCAAGATGGGCGCCGACGTGGTGCTCTGCGCCCCGCCCACCCTCGTGCCGCCCGACTTCCTGGACGGCTACCGATCGCGCCCCGGCCACCCGTTCGCCGCCGTCCAGATAGAGACCAGCGTCGAGAAGGCGCTGGAGGGCGCCGACGTGGTGATGGCCCTGCGCCTCCAGCTGGAGCGGCAACACGGCGGCCACCTGCCCACCCTCAGGGAGTATTCACGCATTTACGGCATCACCGCCGAAAGAATGAAACTCGCCAAGCCGGACGCGCTGGTCATGCACCCCGGCCCCATGAACGAGGGCATCGAAATAGCCCCCGACGTGGCCCACGGCGCCAGGTCCGTAATTGAAGAACAGGTCACCAACGGCGTCGCAGTCCGCATGGCCGTCTTCTACGCGGTAGCCACGCCCAACCGCGAACCGTGAGCCGTCCAAACTGGTCCCCTCTCCCTTGAGGGAGAGGGTTAGGGTGAGGGTGAAAAGAGACCACATGCAACCAATCCTGATCAAGTCCGGCAGGGTCATAGACCCAGCCCAGAACATCGACCAGACCGCCGACGTCCTCCTTGCCGACGGTGTAGTCCAAGCCGTGTCCGCGCACATCGACCCGCCCGAGGGCTGCGCCGTAATCGACGCCGCCGGCCTTGTCGTCGCCCCCGGATTCATCGATCTCCACTGCCACCTCCGCGAGCCAGGCTACGAGGACAAGGAGACCATAGCCACCGGCACGCTGGCCGCCGCCCACGGCGGCTTCACCACCGTCTGCGCCATGCCCAACACCAACCCCGCCGTCGACACCGCCTCCGTCGTCGAGTTCGTGCTGCGAAAGACCCGCCAGGAGGGCGCGGTCCGCGTCCTCCCCATAGGCTGCATCACCAAGGGCAGCCGCGGACGCGAGCTCGCGCAGATGGGCGAGCTCGCCGAGGCCGGCGCCGTCGGCTTCTCAGACGACGGCAACCCCCTCGCCGACTCCAACCTCATGCGCCAGGCCCTCAGCTACAGCGCCGCCTTCCGCCTGCCAGTCATCAATCACTGCGAGCAGCCCGAGCTGTTCGAGGGCGGGTCCATGAGCGAAGGCTGGGTAGCCAACCGGCTCGGCCTGCCCGGCATCCCCAACGCCGCAGAGGACATCATGGTCGCTCGCGACATCAAGCTGGCCGAACTGACCCGCGGTCGGTACCACGTCGCCCACCTCAGCACCGCCGCCTCCCTGGAACTCGTCCTGGACGCCAAGCGAAGAGGCCTGGACGTGACCTGCGAGGTCACGCCGCACCACCTCACCCTCGCCGACGACGCGATCCTCGGCATCGGCGCAAACGGCCCGTTCGACGCGCTGACGCCGGACGCCTACGACACCCACGCCAAGGTCAACCCGCCGCTGCGGGACCGCACCGACGTCGACGCCCTCGTCGAGGGTCTGGCCAGCGGCGCCATCGACTTCATCGCCACCGACCACGCCCCCCACAACGCCGTCGACAAGACCTGCACCTTCCAGGACGCCGCCTTCGGCATCAGCGTCCTCGAGACCGCATTCGGCTCCCTCATGTCCCTCGTCCACGACGGGCGTGTATCGCTGCCACTGCTCATCGAGAAGCTCACTCACGCCCCGGCGCGCTTCCTCGGCCGCCCCGACCTCGGCACCCTCCGGCAGGGTGCCCCCGCCGACGTCGTCCTCCTCGACCCCAACGCCAACTGGACCGTCGACGCCGCCCAGTTCGCCTCCAAGGGCAAGAACACCCCCCTCGACGGCCAAACATTAAAGGGCCGTGTAACCGCAACCATACACGCTGGCACGGTGCGTTATAATTCCTTGACTGAACCAACTGAAGGACTGACCCCGCAGTAGTGATCAGTGGTGAGACCGACATGAAGTCGACCGATATTCTCAATAGGGCACAGTTCCTGGTGGACAATAGTGGCAAGACGACCGCGGTGCTTCTCTCGTACACGGACTGGCGAGAACTGCTCACCATTCTAAAGGAAGCTGAGGATGATTCTCTTCGGCCAGTTGGCCTATGCGCGGGCGAGTTCACGGTCCCCGACAACTTCGACGATCCTCTACCGGAGGATGTTCAAAGTGCGTTTGAGGGCAAATGAGACTACTCCTCGACACCCACGTTTTTCTGTGGCTGATCAGTGAGCACCATCGAATTTCAGACTCGACACTGAGGGCAATTCGCAATCGCGACAATCTTGTTTACCTGAGCGTAGTTTCGCTGTGGGAGACCGTTGTCAAACAACAGATAGGGAGGCTGTCCCTCCCAGAACCAGCAGAAACATACCTTCCCGCCCAACGTGAACGCCACGAGATTCTGGCGTTGCCTGTAGACGAGGGCGCTGTAACTCATCTCGCGCGGCTGCCACTGCTACATCGTGACCCTTTTGACCGCATGCTGCTAAGTCAGGCGATCCAACACGGGCTTACCGTTGTATCCCACGACGGCAAGATGCGCGACTACGACGTTCAGTTCCTGCGATGAGACTGATAACGAGACGACCAACCCAATGACCCCCACCCCCGCACACCTGGTACTCGAAGACGGCTCCACCTACCGCGGCGAAGCCTTCGGCGCGCGCGCCTCGTCCTACGGCGAGGTCGTCTTCAGCACGTCCATGACCGGCTACCAGGAGATGCTCACCGACCCCTCCTTCGCCGGCCAGATCGTCATGCCCACCTACCCCCTCGTCGGCAACTACGGCATCAACGCCCGCGACGTCGAGTCCCGCCGCGTCCAGGTGTCCGGCTTCGTCGTCCGGCGCCACGACACCCGGCCCAGCCACTCCCTCAGCGACATGACCCTGCACGAGTACCTCGCTGCACAAGGCATCCCCGGCATCGCAGGCGTCGACACCCGTGCCATCACCCGCCGCCTCCGCAGCCGCGGCGTCATGATGGGCGCCATCGCCGTCGACGAGTCCCCCGACGACGCCCTCCGCCGCATCGCCGATACGCCCCCCTACGTGGACCTCGATCTCGTCGCCAGCGTCAGCACCACCGATCCCTACGACTGGGACCAGCCGCTCGCGTCACTGCTGCGACAGCCGACGCCGTCCGGACGGCGGAACATTCGCGCTCACGCCTCTATGCCGCCTGTTGCCGCCTCTGCCTCAGTATCTGTACGACCTCCGTCGTTCGGCTCCTCACGCCCGCCTCGCATCCTCGTCAGCGACTACGGCCTCAAGTACAACATCCTGCGCATGCTCCGCTCCCGGGGCTGCGAGGTCGTCGCCATGCCCGCCGCAGCCTCCGCCCAGGACGTGCTCGACCGCAGGCCCGACGGCGTCCTGCTCTCCCCCGGCCCCGGCAACCCCGAGCTGCTCGACTACGCCGTCGAGACCGCCACCGGACTGCTCGGCCGCGTCCCCATCCTCGGCATCTGCCTCGGCAACCAGGTCCTCGGACGCGCCTTTGGAGGCAGCACCTTCAAGCTCAAGTTCGGCCACCGCGGCGCCAACCACCCGGTTCGCGACCTCTCCACCGGCCGTGTCTACATCACCTCCCAGAACCACGGATTCGCCGTCGACGCCGACACGCTCCCCTCCGAAGTCGAGGTCAGCCACGTCAATCTCAATGACGGCACCGTCGAGGGCCTGCGCCACCGCTCCCTCCCCGTCATGAGCATCCAGTACCACTCCGAGGCGTCCCCAGGCCCCCTCGACAACGAGCAGGTCTTCGACCGCTTCTTGGAGATGATTGCTGAAGGCACCAGCTAACAACGTGAATTGACTACGATAGAGGCAATCAGACTGTGAACGGCACCCCCCAAAAAGTCCTCGTCATCGGCTCCGGGCCTATCGTAATCGGCCAGGCCGCCGAGTTCGACTACGCCGGCACCCAGGCCTGCCGCGCCCTCCGCGAGCAGGGCGTCACCACCGTGCTCGTCAACTCCAACCCCGCCACCATCATGACCGACGAGGGCATCGCCGACGTCGTCTACGTCGAGCCGCTCACCCTCGAAGTCGTCACCCGCATCATCGCGTCCGAGCGACCCGACGGCATCCTGCCCACTCTCGGCGGCCAGACCGGACTCAACCTCGCCGTCGAGCTGGCCGACGCCGGCGTCCTCGAGCAGTACGGCGTCCGCCTGCTCGGCACCCCGCTCGACACCATCCGCAAGGCCGAGGACCGCGACCTGTTCCGCTCACTGCTCATGGAGCTGGGCGAGCCGGTGCCCCCCAGCACCATCGTCGAGTCCATGGACGAGGCCCACGCCGCGCTCGCCGACCTCGGCCTGCCCCTCGTCGTGCGCCCCGCCTACACCCTCGGCGGCACCGGCGGCGGCATCGCCAACACCCGCGAGGAGTTCGACGCCATCGTCAGCAGCGGCCTCGCCGCCAGCCCCATCAGCCAGGTCCTCGTCGAACGCTCCCTCGTCGGCTGGAAGGAGATCGAGTACGAGGTGATGCGCGACGCCGCCGACAACTGCATCACCATCTGCAACATGGAGAACATCGACCCCATGGGCGTCCACACCGGCGACAGCATCGTCGTCGCGCCCAGCCAGACCCTGACCGACAAGGAGTACCAGATGCTCCGCTCGGCCAGCCTGCGCATCATCCGCGCGCTCGGCATCGAGGGCGGCTGCAACGTCCAGTACGCGCTCGAACCCAGCTCGCTCGTGGGCGACACCCTGCCCAACGGCGGCCGCGCCGAAAGCCCCTACTACGTCATCGAGGTCAACCCCCGCGTCAGCCGCAGCTCCGCGCTCGCCAGCAAGGCCACCGGCTACCCCATCGCCCGCGTCGCCGCCAAGATCGCCGCCGGCCAGCGCCTGGACGAGATCACCAACGCCGTCACCCAGAAGACCACCGCCGCGTTCGAGCCCGCCCTCGACTACTGCGTCGTGAAGATACCACGCTGGCCGTTCGACAAGTTCCCCACCGGCGACCGCACCATCGGCACCCAGATGAAGGCCACCGGCGAGGTGATGGCCATAGACCGCACATTCGAGGCCGCCTTCCAGAAGGCCGTCCGCTCGCTCGAAATCGGCAGCCGCGACATCCTCTGGGAAGCCGGCTCCCACGCCACCGCTTCCCGGCTCGGCCCCAGCGACGACCGCCTGTGGGCGCTGTTCGCCGAGCTGCGCAAGGGCGTCAGCCCCGAAGACCTCTCCCGCACCACCGGCATCGACTGCTGGTTCACCCGCGCCTTCCAAGCCATCACCCACATGGAAGAGCGCCTGCTGACCTCCAACCTGGACCGCGACCTGCTCTGGCAGGCCAAGCGGCTCGGCTTCCCCGACGCCGTGGTCGCCCACCTCACGGACTCGTCCGAACAGCGGGTGCGCCGCCTCCGCCACGACTGGGACATCCGTCCCGTCTACAAGATGGTGGACACCTGCGCCGCCGAGTTCGAGGCGGTAACGCCCTACTTCTACAGCACCTACGAGCAGGAGAACGAGGCCGAGCCGACCCCGCGCGCCAAGTCGCTCGTCGTCGGCAGCGGCCCCATCCGCATCGGCCAGGGCATCGAGTTCGACTACTGCTCCGTGCACGCCGCCTGGGCGCTCGACGAGGAGGGCGTCGAGAGCATCATGGTCAACTCCAATCCAGAGACCGTCTCCACCGACTTCGATACCAGCAGCCGCCTCTACTTCGAGCCGCTGGACGAGGAGAGCGTCCGCGACATCCTCGAGAATGAGGCCATCCTCACCGGCGACAACGAGGTCGAGTTCCCCGCGTCGATCGTCCAGTTCGGCGGCCAGACCGCCATCAACCTGTCCCAGGCGCTCGACCGGGCCAACATGCCCATCCTCGGCTCCACCGCGCGCTCCATTGACGTCGCCTCCGACCGCCAGCTCTTCGAGGAGTTCCTCCACCGCGTCGGCATCCCCAACCCGCCCGGCACCACCGTCGCCAACGTCGAGCAGGCGCTGAACGCCGCCGAGGAGGTCGGCTACCCCATCCTGGTGCGCCCCAGCTACGTGCTCGGCGGCCGCGCCATGGAGATCGTCAAGAACGCCTCCGAGCTGGTGCGCTACATGGACGGCGCTTTCGAGGCTGGCGGCGGCCGCCGCGTGCTCATCGACAAGTACTTCGAGGGCCGCGAGGTCGAGGTCGACGCCGTCTGCGATGGCGAGGACGTGCTCATCCCCGGCATCATGGAGCACGTCGAGCGAGCCGGGGTGCACAGCGGCGACTCCATGGCCATCTACCCCGGCCTCACCCTCACCGAGGACGAGGTGGACACCATCGTCGACTACACCACCCGCATCGCCAGGGCGCTCGGCGTGCGCGGCCTGATGAACGTCCAGTACGTGGTCGTGGGCGGACCCGCCTACCGCAGCCCCGCCAGCCTGCGCAGCGCCGGAGCGCCCGAGCAGACCGGCGTCTACGTAATCGAGGTCAACCCCCGCTCCAGCCGCACCATCCCCTTCATCTCCAAGGTCACCGGCGTCCCCATGGTCCGGCTCGCGGTCAAGGCCATGCTCGGCGCGCGGCTCGAGGAGCAGGGATTCGGCACCGGACTCTGGAAGCGCCAGCGGCTCGTCGGCGTCAAGGCGCCGGTCTTCTCCATGTCCAAGCTCCCCCAGGTGGACAGCTACCTGGGACCGGAGATGAAGTCCACCGGCGAGGTGATGGGCATCGACTACGACTTCCCCGCCGCCGTCGCCAAGGCGCTCATGGCCGCCGGCATGATGCTGCCGCCGTCCGGTTCCATCCTGCTCAGCATCGCCGACCGCGACAAGGCCGAGGCCGTCGCGCTGGTGCGCGACCTCGCCCGCGCCGGCTACGCCATCTACGCCACCGGCGGCACCGCCGCCATGATTCGCGCCCTCAACATCCCGGTCGTCGCCATAGAGAAGGTGCTCTCCGGCGCCCACCCCAACGTCGTCGACGTCATCGAGAACGGCACGGTCGACGCCGTGGTGAACACCGTCACCGGCGACCGCGAGGTCCTCCAGGACGGCTTCAACATCCGCCGCGCCGCCGTCGAGCGTCGCATCCCCTGCTTCACCTCCCTGGACACCGCCCGCGCCGCCGTCGAGAGCCTCGTCGAAGGCGAAATGCGCTACAACGTCGCGCCCCTCTCCACCTACTTGGCCCGCCCCTAGTGCCCTCTCCCTCTAGGTAGAGGTTCAGGGTGATGGTTTACAGTTCCTCCCTCCCACGCTCAGTCGCTGTCTGCATCAGCACGCCCGGCGACGCCGACCGGACCACGCCTGCCCGGGATCACCTCAACCGGCGTGGGAATCAGCCACTCCGCTCCGCTCTTGGTCGCTCCCCGTACCCTGCCGTCCCGGGCCAGCTTGCGTACCCGCCGTTCCGATACGCCCAACCGGATAGCCGCCTCCCGCACGGTGACGTTGGCGACATCATCGGAGGAAGCCTCGGACGCCAGCTCGAACTCGACGGGGTCGGCCTGCCTTAGCGTGCTCAACTCATGGATGAGAAAGCCGATGACCTCGCCGTCGTCGTCCAGCCGCTTCAGCACGCGCTCATCGCCTGTGGGGGTGAAGTACCCCTCGCGGAACGCCCATAACACCTCAAGCATGTCTCCTTCGTGGTCGTAGGAGACAAACACCTTTTTGCCAGTCATGGTTATTCTCCTTTGATTCTCCGGTCGAGATAGGCTGTAAGGATGAAGGAGTAGTCCGTCTCCCGTTTCACCACGAGGCATATATAGCGATTCCTGCCTCGCAGGTCCGGGTAGAGCCGGTAGTAGAGCTGAATCGATGGGCTGGACCTGGAGGGACTCACCACATCCGGGCTGGCGAGGGTCTCGGCGAATCGGTGCAACTGGAAGGCCATCTCAGGATGCCTTCGCAGAATGTGTTGGAGGCGCTCGTCGGAGAGCCGAACTTCGTTCCCATGCTCATCGGTGAAACGCCGCACATTGGTCTCCATCACCAGATACCGTTCCGCAAAGTGTACCGCGTTGGCTTGTACTGTCGCAATACAATGTCCCTTGATCCCTAGGTCCCTTTCACCATTGACCGCTGGGAACAGCACCAACAAGTCTGAGCGGTATGTCAGTTCGTGCCGCATTTCTGCTCAGCGCCGCGGCGATGTTGCAGTTGCTCGCGATTCTCAGCAGGCCGATAGCAGTGTTCCTCATGGCGGTAAGAACCTTGGAAGCGGTGCCTGAGCTGCACCTGGCGTCTGTCTTTGTCGAAGGTGACGTCTCTCGACCCGGGGCAGTCTGTTCTCGATGCCCCAGTGTTCCGTCGACACCGCCCGCGCCGCCGTCGAAAGCCTCGTTGAAGGCGAAATGCGCTACAACGCAGCGACCTCCCCTGTGCCCACCGACTGGCCCTGGACCGCGCATCCACCCTCGCCACAACATCACATGCCTCCCCCGCTAAAGTCAGGCGGTGGATCTGGGGCTATCGATAGGACTTGACAGAGCATCGTCGCGGCGATATCGTTAGTTTCAATTAACACCCATCGGGCTGCCACCCGCCATTTTGGGAACTGATGGCGGTCCGATAATCAAAACCTAGGGGCGCGACTTCGCGCCCCCTTTTTTGTGGGTTGGACCGCTAGCACACCGCGCCGCCGTCGGTTATGCCCGGCGTCTACTTGGGTCTAGGCCTCACATTTCGCGGACCTGGGGGCTTCCCGCCGTAGTCGGGCTTGGGAGGAAACTTGATGGGTTTATCCCCCTTGGTGATCACCGTCTTCGACCTCGTTTTACCTCTTGGCATGTCAACCTCCTCGTTGGCAAGTAGTGGTTAACGCGACGCGCTGATGTGGTCACCATGTGAGCGACTGCCCTGTAGCTAACCCCTTGGTCTCCTTCCCGGCATTTGCCGGTCGTTTAGCCAGATGATTAGGGCCGCTACTAGGGCTCCGAGTATTCCCCCTATAACGAATCCCGCTAATATGGCCAGAGAGACCGGCAACGAGGATTCAATCTGAATTCCCAACCAAGTGCATACGCCTCCCACTATGCCACCGGAAGTGGCGCAGACAAACCCCGAAAAAGGTGATTGTTTCATTATTCGCTCCTGTGTATCTTTGCACTCTGAACTGCGACGTTTTTCGACCCGATGCGCTGGGCCGAGTCTCAGCTCATAGCCAACAGATCGTCCTTATCCTTGGCATCCACACCCCCCTCACACCACCAGCCCCGCCCCCTTCGGCCGCGCCTTCCCCCCGTGCACCGATGGCTCCGCACACCACTTCGCCGCTAGCCGACGCACACCCACGTAGGTCGCCTCGTCGAACCCCAGCAGGTCGCACACTACCCGCCTGTCCAGCAGCGCACGATTGGGGTCGGCGTCTGCGAGGTAGGCCGGCTTCAGGTCCTTGTCGCGGAACTCGTCGAAAATCGCCTCCGCCTCGGCAAGCTGCGCGTCCGTGAGCGCGCGGAAGTCCAGCATAGGTAGTGAGTTGGACGAGCGTATAGTCTTGCGACCACGTCCGCTTTGCTGGCGATTGGAGTGCCACCAAAACAACAGTAATCCTAATGTGGAGTTGTGCCAAAGTGCGAAGGCGTAGTCAAAGCGAGCATCTGGGAAACTCACATTGGGCCAGGCAACGCCACCTAAGCTCTCCTGCTCTGTTATTGCGACCGTTAGGGGCTGAGAAGTGAAGCGAAAGTCGCGATTTAGGTGAGCGCGGCTGGCCGTCGCCCAGATTTTGCCGGCCTTTTCCTCCATGCCCTGCCTGACAATCAACTGCGAATCTGGCGCACAGACCATTCGAGTCTCGTTCTTGGCATTGTGGTTCCACAAGGCAGGATAACTAGCCGTCTGGATAGCTGGCGCTTTTGTGAACGGCCCCTTATGAGCAGCACTAATGAGTAACTGGGAGTCCAGCCCACGTTGACCAATCTGTTCTATCTTAGCAATGGGCAATGGATTACCCAGTGTTTGGGCAGGCAGCCACAGCTTGCCATTAGAGAGTGAATGCGCGGCTTGGGCTACTGATATGTCTACGATCCGGGCGACACTCCACCCATTTTCATGGTCATCAATAGGGGCATCGATCAACTCTCCAGCAAGAGCGTCTCCACAGTAAAAGTGAGTACCTCCATATGGGCCATCATCAAGTCTGCGAATTGAACTCCTGCCACTTATCTCTTTGTACAGTTCCTGAGCGTCCGCGAAGCTGTCTAGTCTATGTCGGATGGACACAAAGATGCCCCTCCCGTCGGCCTCTTTGCCAAGTGGCAGTCTTCGACCAAGCACCAAGCACTCCGCTATATCCGTATCAGACGAGAACGACATTTCGTCACCGTCTGCTGCGATAGTTGCGACTATTATGTCAGTGTAATGCTTGGCCATTAGCTCTCTGAACTTGGCCCAAGACGGCCCGTTGATTGTAGTGAACGGCAGCACAAAAGCTATAACGCCATTGGGACGGACTTTCTTATGAGCAAGAGCGGCAAAGGCAGACCCTAGCCCTGCGTGACCGTGGTAAGCAGTGCCCTTGGCTAGCTGCTTCAATCGGTCTGCCATGTCAGACTGGTCGTCGTCGGAGGCGTCAAAAGCAGCAAACGCAGCGTTCAAGACTCCTTCTTCTGCATCTCGGTGTTTGGTATCACTCGTAAACGGCGGGTTCATTATCACCAGGTCACAGCTTTCGTGCGGTATCTCCGCACGTATCCGCGCCGCCGTCTCTTCCCCCACGCTGCCCACCCGCATGGCCGGTTCGTTGGTGTTGAAATCTGTCAGCATATCCGACGCCTCTAGCAACTCAAGCGAACCTATCGCCACGCTGCCGTTATTCTGGCGTCCGTAGGGCGCGGTGTACAGACGAGACTTCTCGAACACTTCCGACGGTTCCACTCCCGACAGAGTAGAGCCGGTGATGTGTATGGCCGACGGCATCACGTCGCAGCCGTACAGAACCTCCTCCATCATAGCCTTGTGCAGACGCGCCGGGTCGCCGCCCGCCCGTTCGTGGCGCGCCGCCACCTGCTCATACACCGCCGACAGCAGCGCGCCCGTCCCGCAGGCCAGATCCGCTATTCGCAGATTGCCAATCGCCTCTGCGTCCGACCAGTCCACGCCTTCCAGCTTCGCCACCGCGAGCCGCGCCAGCAGAGCCGCCGACGCCGGCAGCGTGTAGAAGGTCGCCAGGTACTTGCGGTCCGCTATCAGGCGCTGGAAGATGCGCCCCGTCAGGTCGTGCGCGTTGTCCACCCCGGTTGCGTGCACCGATTGCGCGGTGTCTCTCAGTTGGCGCAAGATGCGCGCGGCGTCCAGCGAGTCCAGTTGCCCAAGTATGTCCTTGGCGATGGCAAAGATGGCCCAGTAGTTGATTTGCAGTATGTCGTCCCAGGCCGCCAGCACGTCGCCCTGCGGATTGCTCACGCCCGGCCCGCACACCTGCGCGAGCGGCTTTATCTGCGTGTGCATACCCGCGATGCGCTCGTGGAACACCAGCGCGTTGGCGATGATAGCGCAGGCCATACGCCGTGTCTGCGGCACGTTGGTCATGCCGAGCCGCTCGGCGATGGACTTGGTGATGCCGGGCTTGGTCTTGTCGAGCTCGTCCAGCATACTTGCTGCGCGGTCTATCCCCTCTTGCAACGTGGTAGTCGCAGCGTCAACCGCCCGTTGCGGCGCCGACACCAGCCGCACCATGTCCGCGAGGTCTTCCACCGAGCCTTCCAGCCAGCCCGACTCCGGGAACCGCGCCGCGCCGTTCGCGCCCTCGGTGAATACGCAGTAAGACAGCCGAGCCGAAGTCAGCGCGGCGTGAAGGTCGTAGGCGTCTCTCACGTCCGTCGGGAAGCGCAGCGCGACAGCCGCCTCAATCGCGCGCCCATTGAACGCCACTTCCAGCCCAAGCCGCTCCTTCGCCTCGTCCTCGACGGTGGCGGCCGGCATATACTCAGACTCCACCACGACAGGCGCAGCGCCGGGTATAGTGATGAGGATATCCGGCCGCAGCCCGGGATGCCCGGCGATAGTCTGGGTACTCTCGAAGTACACACTGCTGCGTGACAGCATCCCCTGGAGAATGTTGCCCAGGGCGTTATTGGCATTAGGCTCAGTCTGGCGTGGCATAGCCCCTCCTCCCATCTGCGACTTGCTCCATTGTACAATACAGCGAACGTCTGTGCGCGAGGGCGACCACCATCCTTTGCGTCCTTCGTGGCCTTCGTGGATCACCAAACCGAGGGGCCCTTGACCCCACCCGCACATCCGTGCTACCCTCTCCACATCGAGGGACCGACCCCGCCACCCGCCCTACGCGCGCACGGCAGCCGGGCCCTCCAGCCCACCTGTTCCATTTGCGCCGCATCCCGCGGCTTTTGCTCCCGTGTACGTGCCCCAGGCCGATCTCGGCGGTGCCGTTCCAGCAAGACTCACAGCTATGAGGTGGAACACAATGGAACGAAACGGAACACATTTGGCTGAAAACCTGACCCAGAGACAACTCACGGCCCTTCCGCACCTGCTCAAGCCCGGCTCTCTCGCCGTCCAGGCCCGCCACGCCGGTGTCGGCCGCACCACCCTCTACCGCTGGCTCCAGGACGAAAACTTCCGCGAATGCCTCGAATGGCTCCGCAAAGAGACCATGCGCTTCACCCAGGCACACATCCAGGCAATGTCCTACAAGGCCGCCGCCGTTCTAGACGACGCCCTCGATCACGACAGCGCCCGCATCCGCCTCGAGGCCGCCCGTCTCGTCCTCGCGCAGGCCCACAACGCCCAGCGCGACCAGGCCCTCCACAGCCGCGTCGAAAACCTCCACGACGCCGCGACCCTCCGCGAGGATGCAACATGGCGCCCTCAATAGACAACATGGTCTTCAGGCTCAGGAGAATGTACGCACGGGAGCGCACCCAGCTCGCCGCCTACGAGTTCGCCGACGCGGTCACGCTCAATTGGGACCGGTTCGCCAGTTCCGACGCCGAAGTCCTCGACTTCATGCGCGCCCTCTGGCCCACCGACGCCTACCTGCCCAACCGCGATTCAGTCCTCGTCTACCTCGAACGCTGCAAGACCCACGGTGTGAAACCATTGAGCCGTCAAATCACTATCAGACTGATCCCTCGGCTCATCAACGAGGACGAAGAGTACCTATGACCAGGGTGACCGCCGCGGGAGCGCCCCCGCCCGTTCTGGTATACTCGGCGCCACTCGAAAGGCACGTCATTGGCGAATCCAGGCTACATACTCGCAATCGACCAGGGGACGACCGGCACCACCGCGCTCGCCGTGGACCACGACGGCAGGGTCGTTGGACAGGCGTACGCGGAGATCGCCCAGATCTACCCAAAGCCGGGCTGGGTCGAGCACGACGCGCTGGAGCTGTTCAGCTCGTGCGAAGCGACGGTCTCGGAGTTGCTTGAACAGACCGGCATCCGCCCCGGTCAGCTTCGCGCCATCGGCATCACCAACCAGCGGGAGACCACCATCGTCTGGGAGCGCGCCACCGGGCGGCCCGTGTTCAACGCCGTCGTCTGGCAGTGTCGCCGCACCTCAGCCATGTGCGACGAACTGAAAGCCAGGGGCCTCGAAGACACGGTGCGCGCCAAGACCGGCCTGCCCATCGACGCCTACTTCTCCGCCACCAAGATACGCTGGATACTGGACGCCATCCCGGACGGCCAGCGCCGGGCCGAGGCGGGCGAGCTGGCCTTCGGCACGGTGGATAGCTGGCTGCTCTGGAACCTGACCGGCGGCGGCGTCCACGCCACCGACACCAGCAACGCGTCCAGCACCATGCTCTTCGACGTGGACGCGCTGGCCTGGGACGACGAGCTGCTGGCGATGCTGGACATCCCCGCCGCGCTGCTGCCCACAACGGTGCCGGCCAGCCAGGTGTACGGCTATGCCGACCGCGGCCCGTTTGCCGGCCACGAGGTCCCGGTCGCCAGCATGGTGGGCGACCAGCAGGCGGCGCTGTTCGGCCAGGCCTGCTTCGCGCCGGGCATGTCCAAGAACACCTACGGCACCGGCTCGTTCGTCGTCCTGAACACCGGCGCGGAGCGTGTCGAGTCCGGCCACGGCCTCATGTCCATCGTCGCCTGGACCATGGACGGCGAGACCACCTACGCGCTGGAGGGCAGCATCTTCTCCACCGGCGCGACCGTCCAGTGGCTGAGGGACGGCCTGGAGCTGATAGAGACCTCGGCCCAGGTCGAGGAGCTCGCCGCCTCCGTGCCGGACAACGGCGGCGTGTACCTCGTGCCCGCCTTCACCGGCCTCGGCGCGCCCCACTGGGACATGTACGCCAGGGGCGCCATCGTGGGCATCACGCGGGGCACCCAGCGCGGCCATCTCGCCCGCGCCGCGCTCGAGTCCACCGCGTACCAGACGCGCGACGTGATGGACGCCATGGAGTCGGACACCGGACTGCGCGTACCCGTGCTGCGCGTGGACGGCGGCGGCGCGGCGAACAGCCTGCTGATGCAGTTCCAGTCGGACCTGCTCGGCGTCCCCATCGAGCGCTGCGCGGTGCGAGAGACCACGGCCCTCGGCGCAGCCTACCTCGCCGGACTCGCCGTCGGCTTCTGGAAGGACACCGACGAGCTGGCAAGCCACTGGTCCTCCGACGCCCGCTTCACGCCCCGGATGGACCCGGCCAGAGTCGACCAGCTCTACGAAGACTGGAAACGGGCCGTCAAGCGCTCCGGGTCCTGGGCAAGGGCCTAGCGCGAGGCCAGCCGTGCTCCGCAACTCACTCGGAAAGAAGCGCGTCGCCGGCGCCGTCATAGGCCTGGCGCTGCTCGCCGCCTTCCTGGTCTCCAACCGCTTCCCCAAGCTCGACACCGTTCAGGAAGACCTCGCCGTCGTCAACGCTCCGGTCGTCGAGTGCTTCCAGGGATTCTGCATCGAGACCGAGCCGGACACCCCGTTCGTCCAGCGCTGGTGGGACTTTTCTATCGAGTACATCCGCCTCGTCGCCGTGGGCATGACGTTCGCCTTTCTCATGGCCGGACTGACGGAGGCGTTTCTGTTCCCCAGGTCCGAGCGGGAACCTCTCTCCGGCGGCGTCTGGAAACGCACGCTGCGCGGCCTGGCCGTCGGGCCGGTGATGACGCTCTGCTCCGCCTGCATCGCGCCCGTCGCGGCGTCGCTGTGGAGGCGCGGCGCGGGCGTGGCGGGCGCCATCGCCACGGTGCAGGGCAGCGCCACGCTCAACGTGCCCGCGCTCGTAATGGTCGCCCTCGTCTTCTCGCCGATGCTGGGGGGGAGCCGCGTCGTCGTCAGCCTCGTGGCGGCGCTGCTCATCGGTCCGCTCGTCGCGCTCGTCGTCCGTGAGCACGACCGGCACGGCGGGGACGCGTCGCAGCTTCTCGACGCGGACACGGACGAGCGCGCCTCCTGGGCCGCGGTGCTAAGGGACGGCCTCGGCGATTGGGCGCGCCTGAGCCTGGGATACGCGGTGCGGCTCGCTCCGATCATGGCCGCCGCCGCATTCGCCAGCGGCCTCGTCATCCAGTGGATCAGCCCCGACACCGTGTCCGCCTACCTGGGCAACGACGTGGCGGGCGTCGCGGTGGCGGCCACGGTCGGCGTCCTCATCAACGTGCCGCTGCTGTTCGAGATACCGCTCGTCGCCCTGCTGCTGCTGTTAGGCATGGGCGAGGCTCCAGCGGCCGCGCTGCTGTTCACCGCCGCCGCGGGCGGCCCCGCGACATTCTGGGCGCTGGCCCGGTTCGTGCCGCGAAGGGCCATCGCCGCGTTCGCCGGGGCTACCTGGGTGTTCGGCATCGTCGGAGGGGTCGCCGTTCTCGGCGTCACGGCGCTGTATCCGCAGCTCCAGGGCGGCCTCCGCCAGCCGGACGACCGGCCGCAGGTCCGCGCGGAGCGGGTCGTGGGCGCCGACCGGCTGGGCGTGGACTCTCCGCCATGGTCCCGCGCCGCCCCGAGAGTCACCGCCCCTTCGCCACCGCTCGCCGCGTTCCGGCCGGTTCCCATGGACTTGCACGGAGCGAGCGCCGCGACGGTCGCAGTGTTCGACTACGACGGCGACGGCGACAACGACATCTTCGCGGCTGCCCCGCCAGGGGGAGAGGCGCGCCTGCTACGCAACGACGGGAGCGGCCAGTTCGTGGACGCCACTGCCGCGGCGGGGCTGGTCGGTGGCTCCGCGGGCGCCGCCGTCGCGGCCTGCGACCTGGACAACGACGGCTACCGCGACCTCTACGTCGGGGCGCCATCAGGCGCGGGCACGGACAGGCTGTTCCTCAACAACAGGAACGGCGCCTTCACCGACGTAACCGAGTCTGCCTTCGGAGGCGCCGCAAACACCCGCGGCGCGACGAGCATCGCCTGCGCCGACGTGGACGGCGACGGCTGGCTGGACGTGTTCGTCGGAAGCGGCCCGGCGCAGGCCGATGCCGGTCCGTACAACGCCCTGTACCTCAACAGCGGCGACCTTACATTCGACGATATGGCGGAGTCCGCCGGAGTGCGCGGCGGGCAGCCCGACGTGCGCGGCTTGGACGGCCAGCCCGTGAACATCGGCACCGGCGAGCACGCCGGACTCACCGCTGCGGCGCTGTTCTTCGACCACGACGACGACGGCGACCCCGACCTGTGGGTCGCCAGCGACGGCGACAGGTTGCGCGTCTACCGCAACGACTCGTCACCGGGCAGGCCGCGCTTCACGCCGGTTGCACGTCAAATGGGCGTGGACCGAATGGGCAACTGGACTGACCTGGCGGTCGGCGACTTCGACGGCGACGCCGATCTGGACGTGCTGGTGGTCAACGGCGGAGCGGGCAGCTTGGCCGGGCCACCACCCGATCAGCCCAGCGCCGGCTGCGCCTACCACGCGCGGTTCAGCCTGGGCACGTGCCACCACATGCTGCTCCGAAACGACGGCGATGTGGGAGGTGCGCCGCGCTTCATGGACGTAGCCGTCGCCGTCAGCATTTCGCACGCCGCTGGAACGGCGGGAGAGATCGAGCCGGTGAGCGTTCACCCCTTCTGGCCGTCTCCGACCGGACTGGCGGCATACGCGCTCGGACCGGCAGCCGCGTTCGTGGACATCGAGAACGACGCGGACCAGGACCTGCTGTGGCCGTCCGCCAGTTCGCCCGCGAACGGCCATGCCGGAGGGGTATGGCAATTGTTGCGAGCCGCCGGATACGCTTACGAGACGGCGGACGCGCCGGCATCCGGCGACGTCGGGCCGACCCTGGCCCTCGCAGACCTCGATGGCGACGGGTACACCGATGTGCTGGCCGGGGGCGACGCCGGGAACGGAGCGCCCGGCCAGGCGCTGGTCAACGGCGGCGGCGGCAACAACTGGCTCCGCGTGCGGCTGGTCGGCCGAACGGCGCTCGGCGAGAGCGGCTCCAACGCGGACGGCGTAGGCGCGCGTGTGTACGTCGTGACCAGGCCCGACTCGGACGCGCCGCCCGTCGTCCAGGTGCGGGACGTGCGTTCGGGGTCAGGGCTGGCCTCCAACGCGGGCGCGGATCTCCAGTTCGGACTGGCCGAAGCGACCTCGGCGAGCACCGTCCACGTCTTCTGGCCGAGCGGCCGGGAGCAGCGGCTGAGCGGCGTGGCCGCCAACCAGGTGCTCGAAATAGTAGAGCCGCCGGAAGAGTAGCGGCTCGTCAACGTGGCGGCTCAGCCTTGACATTCCAGCGCCTGCTCTGTTAGCGTTCGCGTGGAAGTGGACGTTTCCACACATAGCGACTTAGACCAGAAACGCCCCGCGCTCGGCGTCTGCGCCCTGCGACGGGCGTTTTTTGGTGCGCCCTCATGAGCTCAACCGCCGCGGTGGTCCTGGCCGGTGGGCTGGGCGCCCGCATGAAGTCGCGGCTTCCCAAGCCGCTCCATCGCGTCTGCGGCATCGAGATGGCCCGTCACGTCATCCGGGCCGCCCGCGGCGCCCGCATCGACCTGGTGACGCTGGTCGCGCCCCAGGACCGCTACTGGCTCATCCGCGATACCGTCGGCGCCTTCGCGTCGGTGGTCCGGCAGCCCGAGCCTCTCGGCAGCGGCGACGCTCTTCTGCAGGCGCGCGTGGCCGTCTCCGGCACGGCCACGGTTCTGGTGCTCAACAGCGACGTTCCGCTCGTTCGTACCGAGACGGTGGGCCGCCTGCTCGAGGCGCACGCCGAACGAGAGGCGGACGTGACCCTGCTCACGTGCGTCGTCGACCGCCCGGACGGCCTGGGCCGCGTGATTCGCTCCGGGGACGGGAGTGTCCGGGCCGTAGTCGAGGAGCACGACGCAGGCGAGAGTGAGCTGTCCGTCCGAGAGATCAACTGTGGCGTCTATTGTTTCCGGGCGTCCTGGCTCTGGGAGAACCTGCCGTCGGTCGAGCCCTCATCAAGCGGCGAAACCTATCTGACGGACCTGGTCGCAATCGCGCGGAGACAGGGCCGCACTGTCGAAACGGTGGCCACGCTCGATCAGACCGAGGCCCTGGGCGTCAATGACCGCGTGCAGCTCGCCGCGGCGGAGGCCGCAATGCGCGCCCGCATCCGCGAGCGGCTGATGCTGGACGGCGTGACCATGCCGGACCCCTCCAGTGTCTACGTCGACGCCGGAGTGCGCGTCGGCACGGACACCATCATCCTGCCCAACACGCACGTGCTCGGCCACACGCGCGTCGGCCCCGACTGCGTGATCGGCCCAAACACCGTGATCGAGGACTCGGAGGTTGGCGCGGGATGCAGGGTGACCGCCTCGCACGTCGACGGCGCCATCCTCGCCAGGGGTGTGGAGGTAGGCCCCTTCAGCCGGCTGCGCCGCGGTGCATACCTCGAGACCGGCGTGCACCTGGGCAACTTCGTCGAGGTGAAGAACAGCCGGTTGGGACCGGGCGCGAAGTCCGGCCATTTCAGCTACATCGGGGACGCAGACGTCGGCGCCGAGGTGAACGTGGGCGCGGGAACGGTGACGTGCAACTACGACGGCGAGCAAAAGCACCCCACGACCATCGGCGACCGCGCCTTCATCGGCTCCGGCACGATGCTGGTTGCCCCGGTGAACGTCGGGGAGGATGCCGCCACGGGCGCGGGCTCCGTTGTAACGCGGGACGTGCCTCCCGGCTCGATGGCCGTTGGAATGCCCGCGAGGGCAAGGCGGCGAGGCGGCTCCGGTGGGAGCCAGTCACCGTGACGGGCACTCCGAGCGCCCACGGCATCAGTGGATGACCTGACTTGGAGAGCGTAGGATTATACGGCGCGATAGCCACCGCGCTGACGCTTGCGATATTCTTCGGTTTGACAGTCGTGGAGACTTCCCTGGCGTCAGTCAGCTATGGGCGCGCACTTCGGCTCGCCACCGAAGAGGCCAGGGGGGCGAAAGCGCTGGTCGCCCTGTTCGACTCGCCCATGGGACCCGTCATGGTGGTTCGTGTGCTGTCGCTACCGGCGGCGGCCGCCTGCGTGCTTGCTGGCGTCGCCCTGGCCACCGGCTATCTGGGTTCCTCCTGGGGCGCCGTCGCCCTGGTGTCCGCCTGCGTAGTCGTAGCACTGGCCGGTCTGCACGTTGCGTCGATGTGGCTGGCCGCCAGGCACGGAGAGGCCGTGGCTCTACGCGCCGCCGCCGGAGTGAGGGTGGCGGCATTCGCGCTGAGGCCCGTCCTGGCGATGCAAGCAAGGCTGGCGAGTCGCGGCTCGGGGGCCGGCTCTGCCCAGCGCGTCTACTTCACCTCGGACCTGGGCCTGGAGCTGGAGGCCGAGAACGGCGAGCTCGACGAGCACGAAGTGCACATGATCCGCGGAATCTTCCGGCTGGACCAGACGATAGCCCGCGTAATCATGGTTCCCAGGGTCGACGTGGTCGCCGCGGAGGTGGGCCTGGACCTGGCCGAGTTGGCAAACCTGATGGTGGCGGAGGGCGGCCACAGCAGAATCCCCGTCTACGAGGGCGACCTCGACAGCATAGTAGGAATCGCCTACGCGCGGGACATTCTGCGTGTGCTCAGCAGCGAGGAAGTGTCCGGCGTCACCATTCCGGACGTCATGCGCCCGGCCCTGTTCATCCCGGAGTCCAAGTCGCTCGAAGAGCTGCTCAGCGAGTTCCTGCAGGAGCGGGTCCAGATGGCGATAGTAGTCGACGAGCACGGCGGCGTGTCGGGCATCGTTACGCTAGAGGACCTGCTCGAAGAGATCGTCGGCGAGATTCACGACGAGTTTGACGTGTACGTCCCCGAGGTGGAGCCGCTGGGGGACAACCTCTTCGCGATGAACGCGGGCGTGAGCATCGAGCGAATGAACCAGTTGCTGGACGTTGCCGTCGAGGGCGAGGGATTCGACACGCTCGGCGGCTTCGTCTTCAAGCAGCTAGGCAAGATACCGAGCCCTGGCGACGCCGTCGAGTACGACGGCATTCGAATCGAGGTATCGTCCACCGTGGGCCGACGGCCCCAGCGCCTGATCGTGGAGAGGGTGTCGCCCTACATCAGCGAGCCGCAGTAGGCGCGGCGGAGCGACGCCTCGCTTTCGCCCTCACCCTAACCCTCTCCCAGAGGGAGAGGGGACTACCGGGCGCTAGCTGAACAGATCCCTGATTCGTTCGCCGACTATGACTTCTTCGCCCTCGGCGAGACCGAACATGTGGATGACTATGTTCTCCTCGCCCTCGCGGACGCGCGTCCAGATCGGCGGGTCGCCCTGCTTGAGCTTGTCGACGACGTCCTGGGCGCTCATGCCCGCCACGCTCTCGTCGACGCTCAACTCCAGTCCGAACGGCTGGTGGCCGATCACGTTGTCGAGCATTACGCTCTTGAGGCCCTTGTCCTCCGTGCCTCTCAGTATGCCGAGCAGCGTCTGGCACCTCGCCTCGATGGAAGCGAGCCGTTCCTCGTGGTTCGTCGTCATCCAGTGCCGCACCGCGGCCACAGCTCCCACCATCTCCTGGCGGTCCACTTTCTGCGGCCTTCCCACGCCACGGATTCGGCGTCCCTCGTAGCCCACGAACGACTGGAGCGACAGCTTCTGGATCATCTCCTCGGTGCCCAGCGCGAGGCCGACGGACTGAGTAGCGCCCAGGTACTTCGCCGCTATGCACTGGAAGTCGGCGCCCATGCGAACGTACTTGCCGAACAGGTCCAGCGGGTAGATCATCCCCGCGGCGTCCACCGTGACCGGAAGACCCCGCGAGTGCGCGATCTCGATCGTGTCCTCCAGCGGCAGCGCGTTGGGGTCGATGTCCTGCTCCACGGCGTAGTAGTGCACCGCCGCCGTGTTGGGGCCGATCGCCTCCTCCAGGTCAGCGCGCGTCGTGCGCTCGTCGCTCCCGTACTCGACGAGCTTCGCGCCCGCCAGCTCCAGGCACCTGTCGTACCAGTAGCGCTGCCGCCTCTGGATGAGAATCTCGTTCTTCATGCCGGTCGTGTCCGGTAGCTGCTGAATCTTCTCATCGTCGTCGCCTGCCATCACCGCCGCCGTCACGAGCGTCAGCGCCGATCCGGCGCCCGCGGTGATGTAGGCGGCCGGCACGTCGACCATGTCGGCTATGGCTTGTCCCGCCTTCTCTTCCAGCTCCATCAGGGGCAGGTAGGCGGAGTCGGCCCGCTCCATGGCCTCCTTCACCTCCGGAATGGGCGAGGATCCCCCCAGCATCGTAACGCTCCCGATGGCGTTGATGATGGGCTTGGCCCCCAGTTCCCTGTAGATGTCTCCCCAATCTGAATCGGCCATTGCTGGTTCGCTCCTCTCTCAGAATTCTCAGGGGCAAGTCTATCATGTTGCTGCTATAATGGCACCGGTGCACTGCGCGCGTCCACTTGGCCGCGCCAGGCGAATGCGCCGCACCCAGCGAACCCGCGAGGCCACCCGGACAGTGAGCTACGGCAATCGCGCGCGAGAAGGCGTCCCCCCCAACAGCAGAATAGTCCTGAAGGTCGGCACCAGCCTGCTCACCGGCGGGACCGACAGGCTGGACCTCGAGATTATGTCCACCGTGGTCGGCCAGGTCGCCCGTGCCCGCGAGTTGGGTTACGACGTGCTGCTGGTGTCGTCGGGGGCGGTGGCTGCGGGCCGCCACGTGCTGAAGCTGAAGCCCGACAGCAAGGTGCTCACGCTGCGGCAGGCGCTGGCCGCCGTTGGGCAGGGCCACCTGATGAACGCCTATGAGCAGCTGTTCTCCTGGCACGAGATACACGTCGCGCAGGCGCTCCTGTCGCGCCGGGACCTGGTCGACCGGCTGGGCTATCTGAATGTGCGCAACACGCTGCTGGCGCTGCTGGAGCGGCGGGTCGTGCCCGTCATCAACGAGAACGACGTGGTGGCGGTGGAGGAGCTGGAGGGCGATGTGTTTGGCGACAACGACACCCTCTCGGCCATGGTGGCGAACCTGGTCGACGCCGACCTGCTGGTGCTGCTGGGAGAGCTGGCGGGGCTGTACACCGCCGATCCTCATCTCGACCCCGACGCGCGGCTCATTCCTTACGTCGAGCGGGCGGACAGCCACCTCGACGCCATCGCCGGCGGCTCGTGGGACGGACGCGGCCGGGGCGGCATGGCGACGAAGCTGTACGCCGCGCGGCTTGCCACGGCTTCCGGCATCAGTGTCGCGATGGCCAGCGGCAAGGAGCCGAACGTGCTGCAGAGGCTGCTGGAGGGAGAGGACATCGGCACCTACTTCCCCGCCACAAGCTCCAAGATGGAAAGCCGCAAGCGGTGGATGCTGAGCGGCCTGTCCACCCGCGGCGAGATAGTGGTCGACGACGGCGCGGCCACCGTTCTGCGCGAAAGGCAGCGCAGCCTGCTTCCCGCGGGCGTCAAGAGAGTCAACGGACCTTTCAACCGCGGAGACATCATTTCCATCACGGACCCCGGCAGCGTCCAGATCGCCTGTGGCATCACCAACTACGACTCCCAGGAGGTGTCCAAGATCATGGGCATCCACTCGGGACGTATCGCGGAAACGCTGGGCCACCAGTACGGGGAGGAAGTGGTCCACAGAAACAATATGGTCGTGTTGTAGGTGAGAGGTGCGAAGTTGGCCGACGAATTGACAAAGAAGGGAGCCGCGGCCAGGGAGGCGGCCCGTCTGCTGGCGAAAGCCGGCGGCCAGGCCAAGAATGCGGCCCTGGAGAACATTGCCGAAAGCCTGTCCCGCAGGCAGGGCGAGATACTCGCGGCCAACGAGCGGGACCTGGAGGCGGGACGGCAGGCCGGTCTTGGCGAGGCGCTGCTTGACAGGCTGATGCTCGACCCGGACAGGCTCGCGGGCCTGGCGTCCGACGTGCGCGCGGTCGCCATGCTCCCCGACCCCGTGGGCGAGACGCTCGACATGCGCGAGATGCCGAACGGCCTCAGCGTGGGCCGCCGCACGGTGCCGCTGGGCGTCATCGGCGCCATCTACGAGAGCCGGCCCAACGTCACCATCGACATCTCGGCGCTGTGCCTCAAGTCCGGAAACGCGGTGATACTGCGCGGCGGCAGGGAGGCCGCCCACTCCAACGCGGCGCTCGCGGAGCTGGTGCAGGATGCCCTGGATGAGGCCGGGCTGCCACGAGACGCCGTGCAGCGGGTCCAGTCCACCGACCGGGCGCTGGTCGGGCGTATGCTCACCATGCGCGGCGTGATCGACCTGATCATCCCTCGAGGCGGACAGGAGCTGATCAACCGCGTGGCCGCCGAGGCCACCGTGCCCGCGGTGACGGGCGGCGTTGGCGTCTGCCACACCTACGTGGACAGGGCCGCCGACGTGGACATGGCGGTGAAGATTGTGCACAACGCCAAGGTGCAGCGCCCCTCCGTGTGCAACGCGCTGGACACCGTGCTGGTGCACTCAGCCATCGCCCCGGCGTACCTGCCCCGGCTGGCCGAGGCGTTCGGCGAGGAGGGCGTGGAGGCGCGGTGCGACCGGCGCGCCCTCAGCATCCTGGGACCGACCGAGGCGCTGAAGGTGAGGCCGGCAACCGAGGAGGACTGGAGCACCGAGTTCCTGTCGCTGACCGCCGCCGTGCGGGTGGTGGACTCCCTGGACGAGGCGCTCGACCACATCGTCAGCTACGGCTCCGGCCACTCAGACGCCATCGTGACGGAGGACTACTCCGCGGCGATGCGGTTCCTGGACGACGTGGACTCGAGCGCGGTGATGGTCAACGCCTCGACGCGCTTCAACGACGGCGGCCAGTTCGGGCTGGGGGCGGAGGTCGCCATCAGCACCAACAAGATGCACGCGCGCGGGCCGATGGGGCTGCGGGAGCTTACCTCCTACAAGTGGGTCGTGATGGGCAGCGGCCAGGTGCGTAGCTGATGGACAACTTTTACTTCGAACGCGAGTGCCGCACCCCCTACTCGGAGTGCTACGTGGTGCTGGAGGACGAGCGTCCCGTCGGGCGGCTGGACATTCACTTCGCGGGCACCGTCATTCACTCCACGCTGAACGTGGAGGAGAGCCTGACCACGGAAGGGATACAGGACCTGATCGACCTGATCGACGACGAACTGCTCGATTGCGTCGGGGTGAGCAGGCAGGAGATCATCTTCCACGTCCACCAGGGGCGGGACATCGGCGTATTCAGCGCGCGCGACTTCGTGGACGGCAACGGCGGCCACGAGCGGCTGTAGGGGGGACGGCGCCTCACCCCCATCCTAACCTTCCCCCGTCAAGGGGGAAGGGACTTCGTTAGCTTTCCAGCTCGCGCTGCCGCAGTTCGACGCGGCGTATCTTCCCGCTGATGGTCTTGGGCAGCTCCGAGACGTACTCCACCGCGCGGGGGTACTTGTAGGGCGCGGTCACGCTCCTGACGTGGGCCTGCAGGCTGCCGGTCAGCTCGTCAGACTCGACGTAGCCGGGCGCGAGCACGATGAACGCCTTGACGATGCTGCCGCGTATGTCGTCGGGGCTTGCCACCACCGCGGACTCGGCGACGGCGGGGTGCTCGATGAGGGCGCTCTCGACCTCGAACGGGCCGATGCGATAGCCCGCCGAGATGATGAGGTCGTCGGCGCGGCCCACGAACCAGTAGTAGCCGTCCTCGTCCACGTAGGCCTTGTCGCCGGTGAGGTACCAGTCGCCGAACATGCACGACGCCATGGCGTCGGCGTCGCGCCAGTACTCCTTCATCAGTCCGACGGGCCGGTCGGGGGATACGCGGACGGCTATCTGGCCCTCCTCGTTCGGGCCCAGCTCGGCGCCGTCCTCGTCGATGACCGCGACGTCGTGGCCGGGGGTCGGCTTGCCCATCGAGCCGGGCTTTATCGGCATGCAGCGGTAGTTGCCCACCAGCAGCACCGTCTCGGTCTGGCCGTAGCCGTCGTAGATGGTGAGGCCGGTGCCGTCCTCCCACTGCTTGATCACCTCCGGGTTGAGCGGCTCTCCCGCGCCGGTGCAGTGGCGCAGCGAGCTCAGGTCGTGCTTCGCCAGGTCGCCGAGCACCATCATGCGATACACGGTCGGCGGCGCGCAGAACGCGGACACGCCGTAGCGGCTCAGGATTCGCAGCGTCAGGTCGGGGTCGAAGCGGCCCTGGGCGTTGTGCTGGAGCACCGCCGCGCCCTCGGTCCACTGGCCGAACAGCTTGCCGTAGGCGGTCTTGGCCCAGCCGGTGTCGGAAATGGCCCAGTGGATGTCGGTGGATTTGAGGTCGTGCCAGTAGCGGGCGGTGATGGTGTGTGCGATGGCGTAGGACGCCTGGGTGTGCAGCACCATCTTGGGCGGGCCGACGGTGCCGGAGGTGAAGTAGATGATCATGTCGTCGTCGCTGCGGGTCGGCTCGGACGGCTCGAACGACGCCGACAGCCCGTCCATCTCGTCCTGCCAGCTGATCCAGCCGCGCCTGGAGCCGTCCAGCAGGATGATGCGCTCCAGCGTGGGGCAGTCGGCCACGACCTCTTCCACCTTGTGGGCGTTCTCCAGGTCCACGATGGCGACCGTGGCGTCCGCGAGCTTGACACGGTACTCGATGTCGTGGGGCGTGAGCAGCGTCGTGGCGGGCATGGGGATGACGCCGGCCTTGATCATGCCGAGCACGGCGACGTACCACTCGGGCACGCGCGGCCCCATGAAGAAGGCGCGCTCGCCCTTGCCGACGCCGAGTCCGGCCAGCAGGTTGGCGAACTTGTTGGACTGGATTTTGAGGTCCCAGAAGGAGTGCCTGTGGGCGCTCTCGCCGTCCGGCGCGACAGATATGAGCGCGAGCTTGGTGCGGTCCTCGGCCCACTTGTCTATCACGTCGAAGCCGAAGTTGAAGTGCTCCGGCACGTCCATCCGGAAGTTTTTTCGCTCGGCCTCGTAGTCGGTCATGTTGGGGCTGTCGTTTGCCATGTGAGAACTCCTGTGGGTTGGGCGCGCTCCGTCAGGTCGCGCCGAGCTCCTCGCGGACTATTTTCGCGCCCTTCGCGAGCGCCTCCAGCTTGAGGTACGAAATCCACCTGGGGAGCTGGAAGAAGCCGCAGTCCGGGTTGAGGTACAGCTTCTCCGGGCTGACGTGTCGCAGCAGCTCGCGAACGCGCTCCGCCACGTCCTCGGGCGTCTCGACGTAGAAGG
>DAOUJZ010000085.1:0-2885 GCA_034421955.1 Dehalococcoidia bacterium | reverse complement strand
GTATTCAGCCGCGAGGTGGACGGGCAGACGCTCACGTTCCAGGAGACGGGCGAGGAGGTGACCGGCGGCCCGACGATGACCGACGACCAGACCGGCAGCGTATGGCTCATGCTGACCGGCGAGGCCATCGAGGGCGAGCTGGAGGGAACCGCCCTGGAGCAGATCCCGTCCAACTACTCGTTCTGGTTCTCGTGGAACGACTACTACCCGAACACGCTGCTGTACCCGGAGGACGGGCCATACTGACGGCGGGCGGCGCGGACGCCCCGCGGTAATCTGTCGATTGAGGTAGGTGGGGTGGAGCGGGTGATGGGGATCGAACCCACGACAACTTGCTTGGGAAGCAAGAGCTCTACCACTGAGCTACACCCGCTCGTTTGGGTGTTCCGGCCGGATGCGGGCGCCGGTATTGGGGCAGGCCGCACGCGGATATGCTAGCACATGGCGGGCTACGGTGCCACCGCCGCCGCCTTTGACGCGTGGACGGCTTGGCTGTAAAGTATGGTAGCCGCAGGAAAACGCGCGACCCCTGCGCGGCGAAGTGGAATCGAGGAATGAACATCAGAGGCAGGCTCAGATACGGCGAGACGGTGATCTCCGACCATCACCCGTACTACGCGACCTCCCAGCGCATCATCCTCTACCAGGAGATTGAGGGCCGGGAGGAGCTGTACGAGCTCCCCTACGCCCGCGTCACCTCCGTAGACGTGGTGAAGCTGCCCAGGCACAAGATGATGGTGGCGGGCACGCTGCTCATCGTGGGCGGGGCAATCATGTCGTCCTACGGATTCATCACGTCCATACCCGCGATACTGGCGGGCATCGGCGCGCTCGTGTACGGCGGCATAGGTCGGGAAGCGTACTACCAGATCAACGCCAACGGCATGTCCAAGGAAGAGGCCGTCAAGTGGCGGCTGGTCTACTGGGGCAGCGGCAGTTTCGTCCGCACCGTACAGACCGTTCTGGGCGAGCGCAGCGGCGGATTTCGCGACGAGTTCTAGCGCCCTGAGCCTTCCGCGTAGTCTCGCGTCATTTGGGCAACGTCCTCCGGCGACCTGCGGCCGGACGACGTGAGTTCCTCCAGCATGGCCCTGCGACGCGCCACGTCAGCCTCCGCGCCGCGCAGGAACGCGGGAGCCTCAACCGGCGCGAACCAGTCGTCCGCCTCAACCCACCTGAACAGCTGCCGGCCTTCGGGCCTGCCGTCCCGCACGCGGTCGATCTCGTGGATCTCGGTCACGCGCCGCCAGAATGTGTCGTCGTCCTCACCGAACCGGACGATGTAGAGCATCAGGTCGATGCGCGAGGCGTCCTCGTCCGAAACCTCGTTGCCCTCGCAGATGTCGGTGAAGGTCTCCTCAAGCCCGGGCGCGTGCATGGAAGTGACCAGCGAGTAGCCCGCCGTCATGGCGTCGAAGACGCGCCGCACCGGTTCGCCCCAGATGTAGCCCTGGACAGGCCCACGGCTGAACTCCGGCACCACCAGGTAGCCGCCCGTTGCGGCCTCTTTCAGCTCCTCAACCTGGGCAGGGTCGCCGTACAACCGGTGCACCGGCACGTCCGGCGGCAGAAGCGACAGGATGGCGTCGCTGGTCGTGGTCTTGCCCGCCAGCCGCGGTATCGCGACCACCACCATCGACAGCCGGGCGTCCATTGCCGCCCACAGGACAGCCGCCATGTGCGACGACATGGTGCCATTGCGAATCAGGTCTACTATGGTGACGCTGTCAGGCATGGTTCAGTGCTCCATATCGAGGGAATATCGTCCGTAGAGCCGCCTAAGGGAGCACCTCGATTGCGTACGTGCCTCCCTCAGCGATCTCGCCGATGACGGCCGACTCGCTCACTACCATGCGGGACAGCGCGGCGGTGAGCTCGGAGAGCTTCGCGGGGGGTACGGACATGAGCAGGCCGCCGGAGGTCTGCGCGTCGCACAGGACCAGCTTCATCTCGTCGCTCAGCGATGCGTCCCACGCCGTAACGGCGTTCACGGAGCTCAGGTTGCGGTGTGTGCCTCCCGGCGCAACGCCACTGTCCACAAGCTCCCGCGTCCCATCGATCAGCGGCACCGCCGATGCTCGAACTCGCGCGGTTACGCCGGAGGCCTCCGCCATCGACTTCAAGTGCCCCAGCAGGCCGAAGCCGGTGACGTCTGTGCAGGCGCTGACGCCAACCTCCGTCATTGCCTCGGACGCGTCGCGATTCAGGGCGCTCATGACCTCGATGGCCTTCTCCAGGACGGCCCTGTCCGCCACGCCCTGCTTGCCCGCGGTAGTGATGATGCCGGTGCCCAGCGGCTTGGTGAGCAGCAACAGATCGCCCGCGCGGGCCGTATCGTTGCCAACGTGCCTACCCGGCATGACTGTGCCGGTCACCGACATGCCGTACTTGGGCTCCTTGTCGTCCAGCGTGTGACCGCCCACGATGAGGACGCCGGCCTCCGCCGCCTTGGCCGCGCCGCCCTTCAGTATCTCGCCGAGGATGTCCATCGGCAGGTCGATGGGGAAGCACACGAGGTTCATTGCCAGGAGCGGCTTGCCGCCCATTGCGTACACGTCGCTGAAGGCGTTGGCCGCGGCGATTGCGCCGAAGTGCCACGGGTCGTCCACGATTGGCGGGAAGATGTCCACCGTCTGCACGATGGCCAGGTCGTCACGCAGGCGGTAGACTGCGGCGTCGTCGCGGGTGCCTATCCCCACCAGCAGGTTGGGGTCGTCGAAAGTTGGCAGCCGGCGCAGTACCTGCGCCAGGTCCTCAGGACTGAATTTGGAGGCTCAACCTGCGCAGCTAGCGAGGCTGGTCAGCCGAATCTGCTCACCCTGCAAGTGACGTGTCCTTTCTGCCAAAGTCCCAATGCGGGCGTCAACATCATAGCACACGAACCG
>DAOUJZ010000084.1:0-3090 GCA_034421955.1 Dehalococcoidia bacterium | reverse complement strand
GTGACGACGCCTTCGAGACCCTCGGCGGCGCGGGCCGCCGCGTGCTGCTGCAGCAGCAGGTGGAGCACCGCCATGAAGTGGCTCTTGCCACTGCCGAAGCTGCCGTGCAGGTAGGCCGCCTTGCTCGAGCCGGACGCGAGCGCGCTCTTGATGAGGTCGAGCGCCCGGTCGAAGGCGTCGGCGAGCTGCGGCGTCACGACGTAGGTCCGCAGCGTCTCTGCGGGCTTCGCCACGCCCTCGGCGAGCCGCAGGACAAAGTCGTCGCGGTGCACCCGCTCGGGGATGTCGATCAAGTCGCGGAGCGGCGTCATGTCGGGTCGGTTCCTCCGTCCATCTTCGGCGATGCCGGGCGGTGGGGGGTGCCGGCGCCCGCCTTGTCGGCCTCCGAAACGAGCGCCTCGACACGCCGGGTCGCCCAGCCGACGACGGCGGCCGCGGCCTCCATGGCCTCGTCGTATTCCTCTCTCGTCGTCGTTGCCCTTTCGTCGGCCGTGTTCGGGTACCTCCCGCTGCCGCTGTAGAGCGTCAGCGCCTCCGCCTTGCGGACCTCATCGGGAATCGCCTCGCCGATCCTTGCCGCCTCGTCAAGCAGTGCCCCGATGTCGTGCGTGTACGGAAACACTTCGCCGCGTGCGATCATCACGCCCTTGACCGCCTTTTCGGTCCCCAGGTGCGCCTCGGAGCACAACAGCCGCAGGTTCAGGCCGGGCTCGTGCTTGCCGGCGATCTTCAAGTGATCCCGCGCTTCGTCGATCCACCGTGGCGCGGCGCTCGCTTCAAGCGCCCGACGCTGATTCATAAACAGTCCTGCCTTCCCGCAACGCCGGTGCTATCACGAGCCAATAGGAGTTCTTGTGCCGACGGAGATCTTCCGGCCAGACGACCACGACGTCGACCGGAGGACGCGGTTTCGGCAGGTTGCGGTAGATCCGGGCCGCCGTTTTCCGCTGATGACAGTGGTCCTTCACCACGAGGAGGTCGAGGTCGCTCGAGGAGGTCATCTCCCCCCGGGCAGCGGAACCGAACAGGATGATCTTCTCCGGCGCCACTGCTTCGACGATGCTCTCGACGATGCGTTCGACGACGCCGTCCAGCAGTTCTCGATCCATCGTCGGATTATGCCGCGCCGCATCGCGCGGCGGCGGTCGCGGCCGGGTTGTCCAGCCGTTTCACGTAGCTCTCCCGCGTCGGCCTCGCCCCGTCCCGCCGCCCGGCGGCGCCCAGTCCCGGAGCGACTCGCGGGTCAGCGAGAGCGCCCGCGCCTCGTCATCGACGAACGCCTCGAAGTAGTTGCCCATCCCGATGTCGTACTCGGGGTTCGGCGCGTCGTGGTACTGCCGTACCCACGGCAGCAGCTCCAGTAGGGCCGCGAGGAGGGGCGCCAGCCGCTCCGCCGTCCAGCCCTCCTGTTCCCGCATCCGGCTGTAGTACCCGGCGACGGCCCGGCTCTGCTCCAGCGCGTTCCAACCTGCCCAGGCGACGACCAGCGACGGGTTGGCGTCGCGCTCGCAGCCCGGCAGGCTGACGAAGCGTTCCTTCGGTACGTCGAGCTTGCCCCGCAGGCGCCACCAGCCACCCTTGCGGAAGTCGGCCGACGCATAGCGCGGCGGGACAGGGACGGTGCCGACCTCGGCCGCCTTGAGGACCGTCGCCGCTTCCGGCGTCAGATGATCAGGGTCGGCAGCGGGCAGGGCGACCCGTGCGTCGATGGCGTCCTCCATCCGCTGCAGCGCCCACGTGCGCTCCCAGGCCGCGCGCTTGTGGAGCCCCGAGGGCTTGTAGCGCAGGACCGGGAGCAGCGGAACGCTCTCGCCCTCGACCAGTCGGGCTACCAGCCTCGCGACGTCGAAGTCGGCGCGTCCCGTGTACAGCGCCGCCACCTGCAGGAAGTCGGCGTCGTCCCGCATCCGGTCGGCCAGCGCCGCCGTGGTCGTCAGCCGGAGCTCCGACCACAGCGACGGCGCTTCCAGCCGGTCGAGCAGCCAGCCCCGAAGCGCCCGCTCCTGCTGTGCCTCCCACGGCTCGTCGTTCCAGCGACGCTTGTACTCGGGCTGTTCGATCAGAGCGACCTTGCGCATACATTTGGACCGATGCGGACCGCCACGGACCAATGTCAGCGTTAAGGCAACGCGAGTTGCGCGTATTCCATAAGTCATTCACAGTAAATGACTTACTTCAGGTCTACCAACCACCGTTCCCTCGCTCGTTCCCTCATCTTCAGCGGGAATCCAGTGGCCCTTGAAAGTGCGTCACGGACGAATCCGGCACGACGCCCGATGGTTCCCAGCCCCGTTTCGCGAAGCGCAAGCCCGCCGCCCGAGCACCTATGCATCTTGCCGGCGGCATCGAAACGCCCGGGCGGTCCGCCAGGATCGTCCCACCATGTGCAGCGCGTTTCCCACGCCGCCTTGGACGGACGCCCGCGCCCGCCCACAGGCTGCACAGGCATCATCGTGCTCGGTGGCCGAGCGGACTGACCATCCGCCAGGTCATGGACGCCGCGCTAGTGTCCTGTCCCTTAAGTTTATGACATCATGGGCAGACTCGCACTCGAAGGAGCCTGCCCATGCCACGCGGAGCAAACTGGCCTCGCTCACGCTCACCGACGAGCAACAGAATCAGCTCCAGGGGATTGCTCAATCGGCTACCCTGCCCTACGCCTTGGTCGTGCGGGCCCGCATCATCCTCGCCAGCGCCGAAGGCTTGACCAACGCAGCCGTCGCCAAGCGTGTCGGCGTCATACCACACACCGTCGGCAAGTGGCGCCGACGCTTCCGGGAAGCCGGCATCGAGGGGTTGCACGACGAAATGCGGCCCGGACGGCCCCGGACCTACGACGACGACAAGGTGGCGAGCGTGATCAACCGCGCGTTGCAGGAGACACCCGACACCGCCACGCACTGGAGCACGCGCGCGCTGGGGCAGGCCGAGAGCCTTTCCAAGAGCACGGTGCAGCGCTGGCTCGCCCTCTTCGGCGTCAAGCCGCATCTGGCGCAGACCTTCAAGCTGTCGACCGACCCGTTTTTCATCGAGAAGGTGCGCGACATCGTCGGGCTCTACCTCAACCCGCCCGACCACGCGATGGTCCTG
>DAOUJZ010000083.1:0-67175 GCA_034421955.1 Dehalococcoidia bacterium | reverse complement strand
ACATGACGGTTTCCACCTTCCAAGGCATGGGCACCCTCCTGGGCAAGCATTCCATGCCTTATGGTGTAACCCATGTCCCCGAACATGTGTAACCTATGTCCCCGGTCTATACACAGGGGAAAGGTCAGGATGGGGGTGACGACGCGGACCCAGCACACTCCCTTCCCCCTCGCCCACCCCCTGTCATTCCGAGCGCCCCTCTTCCCTGTCATTCCGAGCGTAGCCGAGGAATCTAGAGTGATTGCCCGCCACCCTATGTCCCTTCCCCCTCGACGGGGGAAGGTTAGGATGGGGGTGGCGCCCCCACCCGCACCTCGAACGACACCGTGTCATTATTCCCCGCGTTGCCATCCTCCTCGATCTCCACAACAACCCAGATCGTCGTCCCGCACACGGCGCCGGACAGCGTCTCCGCCACCTCCAGCGCCGCGCCGCTCCCGTCGCTCACCTTCACCGCGTGGTCGTCGCTCCAGATCGTGCCCGCAGGACCCATGCCCCCGCCCGCGAACTGGAACTCGTCCGCGCCATCCACCAGGATGTACCACAGCGAGTCCCCCGCGGCGCTGGCGGCGTTTATGGTCGCGACGGTGGTTCCCGCAGCCGCGCCGCACGCCACGCTGAGCGTGCCGGGGTCCGCGTCCCGCAGCACCGCCTGGCGGTCCCCAGACGCCGTCACCTCCACGCCCACGAACCGGCTGTCCCGGCCGCCCCGCGTGTCGCTGACCTCCACGCCCAGCGTGAACGACACTCCGCCGGGCTCCCAGGTGAGGCCCAGCTCCATCTCGGCCACCCTGATCACGCCCTCGCCGCCGGCGTTGGCGATGCTGAGCCTGTCGGCGTGCTCCCCGCTCAGCGTCTACGTCAGCCGGTCGCCGTCCGAGTCGGTGGCCCGCACCCTGGCCACTTCGGTGCCACGGGGCGCGCGCTCCACCACGCTGTAGCTCTTATCGTCGGGCGCGAACACCGGCGGGTTGTTCGCCGGCGTGTTCTGCGAAGGAGGCGCGTACGGCGTCGCCGCCGCCGTGCCGGACGGCGCGCCGGGGTGCTCGGTCACGCTCCCGTCGTCCTCCACATGCCGGTACACCGCCCGCACCCGGAAGCGGTACGTGTCGCCGTTCGTCAGCCCGCTCACCGTGTGCTCCACCGTGTCGCGGCCGCTGCCCTCGATATTCTCCCAGGCGGCGAAGTCGCCCCGCCAGACTTGGTAGAAGATGTCCTTCCGGTCGCAGCAGTACTCCGCCCACCGCAGCGTGACCTGCCCGTCGCCGGGCTCCGCGGTCAGCGCGGCGGGGGCCTCGGGCGCCTCGACGTAGTAGGGCGGCTCCGGCTCCGGCTCGTCGCCGGGCGCGTTGACCTTGTGCCCGGCCTGGTCGTCGAGCGCCGAGAAGCCCAGCACCGCGACCTTGCCCCTGGCGTTCGTGATCCCGGCCCCCTCCGGCAGCGTCAGGCCGTTCTCCGGGACGCTCATCCCGTCGCTGTCCGAGTCCCCGGCGGCCACGATATAGCTGAAGGTCAGCGTCTTGCCGCTGTGGGAGGCCATGGACGCCTGCCGGGCGCCGTCGCCGATGCCCAGCGCCAGCGTGGGCGTGCCCCGCACGCGCACCGCCTCGCTGAAGACGACCTCCACCGCGATCGTCTCCCCAAGCTGGTAGGCGTCTCCCGCGCCGGGGGTGGACGTGATCCGCACGCTGTCCACGGCCGGCGCGGCGCCGGGCTGGTCGAGCCCCACGTCCGGGGCCGGCCTCGACCACGGGCCGCCGAATCCCACCCAGTTGACGGCCCGCACCCGGTACGCGGGATACCCGGCCTTCGCGTCCTCATCCAGGTATATAGGATCCCTTACTTCCGCCGCGTGCTTCCACAGGAGACTGGCCAGGTCCAACCGCTGCACCTCGTAGTGGGTCACCGGATGTCCGTTCACCCGCCCCACCGGCCCCCATTGCAGGATGTTGCCCACGGGCGTTTCCATCAGCTTCACACCAACCGGCGTGCCGGAGTAGCTCCCCGTCCCCGCGTGCGCCGCGATTTCCACGTCCTTGCCGTTTTCCTCGATGTGGTCGTAGTAGTTGGCGGTGTGCTCGGTGTACCCGTCGGGGACCGCGCTGCCGTCGCATTCCAGGTCGTTGGCGGGATTGACCGCGCCCGTCTTGATGCGGACGCAGTAGTCCCGCGTGTTCTCGATGGTTGCGGTTATGTCAGGGGCCGCCAGATCGTCGGTAACCAGGGTCAGCGTGGGGCCTTCTGCGGCATAACCGTTGGCGCGTCGGTCGCCGGTCGTCAGCTTGCCAATGGTCCAGACGCTGCTAGCGTGGTCATAGTGTCCCTCGCTTGCGATGACCTCCGCCCCTCGCGGCACGCCCGTCAGCGTCACCTTGACGAGAGGGGGAAAGTCCGGCCCGTTGTTCACCGCCATCACGGTGTACGCGCGCTGACCAGCGGCGACTTCGGGGTTGGGCCCGGCGTCGTGCACCTCCAGATCGGATACGGGGCCCACGTGAAAGGTGTACGTTCCGGTGTCGGTGTAGGTGACGCCCGAAAGGCGGCCGGCAATTCCGAAAAGCGCCTTGTATGTGCCCAGCGCCCAGAAATCTACTTTCACGTCGATGTAATAGTCTCGCGGATTGTATCCGTATTCTGTCAGGCTGTAAAAATCATAAGTGACCGTCGAGCTATCCGTAGCGTCCAGGAGATCAAAATTATGGGCCGCCGAGTCATTGGTGTTGGTTAGCAGCCAGCGGCCCGGCGCGTCTCCACCGCCAGGCGCGGTTACCTTTACGGATTCCTTGGCTTCCCAGCTGGAGGTGAGTCTGGTCTGACTGTCTTCCAAGTCCATTACATTTTTTGTGGACCAGATTACGCTCCCGGCTTTCATGGTGCGCCCATCGGGATCAGGGACATGGACGATGAACGACTCGGGCTGCAGGAGGCTGCTTACGTAACTCTCACGCTCCGACTCGCTAAGTCCCCATGTAACGAGCCCCCTCCTAGAAAATGCCGTCGCCACCAGTTCCAGCGTGTCTGCGGTGGTGCAGGGGTAGGATGTGACGCCGATGCACGGATAGAAGTCGATCAGTGTAAAATCGCCGCCGGTCAGCAGCAGCTTCGGGGCATCCCCGAGGCACACGGTAACAGTGTCGTTCTCCCGCTTCGAGCGGTCCAGGGCGAAGTTGGGCACGGCCCTGACCACCTCCGCCGTCAGGCAGCGCTCCTCGAGGGGCAGGTCCTCCAGGCTGCCGGTGAGGTTGACCGCCACCGGGAGCGACAGGATGACTCGGCTCCCTCCCTGGAGATCTATCAGAGTGCCTATGTCCCATATCCCGGTGGCCGGGTCGAAGGTCGTGCCGTCCGGCGCTTGCTGATTCCCGGCGAGTGCCAGGCCCGGCGAAAGGCTGATCTTGACCTGCACGTCAAACAGACGATGGTTACAATAATAGTCGTTGTCGTCACAGTAAGCATCGCCGGGGGGGTCTTTACTGGAATTCCTGGCGCTCACCGTGAAGGTCGTCGCTCCCCCCTCCTCGGGCAACCGGTCGGATATGTCTCTTACACTAACGGACGCGTCTCCGTTGGTGAATTTGCCCTCATAGACGTCCGTAGCGGCTGCAACAATACGAATGGCAGTAAGCCAGCCCTCCGCAGCATTGTTGTGCTGGAAGCCGGTCGGCTCCGCCGGGTCCGTTTCAATGATCTCTGCGTACAGCCGCATCGGAAACCTTGTCGGCGCATCCGGCCCCGCCCTCGTTGGCCAGTGCGGGCCGCCACGGTACGGGACCTTGTATTCCGTCGTCGCACTGTCCCCGGGCGGCAGGTTCCGGATCTCCCATACGCTCGTTTCCTGGTAGCCGTTCACTGCGCCGAAGACGACCCGCACCTTCACGAGGGCGGCCGTCGCTGCCGGGTGCCGCCCGACGGTGTTGTTCCTAACGGTCAGACGCAATGCTGGCCGATAGGGATAGTCGGCGACGATGGACAGGTCGGCCAGGGGAGGGAGGGAGTCGTCAACCCCAAGAGGCTGTTCGCCAACCCGAGGAGACTGGGCATGTGCGGGGGGAGGAGGCCCCACCGCCGCCAGCGCGATCGCCACCGCCGCAATCGCCAGCAACGCAACTCTAGATACCATATCTCACTTGCCTCCAAAAAAGAGAGCCCATCCGCCTGTGGGCCGCGGCGGTCGCGCCATGCCGGGCGCGAGCGCGACGGATACCATGTATCATAGTTGGCCGGGGCCGCCCGGCGCGCGGGCATGGCGTGGCGAGCGGCGACCGATCGGGCGGGCAGCGCCGCGAGGCGGTTTTGCCCGTTCCGGCGGAGATTATAGCACGAATCAACCCAAATGCAAGTGAATTTATCGTGTAATATGGGTGTATTTCCCCGTTCACCGCTGTCACAGCCTCGCAAGTCCCTTCCCCCTCGCCCTCCAGCCCCTTCCCCCTCGACGGGGGAGGGTTAGGATGGGGGTGACGATGCAGCCGCGGCATTGGTCGTGTAGAATGCGGGCCACCGATTGGCGAGTCTACACACGAGGTAAAGCCGCAATGCCGACCGATGGGAGAGTGGCAGCCACAAGAGGGGCCCTGTCCGGAGTCCGGGTCCTGGACTTCACGTGGGTTCGAGCGGGGCCCTGGTGTACCCGCTGGCTGGGAGCGTTGGGCGCCGACGTGATCAAGGTCGAGTGGCCGCAAAGTCCAAGCACCCGGGGCGCAGTGAACCTCACTGCCCGCTACACGACGCCCGACGGCTTGCCGATAAACCTGAACACCAACGGCCACTTCAGCGACACCAACGCCAATAAGCGAAGCATCACCATCAACACCAAGTCCGAACGAGGGATCGATCTCATACGCCGCCTGGTGAGCGTCTCAGACATCCTCATCGAGAACTTCGCTCACGGCGTCCTGGAGCGGTGGGGGCTCGGCTACGAGGACATGAGAAGGCTCCGGCCCGACATCATCTACCTCTCGATGTCCGGGTTCGGGCATACCGGCCGGGACCGGGGATACAAGACGATGGGGCCGATTGCCCAGGCACTGTCCGGCATGACGCACCTGTCCGGACTGCCGGGCGAACCGCCCGCCGGTTGGGGCTGGTCGTACATGGACGATACCGGCGGCATGTTCGGCGCCATATACGCCCTGAACGCCCTGTATCACCGCAACCTCACCGGCCGGGGGCAGCACGTCGACAAGTCCCAGTGGATCAGCGGAGTGGCGCTCAACGGCCCCGTGTTCCTGGACATCCAAGCCAATGGACGCACAACGAATCGCGAGGGTTACCCGCCGGGCAACCGGAGTCACTGGCCCGGCACGCCCATTGTGAACAGCTACAGGGGCAGGACCGCGGCGCCTCACAACGCCTACAGGACCAGCCCCGGCGGGTACAACGACTGGTGCACCATCGCCTGCCTCTCCGACGAGGAGTGGCGGAGGCTGGTGGGCGTGATGGACTCCCCTTCCTGGGCTACCCACCGGAAGTTCGACACCCTGGATGGTCGCCTGGAGCACCAGGAGGAAATGGACCGCGGAATCGAGGCGTGGACGAAGACCCTGGGCAAGTACGAGGTCATGGAGCGGTGCCAGGCGGCGGGAGTGCGCGCCATGCCCGTCCAGAGCAGCCAGGACAGGTTCGATAACGATCCGCAGCTTCGATACCGGGAGATATACAGGGCGGTGGAACATCCGGCGTTGGGTACTTGGCCCCTCCAGAACGCCCCGTTCAAGCTGTCGGAGACTCCGGCGGTCAACAGCCGGCCAGGCCCGCTGATAGGCCAGCACAACAGCGAGGTGTTCGAAGACCTGCTGGGCATCAGCCACCAGGAACTGGGTCAAGGCCTGGGGGACGGCACATTCTGGCCGAAAGACCTGGGCTTGGAGCCTTACCCGTATCTGGAGAAGATGATGGACTCGGCCTCGCCCGTAGAGTGGACCCGATTCGAGGCGGACCCGAATCCCGTTCCGGCGCCGACAGGGGCCCCGCGCCCGGAACCGGCGGGCGCTTACGCGGGGTTGCGGGTGCTGGAGCTTGTCGACGAGACGGGCCAGTGGTGTGGCAAGCTGATGGCCGACTTTGGGGCGGACGTCATCAAGGTCGAGCCGCCCGGAGGAGAGACCGCCCGGACGGTGGGACCGTTCTACAAGGACGTGCCCGACCCGGACCGGAGCCTGTCTTTCTGGCACTACAACACCTCCAAGCGGGGCATCACCATGGACCTGGAGACCGAGGATGGCCGGCTGCTGTTCCGGCGGCTGGCGGAGAAGGCGGATGTCATTCTGGAGACATACCGGCCCGGCTACATGGCCTCATTGGGGTTGGGGTACGAGGACCTGAAGAAGGAGAACCCCGGCCTGATAATGTGCTCCCTGACGCCCTTCGGTCAGCGGGGGCCGTGGAAGGACTATCTGACCAGCGACCTGGCGCACCTGGCCGCCGGGGGGCAGATGGCCTCCTGCGGCTACGCCGAGGAAGACGTGCCCGACGCGCCGCCCATCGCACCTGGCGGAGGGCAGTCCTGGCACATCGGGAGCCACTTTGCCTGCATAGCCATCGGGGCCGCGCTGATGCACCGGACGGTGACCGGCGTGGGGCAGTACATCGACGCCTCCGTCCACGACGCGTGCGCCCTGACAACCGAGGCGGCGGTGAACCTGTACATCTACGGCAAGGAAGTAGTCCGGCGCCAGACCGGCCGCCACGCCTCCCCGACGCCCACCCAGACGACGCAACACAGGTGCATGGACGGGAGGTACGTCAATGTCGCCGCCGAGATACAGCACCGGCTGACCTCGGGCCGCCTGGACGTGCTGGGCGGTTGGATGGACGAAGTCGGGCTGGCGCGCGACCTGCTGGATGAGAAGATGCGGCACCCCGACGCTATCACCGATAACGAGCTGTTCCTGTATCTCATCGAGAACGTGACCCGGGACGAGGTGTATCACGGCGGGCAGAGGCGGGGCTTCAACATAGGGGCGGTCCGGTCTCCCGAAGATGTGATGAAGGACCACCACCTCGAGGACCGCGGGTTCTGGACCGAAGTGGAGTATCCGGAGGTGGGCGAGAGGTTCCGGCATCCGGGTCCCGCCGCCATCCTCAGCGGCTCGCCCTGGAGCATCTCGAGGCGGTCGCCCCTGGTTGGGGAGCACAACGAGGATGTGCTGTGCGGGGAGCTGGGCCTGACCGGGGCGGACCTGGCGACTCTGGCCGAGAGAGGTGTCGTCTAGGCACGCTTCTGTCCCAATTGTCGCGCCGTTCGCCGCTCTGATACAATTTCGCAAATTCGGACCGGGGGTAGTGCATGACGTCGTATGCTCAGATACGGAGCTTCCGCTGGGAGGACATCGAGGACTTCAGGCGGCTGTTCAACGACGTCAACGGCATCACCGACACCGACAAGGAATACGACTCAGAGTACATGCGGCAGTTCCTGTCGCTCCCCGCCTGCGACCCGGAAGAAAACTGCTTCGTCGCCGAGCACGACGGCCGGCTGGTCGGCTTCTCGCTGGTAACGCCCGAGCCGCCCCTCGACCGCGTGGTGGCCAGCAACGGGGTGCTGCCCTCCCACCGCAATCGCGGCACCGGGCCGCTACTGCTGAGCGCGTGTATCGAGCGGGCGCGCCATCTGGACGTGTCGCTCATTCACTCCGAGACGCCGGCCCACAACGCCGCGTCCCACTACGTTCTCGAATCCGAGGGGTTCTATCCCATCAAGCGATTCTGGCAGATGCGCTGGCAGCACGACGACCTCCCGCCGCTGGCTCTGCCCAGCGGCTTTTCTCTGAGGTCATTCAGGCTGTGCGAGGACGAGCCGACTTTGACCGCGCTGCAGAACGAGGCTTTCGGTCTCAACTGGGGCTTCTCGCCGAACACCGTCGACCAGATAACCGCCCGTGTCCGGGTGAAACGCTGCGACCCGGAGGGCATCGTGTTCATCGCGAATGACGACGTGGTCGCCGGCTACAACTGGACGCTGCGCTCGGGCCGCACGGGCTGGGTGTCGATGACGGGCGTGTCGTCGGCGTTCAGGGGCCGCGGGCTGGGCCAGGCCGTGGTCCTGGCGGGTATGGAGTACCTGCGCTCCAGGGACGTGGAGGCAATCGAGCTGGAGGTCGATTACGATAACACGCCCGCGCGGGAGCTGTATCTCAAGCTGGGATTCGAGACCGTGAGCCAGACCCTCTGGTACGAGAAGCGGCTCAAGTAGGGCGCTGCTAGCCCTTCTCCCTTTCCTCTCCCGGAAGCTCCTCCATGCGGACCGCCTGCAGCGTGTCGGGCATTACGATACCGCCCGAGAAGACCACCTTCATCGCGTCTTCGACGGTCAGGTTGGTGTCGGTCACCTCGTCGTCCCTCGCGAACGCGAGCATTCCGGACGTCGGATTGGGTATGGTCGGAATGTAGATGGCCAGCAGTTCCGCGTCCGGGTCACGCGGGTGCACGCATCGCGCCGTCACGAACCCCATGGCAATAACGCCGGGCCGCGGCCACTCCAGGAACACGACACGGCTGAACTGGTGCTGGGAACCAGCGGAGAGCGAGTCCGCCGCCTGCTGGGCGACCGTGTAGATGCGCCTGGCGACGGGAATGCGGGTGAGCACAGCTCGCTGCCACCCGAGGAGTACCTGCCCTACCCGGCTGGCGTACAGCGCCCCCACGGTGTACAGCAGAACGATCGTCGCCAACACGCCAATGCCCGGAAAATCAAAGGGCGTGTCCTCTATCAGCGGGGTGAGCATGCCGCTGTCGCCCCTGAATATGTTGTCGATGAACGTGAAGACGGCCCGGATTATCAGCAGGGTGACGAGCAGGGGGATAAGCGCGAGCAGACCCGCGCCGATGCGCCTCCAGAAATGGCTCTCGAGGCGCTGGTAGAAGGAACGTCGCTCAGCCGGCGAGTCCTCTTCCCGCCCGGGTGGCGGTACTCCCTGGTTGGCGTCCACTCGTCACGTCCTCACCAAGCTCTCCACCGGCGCAGCGAGCAGCGTTGAGTACAGGCGCGAAAGGCTGTCCGCCGAGATGCCCCAACTCATGGTCCGCGCGTGTTCGGCGGCCGCCGCGCCCATCGTCTCCCGCAGCGGAGGATTGCTCAAGAGCATGTCGATGCGCTGAGCGAACGGCTCTGGGCAGTGCCAGGGGATGAGATAGCCCGTGTGCCCGTCGAGAATGAACGTCTTCAGGCCCCCCACTCGTGATGCCACGACGGGCGTGGCGCAGGCCATGGCTTCGAGCGCAACCAATCCGAAACTCTCCGAGTAAGACGGCAGCACGAAGACGTCGGCCGCGCGATAATAGTCGGGCAGATCGGTCTGCTTCAGCGCACCGGTGAACGTAACCCTTTGGGCGATTCCCAGATCACGCGCGCGCCGCCTCAGCCGCTCCAACTCGACGTCGCGGCCGGGCGTGCCGCCCACTATCAGCAGCCTGGAGTCGGCGGCGTCCAGCATAGACACCGCCTCGATTAGAATGTCCAGCCCCTTCAGCGGCTCGATCCGTCCCACGTACAGGATCACCGGCTCGTCCGTCAGCCCCAGACGCTCCCTCGCCTGCGCCCTGTCGCCCGGGCGGAACAGGTCCAGGTCGACGCCTGGGGTCACCACGTGCACCTTTCCGGAGTCCAGCCCGTACAAGCGGCGCAGGTCCTCACTCTCGTGTTCGGTTGACACGACCACACCGTCCACTGACTCCATCACCTCGCCCTCCACCGAGAGGCGCATCTCCGCCTCGTCCTCCGCGGGATGCGCCCGGAGCTTGGCGAGCGCCAGCGTGTGGAATGTGGTCAGGTGCGGCACTCGCCACAGCCGGTTGACCTCCATTCCGATGCGGCCGGACAGCCAGTAGTGGCTGTGTATGAGGTCGTACGGACGGCCCTCGGAGCGCACGAAGTCCAGCAGGTTGTCCACGAATTCGGGGATGTGCCGGTACAGGCCCCGCTTGGACTCGGACAGCGGCCCCGCGTCCAGGTGTACGACGCGGGCGCCCTCGCACAGCTCGACTATCCTATCGTCGTGCGGGTCGTGACAGCGGGTGAACACGTCGACCAGATGTCCCTTTGCAGCGAGCTCCCTCGCCATCTGCAGCACGTATACGTTCATGCCGCCGGTGTCCTTCTCGCCGAGACGCGCCACGGGACACCCGTGAAAGCTCAGGGCCGCCAAATTTACCATTGAGCCACTCCGATGGGGGAAATGCCGGCAAAGGACACCGAGCGAAAGCCCGTCAACGGCGCACCGTCAGCCGGTAGACGATCCGGTCCTCCCCGCCAAGGTTATACTTGTAGCGCTCGGTGCCGCGCAGAAAGTCGAACTCCTCCCTGCCCACCTCGATGGCGTCCTTGAGCGCGAGCGCCTTGTTGAGAAGTCCAACGCTGAGGGAGGAGTAGCCCGGGTCGTAGCCGCTATTATATAGCAAATATGAGCCGGCGTAGTCAAAGCAGATGCAGGAGGCCACGCGCTTGCCTTCGACCTCCATGAAGAAGAGCTTGAACTGGCCCCTCGAGGCCAACTCCCCGGCGACGTCGCGGAAGAAGCGCTCTCTGTCTGCCGTCATGAAGTCGTGCTTGTCCTCTCGGCTGGCCCTCATCAGCGAAAAGAAGTCGCTCATGCTGGCGGCGACCTCGTCGGGGCTGCCGAACGTGTACTGGCGGACGGCCCCGGACGCCTCGAGTCGCCGCAGCTTGCGGCGCAGCTCGTGCCGGTCCTTCTTGCGAAGCGACGACACGTATGTGTCCCAACTCCCGGGCAGGCTCTTCCTCGGCGACCTGTCCTCCTCCACGATCTCCACGTCCATCCCTGCGCCGGTCGCCAACTCCGGCAGCAGCTCGAGCGTTGGCGAACCTTCCCGCAGCGACAGCAGATCGAGCGTTCGCCAGCCAACGCCCTGGAGGTAGTCCCAGAGCGCCTCGTAGAAGGCCCGCTCCCTTCCCTGTACCACGAGAAAGTCGTGGTAGTCGAACAGGTCCGTGCCACCCAGAAACGAGATAGCGTCGTCGGGCCCCTGCGCGAGCGGCGCAAGGCCAAGACGCTCGCCGTTCTCGCACACGCTCAGGATCCGCAGACTGTCGTCTCCGCCAAAGTGACGCCACCAGAGGCGCTGCCACAGGGGCGTCACGAAGATGGTGTTCGCGCCACACAGGGGCAGAATCTCTTCCCACTCGGCCTCGATTCCCTCGAAGCTTTCGACCTGGACGTCGTAGACCATCAAGCTGTCTCCAAAGGCGGCTCAGGGACACTGCCGGCGCTCGCGGGCCGAGTTGTCCGAACGGGCGCGTGCGGCGGTTCGGCAGGAAATATAGGGAAATACGTGAAGAGGACGGGTGCCAGGGACCCGCTGGAACGGACGACTGCTGTTGAGCCTCTACACAAAAGCCAGCGCTCGCTCGACCGCTTCCAAGTCGGCGGGGAACTCTTCCATAACGGGGGCGTTTGTCTGCTCGGCGACGTCGGGGTCCTTCAGTCCGGAGCCCGTGATGATGCAGACGACCCGCCTGCCCTCGAACGACTCGCCCCGCCTGGCGCGCCTGATAAGCCCGGCGACGGAGGCCGCGGAAGCCGGTTCGCAAAAGATACCCTCTCGCTTGGCCATGAGATGATACGCCTCGATGATGTCATCGTCGCTGACCATGCCGATGTCACCGCCCGACTCGTCCCTCGCTTGCAGAGCGCCCTTCCAGCTCGCCGGGCTGCCGACCCTGATGGCTGACGCAACCGTTTCGGGGTTGTCGACGCGCTCACCTCTCACTATGGGCGCGGCCCCCTCCGCCTGTACACCCATCATCTTCGGCCTCGACGACGCCCACCCCATAGCGTGCGCCTCCTTGAAGCCCAGCCAGTAAGCGGTAATGTTCCCGGCGTTGCCAACAGGAATGAACACCTCGTCCGGCGCGCCGCCCAAGTTGTCGACGACTTCGAACGCTGCCGTCTTCTGCCCTTGTATCCGATGCGGATTGATGGAATTCACCACCACCAGCGGAAGGCGCTCCGAGAGCACTCTGACGAGTTTCAGCGCGCTGTCGAAGCTGCCGTCGATGAGCGCGATTCGCGCGCCGTATGCGATGGCCTGAGTCAGCTTGCCCCTCGCCACGTTGCCTTTGGGCACCAGCACGGTTGTAGCCATGCCACAGTAGGCGCCGTAGGCCGCCGCCGATGCGCTGGTGTTGCCGGTGGATGCACAAACGATGCTCTCGCATTCGGCCTCCAGCGCCTTCGCCACCGCGACAACCATACCCCTGTCCTTGAACGAACCGGTGGGATTGCAGCCCTCCAGCTTGAAGTAGAGCTCGCCACAGCCCGTTATTCCCTCGATGGCGCGCGACCTGACGAGCGGCGTATCACCCTCGCCCAGGCTGAGAATTGGTGTCGATTCGTTTACCGGCAGGAATTCCCGGTACCTTTCGAGCACTCCCTGCTTCATCTTGCACCTAACGGTACGGCCCCGGAGGCGTGCGCCGCCGGACCCTATGTCATCTGGGGTCGCATCAACGGACCAAGCGGGCGCTTACGGTGCCTTGTTGGAACGCCGTCCGGCCACGCCTGAATATGCCTCTCCGTCATGCTCATCTCCGATACTGTGCGATACGGCACAGGCGGCTACGCCGGCGCCGCCTACAGCATACCCGACAAGGGCCTTGCGCGTCTATCTCAGGCGGCATCGCGAAGCCACGCCGAGCAGTTTGCGCACCCCCGGATCAACTCGATTCGCGTCCCGATTTCGTCTTTCCCGCCCCCAACGGCCTTGTGGTAGACTGTCTGCGGACTCGGAGGAAAAGGACTTGAACTGGATCGACATCGGATTCGTAGTCGTGCTGGTATTTGGGGCCATCATCGGGCTTCGTACCGGGCTGATCGGCGCTGCCGTCATTGCCGTCGCGCTGGTGATCGGCTGGTACCTGTCCGGTCTGATTTCGCCCGCCGTCGGCGACTTGTTCGAAGGCGCTCGGACCGTCAAGACCATCATCACCACGCTTCTCTACGTACTGCTGATGTCGATCGCGCTTGCCATCGCGGAGAACTTCGCCAAGTGGGTGAAGCGCCTGTCCGCGGTCGCGACGCTCGGCTTGTCGTCGTTCGCCGACCGGCTGGGCGGCGCGATTCTCGGACTGGTCATAGGCTTTATCCTGGCGTCTGCCCTTCTCCTCGCGCTGGTCCGTGCGACCTACGACACCGAGTTGCCCAGCGAGGGAGCGGCGGGCGCCGCCATAGCAAGGATCCCAAACGTCGTAGATACCCGGGTTGCGGTGGAAGACGCGGTCGCCGACTCGGCTGTCGCCCCCACCGTCATCAGGGTGTACACCCACCTGCCGGGCAACGCGCTCGGCCTGGTCCCCGACGACTTCATGGTGTCGCTGGAGACTCTGGAGGACAGGATAGAGGCACGGTAACAGGTCTCAAGCGCCGAATCAGGTGATATGCAGCGTGTCGCTTAACTCGCCTGTTTTGATTCTCAATCAAAACTATCAGCCACTCAACATCTGCACGGCCAGACGCGCAGTGGTGCTGCTTGGAAACGGCAAGGCCGAGATGCTGGTGGACGGGCGGGACATCGTGCGAACCGTGTCCAGCGCGTTCCACTTGCCGTCGGTCATTCGGCTCGTCTACATGGTCAAGCGGCCCATGGTGACCCGCCGGCTCTCACGCCGCGCGGTGTTCTACAGGGACGCCTTTACCTGCCAGTACTGCGGCACCGAGACCAAGAACCTGACGCTGGACCACATAAAGCCCCGCTCTCAGAAGGGGCCGCACGTGTGGGAAAACGTGGTGAGCGCCTGCATACCCTGCAACCATCGCAAGGCGGGAAGAACGCCCCAGCAGGCTAACATGCGACTGCTGCGCGTGCCGCGGCCGATGAAGCCGAACCCCTACTACCTGTTCCACCACAGGCAGATACTCGACGAGTGGCGCGAGTTCATCCCCTGGGTCGACTAAGTTCGCGGGTTAGCCAAACCGATGGAACGTCGGCTCCGCCACCTGAGCAATCTGGTGGTTCTCGAGTTGATGCCTAATGACGAACGGAGAAACGCCGAACTCCTCCGCCAATTCGTCAACTTCATCGTCATACACCACCGAACGGCTCACTTTCGCTTCCAGCGCGTGAGAAGGCGCGAGAAACTCCGCGGCGAACGCGCGGTTGAACTGCTGGCGCTCGGAATGGGATTTGGTGATTAGCGAGCCGGTTTGGGGCGCGGCAAGATACTCGCCCAATGCGCGGCAAAAGCTGAAGCGCCTAGTGTGTTCGCCGGCCGGCCGAAACGCGAAAGAGGCGGATTCGTCGTCGTTGACGGCGACCAATCCATCTATCAGGGGCGCGTCATGCAGCGTCGCCATCTGTCGAGTAGCCCCATTCATCTGGGTCTCTTCCTCGCCCAGAGCCGCGGCGATGGTCGCCAGAGTGGGCAGCGGCTGTCCGTCCAGGTCGAGTTCCCCCCTCAACTTACGCGCCCTATCGTAGCCTACGCTCCAAGGATAGACGTTCTTCACTTCGCGCCCAAAGTCGATAGTGAAGTTCCTGATACTGTGGAACGGTAAGCTGCTTTGCCTGGCATCTTGGATTGCAGACGAGATGGCCGAAGATTGGACGCTGAGAGAGGACGCGTCCAACGCCTGCACCGCTTCGACTACGAAATCGCCAAACTGACTGTTTAGCGACAGAATCACGTCGCATTGCGAATCATCCATGTCGTAAGGATCCAACCCGAGACCGGCTGCGATTTCGCAGAACGCGACCTCTTCCTGACATGCTTCCGTTTCCTGAATCGCGGCCCACTCTTGCTGCAGGAGAGTATCGTTTATGCCGTGGGCCGACAGCCGTCGTATCACTGAATCTATCATCCCAGAGCAGGCGTCGCGAAACTCTAATCCATCCACCGATGCATAACCTTCGTTAAGGAACTCGACCTTGGTCCACTGCGGCGCATATCGTTTCCAGGCAAGGGTCGTCCTGGCGCCGGAGGAAATCACTTCCAGATTGGGGAAAGCGTAGCCTTCCCTGTTTGCGCTCAGCGAATGTCTGCGATGGAATTCCCGATCGCGCTGCCTTTCGGGGTTTTGGTATTCTTTAGACAGAAACCACCAGTTGGTAGCGAGCCACTCAGCAAGGGGATAAAGTGGAACAAATGCCGAGTCGCGCACGGTCTTCGCCCGCTCGTCCTGGATGCGCGTGATTACGGAATCGCGCGCCGTGATTGTGAGCGAGGCCCAGGTCGCGGACAACTCAGGGCCTCTAATCCCCTCCGAGTCTACCCAATCGAACTCGAAGCTCAAGTCAGGCATAAAGTTCCTCGATTCCGCGAGGCCACTCATCGCGGCTAAGCGGATAGCCTTTGTACGTGCCCTGATCCTTGTTCACAAGTCGGGCTTCGAAGACCGTGTCGCCCTCCTTATACCAAATACCAAACGTAGCGGGCGAAACCACCTTCCCAATATGCGCCAACTGCCCCTCGCCTGATTGCCGAGCGTAGCCATTCGGTGACTACTGCCGCGTCTCGAATCTCTCGCGGGCAAAGTGAGGCGTCGGCTGGCGGTCGTGGCTGACCGGCGAAGCTGGGGAAGTCCTTGTGCTCCGGGCTTCCCACGTAGCTCACGCAATTGGCAATCTCGCCAAGATCCACATCCTCAGGGACGTGAATCTCACGCCTTCTAGGCCGCCTTCGTCTTGGCGCACGTATCGTCTGCTCTCCCTAATCAAGCGTATTGAGGGCAAAGCGTATCCAGGTTAGCGTTTGTCGTCGAAAGTAGACCTTCGACTGTTGTGGTTGGAGAGTATATTCACAGCACAGCAGGCTTGTCAAAATCCACTAGCTTTCAATCCCCGGCACAGGAAAGCGCGACGCCAGTTCCAGCGCCTCGTCCCGCACCTCGCGCTCGACAGCCTCGTCCCCCACGTTGGACAGCGCCCTCAGTATCAGCCGGGCCACGTGCTCGGTGTCGGACACGCCGAATCCCCTGCTGCTTATCGCCGGCGTGCCCATCCTGAGCCCGCTGGCAACCCGCGGCGGCCTGGGGTCGTAGGGAATGGCGTTGCGATTAACCACGACGTTGACCCTGCCCAACGCCTCCTCGGCCTCCCGCCCGGTCAGTCCCAGCGGCGTGACGTCGACAAGCACCATGTGGTTGTCGGTGCCGTTCGCCACCAGGCGCATACCGCCATCCCCCAGGACGCCCGCGAGAGCGGAGGCATTGGCCCTGATCGATCGCTGGTAGTCGGCGAACTCAGGCGTCATCGCCTCGCCGAAGGCCACCGCCTTCGCGGCTATCGCGTGCTGCATCGGCCCGCCCTGGGCGTTCGGAAACACCGCGCGGTCAACATTCCGCGCATGATCCCTGGACGTGAGCACCAGGCCGCCTCGCGGTCCGCGCAGCGTCTTGTGCGTCGTCGACGTCACCAGGTCAGCGTCCGGCAGCGGCGACGGATGCTCACCGGCGGCAATCAGGCCGGCAATATGCGCCATGTCGACCATCAGCAGCGCGTCGACCTCGTCGGCGATCTCCCGGAACATCGAGAAGTCGATCTCCCTGGGATAGGCCGTAGCGCCCGCCACTATCAGCTTGGGGCGGTGCTCCTTGGCGACTCGCTCCGCCTCGTCGAAGTCTATCGTCTCCAGTTCGCGGTCCACGCCGTACGAGACGAAGTTGTACAGCTTGGCCGAAAAGTTTACCGGGCTACCGTGCGTCAGGTGTCCGCCGTGGTCCAGGCTCATGCCCATCACCGTGTCGCCCGGGGAGAGCGTGGAGAAGTACGCGGCCATGTTGGCCTGCGCTCCGCTGTGCGGCTGGACGTTGGCGTGGTCCGCGGAAAACAACTGCTTCGCCCTGTCTATAGCCAGGCGTTCCACCACGTCAACCCACTCGCAGCCGGCGTAGTAGCGCCGCCCGGGGTAGCCCTCGGCGTACTTGTTGGTGAACACCGACCCCTGCGCCTCCAGGACGGCGGCGCTGGCGTAGTTTTCCGAAGCGATCAGGTTGATGACCTCGCGCTGCCGGCGCTGCTCGTTGCACAGCGCCTCGGCGACTTGCGGGTCCTGGGCTGCTATGGTGCTCATGTATCCCTTCTGTCGATCTGAAAGCGCGGGCGCCTGGTTATGGTCAGGCGAGCTCAGGCTCGATTACGCCGTAGTCGCCGTCGCTGCGCCGGTAGACTACGTTGTACTCGCCGCTGGCGTTGTTGTAGAACAGGAAGAAGTCGTGGCTCAGCAACTCCATCTGCATCGCGGCATCCTCCACCGACATCGGCTTCATCGCGAAGCGCTTGGTGCGCACCACCCTGCCAAGCTGCTCGAAAAGCTCTTCGTCCTCCTCGTCGACCGCGTCCAACACCTCCGTGGCAACAGCGGCCTCCGCCTCCAGTGCCGCCCGTCCCGCCGCCTTGCGCGCCTGGGCGCTCCTGTACACGCGACCCTTCAGCCGCCGAATCTGGCGGTCGAGCACGTCCGCGACGGAGTCAACCGCCGCGAACAGGTTGACGCCGCTCTCCTGGCCGCGCAGCGTCGAACCGCCGGCCGTAACCGTCATCTGGACGATGATCTTGTCGGCCTGCGCCCGCGCGCTCGTGCGGGAGACCTCGATCTTGGCGTCGGTCATGTGGCGCAGGTGGCGCTGGAGCCGATCGAACTTCTTGCGAATGTAAGCGTGGGCTTCGGGGTTCAGCTCCACGTTTCTCGAATTAACCTGAATTTCCATAGCGGTTGCCCCCAGCCTGAATGTAGTCTCGGCGCTGAGTACGTCTAACCATTCTATGGGTTTGGCGAAAACTCTTTCAAGACGTTGAATGAGGCATCCGCTGGAACGAGGGCCTGTTTCCTGTTCGGGTGCGTCGACCCTAAGCGAGTTCGAAAGTCTTCACCCACACCCCGGGCGAGCCTGCCGCGTGCTGCATCGTCTGCTGCCAGCGCTCGTTGTCGGGGTGGATGGCGCGCTGGCGCAGCCACTCCGGGTCCTGGGACAGGTCGGGGCGCTCCAACTCGTACACCGTGGCGTACTTCGGCTCGCCGACCACCGCGCGATAGCGCCTGCCGCGTATGCAGCCGGGCACCTTCATGTAGTTGGGGACGTACACGGTGTTGTACCACTCGTTCCACTCGTCCTCGAGCTCCGGTGGCACCGTCATGCGACCGATCTGGAGCGCGGGAGCCATGCCGCTGCCGGCGGCGTCGGAGGCAACCTCGGACGGGAATATCTGCTCGTAGGTGTTGCGTATGTACGTGGTCGCGACCACCTGGGGCTCGGCGCGCAGCGTCCACTCCGTGGGATTGGCCCGCACGCGGTTGTACTCGTCCGAGTCGAGCACGTCGATGTTCTCCACCTCGTACACGGCCAGGTGCTTTGGCGCGCCCGGCGTCACCGTCTCGTAGCGCGCCGCGCTCAGAAAGCCCGGCACGGCCAGCCGTTCGGCGAGGTGCTCCTCGTTGTACCAGCGGTTGAAGTCGTCCTCTTTGTCGGCGGGCACGTCGCACCACACCATAAGCAGCGCGGAGCCTTTTCTGTCGGTCATGTTGGCCTCCTGTTCGATTCGATGCGGTCGTTCGAGGAACGGGGTTCGGCTTCAGATTTTGTCATAGGCTTCCCTTGAAGTCAGGATGTTCGCGCCCGCCGGGCGAATGCTCACGGTGCTCTCAAGCAAACGCTCTCTTCGTGGGGGACGCTCGGACAGCGGGCCTCTCACAATGTCCCTCATGTCGTTGGAAACGAGCGTCCTGCCAAGTTTGAAGGCAACGTAAACGAACGCGCGGTCAGCGAGCTTGCCACACTCGAAAATCACTTCGCTTATTGTCTGCATGAGATCGTCAGTCTCATCGAGCTCGACCACACGGCGGGGTGCGTTCAAGCAGTAGCGCAGCAGATACCTCTCGTTGCGTGTCTCGTCCAGTCCGTTGTAGCGAGGAAACACCGACCGTCGATACTCTCTCCCAATGATGCCTTTGTCATCCACGATAAGCTGAATCAGCCTCTGCCTGATGTAGTCCAGCAATTCAAAGATGTGAGCCTCTACGTTGTTCTGCGGATTCATCAGGTGAACCCAGACGTTGGTGTCTATCGCCACGCAGTCGGCGAACGGTTCGGAGGTCACTCACGCGCCCCGAGCAAGAACCCCTCTTCGATATCCGCGCCGAAGAACATCATCGGGAGGCCCGGCTGTAGCGAGCCGTCCTCGTTGATGTCCAGGTTCTTGACGATAGGCATACTTCCGCGTTCCTCGTCGAACGTGAAGTACGCTATCGAGACGTCCTTGTGCGATAGGTCACCTTTCGCTATCAGCCGACGCAGCCTTAGCAGGATGTTGTCACTGTGGGTCTCGATGATCGAGCCGACCTTGCGCTTGTTCCACAGGTCGGCGAAGTAACCGCCCATTTCCAGTTGCGCTGTGGGATGAAGCTGGGCTTCGGGCTGTTCCACCATCAGCGTCGTGTAGGGCTCCATGATCGCGCCCTGCACCAGCACCGGCAAGCTCTCACCCACGCCGAACCCATAGTCGGCTATGGGCACGTCGGCGCCGGTGGTCCTGTTCGTGGCGAATGGCCTGCTTATGTGCCCTGGCGACATTCTGAACTCAACCGCACTTACGTCTGCCACGCTGCTCAAGTGCGGCAGCAGGAAGTCGTACTTCTCATGGTCTTCTGTCAGTATGCGCTGCAGATGGGATAGGGTAAACTGCCCCCGATGCCCAACATAGTCCGTGGGTGGCGAACTCAGCTCAATCACTCGGCGCATTTCAGCCCGGACGGGGGGCAGATGGCGTAGAGATCTTACCGAGAGTATAAGTGTCGCCATCATGTGCGATTCAGAATCCCGCTTCATCGAGTCAAGTTCGCGCCTACGGTCGCCCAGGTTGAAGTTGCCCGGGAATAGCAGACCTTCGCTGGGCAGTGACGAGGGAAGGTCGAAGCTCCAAGGGGGCGAGTATCCCAGGAATCGAGTGTCTGGTGATACTCCGGTCGGGGCAATGAAGAGTTCACGCCCTTCACTTTCATCGAAGAGAGAGTACGCGGCAGAGCCTCTAGCACCCTTACCGCTATAGGGTACCGTTGCTCTCGCCTTGCTTACCACACTCTCAACACTCCCATCTCCTAACAGTTTCAGATACTCCAACACGGTGTCCGCTGGCCCATCTGGAGTGTCGTTGGCGGTTAGAGAAAAGCTCAAATCGGTCTTCGCGGTCAACGTGTTCTTCAACTCGGAAAAGACACCGAGGCTTACGTTGTCGCCGTCAGTCACGATGAACTGCGAACTGTAAATGCCCAGGGACTGCTGCAACAACTGTAGAAACTTGATGACGGTCGATTTGCCCGAGCTGTTCCGCCCAATGAGTATCGTGATTGGCCTGAAGCGAACAGTCACTTCATCGTCAAAGATGCGGAAGTTGGTTAGCTTTAGCTCCGTAAGCATAACTCGGCCCTCACAGCCCCATCACCCGCAGGCTATCGCTGACCACCAGGTGTGCGGGTCTGATTCCGTGGCCAGCGGCGTCCGCTAATGCTAACACATTCAACAGCCCGCCGCATCACCTGCCGGACAGCCCTCTTGACTCCATCAGTACAGCCGTGCTACGCTTCCTCCAACAAGGGACCGACCCACCCCACTGGCCACTAGTGCTGTCCCATTGGCTCCTCGGGCGCCTGTCTCATTCCCGCCACATTTGGGGTCATTCGCACCCGATTCCGCGTCCAGACCCGCCGTCAACAAGCCCACGGCGGCAGCCCCAACAGCTATGGAGTGGTGCAGAATGGGGCGAAATGGGGCACTTTACATCAAAATGCATCAGTTTGCATCACAAATCGTCAAGATTGGGCCGACCGGGATAATGAAAGGGCCCTGCGCACGGCCCCGCCCGTCAATCGTCGAGAGGCGTGTCGAGCGCGGCCTCTTCGGATGGCGCCTCCTCGCGCTCCGGGCGGTCGAAGCTGCCCAGCGGAATGATGGGCATGGTCGTAATCAATACGCCCGCTTTCACTCCCAGCTCCAGCGAAAAGCGGGCCGCCTCCCGGTTGCCCGGCGCGTTGAGAATGCACGCGTAGTCGTAGTCGCCCAGCAGCGCGTACACACCCAGCGTCTGCACGTCAGGAATGTTGATCTCGCTCTCCGCACGCAACAGGAGGTCCGGCTCTTGGAGAATGTTCTGGCGGCCCTCAGGCGTCAGTGTGAGCAGCATGATGTACTGTGCCATGTCGTCGCTTGCCTCCGTCGCTTGCTAGTGTGATGGCCGGCGCTTATGCCGCGCTCGCGGCCGGCTTCAGTCGTTGGACTTGAACACGTCCGCGGCGCGCGCCGGATAGGGCAGCTCGTCCGGGTCGATAGGAATCTCTATCACCGAAACCGTGTCCAGGGCCAGCGCCTCGCCCACGGCCTCGCCCACTTCCTCCGGCCTCTCGACGTAGAAGCCGCGGCCTCCGCACAGCTCGGCCAGCTTGTCGTAGCGTGGATTGCCGATGTCCGCCTCGATGTACCGCTCGCCGTACAGCAGCTTCTGGTACGCCTTCTCCGAACCCCACGAGCCGTTGTTCATGACGATGTTGACCAGTGGCACCTTCCACCGCACCGCCGTCTCAAGCTCCTGGGCGTTCATGAAGAACGCGCCGTCGCCGTTGATGCTCACCACGGGCGCGCCCGGCAGTCCCATCTTGACGCCGATGGCCTGCGGCAGCGCCGCGCCTATGCAGCCCAGGTCCAGCGTGCCGAACATGGTGCGCGGGGCGGCGAAGTGCAGCCTGTCGTAGCCGTATGCCGGCGACCCGCCCGCGTCGAACACCACGGCGGTCTCCGGCGGCAGCGCGCGCCGCAGCTCGGCGTACACGCGCTGCGGCTTCATCGGCAGCATTTCGAGTGCGCCCTCGGCTTCCAGCCTGCTCAGCCGTTTGGCCCGCAGCGCCGACACCGCGGCGCGTCGGCGCTCCAGCGCGGCCGGCAGCACCGCCTCCTCCAGCGACGCGGACAGCGCGCGGGCCACGGCTCCCGCGTCGCCCAGGATGCCCACGTCCACCGGCATGTTGCGGCCTATCTCGTGCTGATCGATCTCCACCTGCACCAGCTTCGCGTCGTCCGCGAAGAAGCGGCCGTCGTAGAACGAGGTGAAGTGGCTGAGCCGCGTGCCCAGCGCCAGCACCACGTCCGCGGCGAGGGTTGCCTCCGCCGCCTCGGGGGAGCCTGCGCGCCCCAGCGGTCCCACGTACAGGGGGTGGTCGTTCGGCACGGCGTCGTTGCGCTCGTACGAGGCGACTATGGGCGCGCCGAGCTGCTCCGCGAGCCGGACGGCCTCCGCGTGCGACTCGCCCCACACCACGCCGCCGCCCACGACGATGGCGGGGGACTCGGCCTGCCGTAGCAGCTCCGCGGCCTCCCTCACGCGGTCTACGTCGCCCTCCGGCCGCTGCGGGGGACGGTACGCAGCCGGTGCGAGGATCTCAACGTCCACGTCCTGGGCGTTCAGGAGATCACGCGGCAGGTCGACGTAGACCGGCCCCATCTTGCCGGAGGTCGCCACCCGGAAGGCGTGGCGCAGGATCTCCGGCGCGCGGTCGGCGCGGTTGATCTGGATCGCAGCCTTGCAGACGGGACGGAAGACGCCTAGCTGGTCCAACTCCTGGAACGAGTCTCGGTACATCTGGCCCGCCATGGGCGCGCCGCCCAGTATCACCATCGGCGCGTGGCACACCAGGGCGCCCGCGGCGCAAGTGAGCAGGTTGGTTACGCCCGGGCCGTTCTGCACCAGGCAAACGCCCGGCCGACCCGTGGCGCGGGCGTAGCCCATCGCCATGAAGCCCGCGCCCTGCTCGTGGCGACAGCCCACGAAGCGGATGTCGGTGCGCCCGTACATGGCGTCCAGAATCTCCAGGAAGGCCGAGCCGACGACGCCGAAGATGTACTCGACGCCCTCTGCCCTCAGCGCCTCCACTACCGATTTTCCCGCGGTCATTCTAGGCAATGTTCTCTCCTGTTGACCTCTTCTCCCTTGACGGGAGAGGATTGAGGTGAGGGTGAAGCCGACGTGTGGCGCATAACGTCATAGCACGAAGGCGAGCAGTCCCGCGGCCCCAAGTACGAAGGCACACAGTCCAACCGTGTGCAACACGGCGGTGACGGCGGTCTTGTGGCGCGCCGTGAACGACCACTCCATCAGAATGCCCCTGATACCGTTCAGCCCGTGATAGAGCGCCAGTCCCAGCAACGCGAAATCGAACGCGAGCATGGCCCCCTGCGCCAGCCGCCGCTCCACAACCTCATGCGTCACCGGGTCTTCCTGCAATCCCGCGCGCACGTCCGCTATGGGCACGAAGAGGGTGATTGCGCCGTGGGCGAGCACGAAGAAGAGCAACAGCACCCCGCTGATGCGTTGCAGAAACCACGACCAGAAGCCCTGCTCCCCGCGTGCCGGGCGGACGTCGGGCGCGGAAGGGCCAGGATATGTGGAAGATTGGAACGATCGCCTGTCCACCTCGCCCGCTGCCTACATGAATATGAGCGGCACGCTCAGCACGAACGAAGCGCCGGCGCCCAGCGCGGTGAGCGCCACGCACGCCCAGAATCCGGCCGCCTGCCGCCGAATGCCTATGCCCACGTCGAACAGCACCACGCGAACGCCGTTGAATGTGTGGTAGAGCACAATCGCTATCAGCCCGATGTTGAGCGCCTCGAACACGGGATGCTGCACGAAGCCGAGCGTCGAGTCGAACGCCGCAACCCCCAGAATGGAAGTGGATATGACGCAGATATGCGCCAGCAGATACGCGACCAGCACCACACCCGTGACCCGCTGGAGCGCCCACGCCCACCAGCCCACGCGCGTCCTGGCGTGGAGTTCGCGCGGTACGCCGGGATGCAGCAGCGCGTTCCTGATTCCAGCCGCCAAACCCGAGTCCTCCTCACAGAAGTCCCTTCCCCCTCGCAGGGGGAAGGTTAGGATGGGGGTGACCGTCCCCTAGAACAGCTCTTTTTCGGGGCGCTGCTCCTCGCCGATGCGGCGGTACACAGGCTCCCTGAGTCCCTCGTACAACTCCCCCAGGTTCTGGTTGATCTGTTCGTTCACGCCCGAAAAGTAGCTGTTGCCCTGAGCGTCCCCCTCCACCAGAAGAGGACCCAGCTTGTCCAACTCCAGTATCCAGAGGGCCTCGGATATGCCCAGCTCCTTTTCCCAGTAGACGTCGACCACTCTCTTGATGGCGCTGCCGTAGATCGCCCCCAAGCCGTATCCCATCGTCGTCAGGCACACCGCGCCGTGCCGGGCGAACAGGTCCTGGTAGAGCTGCTCGGACATGCCGCCCTTGCCCACCACCGCCTTCACTCCGAACCGCTCCAATAGCGCGGGCATGTACTGGGCGTAGCGAAAGCCGGCCGTCGCCTGAAACGAAGCGACGTTGAAGGAGCCGGGCGACACCTCAACCCCGGCGGGGGAGGACTGGAAGGTCACGTTGGTTAGGCCCCGCAGGTCCACCGGCGGCTCGTTTCCTTCGACGAGCATGTGCCGGTACACCCCGTCGCGCGCCGTGTACACCGTGCCGCTGAGATACACCACGTCGCCGGCGCGCAACTCGCGCACGGTTTCCTCCGAAAGCGGCGCGTCGACATACTTGGCCTTGTCCATCATGGGGCGTTCAATCTCCCTCAGCTACTCGGTACCAGCGCGGCGGTAGTAGGGCGTGAACCAGAGCGGGTCGTCGCGAAACTCCGCGCTGCCGTCGGCGTATACGCGCGCCGTAGACCTGCGGTAGGCCAGGCAGAACTGGGAGATCGCGATGGGCAGCCCTCCCGTGTGGGTGTAGGCGATCTCCACGTGCACGTCGAGCGCGGTGGTGTCGCCGCCCACTCCCATCACGCCGAAGCCGGTGCGGTTCGCCAACTCCTTCAGTTCGTCCTCGAGCGCCGCTACGTCCGGGTCCGGGTGTCTGTCGCCCATCGTGCGCAGGCAGGCAGCCTCCTTGGACAGCGTGACGCACTGGTCCTTGGAGCCGCCCAGCCCCACGCCCACGACGACCGGCGGGCAGGACAGCCCGCGCCGCGCGAACGCCGCCAGGTTGTCCAGCAGAAAGCGCTTGATGCCGTCGGTGCCGTCGGCGGGGAAGAGCATCCGGTAGTCGGTTCCGAACAGCCCTCCCTTGTGGACCGCGGTAATGTCCACCCAGTCGGCGTCCGGCTCGAAGGAGTAGTCCACGCTAGGCGCGAACACTCCGACGTTGTTGCCGGGGTTCTGGCGCGTAAGCGGGTGAACGCGATTGGCGCGAAGCTGCACGTCCTGCGTGACGTCGGCGACCGCACGCCTCAGCGTATGTTCCAGCGCGACGAAGCCGCCCTCGATTTTGGCCTCGTTGCCCATCTTCACGTAGTAACGGGGGAGTCCCGTGTCGCCGCACATGGGCCGCTCCTCGGCGATGGCGATCTGGGCGTTCTCCAGCACCTGGCCCAGTATGAAGCTGGCCATCGGCTTCGTCTCGCGGCTGAAGGCTTGCTCGAACGCCTCGATGCCGTCCTGCGGCACCGCGATGGCGGCGCGCTTGTTCGCCTCGTACGCCACCGCATACAGGCGGTTTTGTGTGATTGCCGGCTGGATGGCGACCATGGTGCGTCTACCCTATCCTGATTTGCGGCGGCTGGTGCGGCGCCCCGCTCGATGGTGGGCATTCTATCGGCGGCCTCCGGCGTGTGTCAATTCCACGCGGGCAGTCCACACGGGCCAATTGCGCCGTCGGCGCCGATACTTGACCGCCCTACTACCGCCAATTATCATTCAACTAAGCAACGACCTCACACTGCGGGTGTCACAGTGCAGCTTAAGGACTACATCAGGGAGATCGAGGACTTTCCCCAGGAGGGCATCCTCTTCAGGGACATTACGCCTCTCCTCAAGAGCGCCAAGGCGTTCGACACGGCCCTTTCGCACATGGCCGAGTTTTGCGAGCGCGTGGGATCCGACGCCATCGCGACCGTCGAGTCGCGGGGCTTCCTGTTCGCGGCGCCCCTGGCGCAACAGCTCGCCAAGCCTCTGGTGCCCATCCGAAAGGAGGGCAAGCTGCCCTACACCACACACGCCGTTTCCTACACGCTGGAATACGGCGCCGACTCGCTGGAGGTGCACACCGACGCCTTTGCCGAGGGACAGCGCGTTGTTATCGTGGACGACTTGCTCGCCACCGGGGGAACTCTCTCCGCGGCAGGGCGGCTCGTCGAGTCCGTGGGCGCGAGAGTCGCCGGTATGGCCGTGCTGATCGAGCTGACCGAGCTTGGGGGAAGAGCCAGGCTTCGGGATTACGAGACCTACTCGATAATCGAGTACTAGCGCCTATCGTTCAAGGTCCCCAGACGGTCCAACAACCGGAATCCAGAGAGGTGCCCAAATGACCACGGCAGATAACCTGGAATCACTCATTTCGTCGGTAGAGCATTCCGTGGAGGCGGGGCTTGCGTACTTCGAGGGCCCCGGCGGCGAGTCAAAGGTGAAGATCGATCTCTGGACGGCCCGCGAGGTGCTCGTCCACATGGTCTACTGGCACCAGGCCACCGTCGAGGGAATGGAGGCGGTCACTTCGGGCCAGCAGCCCTACCGCATCTACGCCGACACCGACGAGACAAACGCCCGAGCTGTTGGCCGTGCGTCGGGCAAGAGCGTCGCCCGGTTGGCGGACGAGGCGCGACAGCTTCAGGCCCGATTATCGGCGGCGGCGAGGCAGATCCCGGACGCTAACGAGGTTATCATGGTACGCGGCGACGGCTCGGAAGCCTCGACGATACAGCGCCTCGAGCGTATCCGGGCACACTGGGACGCCCATATCGAGGAGCTCCGAAGCCAGGAGTAAAGACTTCCCGCGGGGCCATGCATCGCGGATTTCAATCGAAGCATGAAGCTGGGGAGGTGGGATATGACAGTGGTGACTTTGGCCGGACTCGCAGGAGCAGGGCCCAGATCGCTGGGTCCAATGGTGGCACAGCGGCTTGAGGCCGACTACGTAGACAGGCTGATTCTGACTAACGTCGCGCGCCAAGTCGGCGCGACCGTGGCGGCGCTGCACGAGCGCGAGGAGCGCCCGCCCACCAGGGGCGAACGGTTCTCCCGGCTGCTCCAGCGCATCCTGGAACGCTCCGCCGTGTCCGGTGCGGGCGGCGACCCCTACTTCGGACCGGGAGTCGCCGCATTTCTCACGGAAGAGTACGAAGATCTGCCACAGCCCACCATCACTAAGGGGCACGAGTTGGAGGACGAGGCCTACATCGAGGCGGTCCACACCGTGCTCGAGGAGATGGCGGCGAGCGGCAACACCGTGATTGTGGGAAGGGGCAGCCACGTCATCCTCAGAGACCTACCCAACGTACTGCGCGTTGGGGTAGTCTCCGAGTACGAAGACAGGATAATCACCATAATGAACCGAGAGCGGCTGACCAAGGAGGAGGCTGAGAGTACCGTCGCCGCGCGCGACGCCGCACGCGCCTACTACTTCCAGCGTTTCCTCGGCCTCGAGAACCCAGACGCGCCGGAGCTGTTCCATATGGTGATCAACGTCAGCGAGGTCGGCCTGGATTACGCTGCCGACATGGTGGCCGCCGCGTCGATGGCGCACGCCGCAGGCCGCCTGGCAGGCGACGCCAGGGTCGCCACCTGAACGCATGCCACGGTCACGGCAGATCCTGCGGTGCCTCGTACTCCGCCGTGACTGCGGTGTGAAGCCCGCCGCGCACGTTGTAGTCCAGGAACACGGTCATGCGTACCGGACGGCAACACGCCACCAGGTCGTCCAGGATGCGGTTTGCCGCGTGCTCCTGCACGATGCCTACGTTCCTGTACGAAAGCAGGTAGTACTTGAGCGACTTCAGTTCGATGCAGGTGTTCGCCGGCACGTAGCTTATCCTGAGCGTCCCCTGGTCGGGTAGCCCGGTCCATGGGCACACCGCGCTGAACTCGTCGGTGTCGATGACCACCTCCGCGTCCCGGCCCGCGTACTCGTAGTCGAATGCCAGAAGACAACCGGCGTCTATAGAATCCTCGGTTTCCGTCCGCTCCTTGAGCTCCAGCCCCTCGTATCGTTCACGCAGCTTCTCGATGGTAGCCATTACCACTCCTCAGGTCCTTTCGAACTCCCCGGACGCTTCGTCCTGACCGGCGTTGTGGGGTTAAGTTCCGCTTCTCATATAATACTCCCCATGAGTAGACATATCACCACAGGAGTATCCCGAGAGGATGGAGCGCCCGCTCCCGCCGTCGAGGTGCGTGGCCTGCACAAGTCTTACGGGCGCGCGGCGGTGCTGCGCGGACTGGACCTCGAGGTCGCCTGGGGCGAAACCGTGGTCATACTCGGACCCAATGGCTCCGGGAAGACGACGCTTATCAAGACGCTGGCGACGCTCACACGCCCGGATACCGGAAGCGTCCGGATCGCGGGCCTCGACGTATCGCGCAGCGGCAAGCAGGCGCGCGCCACAATCGGCGTAGTGACACACGACCCGATGCTGTACGAGCAGCTCACCGGCTTGGAGAATCTCAAGCTGTTCGGTCGAATGTTCAATCTCGATGTCGTTGAAGAAAGGGCGGTATGCGCGGCCGACCGGCTCGGAATGACTTCCAGACTCTCTCAGCGGGTCGGCACGATGTCGCACGGAATGCGCAAACGCCTTTCGATCGCCCGGGCGCTGCTGCACGACCCTCCCATACTGCTGATGGACGAGCCGGAGAGCGGCCTCGACCAAGAGGCGCTGGACATTTTGGAGAGCATCGTCTTGGGGAGCTCGGACCTGGGCCGCACTGTCATCATGACTACCCACAATCTCGAAAGAGGGGCGGCGCTTGCGCAGAGAGCCGCCATCCTCTCGCGCGGACGCATCGCCTACCACGACTCAGCCGCGTCACTTGGCGTGGCCGGGCTGCGTGAGCGATATGCCGAACTGACAGGGGAGACGGACGCTTGAGGGCCTATTGGAGAGTGGTGCTCGCAGTGGCATGGAAGGACGCCTTGCTCGAGCTTCGCACCAAGGAGATCGCGACCGCGCTGTTGGTGTTCGCGCTGCTGGCCGTGGTCGTCTTCAATTTCGCCATAGACCCGACGCCACGTACCGCGGCTACGGTGGGGCCTGGCATCCTATGGGTGGCCATAGTCTTCAGCGGCGCGCTGGGTCTGGGTCGATCATTCGCGATGGAGCGCGACGGCGCCGCGATGACCGGACTGTTGCTGGCGCCGGTGGCTCGCGACGCGGTCTACTTTGGCAAGGTGCTGTCAATCTTCCTGTTCATGGCAGCGGTCGAGGTGGTGATCTTTCCAATTTTCCTGGCGCTGTTCAACCTGTCGCCAGGGGACTTGTGGCTGATTCCGATCGCGTTGCTGGCCACGCTGGGCATAGCGGCGGTGGGCACGCTCTTCTCCGCGATGGCCGTGAACACCAGATCGCGCGAGATCATGCTGCCCGTGCTGTTCCTGCCGGTGGTGCTGCCGGCTATAGTCGCGGCGGTGGAGGCGACCGGTGGCGTGTTCGCTGGGGAAAGCCCCGCTCTCTGGGTGCCTTTCCTCGTGGTGTTCGACGCTATCTTCCTGGTCGTCTGCCCGGCGGGATTCAACCTGATAGTAGAGGAGTAATCGCGGGGCGAGCGCCTCCGAAACAGGACCGAAAAGGGCTGCTTTCCGTCCCTTGCCAAAATTGACACCATGGGGTGGTACTGCTATATTTGGTGGCGTTGTAGTTGTAGAGGTAACGGTTCAGTCAAGATAGCTGTCAGTGGACCCGCATACCGGCGGTGTTCCCCCGGGCGGCGCAAGACGAGAGTATTGGGGGGCGGGGCAGTTCGGATGCCTGTAAGCGATGGGTCCTCAAAGCTACTTCCGATGCCGCTAACGTCACCATGTGAGCACGGGCCACGACTCCACTGTCAGGCCGTGGCGGTCGGCCGCTCCCAGGCTCTCCGGAGGTAGTAGTTGAAAAAGAGTGACTTTGTGGTGCGATTTGCGGGAGAGGGCGGCCAGGGCGTCGTGACCTCTGCCGAGGGTCTCGCTCAAGCGGCAACGCAGAGGGGCTACCACGCTCAGACCTTCGCCACCTTCCCTTCGCAGATAATGGGCGGCCCGACGTGGACGCAGACGCGCATTTCCAATGCCGAGGTTCTCAGTTCGGGCGATGACCTCGACGTGCTCGTCGCCTTCAACCGCGAGGCGTACGACACGCACGGCGCGGAAGTCCGCGAGGGCGGCGTGGTCATCTATGATTCCGGCGCCTTCGACCTGGAGTACACGGGCAACAGCTTTGGGATGCCCTTCGACGAGTTGGCGCGGTCCACGGGCAACAACAGGGCCGCCAACATGGTGGTCATCGGCGCGCTCGCCTACCTGGTGCAGATGCCGCAGGTGATCCTCGAGGAGTTCGTGACCAAGCGCTTCACGAGGGGGCGACCCAACGACGAGCAGATAATCAGCTCGAACATCGAGGCGCTGACGCTCGGAAGGATAGAGGCGGAGCGCAGCGGTTTCAGCCTTGGCGAGCTTGCCCCCGCAATTCCTCCCGACGTGGACCAGATCCTGCTCAACGGCAACCAGGCGGTAGCGCTGGGTGCGTACACGGCGGGGCTGGAGTTCTACGTTGGCTACCCCATATCGCCCGCCACGTCCATACTCGTCTGGATGGAGCAGAACCTGGTGGGACCGGGCAAGTTCTGCTACCAGGCCAGCTCTGAGATCGAGTCCATCAACTCGATCGTTGGTGCGGGATTCTCGGGCAAGAAGGCGATGACCGCCACCGCGGGACCGGGCTTTTCGCTGATGAGCGAGGGCCTCGGCCTCGCGTGGATGGCGGAAATCCCGGTGGTGGTAGCCGACATCCAACGCGGCGGACCGGCGACCGGCCTGCCAACGAAGACTGAGCAATCGGACCTCATGGCGGCCATGTTCCCGGCCCACGGTGACGTCAAGCTGCCGATCATAGCTCCGGGCACGGTGGAGGAGTGCTTCTACGCCGCCATCCACGCTGTGAACTGGGCAGAGCGGTACCAGGGACCGGTGATATTGCTCAGTGAGCACGCCCTGTCGGAGCGAAACCAGAACATTCCCAGGCCCCACCTCGACGAAGTGCGGGTCGAGAACCGCAAGGTGTACGAAGGCTCCAACGGCTACAACCGTTACGATGGCTGGGAGCTCTCACCGATGCCCATACCCGGCAACCCGGGCAGCTACGTCGCCAACGGCAGCGAGCACGACGGCATGGGCGACACGACGCACCTGCCTCAGCGTCACATCCAGATGACCAACCGCCGCTTCAGTAAGATCAAGCTGCTGGAAGACGGCTACTACGAGAGCGACAACGAAAACGCTTCCATCGCCCTGCTGCCGTGGGGCGGCTCGAAAGGCCCTGCGCTTGCGGCCTACAGAGAGTTGACGCAAGCCGGCCACGACATTGGCTGGTACTACACCATGTTCCTCAACCCGCTGCCGCCCCAGCTTCTTGAAGAGCTGAAGAGCAAGGAGCTGGTCATCGTTCCGGAGCTCAACTTCCAGGGTCAATTCTCGTCCATCCTCCGCTCATACGGAGTGCGGGCAGAGTCGATAACCCAGATAACCGGGCTGCCGTTTAAGGAGAAGGACCTGGTGCGCCAGGTGGGCGAGCGGGTCGGACAGATGCAGAAGGAGGGAGTAACCGCATGAGCGCGAAGAATCCCGAGTACGATTTCAAGTGGTGCCCCGGCTGCGGTGACTTTGGCGTGCGGCGCGCGCTCGAGACGGCGCTTTCCCAGAGGTCCATCGAGACGGAGCTTCCGGCGGAGAACACGGTCGTGGTGGCGGGCATAGGCTGCTCCGGCAACATGATCCATCTGCTGGAGGGCGACATGCCCTACGGCCTGCACGGCATCCACGGCAGGACGCTCCCGCTCGCCATGGGGGTGAAGATGGGGCGGCCGGACCTGAACGTGGTGATAGTGGCCGGTGACGGCGACTTCCTGGGCATCGGCCTGGAGCACATAGGGCCGCAGGCGGCGCGCAACCTGGACGTCACCGCGGTGATCATGGACAACCAGGTGTACGGGCTGACCAAGGGCCAGAGCTCCCCGACGACGGGACTGGGCGCGATTACAAGCTCTACGCCATACGGCAAGCCGGAGGAGGCGCTCGACGCGCTCCGTCTGTACCTGACCGTCGGCGCGTCCTACGTGGCGTCGACGATTTCGACAAAGGTGAGGGACCTCGGGGTAATGATCCAGGACGCGATGAACCACAAGGGGTTCTCGGTCGTCCACGTGCAGTCGCCCTGTACGACGTACAACAACACCTTCGAGGTGCTGAAGGGCAATCCCAGGAAGGGCATCGCGCCGCTGGCGTGGGACATACCCGACGACCACGACGAGACCGACCAGGCGGCGGCGTTCGAGATAGCCAGCACGCCGGGAGTGCCGGTTGGAGTTCTCTACCGCGACGAGTCCCGGTTGACGTTCGACCAGCGGTCGAGCGAAATGGCGGGCAAAGAGACCGCCAAGACACCCGAGGAGCTGCTCACGTCATACGCCATCTAGGCGCCGACATAGCGGACGACGCAGCGCAGAACTGGAGCGCCCCGGCGAACACTGGGGCGCTTTTTTGCGGCCCGGCGCGAACGCCGCTGGGCCGCGCTACAAAGGAAGTCGGCTTGAAGTTGCTTCACCAGATGATGGCCGAGATGGTCGGCACGTTCCTGTTGGTGCTGTTCATCATCGGCAGCGTGGCGGCCGCGGTGCTGACGGGCTCCCAGGTTGGGATATGGCAGGTGGCCGCGGTGATAGGATTCGGGGTATCGCTCGCCATCTACGCGACGGCTGCCGTGTCGGGGGCGCACCTGAACCCTGCGGTGAGCCTAGCCATCGCGCTCTTCCGGGGCAGCGATTTTCCGGCGCGGCGGATTCCGGCGTACTGGGCGGCGCAGCTCGCCGGCGCGGTGGCCGCGGGGCTGGTGGTGCTGGCGATGTTCGGGCCGTTCCTGGACCGCTTCGAGGTGGAGGAAGGGATCGCGCGAGGGACGGAGGGCAGCGAGCGCTCGGCGATGGTGTTCGGGCAGTACTTCCCTAACCCGGCCTCGGTGGGGGTGGACGCGGAGGCGCGGTCGCTCATCTCACCGGCGGGCGCGACGGCGGTGGAGGCTTTGGGCACGGCCATCCTGGTGTTCATGATATTCGCGCTGACCGACAGGCGGAACGGGCGGATAGCGCGAGGCAGCATGTGGCCGTTCTTCGTCGGGTTCACGGTGGCGGTGTTGATCAGCCTGCTGGCGCCGTTAACGCAGGGCGGATTCAACCCGGCGAGAGACCTGGGGCCGCGTCTGGTGGCGTACTTCGCCGGGTGGGGCGCGCAGGCGATTCCGGGGCCGTCTGCGGGGTTCTGGATCTACATCGTGGGGCCGTTAGTTGGGGGGCCCGTCGGGGCGGCGGTCTACCAATGGGGGGTCAGGCCGAGGGGGAGCGGAGACGGCGAAAGCGCCTAATCCACGAGCGCGATGCCTATGAGCGCTCCCATGATGGTAACCCACATCCCTGCCACAAGTATGTAGAGGTTGTTGAACCTCTGGTCGATTCGAGCGTTGATCTGGTCGTTCCGGTTGCCGAGCTCCGCAAACCGCGTATTTATCTCAGCACGCAGACTATTCATCTCAGCGCGCAGACTATTCATGTCAGTTCGCAGCAATTCCATTGAGGAGGCAAGGTCGCCGAGTCGCCCGTCGACTTGCTCATAGGCGCCTTCCAGCCTGCTGACCCTCTGTTCCAAAGTCATATCTCACTATGCTCCCGTCAACATGTTATCACGCTAGCCACTCGTTCACTCGCCTCTGCTGCTGCCCTGACGCTCGATGCGGGTGAGGATGTCGCGGATCTCGGTGAGCAGTTCGGCGGTATCGGGGGAGCCGGTCGGCGGCTGAGCGGGCGCGGGGGAGGTTTCGCCGCCGAGGGCGGCCTCGCGCTGGCGGAGTATGGCGTCGCGGAACTCCACGGCATCTACGACGCCCACGAGGTCGCCCTCGCTGCTGGCGTTCTGGCCGGACTGGCCGGCGGTCTCCACGTGGAGGCCGCGCACGCCGTAGTGGCGCATGAGCGGGCCGTCGTGAAGGCGAACGTCGGTTATGCGGTTGAGGGGAATGGTGGACTCCTTGCGGAAGAAGACGCCCTTGCGGATTTCGACGGCGCGTGCGGTAAGTCGGGCGGACAGGCGGCGGTAGTGCTCGGGCAGGTACCAGAGGCTGAAGATCAGCCAGAAGGGTATGAGCAGGATGCCAGCGACGGTTATGACGAGGAAGCCGGTAACCCACAGCCTGGTGTAGGGGATGATTCGCCTGTCGAAGCGGGCTTCGAGAAGCACCTCTCCGGTGGCGCCTGAATCGGGCGGACCGCTGGTCATGGAATCGGGTCCTTTCGGTGGTGCGGGGACAAGGGCCTTCACCCCCATCCTAACCTTCCCCCTGCGAGGGGGAAGGGACTCTCGATGCTCTCGCTGGCGGGCGCGGATGGGCGCGGGCGGCGTTGGGGCCGCCCGCGCGGTTGTCGGTGTTGGACTGAGAAGCCCGCTAGCCGCGGCTGGGGAGCGACACGGTGGCGTAGCCGGGGGTCGTCTTCGCGCCCTCGTGGTCTTCGAGCCAGAGCTCGCACTCGACGAGGTTTTCGCCGTCGTCGGACGACTTCTTGGTGACGCTGCCCTTGACGAACACGGGCGTGCCGGGGACGTCCATACCGCGGTACTGGCAACTCAGCTTCTTGAGGGTGCCGCCCTCGCCAATCCAGTCGGTGACGAACTGGCCGAGGAAGGCGTTCTTGAGGGCGCCGTGCAGGATGACGTCGGGGAGGCCGTTGCCCTTGGCGAAGGTCTGATCGTAGTGGATCTGGTAGTAGTCACCGGACGCGCCGGCGTACTTGACGAGCTGCTGCGTGGTGGGGTCCTTGCGCAGCGTGGGGATTTCCATCCCCTCCTGGACGTCCTCGAAATACACCTGGTCTCCCATCTATTCCTCCTTGCGGAAAATCTCGGCGATTCGTGATCGCGAGCCGGTTTCGTGCGCGCTGCCCTCTACGAAGGCGGGTTGTAGCTTATGCCGGTGCTGCGCTGAAGCGCGACCGTCTGGCCGAACTGGTTGACGTACTTGGTCTCTCGAATGGTGAACATCATCTTGCCGAACGCGCGGGCGTTGCGCTCGTACACGTCGGCGAACTTCTGGGTGACGGTGATGGTGTCGCCGGGGCGAACGGGGTGGAAGTACTCCCACTCGCTGCCACCGTCGAGGTTGGCCGAGAAGGGGCTCTTGATGCTCACCTTCATGGGGCCGGACGGCGTGGAGCGCAGGAAGGTGGGCGGCGCTATGATGCCCCCGTAGCGGCTGGCGCGTGCGGCCTGCTCGTCGTTGTACAGGGGGTTGTCGTCGCCGATCGCCTGGGCGAACTTGATGATCGCGCCCTTCTCGATTTCGTGGCTAACGGGGTCAGACTCCACACCAATCGCGTCGCGCATCTCCTGGGTGATGACAGAGTCCTGCTCCTGGGTCATAGGGAATCTCCTCCGAATGGGTTTTGCCGGTTGTGACGCAAGTTTAAGCGCGAAGTATGGGGCTGTCAAGAAATGCGGGCGGGGGTGGTACAAAGTAGGCTTTCGCCGAAAGTGTTCCGTTTCGTGTTTTTCGTAGCTGGGAGGTGTGCCGCCGTGGGCGGCTATTGCGTCCCGACTGTCACGAATCCGGGCGGAGGCGACGAGAATTCGAGGTGTTGGGTGGCGGAATGGAACGGGGCGTCTCGCCGGAGTGGAAGGGCAAGCGACGAGGGACGTGGCGAGCCCGCGGGGAGCGTGGGCGGCGAGTCGGTTGTTGTTGGTTACTGGCATATGGGGATGTTAGTACATGCGTGCGACACTTGTCAATGGGGGTGGGCGGGGTTGGTTGAAAGTGGTGGCGGCTAACTGTTACGATTTTTGTAGTGGAAGCGTATGAATTGGCCGTTGCCCGGAGGGCTTACGGCGGGCGTCAAGCCGGGAGGCAGAAGTGAACAGCGTTTCCAGGTTGGGCGGATGGTCCAGTATCTGGCGCAACGCGGGGCTGCCAGCGCTGATCGGAGCGCTGGCGCTGGGCGCGGCGATTGCCGGTGCGGCAATCGTGAGGATGCAGAACGTCGAGGGCATCGACGCGATCAACTTCTTCGTCGAGTCGCTGTCGGGAAGCACCAGCGGATACGCGGGCAACCTGGGCGACCTGGCTCCCTTGGGCTTCGCGTTCGGGCTGGGCATCGCGGCGGCGTTCAACCCGTGCGGTTTCGTGCTGCTTCCGGCCTACATGGGGCTGTACCTGGGCGATGACGAGGCTGATTCCGAGAGGGGCGTGCTCAGCAGGTTGGGCAAGGGCGTCGTGGTGGGGCTGACGGTGACGGCCGGATTCGTGCTGCTGTTCGGCGTGGCGGGCCTGATCATCGGGTTGGGGGCGCGGTCGGTGGTCGCGGGGGTGCTGCCGTGGCTGGGGCTGGCGATAGGCGTCGTGCTGTGCGTGCTGGGGGCATGGCTGGTGGCCGGCGGCAAACTGTACTCGGAGCTGGCGCAGCGGGTGGCGGACCGCGTGGGCGATCCCGGCGAGACGAACGTGCGGGGCTACTTCCTGTTCGGTGTGAGCTACGGCGTGGCCTCGCTGAGCTGCGCGCTGGGGCCGTTCTTCGCGGTTATCGGTACTTCGTTCGCGGCGTCCACGCTGGCCAAGTCGTTCGGGCAGTTCCTACTGTACGCGGGCGGCATGGGCGTGGTGATAGTGACGCTCACCGTGGGGATGGCGCTGTTCAAGGAGGCGATGGGAGCGGCGCTGGGGCGGGCGATGCCGGTGGTGGGGACGGTTGGGTCGTGGTTGATGGTGGTCGCGGGGGCGTACATCGTCTTCTACTGGATGACGATAGGGGACTTGGTGTTTTAGGGCGGGGGCGGCCTGCCCCCAGCCCTGGGTTCCCGCTTTCGCGGGAACGACGAAGGTGGGAAGCGCTAGGACTCGGCGACTACGGGGTTGCTGAGGGTGCCGATGCCTTCGATTTCGATTTCGACGGTGTCGCCGGGGTGGAGGTCGCCCGCCTGGCCTGGGGTGCCGGTCATTATGACGTCGCCCGGTTCCAGTGTGACCACCCTTGTGACGAACTCGATGATGGTAGGCACGTCGTAGAGAAGGTCTGACGTGCTGCTTTCCTGTTCGACCTTACCGTTGACGCGGGCCACCAGGTGCAGGTTGCCGGGGTCGAGGTCGGTGACGATGTAGGGGCCGATGGGGCTGAAGGTGTCGGAGGACTTGGCGCGCCACCACTGGAGGTCGCCGCGCTGCCACTGGCGGGCGCTGACGTCGTTGCCGCAGGTGAAGCCGAGCACTACGCTCATGGCGTCTTCGCGGCTCACCCGCTTGCACCGCTTGCCGATGACCACTGAAAGCTCGCCCTCTTCCTGCATCGTGACGCCCTCTTCCAGCGCCTCACGGGGGATTACGATGTCGTCGCCCGGCCCGGCCAGCGACGTGGCGGACTTCAGGAACGGCTCGGGCACCGATGGCGGCTCACGGTCCCCCAGGTGGCTCTTGTAGTTGAGGCCGATGGCGACTATCTTGCCGGGCACCACGGGGGCGAGCAGCCGCACCTCGGACAGGGCGTGGGTGTGGTCGGTGACCTCGTAGTCCTCCAGGGGCGACGTCGTCAACTGCTTTACTACGTCGCCTTCGACCACTCCGTAGGCGATTTCCCCGTGCGCCTCGTACCTCGCGAACTTGGTCATTGGTTCCTCCTCAGGGTGTGTTGCCGTCAGGCTGCTGCTGGGTGTTGGATATGGGGTTTACGCGGGGATAACTATAGCCGAACGGAGTGGGGGGCGCAAAGTTGGCGGTGTGGTGCTTGTGCTTTGTGGGGAGAAGGTCTATATTCGGCTGACCGTTGAGTTGTGGGATTGGGGGGCGCCGGGGCGTCCGGTTCCGCGGCTTGAGAGCCAGACAGCAGGCACGTGCCAGGAGGAGGTCAAGGCCGCATGGTGACTCCAGACACCGATAAGCACGCATGGTGGATAAAGGACAGCTACAGCAGGGAGGAGATCGACCAACTCGTCCAGTGGGGGCTGGACCACTTCTGGACGCAGAATCACCAGATGGCGGACCTTGTCGCGCCGGGCGGCTACAACATCATGGCGCGCGGCGACGGGTGCTACGTCTACGACATCGAGGGGAACAAGTACATCGACGCGATGGCGGGGCTGTTCCTGAAGAACATCGGGCACCGGCACCCGGAGGTTGCGGCGGCGGTTGCGGAGCAGATGACGACGCTGGCGTACAGCAACTCGGGCGCGTACAGCAGCATACCGGGCATTCTGCTGTCGCGTAAGCTGGCGGAGCTGGCGCCGGGGGATATGACGAGGTCGTTCTTCTGCGGCGGAGGCTCGGAGGCGGTGGAGATCGCGCTGAAGATGGCGCGGCAGTACCAGTACATCTCGGGCAGGCCGCAGAAGACCAAGATAATCTCCAGGAGAGGCCAGTATCACGGCTCCACGAGAGGCGCGATGAGCGTTGGCTCGGCGGGCAGGCGCAGTCCGGGTCTGTTCGAGGCGATGACGCCGCCGGGCAACATCCAGGTGGACCCGCCGTTCTGCTACCGGTGCCCGTGGGGTTACAAGGACCGCGACAATGGAAACTGCTGCATGCAGAGTCCGCGGTCGCTGGAGAACATCATCACGGGAGAGGGCGCGGACAGCGTGGCGGCGTTCATCGCGACGCCGATACCGAACGGCTCGCAGATTCCGGCGGAGGAGTACTGGCCGGAGGTGCGGGAGATCTGCGACCGGCACGACGTGGTGCTGATAGCGGACGAGATCATCTGCGGGTTCGGAAGGCTGGGGAGCTGGTTCGGGATGCAGCGCTTCGGCGTGCAGGCGGACATCATGACGGTGGCGAAGGCGCTGACGGGCGGCGAGCTTCCGATAGGCGGGGTGGTAGCCTCGCAGAAGGTGGCCGAGGCCTTCGACAACGCGGAGGGGGCGAACTCGGCCTTCCAACACGGCGTGACGTACGGCGGGCACCCGGCGGTGATGACGGCGGCGCTGAAGAACCTGGAGATCATGGAGCGGGACAACCTGGTGCAGAACTCCTACGACATGGGCAACTACCTGTACGAGCGGGCGATGTCGGTGTTGCAGGAGAACCACCCGTCGGTGGGGTTCGTGGGCGGCGGCATGGGTCTGCTGATGTCCATCGAGATGGTGAAGAACCGCAGGACGAAGGAGACGTATCCGGGCGGGCCGCAGGGCGAGTACGCGAAGACGTTTACGGAGAAGCTGCGGAGCAACGGTCTGGCGACGCGTGCGGGCGACTCGATAGTGCTCTCACCGCCGCTGACTATCACGAAGGAGGTCGTGGACGACATCATCGACATACTGGATACGTCGATGGGCGAGATGGAGCGGGAGTTCCCGGTGGACGACGCGTAGGGGGCGCGCCCCGCGCCTGGATTCCCGCTTTCGCGGGAATGACAACTGGGGCCAGGCAGGCTGGAAGGGACTGCGAGTGAGGCGAGCTATCTGCCGCGGATGCGGTCCCACCAGCCGTTGTCGTCTTCTTCTTCGATGGGGCGGCCGCGCCAGCGCTTTTCCACGCTGTTGCGGGGCCGCATGAAGAACATAGCGTAGGCGACGATGAACAGCAGCAGACCGATCAGTCCCATTATTGGTCCGGCGCGCAGGACTAGCGCGAGCAGCAGGATCACGACGGCGGCGATCATCACGCGGCCGGGGGTTATGGCCCAGGTGCGGCCGCCCAGGGCCTTGCCAGCGTACATCCAGATGAGCCGCCAGAAGCTGGGCTTGCGGCGATGAGCCGGAGCTCGGCCGGGCGACACTCCCGCCTGTTCGAGAATCTCTTCTACTTCTTTCTCGTACTTCTCCGACATCCTCCACCTCTCAGTCCCGGCCCTTCGTCCGGCGGGCCAGCGTACGTGCCCTTACTCCGCGCCAAATGCTCGATTGCCTGAGGAGTGAGACTTAACGAAATCGTATCCAACGCAAAAGCCCGCTGTCAAGCACGGACCGCGGGGCCGCGTTGACAACTCCCCTGCCCCGCCGGTAGCATCCGGGCGGTTGTCTCAGTCCGCGCCAGAGAGGGTGTTGTTTGTCCCACTTCGACCTGTGTTGTTTCGCGTGCGACGCGGCGCACCCCGCCGATATGTACTCGCTCGGCTGCGAGCGGTGCGGCGGGCCGCTGGACGTGCGTTACACGGCTGAGGCCGCGGAGTCGTCCGACGGCGAGCCGCCGATGCCGTACCACGACCGGGCGGCGGCGGTTACGCTGGGTGAGGGGGCAACGCCGTGCGTGGAGCTGCGAGCGGTGGCGGGGATGCTGGGCGTGCGGCGGGTGTACGGGAAGGCGGAGTACCAGAATCCTACGGGTTCGTTCAAGGACAGGGGCACCGCTGCGATGGTATCGGTGGCGGCGGAGTTGGGCGTGACGGCGGTGGTGGAGGACTCGTCGGGAAACGCGGGGGCGTCGGTGGCGGCGTACGCGGCGCGGGCGGGCATCGAGGCGCACGTATTCGCGCCAGCGGACGCGCCGGCGGCGAAGCTGAGCCAGATCCGCGTATACGGCGCGCACACGCACCTGATCGAGGGACCGCGCCAGGCGGCGACGGACGCTGCGGAGGCTTACTGCCAGTCGCAAGGAATGGTGTACGCCTCGCACAATCTCAGCCCCTACTTCCTGGAGGGCACCAAGACGTTCGCGTACGAGGCGGCGCGCCAACTGATCGACGATCCGCCGAAGCACCTGGTGGCGCCGGTGGGCAACGGGTCGCTGGCGACCGGGCCGTGGAAAGGCTATCAGGAACTGTTGGACGCAGAGGCCATCGGGCGCGTGCCCCGGGTCCACGCCGTGCAGGCGCGGGCGGTGATGCCGGTGGCCGCTGCGTACGAGGGCAGCGCGTGGAGCGCGGCAGACGCGGGGCGCACAATCGCGGGGGGCATATCGGTCGCCGCGCCGCCGAGGAAGGCGCAGGTGCTGCGGGTGTTGCGGGAGTCGGGTGGCGTGGCGCTGGCCGTGGGCGACGAGGACATGGTGAGGTGGCAGCGGCTGCTTGCCGAGGAGGAGGGCATCTACGCGGAGCCGACGTCCGCGGCGGCGTTCGCGGGGCTTGAGGCGCTGGCGGCGCGCGGCGTGGTGGGCGCGGACGACTGCGTGCTGGTTGCGATCACGGGCAGCGGGCTGAAGGACGCCCCGCCGGTCTAGCTCTTCTTCTTTCGGCGCCGGTTGCTCTTCATGTTTGCCCTGGACTGCTCGTAGTAGCGGATGTAGTCCTCGGCGGGCGTGCGGGAGATGACCTCGCCTATCAGGTCGAGGGGGAGATCGTCGGCGCGCTTGAATCGGACGCAGGACTTGCCCATGTTGAGCTTCTTGCCGCTGGCGGCGTACCGCTCCTTGAACCACTCCTCGGTGACCTGGTCGCCGTACACGTTCATCAGGTACAGCGACATATAGTTCTTCTGATTGCCCAGCGAGGCGTAGGCGAGAGGGTAGCCGTTGTAGGTCTCGGGGAAGACTTCGAGGGGGATGGCCCAGCCGATCATGCCGTAGAGCATCATCTCCTCGTAGCCGTCGGGGAGGTTGTCGAGGACCACCTGGCGGACCGCCTGCATGGACTCACGGCGGTCGTCGGGCAGTTCGTCGAGGTAGTCCTGCACTGTCCCGGCATCGCTCTTGACCATGGCACCCTCCTGGCATCGAACTTTGGCCGGGACAGTGTAGGCAATACGCGGAGATCGGCGCAAGCTGGGAAAAGGACAATCGCGGGCTGTCCCGCGTCTGGAGCCTGGCGTATAATTCATGCATCTGTTCCACCACGCCACGCGGCGGCGTAGTCGCGCCCGGGCGGCGAGCCGGAGTTCGCGGATTGAGATACAGGACGCTTGGCGAAACCGAACTGGAGGTTTCTGAGGTCGGGTTCGGCCTGTGGACGCTTGCGTCCGGTGGTTGGCCGGTAGTCAGCGAGGCGGAGGCGGTGAACCTGCTGGTGAGGGCGTTCGACCTGGGGGTCACGTTCTTCGACACCGCCGATACCTACGGGGACGGCTACGGCGAGAGGGTGCTGGCGAGGGCGCTCGGGCGGCAGCGCCACGACGTCGTGATCGCGACGAAGGTGGGGTACGACATGTACACGACGGTGCTGACGCCGAACCCCGTACCGCGCGAGCTGAACTTCGGTCCGCGGTACGTGCGCTACGCCTGCGAGCAGAGCCTTCGGAGGCTGAACACGGACTACATAGACCTGTACCAGCTTCACGACCCGACCATGTACACGCTGGAGGACGACGAGCTGTTCGACACGCTGGAGGACCTGGTGCGGGAGGGCAAGATAAGGTACTACGGCTTCGCGCCGGAGCCAGAGGTCAGGTGGGAAGAGGAGGCCGAGGCGGCTATGCGGGAGCGGGACGGGCACGCGCTGCAGCTGGTGTACAACATGCTGGAGCAGCGGCCCGGGCGCGAACTGTTCCCCATCGCGGTGGAGACTAACACCGGGCTGATTGCGAGGGAGCCGCACGCGCGGGGGGCGCTGACGGCGGTGCGTCCGTCGCCTGTCGAGCGGGAAGAGTACGAGGGGGAGATGGAACACGGGGCGCCGATGCCGGGCGAGGGAGAGGTCGCCGGGCTGGGGTTCCTGACCAGCAACCTGGACCTGACGATCGGGCAACTGGCGATAAAGTTCGCCCTGTCGGAGGCGCCGGTGGCGTCGGCGCTGCCGGACATATCGAGAGTGGAGCAGTTGGAGGAGTTCGCGGCGGCGCCGGACGGGGAGGACATTCCCGAGGAGTTCCTGGAGCGGCTGGGAGATCTGTACGACGAGGGCGGCCTGCCGGACGTGCAGGGGCCGCTGGGCGGCGCGACCGCCTGAGGTACGGCGGTGTCAGCTCCGGTCTGCGGACCTTCGCGAGAAGTTCCGGCGCGGCCGCCCTCCGCGCGACTCACCGCCCCGGCGTTCGCCCTGCCTGCCGGCGCCGCGGTTGCCGCGATTGCGCCGCCTGGGAAGCAGCCGGCGCATCTCGCCCTCTATGAGGCGGAAGTCCCTTTGCGGGAGCAGGTGAAGCACGTCGAAGAAGGCCAGCGGCCAGTCTTCGGGGGCCCATCTCTTCACGTACTCCAGCCGCGGGCCGAGAACGAGCGCGTCGATGAAGTCCCGTTCTTTCAGCACGATGTCGGGGCTTAGCTCGACGCTGTAGCGGCGGTGGACCATCGAGCCGTTGGGCTTCCAGATGCTCCGATGATCCTCGTAGCATGGAGAGGTGACGGTGGCGGTGGCGACCCACTTGCGCAGGTCCTTCACGTAGAACAGGAAGCGGTCGTTCGGCTGCATCCTCTCGGCGCGGCGGCGGTACCTGTGGCCGAAGGCGTATTCGCTGAAGCCCATCTCCCTGGCGATCTCGAAGTTCTCCAGGGTCTCGACTATCATCCAGAAGTTTTTTGCCATTGTCGTGTACCCCGTTCGGGTGGAACAGTTCCTCCGCCAGCGCGGACCGCTCCGGCGGGTGGAGGACTACGGTTGCCATTGTACCACTAAATCTACGGAGGCAAAGTCAGCGGGCCTCGCGCAGCACGTTGTACAGGTGGAGGTAGAGCTTGAACGACTCCCTGGCGAAGACGGCGGGGTTGGCGGGCCGCGTGGGGTCGACGTGATTGAAGAAGGAGAACTCGGTGTAGTAGACGTTGCCGCCGGCGCCCATGGCGTCGACCATGCGCTTCGACTCCTCGGAGGGCACAAGCTCGTCCTGGCGGTCGTGCATGATGAGGGTGCGCGCGCTGAGCCGGTCGATGCCCTCGCTCGGGGAGATGGCCGCGAGATCGGCCAGCGCGCGGTCCGGGAGCTTCGCCAGCAGGTCGTCGGCTTCGTCAAGGGTGGGGCCCGATAGAAGCGCGGACACGGTACGGGCCTCGGGAGAGAGGGCCTCTTCCTCGACGGTCGTGGGGGCCGGCCCGCCTTCTAACCGGGCCGAGAGCAGCGCCCTCTCGCCGGGGTCCGGCACCGCCTCCACGAGGTGCGAAGCTACCACCTCCACGCTGAGACTGTCGGGGTGCCAGGATTCGGAGTCGTCGCCGTAGAAGCGGCTTTCGGCCACGACGGACTTCACGAGGTCCTTCGCGTCGTAGTAGCCGCCGAAGAAGTTAACGAACTGCACCTGGTCGCGTATGCGCTCGTCCTGGGCGGCAACCGCGGCCATCGACGCGCCGACGCAGAAGCCTCCCATGCCGGCCCTGTCCGGGTCAACCTCCTCAAGGGTCTGCATGTAGCGGAAAGCCGATACGAGGTTATCCACTTCCTCCACGTGAACGCGCTTCTGGGTCATCCTGTCCGACCAGGGGATCATCACGACGAGACCGGCGCGCGCGAGGCCGTTGGCCAGGTTCACCACGCGCTCGTCGTCCTTGCCGGCGGGGTTGACGCCGAGGAAGAGCAGCACCGCGCCGTGTTTGCCACGGCCGGGGGGGAGGTACAGGTCCGCGTCCTCCAGGCCGTCGCCGCCCTGGAAGACGACCGATCGCCGCGTGGGTTCGCCGGCGAACCACTGCTGCGGCTTGACGGGGATAGCGGGCAGAAGCTGCGGCACCAGCAGCAGCGTGTGGGAGGCGGTGCGAACCTGGGGAGTAGCGGCCAGGCCGATGCCGAGCGCCACCAGCCAGCCCAACACGACCAGCTTCAGCAGACGGGGGCGGCGTAGCAGCATGGCGCCGGTCTCCTTTCGAGCGCAGCGGACGGCCCAAGGGCGGGCCTGGGCGCCACCGACTGCGGTGTTGGCCCTCGCGCCGCGGCACGACACGGCATCCGGGCCAGCTTTGACACGTCTCGGAATCGGGTGTTAACCTAGCCTCATTCACTATACTACAGCTTATCGATGCTTTGCCCGCAACCGGTGGCGGGGCGGGATTGCGAGGTGTCACTGCTGAGCCGGTGAACAGTGGTGTGACATGGCCGTGGTCGAGACACTTGGGCGTCTGGTTGGCGGTGCGGTGCTTGCCACCGGCGGCTGGCGGCTGGGAGATTACATAAGCACCACTTGGGGGCCGGAGTACTACGTCCACTGGGTGTTCGGCCTGGCTATCTTCGGGGCCCTTCTAGGACTAGCGGCCACCCCCTACGTGGGCAGCAAGCTGGCGGGCGTGATGGCCTCTCAAGCCGAGGGTGTGCCCACGTCGCGGCTGTTTTCGGGCGTGGTCGGGACGTCTGTCGGGCTGCTGCTGGCCTTGCTGCTCGCGATACCGCTGGCGCGGCTGCCGGGCTGGTTCGGGATCGCGCTGCCTGCCGCTCTTTCCATGCTGTTCGCGTACCTGGGCGGAGCGTTCATGCTTTCGCCGAGACGCGACCTGTTCCAGGGTTTCTTCCCTCAGGGTTCCACGGGGGTGTCCATCAACGGCAGCGCGCCCGCGAGTCCGAAGATCCTGCTGGACACGAGCGCGATCATCGACGGGCGCATCGCCGACATTAGCCACACGGGATTCGTGCTGGGGTGCCTGGTGGTGCCGAACTTCGTGCTCGACGAGTTGCAGCGGGTCGCGGACTCCAGCGACGGACTGCGCCGCAACCGGGGCAGGCGCGGGCTGGAGGTGCTCAACAAGCTGCGCGACGGGAGCGGCGTGGAGATCGAAATAATGGACGCCGGCGAGGACGACGGCCAGCAGGTCGACAGGCGGCTGGTGGAACTGGCCAAGAGCATCGACGCATCGATCATCACCACGGACTTCAACCTCAACCGCGTAGCGCAGTTCCACGGGGTGACCGTGCTAAACATCAACGAGCTCGCCACCTCGCTGCGGCCCGCGTTCCTGCCCGGCGAGACCTCCACGGTCACGGTGTTGCAGGATGGGCGGGAAGAGGGCCAGGGCGTCGGTTTCCTGGAGGACGGCACGATGATGGTCGTGGAGGGCGGCGCGGAGTACAAGGGCAGCGACCTGGACGTGGAGATAACGCGCGTGCTCCAGACATCGACCGGCTGCATCGTCTTCGCCAGGCCGCGGAGAGCCTGAGGGTGTCCAGGAGCGGCTCCGTCGAATGTGGCAGCAGCCTACCGACCGCGTCAGCCATCGTGGTGGCGGCCGGGCGCAGCGTGCGAATGGGCGGCGCGGACAAGATATTCGACCCCCTTCCGGGCGCGCGGGACAAGCCGGCCCTGGCGTTCAGCGTCGAGGTGCTGGAGGCCACACCCCTCGTAGACGCGATAGCCCTGGTGGTCTCGACCGACAGGGTGGTACGTTGCGAAATGCTGGCGCGCGAACGCGGCTGGAGCAAGGTCGTGGGAGTGTTGCCCGGCGGCGACCGGCGGCAGGACTCGGTGGCCGCCGGACTGGGACGGCTGGCGGAGGCCGACTGGGTCATCGTGCACGACGGCGCGCGCCCGTTCCTCACCGTCGATATGATCGCTCGCGGTCTGTGTGCGGCGCGGCTCACGGGTGCGGCGGCGGCGGCGGTACAGGTCACCGACACCATCAAGAGAGTAGACGAGGACGGCTTCTCAGCGGAGACGCTCGACAGGGAGCAACTCCGCAGCATCCAGACTCCCCAGGTCTTTCGTCGGGAACTGCTCGCCGAGGCGCACGCCCGCGCCCACGGCACCTTCACCGATGACGCCGCCATGGTCGAGCGAATCGGGGGCCGGGTCCGGCTGTTCGAGGGCGCGCGGGACAACATCAAGCTGACCACGCCCGAAGACTACGCGGCAGCGGGAGCGATCCTGGCCAGGCGCACGGCGGCGGCCGGAGGCGCATGACGACGCGCACGGGCATAGGCGTGGACGCCCACCCGCTGGCGGAAGGGCGCAGGCTGGTCCTCGGCGGCGTCGAGGTGCCATACCACCTGGGGCTGGACGGCCACAGCGACGGCGACGTGCTCGCCCACGCGGTGATAGACGCCATGCTGGGAGCGGCGGGGCTGGGCGACATCGGGGACCATTTTCCGCCCGGCGACCCGCAATACAGGGGCATAGACAGCCTGAAACTGGTGGCTCGAACCGCCGCAATCCTGGCCGCGCGGCGTTGGCGCGCCACATATGTTGATGCTACAATTGTGGCGCAGCGACCCAAGCTAAAACCCCACCTCGGCGGGATGAGCGAGAAGCTCGCTTCGGCGCTCGGAATGGCCTGCGAGGACGTGAACGTGAAGGCCACAACCACCGACGGGCTGGGATTCACAGGCCGCTCGGAGGGAATCGCCAGCCTGGCCGTGGCCACCGTCGAAAAAGTGTTATGAGACTGTACAACACCCTGACCGGCGCCAGGGAAGAGTTCGCAACCGCAGACGGCAAAGTCAGAATGTACGTCTGCGGCATTACGCCATACTCGGCCTCTCATCTGGGCCACGCCATGTCGTCCGTCGCATTCGACGTTGTGCGGCGCTACCTCGAATTCAAGGGGTTCGAGGTGATCCACGTCCAGAATTTTACCGACGTGGACGACAAGATGATCCAGGCGGCGGCCGAAAACGGCACGTCCATGAGCGAGCTCGCCGAGGCCAACATCGACGCTTACCTCGACGAGATGGACGAGCTCGGCGTGCTCCGTGCACACCATTACCCTCGGGCCACCGGCGAGATAGACAAGATCATCGAGATGATCCGGGCGCTGGAAGAGAAGGACTGCGCCTACTCCGTGGGCGGTGACGTGTACTTCCGTGTAAGCTCGGACGCGGATTACGGCAAGCTGAGCCGCAGGAGCCTGGACAGCCTGATGGCGGGCGCGAGGGTGGAGATCGACGAGTCCAAAGAGGACGTGATGGACTTCGCGCTGTGGAAGGCCCAGAAGCCTGGGGAACCCAGTTGGGACAGCCCCTGGGGTCCGGGCAGGCCCGGCTGGCACATCGAGTGCAGCGCGATGTCGATGGCGTACCTGGGCGATCCGGTGGACATCCACGGCGGCGGCCAGGACCTGGTGTTCCCTCACCACGAGAACGAGATCGCCCAGTCGGAGTCCTACACCGACAGCGAGCCGTTCGCCCGGTTCTGGCTTCACAACGGGTTGCTGCGGCTGGGCGACGACAAGATGAGCAAGTCGCAGGGCAACATCATCTCGATACGCGAGGCGCTGGCCAAGTACAGCGGCGAGGCGCTCCGTCTCTTCGTTCTCAGCTCACATTACCGCAGCCCGCTGGTGTACAACGATGGCGCGGTGGAGGCGCAGGAGCGTGCCCTGGAGCGGCTGCGCAACGCGCTTGCCCTGGAGGGCGGAGCGGACACGGCCGGCGCTGCGGTCGACGCGGCCCCCCACCGCGAGCGCTTCGTCGAGGCCATGGACGACGACCTGAACACGCCCCGGGCGCTCGCCGCCCTGTTCGACCTGGCGAGGTCTATCAACCGGGGCCACGAGGCGGGCGCAGGCATATCGGGCGCTCAGTCCGAGCTGCGCGAGCTGGCCGGCATCCTCGGCCTGTCGCTGGACGCCCCGGACAGAGGCGAGAGTGCGGACGCCGGGCGGTACGTCGCATTGCTGATCGAGGTGCGTTCCGCTCTCCGGGAGGCGAGACAGTACGCTCTCGCGGACAGGATCAGGGACGGCCTCGCCGAGCTGGGCGTAACGCTCGAAGACAAGCCGCAGGGCACCACCTGGCGCGCAGGGCGTCCGTAGCCTGCACGCGCAGGATCACGCACCGGTGAACACCGGCCTTTTTCGGGAACTGAACCGCCTGCTTGGCTCAGGCAACGTCTCCGCCGACGGCAAGCACCTCGACGACTACGCCGCCGACGCCCTCGGCGACTACCGCGCGTTCGGCGCGGTGCGCCGGCTGTACGCTCGGCCCGCCGTCGTCGCGTGGCCCACCTCCACCGAAGACGTCTCCCGAGTTCTGAGGCTCGCCAATCGCCTGGACGTACCGGTGGTGCCGTACGGCGGCGGCACGGGCGTCATGGGCGCCGCGGTGTCGAACGACGGCTGCATCGTGCTGAATCTGCAGCGCATGGACCGCATCTGCCGGATGAGCCGTCGCGACATGACCATCCGGGCGCAGGCGGGCGTGGTGCTGGAGGATGCCGCCGCCGCGCTGCGTTCCGAGCGTCTGTTGCTGGGGCACGATCCCTGGAGCCGCCCGATCGCGACGGTGGGCGGCGCGCTCTCGACGAACGGCGTGGGCTACACGGCGGCGAAGTACGGCTCGATGGGCGACCAGGCGATGGGCCTGGAGGCGGTGCTGCCCGACGGCGAGATCGCTCGCACCGCGGAGGTGCCCAAGCGCTCTTACGGGCCCTCACTGGCACATCTGCTCATCGGCACGGAGGGCACGCTCGGCGTCATCACTGAGGCGACGCTGCGGGCCTTCCCGCAGCCTGAGCGGCGCATACTGCGCGCCGTAGATTTTCCAAGTTTCGAGGCCGGTTTCGAGGCGGTGGTGGCGATGTACGCCGAGGGCGTCCAGCCGGCCATGCTGGATTACGGGGAGGAGCTGTGGCGCGATGGGCAGTCCGTGGAGGCCGACGCCACGGTGTACCTGGCGTTCGAGGGGTTCGCGGAGGAGGCCGAGGCGCACGACGGCCGGGCGATGCGGATGTGCGAGGCCATGGGCGGGAGTCCCGCCGGCGAGGGGGAAGCGGAGCGGTTCTGGCGCACACGCCACGCGCCGGGAGAACGCTACCTCCGGCAGGTGCTGCGGAGCCACGACGTGGCCGGGGCGCGGCGGGCGCGCAGCGAGTACCGCATGGAGTACCTGCACGTCGCGCTGCCCGTGTCGCAGGTGCTGGAGTACCGGCGTCGGTGCCAGGAGCTGCTGGGCGAAAAGGGGGCTATCGTGAGGGAGTGGTCGCTGTGGGCGAGGCCGGAGATGCTGTCGTTTCTGTTCCTGGAAGAAGACGACGACGGCGGGCAGACCTCCAGCGACATGGGCGAAGTCGTTGACAGTACGCTGGCCCTCGCACAGGATATGGGCGGCACGATGGAGTATTGCCACGGCGTGGGCGTGAAGCTCGCCCACCTGATGGAGCGGGAACTCGGCTCGGGCATGAAAGCCGCGCGCAAGATCAAGCGGGCGCTGGACCCGAAGAACATTCTGAACCCGGGAAAGCAGCTTGGCTAGACGCCGGTGACGCAGGAGGTTACGACATGCTGGTAAGCACCACAGAGACGATCGAGGGCAAGCGCATAGTCAGCGTGCTGGGCATGGTGAGGGGGAACACGGTGCGCGCCCGGGCGATTGGCCGCGACATCATGGCCGGTTTTCGCAGCATCGCGGGCGGAGAGATACCCGAGTACACCAACCTGATGTCGCAGGCCCGCGACGAGGCGGTGGAGCGCATGAGCAGGGCCGCGGAGCAGATGGGCGCGAACGCCGTAGTCGGCGCTAAGTTCACCACCTCCGGCATAATGAACGGCGCGTCGGAGATCCTGGCTTACGGCACGGCGGTGGTGGTGGAGTAAGATGGGCGCGAGCTTGCTTATGACTGGAGCCGTTCCAGCCTTTGCACCAGTTCGGATACCTGCGACAACCCGCTTCTGACCATCTCTCGAGGCAACCACCCCTCGTAGAAGTTGATGTGAAGTGAGTTGGCGGCGTGGAAGAGCGTTCGCAACTGCTCATCGCCAGACTCATCAGCTAGGCGGTTCACCACTCGGAAGAGTTCGCCATGGGCATTGTGGCGCCAGTCGCGGGCCTCGGCGGCAGCCTTGACCATCTGAGCGGCGGCCCCCCATCCTTTCTCGGACGCTTGGGCCAGGTCATCCTCGTCAAGGTACTTCCAGGCCTTCGCCATGAAATCATGACCGGCGGCGTTGTGGTACTCGATGCGCTCTGCTGATGCCATTGATTCTCGCTCCGGCTTCGGCGGTCAAGCACAAGCCTTAGGGTTCACGGCCAATTATAGCACGCGGAATCAGATTAGAACGCGCACGGATGCGCCTACACCCAGGGCGAACTGGTGAGCGGCGTTTCCGTCGCGAACGGCGATTTCGAGGGTGCCGTGGCTGCCGACGACGGCCAGCACGCCGTCCGCCTCTTCGTATGAACTGCTCAAGCCCTCTATGCTCAGGCCGCCCAAGTCCACCACAACTGCCCTACCCGCCCCAGCGTCGAGCGCGATGTTGGTGATGAGGTTGCCGAAGCGGTCGACGTGGATGACACGGCCCTCGGTTACGCCACCGGAGTCGGCGGGCGGCGGAAGGTTGAGCCAGACCACCTCGGCTACGGGCGGCCCAAACTCCTCGGGTGGCACCCCCGTCGACAGATGCGCAGCGGCGGGGGCGAATACGTCCCTGCCGTGGAAGGTGTGGCTCACGTCGGGAAGCCGGTAGCGGGGGTTGGCGAGTTCGAAGGCGCGGCAGTCGGGGGGCAATGGGGCGCGAATCGGCGACAGGAACGGCGCGTCGGCGTCGCTGGCGGAGCCGTAGCGGGCCAGGACACGGGTGAGCAGGCCGTTGTCGGGCGCGACGTAGCGGGCGTCGGGAGTGACCAGAAGCAGCGGCTTGCGGTTGCCGCCGACGCCGGGGTCCACGACGGCGAGGTGGACTGAACCGGCGGGGAAGTGACGGGTGGCCTCGGCGAGCACGAACGCGCCGTGGGCAACGTTCTGCGGCGGGACGTCGTGGGATACGTCCACCAGGGTGAGGCGGGGTTCGATGCCTAGAATGACGCCCTTCATGGCCGCGACGTAGCCGTCCACCGTGCCGAAGTCGGTCGTGAGGGTAACAACCGGCGGCGCCGCGCGACCGGCGGCGGTCACCTCAGGAAATCCCAAGCAGGTTCAGTATCCTGGGGCTTGCGCTGACGATAGAGACGAGGATGAACACGACCACCAGGACTATGGTGAACTGGAAGAGGGTGCGCTCGATGCCGCGGCGCGTGCGGAAAGAACCCTCGGCGGATCCGAACAGACCTGTCCCCTGCCCGCGCACCTGAACCAGGATCACCACGGTCAGCAGGATTGACAGAAGTATCTGGATGATGTTGAGCGCTGTCATTTAGCCTCTCGTCCCATCGCTAGGAATGTTCATTGTATAGCTCCATTATGCTGCGCGCCAGGTTCGCGGAGTCGTGTCCCACCGGATGATCGGTGTCGATCACGTCGCGGAAGACGATCCTGGCGTGGCGCACGGGACGGCCGTCGCTGACAACGGTATCGCCGAGAAAACGGTCGCCGAAGTCGATGGGCCTGCTGTTTGCGATGACGTAGTCGACGATGGTGTCGAAGGTGTGGGACTGGATGGCTTCGACGTGGTCTTCGACGTTGAAGCCGTCGGTCTCGCCCTTCTGTGTGGCCACGTTGCAGACGTAGACCTTTAGGGCCGCGGACTGTCTGACGGCGTCGGCTATGCCGTCCACCAGAAGGTTGGGGAGAACGCTGGTGAAGAGGCTGCCGGGTCCGAGCACGATGACGTCGCCCTGGCGAATCGCGTCCACCGCGCTCAGGGAGGCGCGGGCATCGGCTGGCTCTATCGTGAGCCGTTCTACGGCGCCTCCGCTCTCGCCTATCTGGGACTCGCCGTGAACGACTGCGCCGTCTTCGAGCACGGCGGACAGGGAAAGGCTGTCCGCAGTTGCCGGTATGATGTCGCCTCGGACGGCGAGCACCTTGCTGGAGTGGCTGAGAGCCTGCTCGAAGTCCTGCGTTATATCGGTCATAGCGACGATGAACAGGTTGCCGAAGCTGTGGCCGCGCAGTCCGTTGCCCCTGTCGAAGCGGTACTGGAACAGCTCCTGGACAAGCGGCTCGGAGTCGGAGAGGGCGACGAGGCAGTTGCGAAAGTCGCCCGGGGGCGGCACACCGAGCTCCTCGCGGAGCCGACCGGAGCTGCCGCCGTTGTCGCCCACGGACACGATGGCGGTGAGGTTGTCGGTGTGCGCCTTCATTCCCCTGAGAAGCCGCGACAGGCCGGTGCCGCCGCCGATGACGACAATCCGCGGGCCCTTCTCCCGCGAGCGGCGCGTGTAGATGGTGTCGGCGATGCCGTCGATGGTCTTGGATGCGAGAATGAGTGGCCCGACGGAGCGGTAGAGGCCGTACACGGACAGCGCGATTACGGCGATGCCCAGCGCGAGCATGAACACACCCTCGAAGTACGACGGCAGGAAGTCGGGAAAGCCGAGAGAGAAGAGCTTGCGCATCAGGAACGCCAGCCCGATGGAGCAGAGGGATATGCCGGCGGCGCCGAGAAGCAGCCAGCGCTTGACGCCAAGGCCGGGGTAGAGCAGCTTGAGCAGGGCGTGGCGCTGTGACTGCGGCCAGGCAGGCGCGCCTACGCCAGCGTCCGCCGGGCGACCGTCGAACGGGGCCACGTCGCCCGTGCCTCTCATACTCTCTCGCGCTTCAGCGCGTCGAGTCGACGGCTGAGCTCTTCGGAGGCGAGCTGGGGATTGGCCTTGCCCCTGGTTATGCGCATTACCTGCCCTACAAGGAAGCGCATCACGGCTTCCTTGCCTTCCAGGTATTCCTCCACAGGTCTCGGGTTGGCGCCAATGGCCTCTGCCACCGCGCCCGCTATGGCGTCCGAGTCGCTGATCTGAATCGCTCCTGACTCCTGGGCGATCTTCTCGGGCGAGTCCCCGGTGGAGTACATCTGCTCGAACACGTCCTTCGCCATGGTGGACGAGAGGACGCCGGAATCGACGAGGCTGACGAGCTCGGCGATCTGCGCGGGGCGCACCTTCACGTCCTCCAGGGAGTCACCGGACAGGTTCATCAGCCTGAGAAGCTCGCCCAGAATCCAGTTGGCCACGGGCTTGGCGAGGTCGGCGGCAGGCGGGGAGCCGAGGGCGGCCTCGAAGTAGTCGGCCATCTCCCTGGACGTGGTGAGCAGGTCGGCGTCGTAGGCGGAGAGTCCGTACTGCTCCACGAAGCGCCGCTCGCGCTGGTGGGGGAGCTCCGGCAGTAGCACACGGACCTGGTCGACCCAGGCGGGGTCGATCTCGAGCGGGGGCAGGTCCGGTTCCGGGAAGTAGCGGTAGTCGGAGGCGTACTCCTTGCTGCGCTGGGAAAGAGTCTCTTCCCTTTCGTCGCTCCAGCCGCGAGTCTCCTGCTCGATGCGGCCGCCGCGTTCAAGCACGGAAGCCTGCCGCTCGGCCTCGAACTCCAGCGCGCGGAAGACGGAGCGGAAGCTGTTCATGTTCTTGACCTCGACCTTTGGGCCAAGCTCGGAATCGCCCATGGGCCGGATACTTATGTTGGCGTCGCAGCGGAAGCTGCCCTCCTCCATGTTGGCGCTGCTGACGCCTATGTAGCGAAGGATCGAGTGGAGACGGGTGAGGTATGCGCGGGCCTCTTCCGGGGAGCGCATGTCCGGCTCGCTCACGACTTCCATGAGGGGCACGCCCGCCCGGTTCACGTCCAGCAGGCTGTAGCCCTCGCCGAACGGCTCGCTGCGGTGCATGAGCTTGGCGACGTCTTCCTCCAGGTGGACGCGGGTGATGCCGACGGGCCTGGTGTGGCCGTTCACGTCGATTTCGAGGCAGCCGTCGTGGGCGATGGGCATGTCGTACTGGGAAATCTGGTAGCCCTTCATCAGGTCGGGGTAGGGGTAGTTCTTGCGGTCGAACTTGGTGCGTCCGGATATCTGGCACCCGAGGGCAAGGCCGGTGCGCACGACCAGCTCCACGGCGCGGCGGTTGATTACGGGAAGCACGCCTGGCATTCCCATGCACACGGGGCAAACGACGGTGTTAGGGGCGGCTTCCTGGTATCCGGCGCTGCAGGAGCAGAACATCTTGCTCCTGGTAAGCAACTGGGCGTGGACTTCCAAGCCTATGACGATTTCGTAGTCCATGACGGATGGAAAAGACTCTCTCCGAAGTGGCGGGGACGATGGAATATGTGCGGGAAAGTATAGCCCAGCGGAGAGCCCAAAGGCAATTCGGCCCGGGCGCTCCTCGCCGCCCGTGACGCTAGGAATCGTCGTGTTCGGGCCAGGCGCCGGGGCCTACGAGGGGGACGAAGCGGCAGGCGCCGAGCGAGGTAAAGGCCAGTCCATCGGGGGACTTTACGACGCGCATCAGCTCCTGCGACTGTCTCGATCCCACAGGTGCGACGAGCCTGCCGCCGTCGGCCAATTGGGCGATCAGGTCGTTGGGGATCCTGGGCGCGCCGGCCGCGACGACAATGACGTCGTAAGGGGCGCCGTCGGGCCAGCCGAGGGCATCTTCGACGATCCTAACCTCGACGTTGGCGCACCGGAGCGACCGGAGGCGACTCTCGGCGGACCGGGCGAGGGGCTCGATGCGCTCGACGCTGACGACGCTAGCGGCGAGCCTGGATAGCACCGCCGCCTGGTAGCCGCTGCCTGCGCCCACCTCGAGCACGCGGTCATTGGGTCGCACGCGGGCGGCGCTGAGCGTGAGGGCGACGACGTAGGGCTGGGAGATGCTCTGGCCGTGGCCGATGGAGAGCGCCACGTCCTCGTAGGCAAGGTGCGCCGCCTCTTCGGGCACGAAGAGCTCCCTCGGGACGCTCTCCATAGCGCGGAGGACTCGCCTGTCGTCGATTTCGGTTGCCAACTGCTCAAAGAGGCGGCGTTTGGCGGTTTCCACGTTGTCGGCTCCCGTCGTTCCGGCGCGGCCGGCGCACCGGCCAGAGCTTGAGGTAGACCCTGCCTATGATAGCGGAGCGGCGCACCGGACCGAAGTGGCGGCTGTCCGTGCCCCTGGCACGGTTGTCGCTGAGGACGAAGAACCGGTCGTCGGGCAGCGTCCAATCGCGGCGATCGAGGCCCGGCGAGGCGGGCAGTCCACCGAGATACGGCTCCGGCAGGTGGGCGCCGTCGACGTAGAGGGATCCGTCGGCGAGGCTCACCGACTCACCGGGGAGCCCAACTACGCGCTTGAGATCGTGCGCGTCGGGGTCGGTGGGGTTGCGCAGCACGACCACGTCGCCTCTCACGGGCGCGCCGCGACCGAGGGAGCCGACCAGCAGCAGGTCGCCCGTCCGGTATGAAGGCTCCATGCTGCGGCCGCGGACCAGATAGAGTTTGATCAAGGGGCGCTCCCGGTGTGTGCAGGAGCGCGGGACTTGCGGGAAGCGGCTTGTTCATGTATCTTCATAGCTGAAATCAACCTCAGGAAAGGAAGGAAACGGACATGAAAATTGCGTCGACACTCAAGCGCTTTTCACCGGTGCGCACGGCGCGCGCGCACTGCGACGTACCCTGCGGCATCTACGACCCCATTTCGGCCAAGATCGCGGCCCAGACCGTGCTGAAGATGGTGGTGCGAATGCAGGCCCTGGAGGAAGGCGACGACCACGTGGCTTTTGCCAACTCTATGTCCCGCTACATCGCGACCAAGGAAGAGCACGCCGAACTGTGCAAGCGCGAGTTGCGGATTCTCTGGGCCGACTACGCCTGGCCCAATATGCCCGAAGGTTTCGACCTGCACGGTTCCTTCAACGCCGCGCTCAAGCTGGCTGGCCAGTGCCGCCAGACGGTTGATCTGGCCGCTTCCGAGCAGCTGGTAGCCGCCGTGGACGACATTGCCACTGCCTTCTGGGCCACCAAGGGCGTGGAGTACAGCGACCCGCTGGCCGAGGTACGGTTCGGCGCGTAACCCCAGACGACGCCTCCGGCGCTACCGCGCGGCAGGCTGACAGTAGCGAAATGCAGAGGGGCGGTTCTTCGCGTAAGGCCGCCCCTTTTCACGTCCCCTGCTCTACTTGTAGTCCTCGCGCGGCGGGCTGAAGATGTCGAGCGCCATGGACCAGCCGTCCCAGCCGACCAAGCCGTGCTCCACGCCTCCGGGTATCACGTAGGCGTCGCCCTGGCGCAGCCGCTTGGTCTCGCCGCCGATGGTGAAGTCGAACTCGCCCTGGAGCACTATACCCGCCTGCTCGTGGGGGTGGGTGTGCATGGGGACGACGGCGTTGGGCGCTATCTCGACCATGCTCATCATTATCTTCTCGCCCCACATGGGCCGTAGCGTGACCCCCGGGGCCAAGTCTTTGCGTTGTATCTCAGACGGGTCGTGAAAGTAGGACAATCTATCCTCCTGTGCGGCCGCTCGCCACAGGTCGTGTGCGCGGAGCGGCCGGCGGCTACAGGCCCGCCCTGCGCTGCGCCTTGGCGTTGGCGATGGACAGGCAAGCGGTTATGAAGTCGTTGACGGGGGTCTCGACGCCGACCTCCTTGCCGATCCTGGAGACTGCACCGTTGAGCAGCATGACCTCCAGCGGGTTGCCGGCGTCTAGATCGATGTACATGGAGGACGTGAGCTCTTCGCTGGTCTGTTGGAACTCGGCCATGGTGGTCTCGACAACGTCGTCGTCGAGGGCGACGCCGCTGGCGCGGCCCGCCGCGGCGGCCTCGCGCATCACGCGCCAAGTCAGGTCCAGCGTCTCGGGCTGGGCCAGCACGTCGGTGAAGGACGGTTCGCGGGTGATGCAGACCATACCGCTAAGCGCGCAGATGAACACGAGCTTGTTCCAGAGCGCCTTGGCGACGTCGCTCGACAGCTCAATTTCGACGCCGGCTGCCTCGAAGGCGTCCCGGATGGCCACAGCTCGCGGGGACTCGCTGCCGTCTGCCTCGCCGAACACGATGCGGCAGTGGCCGCCGACCTCGGCTATCAGCCCGGGGGCGGCGCGCATTGCATGGATGTAGGCTGCGCCGGCAATGACCTGGTCGCGGCCAAAGGCGGCGGCGAGCTGGTCGGCGCTGCCGACGCCGTTCTGGAGCGTGAGGACGGTGGTGTCAGGGCCGACGGCGGGGCGGATGACCTCGATGGCCTGGGGGTTGTGGTAACCCTTGACGCAGAAGAGGACGACGTCGGCCGTCCAGCCGGCTGGGACACGCTCGACGGCGGGCGCGCGGACGGTGTAGTCGCCGGCTGCCACGCTCTCGACGCGGAGGCCGTTGGCCTCGATAGTGTCGCGGTGCTCGCCGCGGGCGACGAACACGACGTCCTCGCCGTTCCTGGCGAGCGAGGCGCCGAAGTAGCCGCCGACGGCGCCGGTTCCCATCACAAGCACGCGCATTCAGATGCTCCTCGGTCCGCTCCGGCTTGGGGAGCGGCTGGTTGGGGCGGAGTGGCGCGCCCCGCAGAGGGTAATGATATAGGCGAGTGGCGCACTCCGCAAACAGGGATGTGCAGGGTGTCGTGGGTTTGACAGGCGTTTCGGGCAACTCTACACTTGCCGCATACCGCAAATTTGCCACCCGCGAGGAGGCTTGCCATGAAATTCGGACTACTGTACGAGATGCAGAGGCCCCACGAAGACTACAAGGTAGACTACACGGCACTAATCGAGGAGACTCTGGAGCAGTGCCAGCTAGCCGACGAGGTGGGCTTCGATTACCTGTGGTTCGTGGAGCACCACTTCCTTACCACGTTCTCCGGCTCGTCGGCGCCGGAGGTGATTATATCGGCGCTGGCGCGGCTGACCAAGCGTATAAGGCTGGGCTTCGGAGTGGTGATTCTTCCGCACCACAGGCCGACCCAGGTCGCGGAGCGGGTGGCGATGGTGGACCATCTGTCCGGCGGCCGCGTGGAGTTCGGCGTTGGGAGGAGCAGCCCGTACGAGCAGCTCGGCATGGGAGTTGACCCACGGGACACGCGGGAGATCATGGAAGAGTCGCTGCGCATGGTGCCGGAGATCTGGCGCACCGAGGGCAATTTCGAGTGGGAAGGCAAGTTCTACAACATCCCGCCGCGCGAGATACTGCCGAAGCCCAAGCAGGACCCGCACCCGCCAATCTGGATGGCGTGCACCCAGCCGTCGAGCTACGAGATGGCGGCGCAAAACGGCATCGGCGTGCTCTCGTTCGGCTCGGGAGCGCCGGCCGGCATGAAGCAGTACGTGGACAAGTACCGCGAGGACATCAAGAGCGCGGAGCCGGTCGGGTCGGCCGTCAACAACCAGTGGGCGAGCTTTACGCTTGGGCACTGCGGCGACAACAACGCGGAGGCACAGGAGTTGGGCGCGCGCGCCATCAAGGAGTTCTTTGGACCGAACCGGCCCTACTCATCCGACAGGCAGGAGACCTACGAACGGCTGCTGGAGTCGTGGGGCGGCGTGCCGGAGCATCTTCAAACGAACTTCCAGCGCTTCCTGGGCGGCGAGGAGGACCTGGGCGGCGGCGGTGTGCCACGCGCGATGTTGGGTGGGCTGCCCGCGGACCTGCTGTGCGAGCGTGGCGTGATCGTGGCGGGCGACCCGGATAGCTGCATTAACTCGGTGCGAAGGCACGAGGAGATCGGCGCCGACCAGACGCTGTTGATCATGCAGAGCGACCAGGTCCCCCACAAGAAGGTGATGCGGTCGATCAAGCTGTTCGGCGAGCAGGTGATTCCGGCGTTCGAATAGGGGGACGTCACCCCCATCCTAGCCTTCCCCCGTCGAGGGGGAAGGGATTGTTGGGTTGGTCGCGGCTAGTCCTTCAGCTCGATGAGCACGTTCATGTACCGCGTGTCGGAGTTGTTGATGACGCGGTGGACTTGGTGGTCTCCGTGGTAGCGCCAGGTTCCGACCTCTGACGGGTTGTTCGCGGTCTCGCCGTCTTCGTACTCCGACGTCAGGCTGCCGCCTTCCACGACCACGGTCACGTAGTCCCGCCCGTGCAGGTGCCAGTCGCTCGCCTCGCCCGGCTCCACTATCAGATTCCAGATCTTTACGCGGTCGTTCTCAAAGAGCACCCTGGATGCGATATCTCCTAGCGGCGCGTCTCCCCTGGGCATGTGACACCTCCAAACCGGTTGTATTGCGCTCCGTCCGCTGCGACGAGGGCGTGGGTCAGAAGCCCAGTCCTCTCTCCTTCAGGCTGACGAAGCCTCTCGAGCCTATTATAACGTGGTCCAGCAGGTCGATATCCATAGACTCGGCGCTGGTGCGGATGCGCCGGGTTACGGCAACGTCCTCCGGGCTGGGAGTGGGGTCGCCGGATGGGTGGTTGTGGGCGATGACGATGGATGGGCAGTTCTCGCGAATGGCAGGACGCAGCACCTCGGCCACTCGTACCGCGGCGGAGTTGACGCTGCCCTTGTACACGGTCTCCTTGGCGAGCACCTTGTTCTTGGTGTTGAGCAGCAGCACGTAAAGCTCCTCCTGTTTGAGGCCGGTCAGCGAGGATCCTAGCTCATTCACCACGTCCTGGGGGCAGCTTATGGTCCTTCGCATAACCGGCTCCGCGTCGGCGACCCTCCGGCCGAGTTCGACGGCGGCCAGTAGCTGGCAGGCTTTGGCTTCACTGATGCCTTTGAGCTCGCAGAGCCTGCCGAATGCCACGTCGGACAGAGCGCTGACGCCGCCGACCTGCGCCAGAAGCTGTTGGGACAGTGCGATTACGTTCTGACCCTTGATTCCGGTGCGGAGCAGAATGGCCATCAGCTCGGCGTCGCTGAGGTACCTGGCGCCGACCTCCCTGAGTCGCTCGCGCGGCCTCTGGTCTTCCGGAAAGTCGACAATGCGCGCATGATACGCTACCGGGGCCTCGTTTGCGACCATTCGAACGCCTCCCTTTGGGTCGCCGCGTGCCGTTCGCGGGTATCTACCGGGGCATAATGGGACACTTTAGCATAAACGTTCGTGCGTCGCAACTTGGACAGGGGGCTTGTCGGCGGGCGGTGCGCTTGACAGTCGCCGTGCGGGACATAGAATAGGCCGTACGGGAAGGGGCGCCCCATTCCGTGGAGTGCCTAGAGGCACGCAGCTAAATTTAATGAAATTCACGAGTTACTTTCTTCACACCAGACAAAGGATTGACAGAAGTGGAATTCAGCTTGAATGGATTCAGCACGTGATAGAGCGTCCGATACGTGAGACCATCCAGTCGTACGGACGAATAAGGCGCTGGGCGCCAATAAGAGAAGCAGACAATAGATACTTGCGTGTCGTATTGCTTGAGGACGGTGAGACTGTTCACAACGCTTTTTTCGACCGCTCTTTCCGAGAGGAGTAGTGATGCGGGTGAAGTACTTTCCCGACACCGATACGCTACTGATAGATTTTGCTGATAGAGACATCGCCGAGACCACGGACATCAACGAAAATGTCCTGGTTGAACTCGATGAGGATGGCGGCTTGGTCAGCATGACCATCGAACACGCCAAAGCCAACGTGGACATCGAGGACTTCACTTTCCAGACGGCGGGACAAGAGAGCCTTTAGCAAGCACGGCGCGGCCGACGAGGATGATTTGCGATGATCGACAGAGACCGGCTGGTGGCCACATTCGTGGAACTGGCCAAGATCGACAGCCCCTCCAGCGAGGAGGAGGAGATAGCGCAGCACCTGGTCGCGACTCTGGAGGAGCTGGGCCTGAGCGTCGCTCGGGACGCCTACGGGAACGTCATCGGCACGGACGGCGAGGCGGACGGTGAGAGCGAATACGTGCTGCTCTCCGCGCACATGGACACCGTGGAGCCGGGTCGTGACATCGAGCCCATCGTAGAGGGCGACCGCATCCGCACGAACGAGACGACCATTCTCGGCGGTGATTGCAAGGCGGGCGTGGCCGCGGTTCTCGAGGCCATCAGGTCGATCAAGGAGGACGACGTCCCCCACCTTCCCTACCAGGTGGCGTTCACACGTGAGGAGGAGATTGGGCTGGTGGGCGCTCGCAACCTGGACTTTTCGATGATAGACGCCAGGTGGGCGGTGGTGTTCGACGGGGAAGGCCCTCCGAGCCAGATAACCTCGTCGAGCCCGACGTACATTGGGTTCGAGTTCGAGATTACGGGACGCGCCGCGCACGCGGGCGTGGAGCCGGAAAAGGGCCTGTCGGCCATCCGGCTGGCGGCCGAGCTGATCACCCGGCTTCCGCAGGGTCGGTTGGACGACGAGACGACGTTCAACGTTGGCACCATCGAGGGGGGCACGGTGCGAAACGCTGTGCCGGAGAACGCCACCGTGACCGGCGAGTTCAGGAGCCGGAACCTGGAGGCGCTGGACGCGATCCAGGTGCAGCTGGACGACGCGCTGCGGCAGGTGCGTGAGCTGTACCCGGAGGCGAAGATAGATGTCCACGTCCACACCGAGTTCGAGACCTACACGCTGACGGAGGACGATCCGGCAACGGTGCACGTGATGGGAGTGCTGCGTGGGCTGGGGCTGGAGCCGTCGCTGCGACCCTCGGGCGGCGGCACGGACGGCAACGTCTTCCGCGCGCACGGCATCAGCTCCGTGGTGGTGGGCATGGCCGACCACGGTATGCACACGGTGCGGGAGTACGTGACGATCCCCGACCTGGTGGACGCCGCCCACCTCTGCGAGAGCGTCTTGCGCAGGGAGTAGCCGGTAGTGCGCGTTGAGCTGGCCTACGGACGGGGCGTGCTTCCAGTGGATCTGCCCGACGACCGCACCACCGTCATCGAGCCTCACTTCGCGCCCGGGCTGCCCGACCCCTCGGGCGCGCTGCTGGCCGCTATTCGCAATCCTATCGCGTCGCCGCCGCTGAGCCGGCTCGCCCGCTCCGCCGAGAATGTCGCCATCGCCGTGTGTGACGTGACGCGGCCGATGCCCAGCAAGACCGTGCTGCCTGTGCTGCTGCGCGACCTGTCGCATCTGCCGCCGGAGCGGGTGAAGATACTGGTGGCGACCGGCACTCACCGGGCAAACACGACCGCCGAACTGGAGGCGATGCTGGGGCGGGAGGTGGTGGCGAGCTATCCGGTTATCAATCACGACGCCTTCGACGCGGAGAACCTGGTACGAGTGGGAGATACGAGTGGCGGTATACCCATCTGGCTGAACCGGGACTGGTTGGAGAGCGACCTGAGAATCACGACCGGGTTCGTGGAGCCGCACTTCTTCGCCGGATTCAGCGGCGGCCCCAAGATGGTGGCGCCGGGGCTTGCGGGCTTCGATACAACCATGCGGTTGCACGACGCGCGCATGATTGGAGACCCCCAATCCACGTGGGGCGTGACGGAGGGCAACCCGATACACGACGCCATACGAGATATCGCGCGGCTGACGGGTGTTGGGTTCAGCGTGGACGTCACCATCAACCGGGACCACTCCATCACCAGCGCCTATGCGGGAGAGCTGTTCGCCGTGCATGCCGCGGCGCGCGACGACGCGCGTCGCCGGGCGATGCGAGCGGTGGAGCGCCGCTATGACGTGGTCGTGACGACGAACAGCGGCTACCCGCTGGACCAGAATCTGTACCAAGCGGTCAAGGGAATCTCGGCGGCGGCGCAGGTGGTGAGGGACGGCGGAGCCATAGTGTGCGCCGCCGAGTGCGCGGACGGCGTGCCCGACCACGGAGCGTACAGGGACATTCTGTCGCAGGGGGAGAGCCCGGCCAGGCTGCTGGCCGCGATACGTTCGGGCGAGATCGAGCGGCACGACCAGTGGCAGGTTCAGATTCAGGCGCAGATTCAGCAGTGGGCGGATGTTTACGTGAAGGCGGAGGGCGTGACGCACGCTGAGGTGCGCGCGGCGCACATGCACCCTGTCGACAACGTGGAGGAGACCGTGGCGGCGCTGCTCAGGCGTTACGGGCCGGAGGCCGCGGTGTGCGTGGTGCCTCAGGGACCGCAGACGATCCCGTATGTGCGCGAGGGGTACATTGGAAATCCGAGTGCTGTCACAGGATGCGCCTAATCCTCCTCGTAGCCATCGTCATCCTCTGGTTCGAAGTCGGTATTTTCACCATTGCCGGGCAAGTCCACGCCCCACCGCTCTCTCACCCACTCGAGTAGCTTGGTACGGCGTTCCTCAATGGCTTCAGGAGTCCAATGGTCCCATTGGGTCAATTCCCGCTCAATGTATAGGGACGACTTCGAGTAGCAGTGTTCCTTGGCAGTAGGGCTACCTTTCTTCTCGGTGAATGACTTGTTGGAGAGGGTGGAATTGTGTTTGGTCAGCGTGAGATTGCCAAGATCGTGCACATTTCGCTCGTGTGACCTGCCACGAAATCTTCTCTTCCAGTAGGGCTGATCGTCGATGGATTGAGGGAGGATATGTTCCACTGTATCCTTCAAGTCTCTCCTTAGAATCTCATCCCACCTTACTTTGGGAGAATCGCCTGCCTGCCGGGCCAAAGATGTCTCGTATTCGTAGAGGAAATAGCGCAGGCCTCTCATTTGCTGGTAGGCGGTTTTGATATTCTGGTGACCAGCGCTAATCAGAGTCTCGAACTGTTCATCATTGCAGTATCTCTGGATTACGCCTTTTAGTCGCGAGATTGCACCGTCGTAACTCTCGCTCCTGCTCGCCAGGTCATATCCAATGTGGAACAGTACCGGCTGTCCAGCGTCAGCTCGGTAGGCAGCCAAGCGGTAAACACGAAACGCGAAAGTCTCGCACAACTTCACGATTTCAAGATACTTCGCAGCGTCCTTGGGCCAGCGCTTTCTGGTGGCAATCAGCAGGGGCAGGAACGGTGCAACTACGCCAACTCGCCTGAGCTTATCGCTCCACTCAACGACTTCGGCGCGTCTAGTTGGGCTACCCGCAAAAGACTTGAAAGCGTCGGAGTGTGTCGGGCGGAATGCGTCGCAGAAGGCAACGCTGGACTCCCGAAGCCCCTCCACGTAGCGGTGTAACTCGTCCAGAAGATCGGTGCGGGGTTCCGCGTGTTGGCGTAGGTCAAACCTGTCCTTGATACTCCTGCTGCCGTTCCACTGCTTGGGCTGGTGGTCATAGTAGGTCAACCAATGGGCTCGTAGTAACCGATTTTCGTCAGTGCCGGATTCCAGATTCGCAGCCATCAGTCGACGTAGGATCGCTCCCCAAGCGTCGTTCACGGTCTTGGCAAGCTCGTTCTCGATGCCGATCGAGTAGGAAGTGTGGAGCAGAAAGTTCTTCACCTTTTCCAAGTCGGTCAGGGGCTTGCCTCGGTCGTTCATCACCTCAAATATGACGCCAACGTCGGCCTCGTTCTCCACTTGGTACAGGGTGAATCTGAGTTGGGTGACAACTTTCCCGTACAGTGTTCGCAGCCAATCCTCAGCCGCCTTTCCTTGTGCCTTGAGTTGGTTTGACAAGTAATCTGCTATCTGTTGCTTGGCATCTTCCAGCCGTCGCTCGGATGCTATCTTCGCGCCTTCAACGCCCCCACCAGCCAAGATGCTGCTTTTGAAGAAGTGGTCCGTGTCTTGGTTCAGCGACAGTTTGAGTAGAGGCTGTCCGTCCGTGCCGTTCGTGGCGACGTATGATTTTCTGATTCCCCCCGAGAGAACCTTTGCCCGGTCAGATAGTTCATCCAGGCACCGACGGATGCTGTCAAGCAGGATGACGATGGTCGTCAACCTCTGCTGTCCATCCACGACGTTAACCCGCTTGTATGCGTTGCCTTCCTCATCCATGATGTTCATGACGAAGCTGGTCTCGGATTCCGATTCATGGAGGACGACGGTTCCGGTGTAGTGAAAGCGTCCCGGGCCGATCAGTTCCAGGTCGTCTAGGAACTCGCCGACTTGTTGGCGCTCCCACGAGTACCCCCTCTGATAATCGGGGATTTGAAACAGCCTCTGCTGGAAGAGAGCGGGAAGTGAAACGACGTTGTCCATATGGAGCCTCGTTGGAAAGCGGGCCTGCTACTCCGCGGCGATGAGGTCCTTGGCCAGGGGGATGACCTCGGCGGCGACGCGGCGGCATTCCTCGACGTGGGGGAAGCCGGAGAGGATGAACTCGTCGATGCCGAGCCGCCAGTAGTCCAGAAGCTCGTTGGCCACCTGCTCGGCGTCGCCGACGATAGCGGTGCCGCAGTTGACCCTCACAGTGGATATGCCGTTCCAGAGGCGCTCGCCTACGCGGTGGTCCTCCACGACCTGGGCCTGTGCGCGCTGGCCCACCATCGCGGTTCCAGCGAACTGGGCCTGGCGTTGCTCTCTTACCGCGTTGGCGGCCTGGGAGAGGAGTTCGCCCGCGGCGTCCCACGCCTGCGATTCGGTATCTCGCACGATCAGGTGCGTGCGGAGGCCGAATGACGCGGGCCGGCCGGCCTCGTCGAACTTGACGCGAGCGCGGTCGAAGAACGGGCCGAGCACCTCGCGCGGCAGAATCCAGGCGAGGTAGACGTCGGACTGGCGGCCGGCGAGCTGCAGCGCCGCGTCGGAGGCGCCGCCGAGGTAGAACTTGGGGCCGTCGCCCACCGGGCCGGGCGAGCAGAAGGCGCCGTTGAGGTTGACGTGCTCGCCCTCGAACATCGTGGGGCCGTCCGACGTCCACATGGCGCGGCAGGCCGCGATGAACTCCTCCGCCCTGGCGTAGCGGCTGGCGTGGTCGCTGGTCTCGCCGAAGCGCTCGAAGTCGCCCTGTATGCCGCCCGGCACTATGTTGATGTCGATCCGGCCGCCGGAAATCTGGTCGAGCGTGGCGGCCATCTGCGCGAACAGTCCGGGCGAGATGAAGCCGGGGCGCAGCGCGATGAGTATTCGTATGCGGCTGGTCACGGCGGCCAGCGCGGTGGCCATGGTCCAGGTCTCGGCCAACGGCTCGCCCTCGTCGAACAGGCCGTTGGCGAAGCGCGTCGGGATGAGCAGGGAGTAGAGGCCCTCGTCCTCCGCGGTCTGGACGACCTCCTTGAGGTAATCGAACGTCGGTGGCCGCTCGGCTCGCAGGGTGCCGATGTGCTCTCCGTCTCCGTCGATGGGAATGAACCAGGAAAACTTGGGGTCGGGCCTGTCGTTCTGGCTTGCCACTGTGTCACCTCGGCGAAGCGGGAATGTGGGTAACCGGGATTTCGGCGTAGTCTAAGTGTGGCAGGTATCAGTGTCAAGAACGCTCCCCCGCACCCCCGAAAATTCCGTCACTTTCCTGCCCCACGCGTTCCCCAGCCCTGCCCCACCCAAACCCCACCAACGCCCCGCTCCGTCCCCATTCGTGCGCCATTTCTTCCCACAAATCCGCCCCAGAACCGCATTTCCGGCCCCGATTCCGCAATTTCGCCAACCATCTTGAAGTCTCCGCACATTCGTGCTATTATCTCCCACAGTAAGGGCAGGTTTCAAACCCGCCCGCGGGACTCTTCAAAGTCCCTCCCCCCTCGACGGGGGAAGAGCCTGCCCTGAGCCTGCCGAACGGGCCAGGATGGGGGTGATGGCGCGACTGCGGCCACCGACCGCCGTCCGCCCCCTGTCCTCTTCTGCCACGCGGCGCGACACTTATGCGCTGAATGTCCCACGCCGGCATTACAGAATCGAGCGGCGCCGCTGGCGCGCCCAGCTACGAACACAACAGAATGTCGCAGAATCTAACAGATTTTGCGTCACCCCATCCTTGGGAATGTCGGTGTCAGGGTCGCCCGGTAACCCGAAACAGGCTCGGGCAGCCGGCGATTATTGACATTCGCTAGTCGTTTTGGTGTAATTTGCCGAAGTTTTGGCTGGATTGGCCGCCGGTGGCGGACCCACGTGTCAGAAATCCCAAAGGAGGAGAATATGACCTTCAG
>DAOUJZ010000082.1:0-25407 GCA_034421955.1 Dehalococcoidia bacterium | reverse complement strand
GGCTACCAGGCTGACCTCGGGCAGATCCAGGCCCTCGCGCAGCAGGTTGATGCCGACGATGACGTCGTACACGCCCAGCCGCAGATCGCGCAGTATCTCGCTTCGCTCCAGCGTGTCTATTTCCGAATGCAGGTAGTGGGTCTTTATCCCAAGCTCGCGCAGGTAGTCGGCCAGTTCCTCGGCCATTCGCTTGGTGAGCGTGGTGACGACGGATCGTTCGCCGCGGTCCGTCCGCACCCGGATCTCGTGAATGAGGTCGTCGATCTGGCCCTCTACGGGTCTCACGTCTACGACCGGGTCCATGAGTCCGGTGGGTCGGATGACCTGCTCTACGATGCTCTGGCTGTGCTCGTATTCGTATGGGCCGGGCGTGGCGGACACGTAGACTATCTGATTGACCCGCTCCTCGAATTCGCCGAAGTTGAGCGGGCGGTTGTCCAGGGCCGAGGGCAGCCGGAAGCCGAAGTCCACCAGCACCTCTTTTCGCGAGCGGTCTCCGAAATACATGCCGCGTAGCTGTGGGAGCGTCATGTGCGACTCGTCTATGAAGATCAGGCAGTCCTCCGGCAGGTAGTCCATCAGTGTGTAGGGGGTGCTGCCCGCGTCCCGCCTCGAGAGGTGACGTGAGTAGTTTTCCACGCCCGCGCAGTAGCCGGTCTCTCGCATCATCTCGAGGTCGTACATGGTCCGGGACTCGAGCCGCTGGGCCTCGAGCAGCTTGCCTTGGGCCTCCAACTCAGCCGTTCTCTCGGCCAGCTCGGTCTTGATGTCCTCGATGGCCTGGAGCATCTTCTCATCCGAGGTAACAAAGTGCTTGGCGGGGTAGATCTCGATGTCCTGGCGTTCGGCTACCAGCTCGCCGGTGAGCGTATCGACTTCGACGATGCGCTCTATCTCGTCGCCCCAGAACTCGATGCGTACGCCCATCTCTTCGTAGGCGGGTAGTATCTCCAGGGTGTCGCCCCTGACCCTGAAACGTCCTCGGGCCAGGTCGTAGTCGTTGCGTTCGTACTGCATGTCCACGAGTTGGCGGACGAGCAGGCCGCGGCTGCGCTGCTCGCCCTTGCGCACGTAGGCGACGAAGCCCTGGTACTCCTCCGGCGACCCCAAGCCGAAGATGCACGACACCGACGCGACGATGAGCACGTCACGTCTTGTGAGCAGGGCTCTCGTGGCGGCGTGCCTGAGCTTGTCGAGCTGCTCGTTGATGTCGGCGTCTTTTTCGATGTAGGTGTCTGTCCTGGGGACGTAGGCCTCCGGCTGGTAGTAGTCGTAGTAGCTGACGAAGTACTCGACGGCGTTATTGGGCAGGAACTCCTTGAACTCGGTGGCGAGCTGCGCCGCCAGCGTCTTGTTGTGGGCGATGACGATGGTGGGACGCTGCAGGCGCTCGACGACGCAGGCCATCGTGAAGGTCTTGCCGCTGCCGGTAACGCCCAGCAGGGTCTGATGCTTGAGGCCCTGATCGATGCCGGCAACCAGCTTGTCTATCGCCTGCGGCTGATCGCCGGTCGGCCTGAAGTCGGAAACTATTTCGAAGTCTGGCACGCACGTCACCTATCTAGCAGTCTGCATTGGGTGGCCGGCGGCGGGCGGGCGCCGCCAGTCCACCCATGCCTATTCTACTACGATTGGTGCGAATGCGCCCGACCACGGCGGGCCACTGCGTCGTCAAAGGGCGGAGCCGGTCCGGCTCGGTCGATAAGGATGCTAGGGCGCCAGCGGATCGCTCCGGGGACGGGTGCCGAGAACCACTTGCATCTCCATCTGGCTGTCCGACCCGTCGCGCATAATCTCCAGGGTTACGGTTTCGCCGGGAGTGGTCTGTTCCAAGAGATAAGAGATGATGTCATCCATGGCCTCGACGACTCTCTCGTCGATGGCGACGATGATGTCTCCATCGAGGGTGTTTGCCCCTGAGATGCCCCGCATTCCTGCGCCGTTCGCCGGGCCGTCCTGGATGGCTTCGATGACCAGCACGCCCCTGGTGTCGGACGGGAGCGACATCTCGTCCGCGATAGCCGGGGTGACGAGCGTTCCCCGGATTCCCAGCCACGAATAAGCGTACTCGCCCTCGCGCATCAGGCTGGGGATGATGACCTTCGCGGCGTTTATGGGCACCGCGAAGCCCACGCCCGCGCTGACGCCGCTGGACGAGGCGATGCGCGCGTTTATGCCAATCACGTTTCCGTACATATCGAGGAGCGGGCCGCCGGAGCTGCCCGGATTGATCGCCGCGTCCGTCTGCAGGACGCCCGCCAGCGAAAAGCCGAGGTTCCCCGCGGGGAGCGAACGGCCGGCGGCGCTGATTATGCCGCTGGTGAGTGTGAACTCGCGCCCGAAGGGGCTTCCTATTGCCGCGACGAGCTGGCCCACTTCCACCTCGGCACTGTCCCCAAGCCGCGCCGCCCCGAGGTCTGTCTTCGGCTCAGTCAGTCTGAGCACGGCAAGGTCTGAATCGGGGTCGCCTCCGAGAAGCTCCGCCTCGACGATCGCGCCATCGTGGAACGTAACCGTGAGCCGGTCCGCGTCCGCGACGACGTGGTAGCTTGTGACGATGTGTCCATCGTCGCTCCAGACGAAACCGGAGCCCTCGCCCAGCACGAACCGATCCGGTAGGACCTGCGGTCCCACGGGTCCCACGTCGGGGCTGGTTGAGAATGGCAAGCCACCGGGAGAGGCGGTGGTCACGCGCCTGTAGGTATCTATGTGCACGATGGATGGGAGAAGTTCCGTGTATATGCGGTTGAGCACGACGCCCTGGGCGGCGACGACGGCCTGGGGATCGAGGGCGCCTCCCCACGTCTCGAGTGGCGCGCCGGCGCTGCTGACTTCGATGGTGTCAGCCGGGGGAGTCTCGCGTTCGGCGGACTCGGCGACGGCGGCCGGCATGTCTCCTGCGGCGCCAGGCCCCTCTGACGTTTCGCTACAGGCGGCGACAGCCAGCAGCAGGAGCGCCGGCAGCAACAGGATTGCGAGAATTGGTAGCTTGAGGCCGGTCGTTCTCATGGTCAAACCTCTGGATGCTGTTTGGCGTGTTGTCGTAGGCTCCTCTTGCCATTGGACGAGGGATGCCCGTTCAATTCTACAACGCAGATCGCTCGCGACGGGTTAGCCCAGGCATGGAGCTTAGGCCGCCGGGCACTACTTCACCGTGGGGCGCACGCGCCAGATCATCTCCGTAGAGGTGTCGTCGAAAGTCGACCCGTTGAAGTCCCCGAGAACCTCCAATACGTCGTAGCCGTAGGCCGCCAGCAGGTGGCGCATCTCCCAGAAATGGACGTAGCGGATCTGGAAGTCGAGGTAGCGCCGCTCGTCGACAATGCCGTTAGCGTTCAACCTCTCGACGATTATGCGTGCGTCGATGATCTGGTTGTGATTGTCGTAGGAGCTCTGCTGCCAGAGCACATATCGGCCCCCTGTGCGGGGGTCGGTGACGTCACGGAAGTGGCGAGGCGTGTCGCCCTCCTGCACCAGCATTTCGGGGTCGGGGACGAACAGGTCTACAATCAGTTCCCCGTCCGGCGTGAGATGGCGCTTGACGTTCTGGAGCGTGCTGACCTGGTCGGGGACGGTCAGCAGCGAGAGAAACCCTCGAAACGGGATGAGCGCGAGGGGGAAAGGGCCGCCTACCTGTTCAGGTTCGAAACCCCGCATGTCCGCCTCGACTAGAGTGACGGAGGCCTCCAGCGCGCCCGCGGTCTCCAGGTTTCGGCGGGCCGCTTCCAGCATGCTGGGCGAGAAGTCCACACCCACCACGTCTATTCCCACTCTAGCCAATGCGATTGCGACTCTACCGGTGCCACAGCCCAGCTCCAGGACAGGTCCGCCCGTGCGCAGGGCTTCCCGGACGTAGTAGGGCAGATCGTCGCTGACGTAGGCGTAGACGGCGTCGTACACATCGGCCCAGGCGTCGTACATCGAGGCCACGGCAGCGCTAGCCGGCGGCGATTCGCTGGAGGGCCTGGCGCACTCGCTCCTCGGCCGTAGTGGAACCCATTGGACCTAGAGACGCGAGCGCCGTCCTGGCCTCAGCGATCGAGTAGCCCAGGGCGGTCAGGGCGTTCAGAGCGTCGCTGTCGTCCGCGCCAGATGCCTGAACGAGGAGGTCCTCCGCCAGCTTGCCGCGCAGGTCCAGGATAATCCGTCCAGCGGTCTTCTTTCCGACGCCCGGCACCGCCACGAATGCGTCGGTGTCCGCGGAGCCGACGGCGACGGCCAGTGCGCCGGGTGTCATTGCGGACAGGACGTTGAGGGCCACCCTGGGCCCAACGCCGCTGACGGCGACAAGCGCCTCGAACGCGGCACGCGCGTCCTCGCTGGCGAATCCATAGAGTGTCAGGCTGTCCTCCCGCACCTGCAGGCACGTGAACAGCCGCGCGTGGTCTCCGACGCCGCCCAGATCCTGGGCCGTGGAGGCCGGGACGTTGACCTGCAGCGAAATGCCGCCGACGCGAATGTTCACGGTGTCCGGCCCGACACTCTCGATTGGACCCTGGACGGACGAAATGAGGGAGGATACCACTGCGCCCTCCGCCTAATCCCTCGCGACGAGCCGCGAGACGCGGCGGGCGCTCAGATGGCAAAGCGCCACAGCAAGGGCGTCCGAAGCGTCGGTGGTCTGATCGTCGAGGCTATCCAGGCCAAGGCTCGCGCAGACCATTAGCTGGACCTGGAGCTTGGTGCTGCCCCCATGGCCGGTGATCGACTGCTTGACCTTTCGTGGTTCGTAGCCGACTATCTCCAATCCAGCCTTTCCCGCGGCCGCCATGGCGACGCCCTGGGCCTGCCCTACCGCCATGGCGGACTTGACGTTGCGGGCTACGAAGGGCTGTTCGATGGCCAACTCAGCAGGCCGCCAGTGCTCTATCATCTGAGTCAACTCGTCGTAGAGGAAACTGAGCCTGAGCGGGAGTGCTCCGCGACGCGGGGGAACGAGCGTCCCGGCGTGCACCAGCCGGGTTCCCCCACCCACGGTCTCAACGACCCCGACGCCCGTAGCGGTCGTCCCCGGATCTATGCCAAGTACTCGCAAGGCGCTACACCAAAGTGAAACGCTTTGGCGAAGAGGCGCCGCTCGAGCCGGACCGAATGGTCATGATTCCCCACGGTACTCTTCGAGCACTTCGTCTGAGAAGTCGGCGTTGGAAAATACGCGTTGGACGTCGTCCAACTCCTCCAGCCGGTCGAGCAGCCGGAGAGTCTGAAGCGCCACCTTGTCGTCGAGAGCGATGGCGTTGGTGGGCAGCATGGCAATCTCGGAAGAGGTGATGTTGGCCTCGTTCTCCGCAAGCGTGTGGCGAATGCCGTCGAGGTCGGACGGTTCCGAGTACACGTGCAGGCTGGTGTCGTAAGTCTCGAAGTCGTCGGCGCCAGCGTCGATGGCCAGCAACGCAAGCTCCTCGGCCTGGTCCTTATCGGCCTCGACCACGACTACCCCCCTCTGCGAAAATTGCCAGGCCACGGCTCCGGTCTGCGCCAGGTTGCCGCCCGCCTTTGTGAAAGTCGAGCGTATGTCGGACACTGTGCGGTTGCGGTTGTCGGTGATCGTCTCCAGCAGGATGGCGGCTCCGCCCGGGCCGTAGCCCTCGTAGACGACCTCCACCATCTGGTCGTGCTCTCCACCTTCGCCCGTCGCTCGCTTGATGGCTCTGTCGATATTGTCGAGCGGCATGTTGCTGTCGCGGGCGCGCTGGACGGCCATTCGCAGCCGGATGTTCATATCGGGGTTACCGCCGCCCTGCCGCGCGGCGGTGATAATCTCCCTGGTGAGCTTGGTGAACAGCTTACCCCTGCGGGCGTCGGTTATGGCTTTGCCGTGCTTGATCGTGGACCATTTGGAATGTCCCGACATGTCGGACCCTCCCGAGAAATGTCGTGAATAGTGCGTGCTCGGCGGTCGACACGTGGGGTATGACGAGCCACCTGCGCTAGCGCAGATTCTAGCATGAGGCCACACTTCGGTCAAAAGCGGGACCTGAAAGTGGGGGGAATATCACTGCGGAAAAGCGCCGAATTGGCAAGTCCGAGGGTACATCAGCCTGCCGGGAAGGCGGCCACAGTGGAGACCTGCACAGGATTCGCCTTGGGAAAGCTTCGGAAACAGTATCGGAAAATGCCTAGACAACATCTTTGTATTGGCAGTAAAGATTAGGATTAGCGGAAGCGTCCGCCCAAGTCGACACAGTGCGAGTCAGCAGAAAGGAAGGTAACATCATGGCAACGCTGAGGAAGCACGAGATAAGCGAGAAGATAGCTAGTGAGCTCAAGGGGAGCAAGGCTGAAGGGGAGGCCGCGCTGAACGCGGTGCTCGGCTCCATTCAGAGCGCGCTCTCGTCCGGTGACCGCGTGGTGCTCACCGGGTTCGGCTCGTTCGAGGTGCGCAACGTCAAGGCGCGGAGGGTTCGCCCGATCCGCGCCAACGGCTCCAGCGACCTGATAACGGTGCCGGCGCACAAGCGAGTCGGGTTCACGCCCGGGGCCGAACTGAGCAAGAGCGCCAAGGAATAGATCGAGAAACAGAGGTCGGGGAGTCGCGGCAAGCGTCTCTCCGGCCTTGCCTTTCCAACCGCTCCGAGGCAACCGCCTCGGGGGACGCGAAGACCCTTACTCCAGGCCCTCGGGCAGCCGAACCACCATCTTTCCCGCGGGCAGGTCGACGCCGACCACGACGCGCCTCAGCGCCGGAATCAGCAAGTCTCTAGCTCCGGGACGTTCGATCACGTACACGTCGTTCGCGCCAGTCGTGAGGATCTCCCTGACGGTGCCCAGGCGCGTTCCCTCGCACGTGCAGACTTCGAGGTCTATGAGCTGGTAGTGGTAGTAGACGCCTTCAGGGAGTGACGGAATGACGTCGGCAGACACCGTGAGGCTCTTGCCCCTCAGTCGCTCGGCGGTGGTGCGGTCGTGGACCGAGTCCAGCGTCAGCACTATTCCCCGCTTCACTTCACGCGACCGTCGCACCCGCACGGCGCGGCCCTCCAGGTACAGTTGGCTGTTCGCGGCGAAGCGGTCGGGGTTGTCGGTGAGGCTCTCGACACGCAGGTCGCCCTGGATCCCCCACGCTCCTTTGATGATGCCCACCACGACGTCCTCCTCATCGGAGGAAGGCGCAGTCTGCGAGTGGTCCGGTTCTGGCCGGTTCGAAGGAGGGAAGACTGATGGGGATGGGAGCTTGTCGCGGGGGCTAGACAATCTCTAGAATCGCGCGGGTTCCCTGTTTGACAGCCGCCACTCGGAGCAACGCGCGCATCGATTGGGCCACCTTACCCTGTCTGCCGATCACCTTGCCCTTGTCTTCGGGCGCGACCTCAAGGCGCAGGATGACGCGCCCGTTTGAGATCTCCTCTGTGACCTTCACGTCGTCGGGCTGTGACGCGATGGACTTGGCGATGAACTCGACAAGTTCTTTCATTCGGCCTTAACCCTGTCGAGTGTGCCCAGGCCGCGGAGGACGCTCTTCACGGCGTCGGAGGGCTGGGCGCCCTGCCTCAGCCATTTCAGGGTCTTTTCCTCGTCGACCACCACCGTTGGCGGGTCTGTCCTGGGATTGTAGTGTCCCACCTGCTCCACGAATCTGCCGTCACGCGCCGCCCTGGAGTCCGCCACCACGATCCGGTAGCTGGCCTGGTCTCGCGCGCCTACTCTTCTCAGTCTTATTCTCAGCATCTCTGGCCGTTCTACCCTGTCTGACCGGACGGGGAATCCGCCTCGGCCTGCTTTGCCTGTTGCAGTTGCTTCATTATTCGCGACTTGCGCCGTGATGCGTTGTTAGGGTGCACGGCCCCCTTCTGGGCAGCCTTGTCGAGCGCAACTACGGCGTCCTTGACCGCACGCTCGGCGGCGTCTATGTCGCCGGAAGGAATCAGCCTTCGCGCCTTAGTTACGAATGTGCGCGCCCTGGTTCTCAGGGGCTGGTTTCTGGCGCGCCGCCGCGCCGATACACGTGCAGCTTTTTCGCTTGGCAAGTTGACTACGACCTCCTAGGCTCTCTGTCTCGGTGGGTCACGACTGGGCGGTCCTGGTGACGCTAATGACGCCTTTGACGCCCTCAAGCTTGGCGAACAGGCGGCTCAACTGGTCGATGCTTTCCACGTAGACCGTGAGGGATATTATGCTGATGTCTTCGAATTCCTCCGAAACACAGGAAGCTATGTTAACACGTTCCTCCGAGACAAGGGAAGTGGTGTCGCGCAGCAGGCCCACCCTGTCGAAGGCCTGTATGCGAATTCTGACTGGGTACAGCGTCTGCTTTCGGCCCCAGTCGACCGGCACGAGACGTTCTGTTTCCATTTCCGAGACCACGTTTGGGCAGGCGGCGCGATGGACTGTCACACCCCGGCTGCGGGTGATGTAGCCCATTATGTCGTCGCCCAGTATTGGGCTGCAGCAGCGGGCCATCCTGGTGAGCAGGTCGCCGACGCCCAGCACCTGTACGCCGGAAGCGGGACCGGATGGTTGTGGTCCCATCCGGGGCAGCCTTTCCATCTGCTCAGTGCTCTCCGACAGCTTGGCCACCACCTGGGCGGGCGTGATGCCCCCGTTGCCGAGCTCGGCGAAGAAGTCGTCCAGGCTGTCCAACTTCATAAGCTTGGCGGCCTCTTCGTCAGTTGTGCCGACGATGAGTCTACGCACCTGCTTCTGGTATATATCCTTGCCCCGCTGGATGTTTATGGCCCGTTCCTGCCGGTTGAACCAGCTTCGGACCTTGGCTCGCGCTGAGGACGTGTTGACGTAACCCAGGTTGGCGTTCAGCCAGTCCAGGCTTGGCCCGCGCATGGTCTTGCTGGTGAGTATCTCGACCGTGTCGCCGTTCTGGAGCTGGTACTGAAGCGGCACCAGCTTTCCGTTTACCTTTCCGCCAATGCAGCGGTTTCCCACGTCCGTGTGAATGCGGTAGGCGAAGTCGAGCGGTGTGGCCCCGGCGGGAAGCTCTTTGAGGTCGCCCTTTGGCGTGTAGACGAATACCTGGTTTTGGAGCACGTCGGTCTTGAACGACTCGACGAACTCTTCGGCGCCGCTCACGTCCCGATGCCACTCGAGTAGCTGGCGAAGCCAGGTCATCTTCTCCTCGAACTGAGCGTCGGAGGGAGAGCCTTCCTTGTAGAGCCAGTGAGCGGCGACGCCGTACTCGGCCACGTTGTGGAACTCGTGCGTGCGCACCTGCACTTCTACCGGGCAGGCGTCCTCGCACAGCACGGTGGTGTGTAGCGCACGGTACAGGTTGTCCTTGGGATTGGCGATGTAGTCGTCAAACTGGCCCGGAATGGGCCGCCACATGCTGTGGACCACGCCGAGGGCCGAGTAGCAGTCCTGTACCTCGTTGACCAGTACGCGGAGGGCGAACAGATCGTAAATCTCGCCGAATGTCTTGTTCTGCTCGGCGTATTTCTGGATCTTCTTGTGGATGCTGTAGAAGTGCTTGGGCCGACCGGTAACCTCTGCCTTGATACCGGCCGCTTGAAGGCCGGCCTCGAGTGCGCTCTGCACGCGCTGAACGTACATCTCGCGCTCTTCCCGCTTGGAGTTGAGTAGGACGGACAGTTCGCGGTAGGCCGCCGGGTTGAGGTACTGGAACGAAAGGTCCTCCAGTTGCCACTTCAGCTCCCAGATGCCCAGCCTGTGCGCCAGGGGCGAGTAAATCTCAAGAGTCTCCTGGGCAATGGCTATCTGGCGCTCGGGCGACAATGCGCGGAGGGTCTTCATGTTGTGCAAGCGGTCCGCGAGCTTGATCAGAACTACCCTGATGTCCTCCGCCATGGCCACGAGCATCTTGCGGATGGTGGCGGCCTCGGCGAACCTGTCGTTGTTCTGGGGGCGCTGCATCTGGCTGCGCGCCTCGGACAGGAGCTCCGCCTGGGTGAGTTTCGTGACACCGTCGACCAGCTTGGCGATTTCTCCGCCGAACCGATCCTCAAGCTCCTCGGAGCGCACGTCGCAGTCCTCGACTACGTCGTGAAGAAGCGCGGCGGCAAGCGCGTTGGCGTCAAGCTTCAGGTCCGCCAGCAGCGACGCCGTCTGTATGGGGTGTTCGATGAACGGTTCGCCCGAACGGCGCAACTGACCTGAGTGCGCACGGTCGGCGAATTGGAAGGCGTCCTCGATTACGGAGATCTTCTCTTCGGGCAGGTAGTCCCGAACCTTCTCTAGCAGAGTCTCCAATTTGCAGTGCTCCAGGTCGCGCTGAACCGGGCTTGGGGTACGGAGCCTAGTATAAACAACGGACAACGCAGCCGCAAACCTGTATAACTCCACGGAAACCGCGACAATCGCGATTCGAGAGGCGGGGATGCCACCGGTTCGGTCGGTCGGACATGTCCAATGTGCGGCGTCCTGCCAGGGTCTTCGAGCGCCCCTTTTGACTCGCGGGCTCAGGTGTTGTCACTGCCGTTACCAGGGACACGCCCGCCAGGTAGATCGTCCACATCCTCGCTCAGTAGCTCTCGAAGCTCGCGCTTCGCCTTGCGGATCTCTTCGATCTTCAGGCTGATTTTGTCGAAAGTGCCTCGCTTGGCGTCGATTCCCGCGGTGATCAAGAAATGTGCCGCTTCTGACCGGCTCGAACAGAGGCCGGCTTCGATCAGCTCATCCAGGCGCTGCAAACTGTCGGTGTCGACGCGCACCATCACCACGCTCGTTCTGGCGGGGCGCTCGCCGCGTACGGTCTCATGCCAGGTGTGCTTGACGTTCTCTCCCAGTGCACCCACCGCCTCCGAGCCTCTCCCCACGGCCTCCCGGACGACCTTGTTTACCTCATCGACCACGTCGTCCAGGTCATCGAGAAGCTTCTTGCCCTTGCCCTTCAGGTCTTCTTCCTGCCTGGTGTCGCTGGACGGCTCGCCTGCTCCGGCCTCGTTCCTGATCTCGTGCCTGTTTCTTTCGCTCATGTCTTTCTCCTAAGAACACCGAGTGCATTACATGTAAGTAGCATATCAGGTAAGTCACGCATGGCGCAAGTGCGAAACCAGATAACGGAACGGGGCTCCTGGTTTGACGCTCTGTTTCGCTTTCGCTTATGCTTGCGCGTGGCCGCCTGCTCGCCCGTGCGGCCCGGAGGTCCAAGCTTATGGCGGATGACGACGCCGAACTTTCCGGCAAGCGGAGGGCGCAGGCCACGACCGGGCGGACGGGCGCACCTTCCCAGGCTGGCGTCCGCCGAACTCGCAGGCGGTCCGCATACGCGACGCGGGACCTCACGAAGGGAAGCATCCCCGGCAACCTGTGGTTTCTGAGCTGGCCCCAGATCGCGGAGGGCAAGCTCGGCGTCATCGACCAGATCGCCGACCTGATATGGGCCGGACGGCTCGGTTTCCAGGCCATTGCCGGCATGGGCGTTGCCCAAACGTACATCATGCTGGTAATGACGTCCCGGATGGGGCTGGACACCGGTATGAGGTCGATGATCGCGCGGGCGGTAGGCACTCGCAACATCTCCTACGCGAACCACGTGCTGGCGCAGTCCCTTACCCTGGCGAGCTTCTTTGCCCTGTTGGCGGTGCTCGCCGGCATCTTCCTCACCGAACCCCTACTCCGTATCCTGGGGCTGAGCGAGGCTGTGGTGTCCCAGGCCGCCGGCTACATGCGCGTCCAGTTCGTGGTCATGGCGGTGATGGGATACCAACGGTTGTGCGGCAGCGCGCTCCAGGCGTCCGGCGACAGCATGACGCCGCTCAAGGCCGCTCTTGTGGTCAGGGTGACCCACCTGGCGCTCAGCCCGCTGCTAATCTTCGGCGTATGGTGGTTCCCGTCGCTGGGGCTTACGGGGGCGGCAGTAGCGAACCTGGTGGCGGTGACCCTGGGCGGCGCGATGAATTTCTACGCGCTGCTGAAGGGCACGTCGCGACTCACCCTCAGCGTGCGAGACTACAATCTGGACTTGCCGCTGATCTGGCAGCTGGTCAGAATTGGGGCGCCGGCGTCGGTGACGAACATGCAGCGCGGACTGGGCCAGCTGGTGGTGGTGGGACTGGTGGCGACGTTTGGAGACGCCGCGCTGGCCGCGTTCGCGCTCACTCGCCGCGCTGAGAACGTGGTCAGCCAGGGCAGCCGCGGCCTGGGGCGTGCGGCGGGCGCATTGGCCGGGCAGAACCTGGGGGCAGGATTTCCGGATAGGGCGAAGAGCTCCATCAACTGGGCGTTGGTCTACGGGGTGGCAGGGTCGTCGCTGGTAGTCGTGCTGTTCCTACTCTTTCCGGATGCGGTGGCAAAGTTGTTCAATAGCGAGCCGGAGTTCGTCTTCCAGGCCGCGACCTGGGTCAGCATCGTCGCGGTTGGGTACGTGTCGGTGAGCACAGTCCAGGTCTTCACGCAGGCGCTGAACGGCACCGGCGCGACCATGGCTCCGATGGTGATAACGATCGCCACGATGTGGGCGGTTGAGATTCCCTTGATGTTCGCGCTGTCGATGTTCACGCCACTCGGCGAATTCGGAGTTCCCTGGGCGATCGTCATAGGCATGACGTCCAGGCTCGTGTTGCTTTACGCCTACTACGCCAGGGGGCGCTGGCTGCGCACGGGGATGCTGTAGCCGTGTCCGTGTCAGCGTTCATGTGATACTCTGACTTCCAGAAAGGATGCCAACGGAGCGGCGGAACATGAGTGTAGAACCGGAAGCCGAAGAGCGAGCCTCAGAGGCGCTCAAGGCCGACAGAAACAGCGGGTTCAGGCTCGCCGACCATGCCTGGCTGCTGCTGGCTCCGGCGGCGTTCGCGCTGGACCAGCTTACCAAGCTCTTCATACGCAGCAACTTTGAGCTTGGCGAGTCTTGGCCGGCCACCGGGTTCTTCCGGTTGACTTACGGCACGAACACCGGAACTGCGTTTGGACTCTTCCCCAACCAGACACTGGCACTCATACTGGCGTCCATAGTCGCCATCGGATTCCTCGTCTACTTCTATCGCGCTCACGCCCTGAACAGGCCGCTGCTGAGAGCCGCAATCGGGTTGCAGCTTGGAGGCGCGCTGGGCAACCTGGTCGACCGGCTGAGGACCGGCGCCGTAGTGGACTTCATCGACGTGGGGCCCTGGCCCATCTTTAACGTCGCAGACTCGTGCATCGTGGTCGGCATGGTCGTCCTCGTGTCGGTGCTCCTGCTGGCCGAGCGAGATGGGGCCAGGAGGCGCGCTGCGAAGTCCGCCGGAGAGCCACAGAGCGGCGAACATCCTTGAGCGCGAAGCACGAGTTCGACGCCGCGCTTGACGGCGAACGCCTTGACGCCTACGTAGCGTCCAAGGTGCCGGGCCTCTCCCGTTCTAGGGCGCGCAGGCTGATCGAGGAGAAGCGGGTAACGCTGGACGGTTCGCCCGCCAGGCCTTCTACCCGCGTCCGGTTCGGGCAGCGAGTCATCGCGGAGTTGCCCGAATCGTCTATCCCCGACCACCGTCCGCAGCGGGTAGCTTTCGGAGTCGCACACGAGGACGGGAGCATCATCGTGGTGGACAAACCGGCCGGTCTGGTAGTCCATCCCACGCCCGCGCAGCGCGACGGCACTTTGCTCAACGCCCTGCTGGAACGCTGGCCTGAACTGCCGGACGGCCCGGGCATGAGGCGCGGGATCGTACATCGGCTTGACAAGGACACTTCTGGTCTGCTGGTCGTAGCGAAAACTGCAAGCGCCTACGCGGACCTTACCGGCCAATTGAAACGCAGGGCCTTCCACAAAGTGTACCTCGCGCTGGTTCGAGGCCAAATCGAACCCTGCCGCGCCGCGATCGAGTCACCTATCGCGAGAGATCCGGCCAACAGGCAGAGGATGGCGGTAGTGGAAGGAGGGCGAGAGGCGATTTCGCGGTATCGCGTCATAGAGTGCTACCCCGGTTGCAGCTTGCTGGAGGTGAAGCTGGTGACCGGCCGCACCCACCAGATAAGGGTGCACTTTGCCTCGCTCGGGCGCCCGTTGGTGGGAGACCGCACGTACGGCCGTGGGCCTCACTCGATAGCAAGGCAGTTCCTCCACGCGGCGGTCCTGGGTTTTCGGCATCCGGAGAGCGGCGAGTACGTGGAGTTCTCGTCCGAGCTGCCCCCGGACCTCAGCGGTTTCCTGGATAGAGTGGCTCGCGGCGGAACCGCTTAGCCGTCAGATCGCGCGGCGCTTCCAGGCCGCCACCACTCCAAAGGCGCCGGTGGCCACCAGCGCCATGGCCGGACCGGAAGGCAGGTTAAAGTGGAATGACAGGTAGAGCCCGGTGATCGCGGACGCGCCGCCAATGGTGGCCCCTACAGACATCACGCCAACGAAACGCCTGGCCAGAAGGTAGGCCGTCGCGGCGGGTGTGATGAGCATAGCCATGACGAGGACGATTCCCGCCGCCTGAATGCCGACCACAATGACGAGTGCCAGCATCGTGAGAAGGACCGCTTCCACGAAGGAAGTTTTGATGCCCACCACCTCGGCGCCTATCGGGTCGAACGACGTGTAGGCGAGGGGGTTGTGGTAGACGTACAGGCCGACCAGCACGAGAGCGCACAGTCCGAGCGACACGTAGACGTCTGTGACGGAAACGCCGAGCACCTGTCCCAGCAGCAGGTCTTCTATGTTCACGCCCACTGAGAACTTCGACAGCATCACCAGCCCCAACGCGAAGAGGCCCGCGAACACTATGCCTATGGAGGTGTCCTCGCTGATGCGCGTGCGGCGACTGAGGTATCCCATCAGCAGAGCGATTGCGATTCCGCCGGGCACAGCCGCAATGAATGGGCTGATTTTCAGTAGGAACGCCAGTGCCATCGCGGGTAGTACCGAGTGCGCCAAGGCGTCGCCCATGAACGCGCTGCCCCTGGTGATCACGTAGGCCCCAAGCACCGGGCACATTACGCCCACGAGCACGGAGACTATGAGGGCCCGCTGCATGAAGCCAAAGGTGAATGGCTCGACCAGCAACTCGGTCAAATCGGCTCCGCCCCCTTGCCGGGGTCTCTGGCGAACTCTACGCCGTGGGAGCCATAGAGTTCTTCCAGCACTTCGGAAGTGAACACTTCGTCGGGTGGACCACAGGCACAGACGTGCCGGTTGAGGCAGAGCACCTGGTCGAACCTACGCGCAAGGTTAGAGAGGTCATGAGTAGCGAGGAGCACTATCTTGCCCTCGTCACGGAGAGACTGGAGTACTCTGACCAGTCCTTCTTGAGCGCCTACGTCAACACCGCTGAACGCTTCGTCCAGCAACAGGATGACCGCCTCCTGAGCGAGGGCGCGAGCCACGAACACTCTCTGGCGCTGCCCGCCCGACAGCTCCACCATGAGAGCGTCGCGCCTGTCCCAGAGGCCGACGCGCTCCAGGCATTCTCTGGACTTCTCCCGGTCTTCCCTGCCAAGTGCGTGCAGCAAGCCGGCGTTGAGGCAGCGGCCCATCATCACAACGTCGAATGCAGTCGCCGGAAAGCGCCAGTTTACGCTGTCACGCTGGGGGACGTAGGCCAGCGCTCCCTTGCGCGCGCCGTCTCCCAGCAGGGTCACGCTGCCGCCGGTGATAGGTACGGTGCCGGCCAGGGCCCCGAACAGCGTACTCTTGCCCGCGCCATTCGGTCCGAGCACGCCCATCAGCGTGCCCGCCTCCACCTCGAAGTCCACGCCCGTTAGGGCCTTGAAGCCGCCTATCTCCACAGACACGGAGCTCGCCACAATACCTGGCGTCTGCCCCGACGAGTCGTGCATTCTCAGCCTCCCTTTTGTGACTGGTGGCCCGGTGTCCACCAGCCGCGACGCCGTCTCCCCAACGTGCCGGCCAGCGGTGAAGGTTCGGCCCGGATGGCCCGCATGGACGTCCGGAGTTGCCGAATCAGTCGTCTTCGCGTTCCAGGCACCTTTCGCAGCAGATGTAGAATTCGATACGGTGGCCGAGAATATCTCCGGGAATATCGCTTCCGAGGGCGCGGACAATCCGCTCGATTGTGGCGGCCCTGAATTCGCCCACGATTCCGCACCTGATGCAGACGGTGTGGTGGTGATGCTCGAATCTCGCCAGGCTGTACTTCGGCGAGCCGTTGGGGAGGGCGAGTTTGCAGACCACGCCCGCTTCGACGAGCAGTTTGATCGTCCTGTAGATGGTCGCCCGCCCCACCTCCGGCAGCTCTTCGTGAACCTGTTCCGCGCTGAACCCCTCGAGCTTATCACTCAAGTGGTCGATCACCCTGCGCCGTGGAGAAGTCAGTCGATGGCCTCGGTCCTCGAGCGCTGCCAAGAGGTCGGGCCTTACGCCCTGTGTCATCATCATGCTTCACCGCCTGTGTGCTAAGTTGTTGAGCTACGAGCCTGCCACGCCATACGATACCATATATCATCGCGGCGTAAACCAGCGCAGATCGCCTATTCGCCGGAGGTTCAGCTACTGGTTGGCCATCCACACATTTCAGATACATAATATCATCGGCGCATAAACGGAGGCAAACCTCATCTCATTAACTGCCCCGCCATAGTCTGGGAGGCTATTGCGGTGCCCTCGCCCCGGTTGTTCGATGGTCTATCTTAGCGTGACTAAAGCAAAGAGTGTGGACTGCGTTCAGCCGTGTGCGCCCTTTCCGCATTTGGCCCACTGCTGTAAACTTCCACTAACCCTTGCCAATGGTGACAGACCCATGTTCTCATCCGCAAACGTGGAATTTCTTCCGGGCGAGCAGATCGTGTTCGAGGGCGGCAGCGGCATACTTACCAACCGCCGGCTGCTGGCGCGCGTCAAGGCCAAGACCAGTGACGGGCCTGACAGGCTGGTCGATCTTTCGGACATCGTCAAGCACGAGAAGCGTAACGGCGGCGAGGAAAGCCGAATGGTGCAGGGCCTGAAGTTGCTCGCGGGAGGAGCGGCAATCACGGCTGCCGGCGCGCTGGGGAGCGGGTTCCTGCGAGAGCTTGGTGGCATCTTCGAGACCGTGGAGCTGTTGCTATTCGTGGTCGGCATGGTGGGCCTGCTTCTGGGCCTCTACCTCGTCCTTAAGAGCCTGATTCGTGTGCCGCCCAATACGACGGTGTTCTTCCGTCTGACGAACGGGGACGACGTGCCCGTGACCTTTCCGGAACGCGACAATCGCCAGGCGGACGAGCTAATCCGCCTCTACTTGCGCGCAAAGAGCGGGCTGAGCGGCTAGCTCGTCCGTCCCGACACGGCCTTCGACCGCTCGTCCTCGCCGTTAGCGGCCTGTTCGTACGCCACTGGCTCTCCCCGCAGCGCGGCGCAGACCAGCGCCGACAGCATCAGCGCCGTAGAGAGCAGAAACGCGCGGTTCAGTCCCAGCACGAACGCGGACCTCGCGCCCTCTGGGTCCGCTGACAGGCCCAAGTCCGCGAGGCTCGGTTCGAAGCCGAGCGAGGCCATGGTGAAAGCCGTGATGGCCGCGCCGACGGCTACGCCGGTCAAGTTCGCGAAGGTCCTGACGAGGTTCAGGAACGCCGACGCTATCCCGTAAGACCCGCGGTTCAGTGACCCCATGACGGCGCTGGTGTTGGTTGACGAGAACGCACCCATGCCCGTGCCGGTCAGCACCATGCCCGCCATGATGTGCAGAGGAGATGAGTCGGTGCTGAGTTGCGAGAAGAGGAACATTCCAGCCGTTGAGCAGGCCATCGCGCCCACGGAAAGCCAGCGGGTGCCGAGCTTCTCGGAAACACGGCCCACGATCGGCGCCATGAGGGCCATGGAGGCGGAGCCTGGCAACATGAACAGGGCCGCGGTGCTGGCCTGGTAGCCCAGCCCCTGGATGATGTAGAAGGGCATGAGGAAGAAGACCGCCGTGCCGCCGAGGAAGCTGAGAAACCTGGCCGCCACTCCGAAGGAAAACGCCCTCACCCGGAAGAAGCCCAGGTCGAGCATCGGGTGGTCGATTCGCCTCTCCCACCAGATGAACGCCGACACAAGCGACAGCGCGAGACCCATGGCCAGGAGAATGGGCGGAGAAAGCCAGCCCATCTCGTGGGCGTTGGTTATGCCCAGCAGGAAGCTGACGAGCGCGGCGGAGGAGAGAGCCGCTCCGGCCCAGTCGAAGCGCTGGCGCGCGCCATCGGGGCCGCCCGCGCCCCCTCCGCGGAGTACCGCCAGCGCCGCGGTTATGGCGATTATGCCTATGGGCACACTCGCGAAGAAGACGTAGCGCCAGCCCAGTTGGGTCACGAGCAGGCCGCCTACAACGGGGCCGGTGATTGCGCCGGTGCCGATTATGGTCATGTACAGTCCCAGCGCGCGTCCCCGTTCCTGCTCCGGGAAGACCTGCGTGATCATCGCCATGCCGTTCGCCTGGATTGCGGCAGAGCCGACTCCCTGGATCACCTTGGCGAGAATGATGACCATGAAGGTGTCGGCCGAGCCTGCCATGGCCGCGGCGCCAACAAACACAAAGAACCCGGTGACGTACACCAGCTTCCGGCCCAGCATGTCGGACAGCCGGCCCAGTGGCATGAGGGTCGCGCTAGTGCTCAGCACGTAGCTCAGGCTGATCCACTGCACGGTGGGAATGTCGGCGTCTAACTCCTCCGCGATCCTGGGCAGGGCTATGTTGACACCAGACTGATCGAGCACGGTGAGGAACAGGCCGATGGCGATGGAGAAGTAGGCCCACCACTTGTAGTTCGTGCTTCCCGCTATCTTGTCGATTGGGCCTATTGCAACCGGCAGTTTCAACACGTGTACATCCTAACGCGCGGGCGCCTGCTCGCCAACTTGCGCGGCGCTCGCTGGCGAAGCGGCGGGTTTGCCCGGCATGATCGACAGCGCGAGGGCCAGCAGGTTCAGGCCGAGCATCACGAGGAAAGCCATTCGGAGTCCTTGCGTGAATGCTCCTTTTACGCCGTCGTCAACTCCCCCCGTCGATGCTATGGCGTCCAAGCTTGGCTCAAACCCCATCGAACCCATCACGGCCGTAACTACCGTGGTGACCAGGGCTATGCCGATGACGCCAGCACCCGTGCGCATCAGCGTCATGAACGCGGTTGCGACACCGTATCTGGAGCGCTCGACAGTGCTCAGGACCGCGCTGGAGTTCGGCGAGAAGAAGAAGCCCATTCCCAGGCTCTGGAGGAACAGCGCGCCGAGGACCCTCCAGAGAGGTGGGTTGTCGCTGATAGTGGCGAGACCCAGCATGGCTATGCTGATGACGACGAGGCTGCCCACGATGAACCAGCGCCATCCGTACCTGTCTGAAAGCCGGCCCGCAAACGGACCGGCGGCGGCGAAGCAGACAGCCGTCGGGCTCAGCAGCAGCCCCGTCTCCCAAGGCGTCAGCCCGCGCACTCCTTGCAGATAGAACGGCATTAGAAAGAACACAGAGCTCCCCGACATGAACGTCAGGAAACTCGCAAGGCTGCCGAATGTGAACAGCCTGCGCCGAAACAGCTCGAGCGCGAGCATGGGCTGGGGCGCGCGGGACTCCCACCACACGAACACGCCCACCATCACGACCACAAGGCCCAGAGCGCTGACCGCCAGAGGCGAAGTCCAACCGAGCACGTGGGCGTTGGTCACTACCAGCAGGAATACGGAGAGCGCGGCGGCCGACAGCCCTGCCCCGAGCCAATCGAATCCGCCCTTGCCGTCTCCTTCCCTGCTGACATGTGCCCCAGCGTCGAGCACGGCTATTGCCGCGACCAACGAGAGCAAGCCGATTGGAACGCCAAGGAAGAACGCGGCGCGCCAACCGAAGACGCCCACGACCGCTCCGCTGACGATTGGCCCGGCAATGGCGCCCAAACCGACCGTGGTCATCAGGGAACCGATCGCCTTGCCGCGCTCGCTCGCGGGGAATGTGGTCGTGACGATGGCCATGCCGTTGGCCTGGATCATCGCAGCGCCAACTCCCTGAAGCGCCTTGAAGGCGATGATAAAGCCCAACGCGTTGGACGTGCCAGCCAGCAAGGCCGCGGCGACGAATATTACGAAGCCGGCGGAGTACACGAGCTTGCGTCCCAGGATGTCCGACATTCGGCCCACGGGCAACAGAAGCGAACTGGTCGCCAGCATATAGGCGAGCGTCACCCACTGTACGGCCGGTATGGAGGCGTTCAGGTCGTCGGCGATCAGGGGCAGCGCCAGGGACAGGCTGGACTGGTCCAGCACGGACACGAAGGTGCCGAGTGCGACGGTGGCGAACGCCCACCACTTGTAGTTGGAGCGGCGCGCCCGCAAGACTCCTAGCATGTGCCGGTCGGGCCACCGTTGGGAGAAGTGCCGCGGTGGAGGCTCACGAACGTAGCAACCGGCGCAAGACGTGGCGGCGGTTGGTGGTGTACGGCCTCACCTCATCCGGCCAGCGGCCACTGTCTACGGCGGCCGCCCAGGCGTCGCTGGTCAGCACCTCGGGCGACTCGATCTCGTAGACGGCGCTGTAGCGCGGCTCTCCTTCGACGACGATGGTGCGCCGCTCGCCGCCGAGTATCATCGTCAGATCCTCGGTCTTCAGCCGCGCGATGGAAATGACGCCCGGCACCTGTTGCAGCAGCGGTACGTGCTCGGTGTCATACACCTCGTTGAAGACGCCTTCCTTGTCCGGCTGTACGTCCATGCTCGCGGTGAAGAGATACCCAGATTGGATTGGCATGTAGAAGCTCCTTTCGGCATTGAGGCTCATGCGATTATACAGGGGCCGGCGGTCTATAATCGACTCAGGTTGACACACCGCCGCGCCGCTCTACAATGGTGGCAGTATGATGTTGGACTAGTGAAGCCGGGGGGAAACGACATGATAAAGAGATTTGGGACTCTGTTTGCTGGGCACGTGGACCTCGAAGATATGGGCTGGACGGGAACGCCGGTCAATGACCGCTGGCTCTCAGATGAGCACCTGGCCACGGTGTTCGACAAGTCTGAGGCAATGGCGGAGCTGATGGACCGCACGGGGTACAGCACGCTGTGGTTCGCCGAGCACCACTTCCAGCGGGAGGGGTACGAGTGCATACCCAACATCCTGATGCTGGCCGTTCACCTAGCCCATCTCACCGAGAACCTCAAGTTCGGTTGCGGATTCAATATCGCTCCTATGTGGCACCCACTCCGAATGGCCGAGGACTACGCGACCGCCGACGTACTGACGGGCGGGCGTGTCATCTTCGGCGTCGGGCGCGGCTACCACACTCGCGAGGTCGAGGTGTTCGGCGCTCCGATGCTGGACGCCGACGCCAACCGCGAGCTGTTCGAGGAGCAGGTGGATGTCATATTCAAGGCGTTCAACAATGAGTCATTCTCGCACCACGGGAAGCACTATCAGATACCGCCCGACGTGCCCTACCGGGGCTACGACCTGAAGGAGATCACGCTGGTGCCCCGCCCGCTGAACCTGCCGGTGGAATGCTGGCAGCCCATAGTGAGCGCGAGCCCGCGCGGGCTCAACTTCATGGCAAAGCACGGAATCAAGGGCATAATCGGTGGCGGAGCGGCGCCCGGTGGGGCGGCCCAGCAGGTAGTGCACGCATGGCGGGACACGCTGGCCGAGCACGGCAAGGAGACGGAGCTTGGCGGCGACCTGATCATGGGTGTGTCCTTCCACATCGCCGAGACCGAGGCCAAGGCTATCGACGAGGCCAGGACTTACTTCGAGGAGAACATGAAGATGTTCGCGCCGCTCGGCTTCGTCCGCGGGCTGTCCGACGAACAGCTGAGCGCGCTTGGCGACCCCGCGAGAGCGCCGTTCGCCGGTCTCCCGACGCTCGAGCAGGCGGTGGAGTCCGGCTCGTGGCTGTGCGGTCCGCCGGACCTTGTCGCCGAAAAGCTGCTGCGTATCCAGGAGATGTATCCCGGCCTGGAAGAGGTGAACATGGGGAACGTCATCGGCACGCCACAGAGCGTGATCCTGGAACAGCTCGACCGGTTCGCTCGCGACGTAATGCCCAACTTCAAGACGGAGCCGGCCGTGACTGCCGCGGGTGACTAGGCATGGCCGCGGCCCAAGCCGTCCGCGCCTTAACGCTCCAGACTGGCCGAATTTCTGGACAATCACTTAGGCTTGTAGTAGCTTTGGGGCGTTAGACGGCTGGCGCGCAGCCGCAGCCCCAATACAAAGAGCCGTTCAAGACACTTTCAAATTCCAAGTTAAGCTGCTTCCAGACACTGGTGACGTTGGGAGGAATCAGATGAAGTTGGCCCAAGCAATTGTGACCCTTTTGTCGCTTTCGGTGGTCATGGCGCTGGCCGCGGCCTGCGCGTCGGCAGAGCCGGCCGAACGACAGCAGCCGGCCCAGCCTGAGGCGCCCGCTCCGGCGCCGGCGGCCGGACAGATGGCCCAGCAGGCTCCGCAGGCGCCCGCGCCCGCCGCACCCGCCGCGCCGGCAGCTACCGCGATCCCGCTGGACGTTCAGCCTGCCCCGGCGGTGGCGGGCATCCAGCAGAGGCCGTCCAGGGCGCTGCCAACTCCGGTTCCGGAAGCCCTGGCGAGATTCGGCGGCAACCTGCGCTGGATATCGCAGGGAAGCGTCGGGTCCCTGGACCCCCACGTGACCTCGGCCGCGGTAACGCTGACTTACGGCTACAACATGTACGACACCCTCGTGTCGTGGGACGAAGAGGGCGCGCTTCAGCCACAGATGCTGGAGGACTGGTCTGTGGAGGACGGCGGCGCGACGTTCGTCTTCACGCTCAGGGAAGGCCAGTTGTTCCACGATGGCGATCCGGTAACGTCGGACGATGTTATAGCTTCGATGCACCGGTGGCGTGAGAAGTCAGCCTACGGTTCGTTCTTCAACGACGCGCTGATGGAGCTCGCCAAGATCGACGACAATCAACTCTCCGCCAAGTTCTCGGAGCCGGTCGGCATATTCTTGCAGGGGCTGGGCATTCCCACCGCTTCTTATCCTGTAATCATGCCGGCGGACGTCGCCGCGACGCCTTCCTCGGAGCTGGTAAGCGACCACACCGGCTCCGGCCCGTTCAAGTTCGCCGAGTGGAACCTCGGGCATAGCATCGTCCTGGACAAGTTCCAGGACTACACGCCACGCGATGAATCTCCCAGTTTCCTGGCTGGAGGAAAGGTAGCGTACCTCGACGAACTTGAGATGCTCGAGGTGCCCGACCAGCAGACCAGGGTCGCGGCGCTGGTAACGGGCACCGTGGACTTCCTGGACATCATGTCGCTGGACTTTTACGAAGAGCTCAACAACAACGACAAGGTCGAGGTCGCCATTGGCAGGCCCGGCTCTCAGCCCATCTTCTTCTTCAATAAGGCGGCGCCTCCCTTCGACCACACCCCCAATGGTCTGTTGATGCGCCGGGCGTTGCAGGCGCTTACCAACGCCGAAGAAATCATGCAAGGCTACGGCCCTCCCGACCTCTGGTCGACCTGCGCCTCGCTATGGTCGTGCGGCACGTTCTTTGCCAACGAGGACTTGGCGGGCGACAGGTACAGCACCAACAACGTGGAGCTAGCCAAGCAGTTGCTCGACGAGGCGGGATACGACGGCGAGCCGATAATTCTGCTCGATCCCGCGGACTATCCCACCATCCACCCGATTTCGATCGTGCTGAACGAGCAGCTCAAGCGCGCCGGAATCAACGTTGACTACCGCGTGGTTGACTGGGCGACCGAAGTTCAGCTTATCCTCGCTCCGAGCGATTCCACCGCCGTCGACGAGTGGGACATCGCGCCCACGTGGATGAGCAGTTGGGCGTTCCTCCCGCTGGCCAACGGCGCTCTCAGACAGAATGGCTTGGGATACTACAACAGTGACGCGATGGAGGAGTTGAGGTCGAAATTCTCGCGAGAGTCCGACCTGAACGAGTTGAAGAATATTGCCGACGACATGCAGAGGGTGTTCTTCGAAGAGGTGCCCTACGTACATCTCGGCAACTTCTTCCAGTTGCGGGCCATGAACAAAGACCTGGACGGCCTGATCGCCTCGCCCGTGGGCGGGTTCTACGCGGTGGGACTCTACTGGGAAGACCCGTCGAGACGCGGCCAGTAGGCGCCGATCCAGTATAAGTCAGGGGCGCTTGACGCGCCCCTTTTTCTCACGGAGGCCGCAGCGTCGGTCCGGCGGTGGAATCTAGTCTCGTCGAGAGTCGACCGGACGCCATGCCGCCCTCGCACGCCAGTCAGCAGGAAAGCAGATATTGAAGGCGTACATACTTCGTAGGCTTCTGGCCACGATTCCGGTGCTGATAGTGGTGGCGTTGTTCACGTTCACGCTGCTGCGAATAGTGCCGGGCGATCCTGCGGCGGTTCTGGCTGGGCACGAGGCCTCGCAGGAAGACGTCGAGGTCATCCGCACCCGGCTCGGCCTGGACAAGCCACTGCCCGTCCAACTCGGCTCGTGGATAACTCAGCTGCTGCGCGGCGACCTGGGAAACTCGATACGCAAGTCTGATGAGCCGGTTCTGAGCCTAATCGCCAGCCGAGTCGAGCCTACCTTGTCCCTTGCGCTCATCACTGAGGTGGTCGCCGTGCTGATCGCGGTGCCCATTGGTGTGCTTGCCGCCTGGAAGGCCAATTCGTGGGTGGACAGGGTTGTGATGGTGTTCGCCGCAGTGGGCTTTTCGATGCCCGTCTTCTGGGTAGGGTTCATTCTTATCTGGGTGTTCGGACTTTGGTCGTTCGGTCTCGACTTTCCGCTTCTACCCGTCGCCGGCTACTCGCCCATTGGCGAAGGGCTTACAGACTACGCGAGGCATCTCATTCTTCCAACAGTTACCCTGGGCATGGTGCTGGTAGCGCTCATCGCCCGCATGACCCGTGCGAGCATGTTGGAGATCCTGAAAGAGGACTACGTGCGAACGGCCAGGGCCAAGGGAATCACCGAGAAACTGGTGCTCATACGGCACGCACTCAGAAACGCCTCGCTGCCCATCATCACTGTGATTGGTCTTGGCGTGGCCGCACTACTGTCCGGGGCGGTGGTGACCGAGAGCGTGTTCGCGATTCCCGGCATGGGAAGGCTGGCGGTGGACGCGATCGTGGCGCGCGACTACCCCGTCATTCAGGGCTTGATAATCGTGTTGGCGACCATGTACGTGTTTATCAACTTGGGCGTTGATATCATCTACGCCTACCTGGATCCGAGGATCAGATACTGATGGCCCGCACGACTGGCGACACTGTTGGGCTCGCGGGCCCGGCTCCCATACCAAGTTCGGGCGGCTGGACTCGGGCCGCCGTGCGCCTGGCGCGTCGCCAGCCCAGCATGGCGGCCGGCATACTGGTCATTCTTATACTTGTAGTCATCAGCCTGGGCGCGCCGCTGCTTTCCAGCGTCGATCCGACCGACATCAGTATGAGCAGCCGCCTGACGGGCCCGTCGGCCCAGCACTGGTTCGGCGCCGATGGTTTCGGCCGCGACGTCTACACCAGGTCGCTCTACGGCGGCCGCATTTCGCTGCTGGTTGGGTTCTCTGTGGCTCTCATCGCCATGACGACTGGCGCGGTGATAGGCGCCATATCCGGGTACTTCCGCAAGGTCGACTCGGTTGTAATGCGTGTGATGGACGGCGTCATGGCGATACCGACC
>DAOUJZ010000081.1:0-13267 GCA_034421955.1 Dehalococcoidia bacterium | reverse complement strand
ATCTGGGTCGCAGGCCGCCGCGACGCCGCGATGCGCCGCGCCGCCCTCCTGGGCGACGGCTGGTATCCCTACTTCTACAGCCCGGAGCTCTACCGCGACAGCGTGGCCAAGATCGGCGAGCTCGCATCGGACGCCGGCAGGGACATATCCGGCTTCGACTGGGCCTTCTACTCCTTCATCTCCATCTACCCGGACGAAGAGGACGCCGCGCGCGCCGCCGCGGCCGCGCTCGGCGGCAGATACTCATCTCAGGGCAGCTTCATGAACGTCGTGCGCCGCTACTGCGTCTTCGGCTCTGTCGATGCCTGCGTCGACCGGCTGAAGGAGTACGTGGACGCCGGCGCCCGCGACATCGTGTTCAGCGTGTCCTGCCCACCCGAGGACAGGCAGCGCCACGTCGAGGAGCTGGTCGGCGAGGTCATTCCGGCGCTGCGCAAAGCCACGGAGTAAGGCCGTTTCCAAAAGTCCCTTCCCCCTCGCAGGGGGAAGGTTAGGATGGGGGTGCAGTCCCGTTCGCGGACCGCCCCTACCGCCCCCTGAAGACCGGCTCCCGGCTCTCCAGGAACGCCCGCACCGACTCGCGCTGGTCCTCGGTGCCCGACAGCGGCGCCGCGGCCTCGTCCTCCAGCGCCACCACCTCCTCCCAGCTCGGGCTGTGCCGCCACATCAGCCGCTTGGTCTCCCGCACCGCCAGCGGCGGGTTCGCCGCCACGTCGCGCGCGATCCCTCGCGCCTCGTCCATCAGCTCCTCCGGCGCGACCACCCTGCTCACCAGCCCCGCGCCCAGCGCCCACGCGGCGTCGTAGATTCGCCCGGTCAGCGCCATCTCGTTCGCCACCCCCTGTCCCGCCAGCGCCGCCAGCGTGTACGACGCCGCCGTGTCCGGCACCAGCGAGCGCCTGACGAAGATGCAGGAGAACCGCGCGGACTCCGAGGCTATGCGAATGTCCGACGCCAGCGCCAGCGACAGCCCCGCTCCCACGGCGGCCCCGTTCACCGCCGCGATCACCGGCTGCGGAATGCCCCGGATACGCGCCGCCAGACCCTGGATGCGAAGCGAGCGGTCCACCTGCGGGCGTGGCGGTCCGCCCTCGGAGAGCGATATGCCCATCTCGGCGAGATCGGCCCCCGAGCAGAATCCCCGGCCCTCGCCCGTCAGGACGAGCGCCCGCACCTCCGGGAACATGTTGCCCACCTCGACCAGCGCCCCGTGTAGCTCCGACGTCAGCCGCCGGTCCAGGGCGTTCATCACGTCTGGGCGACACAATGTCAGAACCGCCGCGTGCTCCTCTCGTTCCAGTCTCAGCGCTTCGTACTTCATTGGCAGTATCGCTCCAGAGTCCCTTCCCCCTCGCAGGGGGAAGGTTAGGATGGGGGTGCCTTCCGTGTTTCCGAACAGGCTCCAAAGGCTACTCGCCTATGTTCGCCTCCATGACGCGCATGGTGTTCTCGCCCAGAATCTTCTTGATGTCGGCCGCCGAGTACTCCCTGTTGAGAAGCTCCTCGGTGATGCCCGGGAACTTCGAGCAGTCCTCCAGCCCTATCGGCCCGCCGCCAATCCCGTCGTAGTCCGACCCCAGCCCCACGTGGTCCACGCCCGCGACCTTCGCGATGTGGTCGATGTGGTCCACCACATCCGACAGCGTGGGCAGCTCGATCTCGCGCGACATGCGCCTGCGCCGCTGCCGGATCTCCGCCGTCTGCTGCCGCACGTACTCCGGCGTGCCCGAGTAGTGGGCGACCGCTGAGCGTCGCGCGAATTTCTCTACTTCTTCGATCTCCTGCCACATTTCTTCGCTGTTCTGCTCCGATTCCAGCCTGTGCCGCTCCGACACGAAGCTCGCCGCGAAGTTCACGTTCACCACGCCGCCGTTCGTCGCCACGGCCCTGAGCATGTCGTCCTTCATGTTGCGCGGGTGCTGCGCCAGCGCCCACGCCGAGGAGTGGGACGCCATGATCGGCTTGGTCGCCACCTCGATGGAGTCCCAGAACGTCTTGTCCGACACGTGCGAGATGTCCACCACCATGCCCAGCCGGTTCATCTCTCGTATCACGTCCTGCCCGAACAGGCTCAGCCCGTTGTTGCGCGCGGCGTCGGTGGACGCGTCCGCCCAGGTGTTGGTGTTGAAGTGGGTCAGCGTGATGTACCGCATCCCCAGCTCCCAGTAGGTGCGAAGCACCGCCAGGCTCTCGTTGATGCAGTGCCCACCCTCGATGCACGGCACCGCCGCGTGCTTGCCCTCCGCCACTATGCGGCGGCAGTCTGCGGCGGTCAGCGCTATCTCGATGTCGTCCGGGTTCTCCGCGCTCAGCCGCTTCAGGCCGTCCAGCAACTCCAGGCAGCGGTCGATGGTGTTCATCTGCGGCACGTGGCTCGCCGCCACGAAGCAGGACCACCACTGCACCCCCAGGTTGCCGTCGCGAATGCGCGGCAGGTCCAGGTGCCCCCTTCCGGTCTCGCTCGCCAGGTCCTCGCCGTCGTCCACGTATCGGCTTATCGTGTCGGCGTGCGTGTCCACCACCAGCGAGGAGAAGTGGAGATCGAGCGCGCGTTGGCTGTACACGTCCTTCGAGCGGGGAACCACAATCTTGGGGTCTTCCATCCAGCTAACCATGAGGGGCCTCCGTGGTATGGGATCGGCGCGCTTGCGCGCCGTCCGCAGAATATCGCAACCGCCCACCTGCCGCAAGTGCGCCGCTACGCGGCTCTTCCGTCGTTCCCGCGAAAGCGGGAACCCGGGGGGGCGGTGCCTCTCGCTGTGCTACACTACACGCCAGGCCGGGGCCGCGTCGCCGCCTCAGCACACGACCGTCCCATGACCGAGTTCGCTTCTTACAAGTACCTGCCAGCCTACCGCCGCCGCGGTCCCGTAGTCCGCGAGCGTGAGCCGCGCTGGAAAAACTCCGAAAGCGCACTCGCCGACCTGTGGCAGCGCACCGCCAGCCTACCGGAGCCGCTCGTCGCGCAGAACGGGCGGCGCTTCCGCGTGCTCTACCCCGGCAGACGCAGCGCCCGCGCCGGCCCCGACTTCCGCGACGCCATCCTGCGCTGCGACGACGGCAGACGCGTGGTGGGCGACGTCGAGCTGCACCTCCGCGCCCCGGACTGGTACGGCCACAGCCACCACTCCGATCCCAACTACAACGGCGTGATCCTGCACGTCGTTCTGCGCCCGAAGCAGGGGTCCGAAACGCTCAGCCGGTCCGGACTCCCCATCCCCGTGGTGGGCCTGGCAACTCAGGCCGAATCCCTGGAGACCTCCAGCGACACGCCCCCGCCACTGCCGCAGCTGAGCGATGCGGAAACGCCCGACGACCTCTCGCGGCTGCTGGACGCGGCGGGCGACGAGCGCTTCCTGCTCCGCAGCGCCGCGTTCGGTCTGCAGCTCGAGACCGGCGACCCCGACCAGGTGCTGTACGCCGCCCTGATGGAGTCGCTCGGCTACTCCGCCAACCGGCGACCATTCCGAACGCTCGCCTCCCGTGTGCCGTTCGCCGCGCTGGCCCGGCTGCGGAGCGAGCCGACGTCCAGCCGGCCGCTCGCGCTGGAGGCGACGCTTGTAGGCGCGTCCGGGCTGCTGCCCAGGCTGGCACCCGATCACCGCGAGTTGGTGAAGAGGGCACGCGCACTCCTCCCGCGGGCGCGCCCGATGTCCCCCACAGACTGGACCCACTTCCGCGTGCGTCCGACGAACCACCCCGTAAGGCGCATCCTGGGCGCGGCTCGCATCCTCGACCGGTACCTCGACTCCGGGCTGGCCCGCGGCCTCCAGGCCGACGCAGACGCCGGGGGAGCCGCGCTGCTCGCCCGGCGTCTCGCCGCGCCCCCTTACGTGGGAGAATCCCGCGCCCGCGACATGGTCGTCAACGTCGCCCTGCCGTCCCTCCACGCCATCGCCGGCATCGCCAGGTTGCGAGAGCGACAGGTGGCGTATCTCGAGATCTACGCCGCCCATCCCAAGCTGAGCGAGAACGAAATCACCCGCGAGGCCGCGCGAATGCTGCCCGAATGGGGTAGGCGATCCGTGCGCGGCGCGCGCCGCCAGCAGGGGCTGATGCTGCTCTACGAGCGGATGACCGCCCCGCGCGCACCCTCCCGCGTCGCCGAAAGCCAGGCCACGTACCGCGCCATCTCACTCCGCCGCGCCGCCTGAACCGCAAAAGTGCTAAACTGCGCTCCAGACCACTACGGCGAGGAGGCATTTCCATGCGCACCATAGACGCGATAGCGCAGATACTGAAGATGGAAGGCGTGGAATACCTCAGCGCCTTCCCCACCACGCCCGTGATCGAGGCCGCCGCCGAGGCCGGCATCCGCCCCATCATCTGCCGCCAGGAGCGCGTGGGCGTCGGCATCGCCGACGGCTACGCCCGCGCCACCAACGGCAGTCCGCCCGGCGTGTTCGCCATGCAGTACGGCCCCGGCGCCGAGAACGCCTACGCCGGCGTGGCCACCGCCTTCTCCGACGCCGTGCCCATGCTGCTGCTGCCGCTCGGCCATCCCACGCAGCGCGACGGTGTCTTCCCGCTGTTCAGCTCGCTGCGCAGCTACGAGTCCGTCACCAAGCGCGTCGAGCTGCTCAACTCCCCCGGCCGCGTCGTCGACGCCATGCGCCGCTCCCTCGCCGCGATGCGCATGGGCCGCCCCGGTCCCGCCATGCTGGAGATTCCCGCCGACATCGCCACCGCCGAGGTCGACCCCTCCGTGCTGGACGGCTACCGCTCCATGCCCGCCGCGCGCTCCGCTGCGGACGACCGCGACGTCGAGCGCGCCGCCCGCGCCCTGCTGGACGCCCGGAGTCCCGTCATCCACGCCGGACAGGGCGTCCTGTACGCTGAAGCCACGCCGGAGCTTGTGGAGCTCGCCGAACTGGTCCAAGTCCCAGTGATGACCACCATGGCCGGCAAGAGCGCCTTCCCGGAAAAGCATCCGCTGGCCCTGGGAAGCGGCTCCGGCGTGATGAGCGGCCCGGTCTTCCGCTTCCTCAGCGCCGCCGACGTCGTGTTCGGCGTCGGCACCAGCTTCACCAGGCACGGCATGACCACGCCCATCCCGCCCGGAAAGACCCTCATCCACGCCACCAACGACCCCGTCGACCTCGGCAAGGACTACCACGCCGAACACCCGCTGCTCGGCGACGCCCGGCTCGTCCTGGGCCAGGTGATCGACTGCTGCCGCGATCTCCTGGGCGACGCCCCGCGCCGGCCCGCGGGCGCCGTGGCCGAGGAGATCGCCAGCGCCAGGGCCGAGTGGCTGGCGGAGTGGACGCCCAAGCTCACCTCGGACGAGACGCCGATCACGCCCTACCGCGCCATCTGGGAGTTCATGAACCTCGTCGACTCCGACGACGCCATAGTCACCCACGACTCCGGCAGCCCCCGCGACCAACTCATGCCTTTCTACCGCGCCGGAGGGCCGCGCACCTACCTCGGCTGGGGCAAGTCCCACGGCCTGGGCACCGGCCTCGGCCTCAACATCGGCGCCAAGCTCGCCCACCCCGACAAGTTCGTCGTCAACTTCATGGGCGACGCCGCCTTCGGCATGACAGGCCTGGATTTCGAGACGGCCGTGCGCTCCAACATCCCCATCCTCACCGTCGTATTCAACAACTCCACCATGGCAATCGAGACGGCCGCCATGGCCGCCTCCCACAGCCTCTACGGCACCCGCGACCTGGGCGGCGACTACGCCGGCATGGCGCGCAGCATGGGCGGCTGGGCCGAGCGCGTCACCGACCCCTCCGAGGTCGGTCCCGCCATCCTCCGCGCCCGCGAGGCGACCGAAAACGGCGAGGCCGCGCTGCTCGAGATCATCACCAGCGAGGAGAAGGATTTTTCACATCGCCGCGCCTTCGCGTAAGGCATTGGCGCGCCACCGCCCGTGCGGAAGAGCCATCGGTAGGGGCGGGTTTCCAACCCGCCCGATTGGAGGGAACAGCCGTGTACACCGCCATCAACTCGGAAATCGACTCCATCGCGGCGACCACCGTGCAGGGCAAGCCCTTCCGTGGCAGCGTCACCATGAAGGCGCTCATGTCCGTCGAGCGCATGGTGATGCTCGAGATACGCTACCCCAAGGGTTCAGGGTCGCCCGAGCACGCGCACGACCACGAGTCGCTCTGCTACGTCGTCAGCGGGCGCGTGCGCGGCGTGATCGACGGCGCTGAGAGCATCCTCACGGCGGGCGACGCCTGCACCCACCCTGTCGGCGTTCCCCACAGTGTCGACGCGCTCGAGGACTCCGTCATCCTGGAAATCAAGTCCCCCGCCGTGCCACTCGAGAATTTCCTGGGTTCCGAGTAGGTCCCAAAGTCCCTTCCCCCTCGCAGGGGGAAGGTCAGGATGGGGGTGCGTCCCTACCCCTACTCCGACAGGAACCCCTGCACGATCCCCACGAACTCGTCGGTCTTCTCGATCTCGGGGTTGTGGCCGCACCCGTCGATCACCTCCAGCCGCGAGCCCGGAATCGACCGGTTGTACACCTCGCCCGCGCTCAGCGGAATGATCGGGTCCTCGCGACCCCACACGATCAGCGTCGGCAGTCGCTTCAGCCGGCTCAGCAGGTGCGGCAGGCCCAGGTAGTGCATGTAGGGGCGCCACGTCAGCCTGCACGCCTCCTCCCGCGCAACCTCCCACGCCTCCACCTGCTCCGGAGTGGCCTCCTCGGGGCACACCACCTCGAACTCCGGCGTGGACGCCGGGTCCAGCACGGTCTCGTTCATGTACTCCCTGGCCGTCACCAGGAACATGTCGAATATCTGGCCGGTCGGAGGCTTGATGCCCGCCGGGGCCACCAGCACCAGCTTCTTGAACATGTCGGGCGCCATCGTGGCCATCTCCGCGGCCAGCCAGCCGCCCAGCGACGACCCCATCAGGTTCGCCTGTCCCAGGCCCATGTCGTCGATCGCCTCCAGGTACCAGCCCGCCAGGTCCCGCATGCTCATGATCCAGTCCAGCCGCGGAGCCGCTCCGAAGCCCGGGTGAGTCGGGATAAGTAGCGCGTTGCTCTGGGCTAGCGCCTCGTGGTGCCGCAGCCAGCCGTGGTAGCCCATCTCGCCGTGCAGCACAAGCAGCGGGTCGCCGGAACCGCCCTTCACCACTTGAATGTTGGCGCCCGCAACCTCTATGCTCTCCTGTGTCCAGGACTTGGCGGTCGTAGTCATGCTGGGAAGTCCTCCTGGCTTTCGGGGTAATGCCCGCCGCGCGCCGCGAAGCCACGCGCCGGCCGCCCAGATTGTGCGACGCCGCGCGCCGCCATGTCAAGTCAGCCGCCAACAGGAGAAATCATGAGTCCCGTACTGATAACCGTCTTCGACGGCCTCCAGCCCGCCCAGGTGACACCCGAGCTGATGCCCAACCTCGCCCGGTTCGCGTCCGAGGGCGTGACGTTCGCGAACCACCACCCGGTCTTCCCCAGCGTCACCCGCATCAACGCCGCCAGCATGGTCACCGGCCGCTACCCCGGCGCCCACGGCCTCGCGGCCAACACGCTCGTCGTCCGCGAGCTGGACCCGTACACGCCATTCTCCGCCCTGGAGGACACGCTCACGCGCCTCGGCGAGCGCACCGGCCGCGTGCTGCTCGCCCCGACCCTGGCCGACCTGCTGTCCCGCCACGGCATGGAGTACGTCGCCATCGGCACCGGCACCACCGGCAACGCCTTCGTCCACAACCCCAACGCGGCCACGTCCGGCGGCGCGACCATCCACCCCGAGTTCACCCTGCCCCGCGACCTGTACGCGCGGCTCGAGACCCGGTTCGGCGAGTGGCCCCCCGACGCCATGCCCGCCGTGGACAGGCTCGCCCGGGCAGTGGACGTAATGACCGATTACATCCAACCCGAGCGCAGCCCCGCGGTCGCGCTCTGCTGGTTCAGCGAGCCAGACCACGCCCAGCACGCCCACGGCGTCGGCAGCCCCGAGAGTGACCACGCGGTCGGCGCCGCCGACGAGCAGTTCGGCCGGCTGCTGGCGTACCTCGAAAGCTCCGGGCGCGCCGCCGATTTCGACGTCATGGTCACGTCCGACCACGGCTACTCCACCATCAAGGGCGTCGTGGACCTCCAGGCCGAGCTGAGCGCCGCCGGGTTCCCCGCCGCGGACCGGCCGGGAGGCGTAGCGATCGCGCCCAACGGCGGCTCGGCGCTGTTCTACGTCCACGACCGCGACCCGGACGCTGCCGACGCGCTCGCCGCCTGGCTGATGGCCCAGCCCTGGTGCGGCGCCGTGCTGGCGTCCGAGGCCGTGGGCAGCCCGGAGGGCACGCTTCCCGCCGCGCTGCTGGGCAATGACGGCGAGCGCGCGCCCGACCTCGCCGTGTCCCTCGCCTGGGAGGCCGACCCCAACGACGCCGGTTACGCCGGAATGGCCTACGCCACGGGCGGGGCTCCGGGTGTGGGGCAGCACGGCTCCATGAGCCGCACCGAGATGCGCAACATCCTGTTCGCCAGGGGTCCGAGCTTCGCGAGCGGCCTCGTCGTCGACTCGCCCTCCGGCAGCGCCGACGTCGCACCCACCGTGCTGCGCCTGCTCGGTCTGGACCCCGGCGTCCCAATGGACGGCCGCCCTCTCACCGAGGCCCTCGCCGGCGCCGACCCCGTCACCTGGTCCACCGAGACCCACGAAGCCGAACGTGCCGTAGATGGCGGCACCTACCGCCAGCGCGTCGTCATCTCCCGTGTCGGCGACTCCATCTACGCCGATGAAGGCACCGCCCGCCTCGAGCGCTAGCAGTGACATTCCCCTAGTAATACTCGTCCTCCTCGGTGGCGATCCAGGGGCATATTCTCGTGGTGATCTGGCGGCTCATGGGTGTTTGATCGGTGTTCTCGCAGCCTTCCAGGTAGTAGAGCACGTCGTTGAGATTGGGCAGGAACGTGTCCTTCGGCAGGAGCTCGCGCATGAGGTCGACGATTTCGATCTCCGAGCGAGCGACGCGCTTCCAGTTGAGGTAGATCGCGAACGCATAATTGTCGGCGGCTAGCTCGACGCGCTCCCTGACCAGCTTTCTGCGCAGGCTGAATACCATGCTTTCTATCGACGGGGCCACTATCGCACCTCGCGCAGGTTGTGGGCGTCGACAAGCTTCTCGATGCGGTGTTCGAGTTCCTGGCCGTAATGGGCGTTGTGAGCCTGCGTGAGGACGAGGCGAGCGGCCTCGACGCGGACTCGCGCGCTGTCGTCGTCGAGGGCGTCGTCGAGAACGGCGGCGGCCTTGTAGGACATGGCCTGGAGCTGGGCCTGTGTGAAGCGCATGGTCTCCTTGCGGAGCCATTCGAGACATTCGCGGAAGTCTTCGTCCTGGAGCCAGCGGTAGAGGGTCGTGCGGCCGACGCCCGCTTGTCGGGCCTGGACGGTGAGCGGGCCGGGCCTGAGCAGGTGCGGAAGGGCCGCGAGCTGCCGTTGGGTCAGGTTTTCGGCCAGATGTGTTCCGTTTTGTTCCATTGTGTTCCACCTCGTAGCTGTGAGTCTTGTTGGAGCGGACCCGCCGCGACCGCCCTGGGGCACAGAAACGGCAGCGAAAGCCACAGGATGCGGCGCAAATGGAACAGGTGGGCGGGAGGGCCCGGCTGCCGTGCGCGGTGGGCGGATGGCGGGGTCGGTCCCTCGTTGGGAGGAGTATAGCACGGATGTGCGTCCACATCAAGAGCGTTGGCGAAATCGCTGGATCATGGCGAATTGGTGGGGAGAGATTGCGCAGGCGTGGCGACGATGCGACGCGTGCGTGGGGTTGGGTGGGGCAGCGATGGGGAAGGACGGCGCGGGAAAGTGACGGAATTTTCGGGGGGAGGGGGGAATTGTTGGATGCCAGTTTGATTGGCCGAACCTTGACATCGCATATCAGGCCCGACAGAATGGCTTCAATGGGTGACCCCAACAGGATTATGCGGTCTTCTCACCAACTGTCGGTCGACACTCCGCTGTCGCGAGCATGAAATCAAACTGGGGGAGCACCCTTTTTGAGACACACTGTGCTTCAATACATGCGCCTGGACAGTACAGCCGGTTGTCAGGTAGTTGGATAAAGGAAGCTGATCGGGCCGTATAGTGGAACTCTGGTCAACTACTTGGGGGGATGTCGCTTCAGCAATTGGAATCTTAGTCTCACTGTTTGGGCTCGGTTGGGCAATCCGGGAGGCCCGTGGGGCAAGATCTGCATCAGAGGCAGCGGAAGCGGCAGCAGGAGAGACTAAGGACCAGATAGCCCATCATTTGCAGGCGGTAGAGTTGCAGCGCGCCATCGGGCTCATTGAACGCATAAAGACCTTGCATGACAATGGACGGTGGGAGGCATCCACGGAGCACTACCAGACTCTGAGGGCCATGCTTTCGGATATCATAGTCCGATGTCCAGAGGACCAAGTTAATGTTCGTGAGGCACTGGCCACAGCCAGGGTGATTCTCCGCGACATAGAGAATTTTGTTCGCGGCCGCGATGGCACTGCTATTCCAGAGAACGACCGGCCTCGTTTGAATCGGAGAATGAATGACATCCAAAGCGATCCTGAGGAATTGGCGAGCAATGTTGGTTTTGGGGATTCACAAGGGGTAACGACGTGATCGGGTTAGATCAAGTCCTAACAGGACTGGTTCAGCGGACTGCCGAAGGAAAGCTCAAGTGGAGTCGAACCGTTCAAGAAGACAGATATGCCACATCTGTGGACGCAATCTCACTTGTGATTGTGGAAGAAATCGATTTCGATAGAGGCGGCATCTACCGTCTCGACATAATGGACGAATCGGGGGACCTCGTTGAGTCTCTCCGGCACGAAGATACAACCTCGGAACAGGACAAAGAACTGGCAAGGCTCTATATTCTGGCGCGACGCTCGGCACTTAACCTTGACACAGTCTTGCAAAAGCTGGCGAAGGGTTTGGAATTGTAGCTAGGACCCAAATCAGTGACTCGGACCCATCTCTGTTAAGAGAGTCAGAGGGATTGCAGCATGAGAGTGGTCTTGTTGGCGAACATTGCGGCCGCCCTTGTGTTAGCGGTGCTTGCCGTCTCGTGTGGCAATGACACGCAAGGTCCGGCGGGCCCTCCGGGCGCGGCCGGTGCTTCAGGCCAGTCCGGGCCTCCTGGCCCTCAAGGACCGCAGGGGCCGCAGGGGCCTCCAGGACCGCAAGGGCCTCCAGGTTCCGCAGGAACGTCGGCGTCTGAAGACGATCTTCGTCCAAGATACGACCATACTATGTACAACGATTGCCGCGACGCGTTCAGCTCGTTTGACTCATCCGGTCTGCGTCGGATGCTTGCGGAATCTGGAGACTTGGAGCTTGACTCGATGACAGACAACGACGTCTACGCCTTCGTCAAGTTGATGTGCTTCTTCTTCGCTGCGGGAGCCGTGCCGTGGGATGAACTTTCGCCTTTCGACTAGCGAATGGAAGGGTGTGGATAAAGGAGATCACACAGTTCCATCCTCTGCCGGGCTGGGGCCGGCACGCCCCGCAGCACCGACCGGACCACGCCTGCCTGGAGTCACCTCAATCGGGGTGGGTATCAGCCACTCCGCGCCGCTCTTGGTCGCTCCCCGCACCCTGCCATCCCGGGCCAGTTTCCGGACCCTTCGTTCCGATACGCCCAACCGAGTAGCGGCCTCTCGCACGGTGACGTTGGCGACATCATCGGCGGGAGCCTCGGACGCCAGCTCGAACTCGACGGGGTCGGGCTGCTTCAGGGTGCTCAACTCGTGGATGAGGAAGCCGATGACCTCGCCGTTGTCGTCCAATCGCTTCAGCACGCGCTCGTCGTCGGTGGGGGTGAAGTACCCCTCGCGGAACGCCCACAGCACCTCAAGCATGTCTCCTTCGTGGTCGTAGGAGACAGACACCTTCTTGCTGGTCATGGTTATTCTCCTTTGATTCTCCGGTCGAGATAGGCTGTGAGGACGAAGGAGTAGTCCGTCTCCCGTTTCACTACGAGGCAGACATAGCGATTCCTGCCTCGCAGGTCGGTGTAGAGTCGGTAGTAGAGCCGGACCGCCTCGCTTGATCTGGAGGGACTCACCGCATCCGGGCTGGCGAGGGTCTCGGCAAAGCGGTGCAACTGGAAGGCCATCTCAGGGTGCCTTCGCAGGATGTGCCGGAGGCGCTCGTCGGAGAGCCGAACTTCGTTTCCGTGCTCATCGGTGAAACGCCGCACACCGGTCTCCTACACCAGATACCATTCCGCAAAGTATACCGCACCGAGTAACAGGGCGGCAATGCGCTGCACCCCCCGCGTTGTACGCCCGCCGTGCCTGTGCTATCCTGTCTGCCACGGGGAGTAGCGCAGCTTGGTAGCGCACCTGCATGGGGTGCAGGGGGTCGCTGGTTCAATTCCAGTCTCCCCGACCAGCCCCCGCCTCGCCGTTCTCTCTGCCCCGAGCCTTCACCGATAGGAGACTCGCCCATGCAACTCTCAGCCCTGCCCCTGCTGCCGACTTCGGTGGTCGGCAGCTACGCCACCCCGAGCTGGCTGTGGACGTCGATGGCCGCCATCGAGAGGGGCGAGTACGGCGCCACCGACGTCCGGGAGACCTTTGACGACGCCGTGAGCATGGCCCTCTCGGACCAGCAGCGAGCGGGCATCGACATCATCAGCGACGGCGAGCTGCGCCGCTTCTACTTCGTGCAGAGCTTCTACGGAAGGATGACCGGCATCGTCGAGGACCCGCCGCTGAGAAAGGTCGGCGTCTACGGCTACGACTCCCCGCCGCGCTTCCATACCACCGGAAAGGTGGGCGTGCCGGACGGGCTCGGCATCGTCGAGGAGTACCTGTTCGCCAGGGACCGGACCGCGATGCCGCTCAAGGTCACCTGCCCCGGCCCGCTCACGCTCACCATCCACATCCGGCCGCGCGAGGGCTACCGAGACCGGCTCGAACTCGCCCATGAGTTCGCGGGCGTCATCAATCGTGAGCTGCGCCGGCTGGTGGAGCTCGGCGCCGACTTCATCCAGCTCGACGAGCCGTCGTTCGCCATCATTCCCGGCACCATGCGCGACTGGGTGGAGCTGTACAACGCCTGCGTGGAGGGCGTCGACGCCAAGCTGGCGCTCCACGTGTGCTTCGGCAACCTGGGCAGCCGGCCGCGCGGCAAGCGCCTATACGCCTGGATGTTCCCGGAACTGCTGGACTGCCGCGCCGACCAGTTCGTGTTCGAGTTCGCCAACCGCGAGATGGTCGAGAGCGACTTGTGGAGCGAGCTGGGCATCGACAGGGAGCTTGGCGCCGGCGTGGTGGACATCAAGTCGTTCTACGTCGAGACCCCCGAGGACGTGGCGG
>DAOUJZ010000080.1:0-80240 GCA_034421955.1 Dehalococcoidia bacterium | reverse complement strand
GACTACGCCATCGGCGACATGGTGGTTACCGCAGCGAAGCGTCTGCGAGAGAAGCGCCCGGATGCTATCAATGTCTTGAGTGAGCGGGTCGGGTATCCGGCGTTGCGACACTTTGGGGGAAGCTCCCTGCGGAGAGCGGAGTGATAGAGGGTGTGGTGAACGCCGCTCGCGAGGCAGTCGTAACCCTTCCTCTGAGAGGCCCGGAAGGTCAGACGCGGGAGATCGAAGCCGTGATAGACACCGGCTACAGCGGCTTCCTGACGTTGCCGCCGACGATGGTGGCGGAGTTGGGGCTGACCTTTCAAAGCGAAGGGCGGGCGACACTGGCCGACGGCAGCGAAGCTGCCTTTGACATTTACGGCGTCACGGCGCTTTGGAACGGCCAGCCGAGGTATGTCGAGGCCGACGCGGTGGGACCGACGCCTCTGGCGGGGATGTTGCTGCTGGACGCCCACAGCCTGTACGTGGAAGTTGAGGACGGCGGCCGCGTCGTCATACAGGCCAGGGGGTAGCGCCAGCGCCCCCGGATCAACGCATCCACTTCAATACTCCTTCGTCCCCTCTCCCTCCGCCTCCCCCTGTGCATCCGGTAGCCGACGCGGAGCTGGGTGAAGATATGGGTGGGGCCTTTGGCGGGGCAGTCGCACGCTGGTCCGCAGGCGGTGGGGGTGGGAAGAAACAGGGCAGGAATTGCGCGTCTGCGTGGCAGGTGTTGGCCGGTGGCGAGGCACGGGGATGGCACGACGGTGGCGGGGATGGGGCGGGTTTGGGGCGGAAATTTCGGGGGTTCGGGGGACTTGGATATCCACGAAGGGCACGAAGGACGCGAAGGGGGGCAGTGGGGTTACTCCTCGGGATCGTCGGCGTACTGGTTGTAGCCGAGGCCGCGGACGTGGGGCTCCATGTGAAGCAGGTGGCGCAGGCGCGTGAGCTCGGCGGCGTCCCAGTCCATGGCGAGGGCTACGGCTTCGTCCCAGAGGCGGCGGACTTCGCACTCGCCGTCCCGGAACTGGGGGACTACCATGTCTCTGGTACGCTCCCAGCAGTCGGCGAGGATGTCGCGGATGTGGGCGTCCTTGATGTCGGGGATTCTGAGGTTTGCCGACTCGGCGGCGCTGTATCCTGGGAAGTCAATCGTCTTTCCGGGATTACGCATAAGCTGGAGGCGGCCAACCGTTGAGTTTAAGAAGACGGCGATCGCCTTTGCCTCAGTTTCGGACGGCCCGGTGACGGGCATCCAGCCATTTCCGACGTATTTCGCGCTGTCGGCAGTAGCGGTCAGTCTGGCCGTGCTAGTGCGCTGGCCGGCGGTTACCAGCAGGTGGCCGGCCTTTTCGAGCATCTTGTCGGTTTGCGAGGGCGTTGCACCGTTGGTTCGCCTGTCGTCGGGCTTCTTGGCGACCCAATGCTCGTCGGGCGCGCTCACTATGGACGACTGGCCTTCGGCGCCTTTGCCTTTGAGGATCGGGAAGCTGCCAGCAGCGCCGTGCGCTGCCGGTTGGAATGAACCTCGCAGAACGCGACCTGTCTCGCGCACCGCGAAATGCCAGCCTGGTTCGCTGATTCTTGTTAGGGAAGGATGGTCGGCGTACTTTGCGGCGGCATCGGCGAGGGCGGGAGAACGCCAGATTGCGGGCGTCCAGTCGCCCTGTTCCATGCGCTCGGCAGGCCAGAACGAGACCTCGCCCCAGCCGTTCGCCATCTGCCCCTCGGCGCAATCCAGCAGGCAGCGGTGGAAGTCGGCCGCATCGGTATCATCGGCGGGCATCTTATCGAGGTTTATGAACCGCGTCGGCGGCCTGGGGCCCTGGTGACGGCGCATGACGACGATGCTCTCGTTGATGGCCGTCTGCTGGCTCATGTTGATGTTCCCCGGCTGGTGGGACGTGAGGACGGTGTGGACATGGAAGCGCTGGGCGAGGACGCGGCGCTTGAGCAGCGCAGAGGTTGCAGAGAGTGCGACTGTGGGATTGATCATTGTCAGGATGCCGTCTTCCCTCATCGCGCACCTGTCGGCCAGAGCGGTAAACAGGGGCTCCAGGGCGTTCTTGTCAACAAAGTCAGACAGGGCACGGTCGTTGCGAACCAACGTTCTTTCCATGTGATCGGCGCGGGCGCGAAGCTCCTGTTGCGTTTCTTTGGGAAACTTCTCGCCCATTTTGGCGCGGTTGGTAAATGGCGGGTTCATTATGACGATGCGAGCGTTCTTCGCGGCGTCCACGGGGTCTTCGAGTTCGGCGGCGTCGTCCGGGCGCCAGGTCTGTTGCGAGGCTATCTTGTCGTCGGCCAGTGCGAGCTCGCTGTTTCGCGGCACAATGGCCTTCTGGCCGATCAGTTCGAGCGTGCCGGCGGACACCTGGGCGGGGTTGTCCGGCGACGGGCCATAGGGCATCAGGTGCAACCCCATCTGGCGGTAGCGTATCTCCTGGTTGCCGGCGGTAAGCTGAGAGGCCGCCAGCTGCAGAGAGACGGGGTTTACGTCCAGGCCCTTGATTGTTTCTTCTACGGCCAGCTTCTGGAGTTCGGCGAGCTGCTTGTTGCCGGCGCCGCGTTCGCTCGCTCTGCGTTTCATGTCGGTGAGCATGGCGGCCAGCAGCGTGCCGCTGCCGCAGGCCAAGTCGACAGTCTTATGCTCGCGCCAAACCTGCGGGTCTGACCAGTCCATGTCACCGCAGGCGTCGAGGGTGAGGCGCGCGGCGATGGAGGCGGCGACCGGCCTGGTGAAGTACGCGCCGTCGGACGCCTGGTTGCCCATGACGCGGTTGAAGAGCGGACCGGCGTGGTCGGCGCCCATGTCGGCGTAGGTCTCCGCGATGCGCTCGGCTTCGGCGGCGATGTGGCGCAGGGCGCGCGCCAGGCCCTCCATCTTGCCGGTGTCCTCGACGGCTTGAATGGCCTTGACCGCCGGGTCGAGTACGGGGAGAAAGTCCTGCTGCAGTATGCGGTTCCACGCTCGGGGCAGCGTGCGCACGACGTTGGTGTCGCCTTTGAATTCCGCCAGGCTGCGGACACCGCTCATCCAGTTGCCATTGGCGATGCGTTGGTGCAGCATAGCGGCGTTCATCAACAACAGCGAGGCGATGGTGCACCCGTCGGCCTGCTTGCTTAGCTGGGCGTCCTTGAAGTTGTCCAGCCCGAAGTGGCGGTTCAGCACCAGCCGCACCTCGTCCTCGCTCAGGTGATGCGCCGCCTCCTCAACAGCGGCGCGTAGAATGTTCAAGTCGCGCTCCACGCGGTCGCTGGTGAGGCCGGACTTTTCGAGCAGATTGATGCGAATGGCGTCGCCGAACTCGTCCATCTCCTTGAGCAGCCGATTCAGCCGCATTTGGTTTGCCGCTTCGCGGTTGGCCCTGGCTTTGGCCCGCCGCTGTTGCTCTTCCAGCGTAGGCAGAGGCTTGCCCTCGCCCTTGTTGACCATGTCCTTGATCTTGCGCTTTGTCCTTGGGATGTTCAGCTTGCCGGGATTGCCGGCGGAGTCGGGCTTTTCCCTGACGACCGAGTCGGTGCGCAGATCCATGCTACCGTCGGAGTTCACCTTGCCGGTGATAATCAGCGTCGCGTATCCCGCCTTTGATTCGAACAGCGGCTTTTGCTGCACCGATTGCCGCTTGGGGACAGCGGCGGTGTCCGGCTCTGTCATAGCAGCGATGGGTTCCGGCTCCGGCAGGGCAGTCTCCTGTGACGCGGGCAGAGGAACGAAGTCGTTGGCGGGGGCGCTGGCGCCCTGTAGGACGTTTTCGACGGCTTCCTGCGCCTTACCGGGTGGGCCTTGGTGCGTGTAGTAGGTGATGCGTTTGGACTCGCCTCGCGCTATGCCGATGAAGGTGTGCACCTTTTCCGGCGTTTTGGGGAGATGAAGCGTCATAAGGTCGGCCAGCTCGTCCTCGATGCGGCTGTCGTGGGCGCGCAGGGCACGAAGTATCTGGCCCAGTTCCTGCCAGCCCTCTTCCGGCGGGACGGTGCTGAGCCACCTTTCGGCATCGACGTTCGGTGGAATTACGATGGGGCAGATGATGTAGCCCATAGACTTGTCGGGGGCGGTGCGCATGGCGCGGCCCACGGCCTGGATGACATCGATGGGGCTTTTGCGCTGTTCCAGAAATGCGACGGCACTGAGAGAAGGCGAGTCGGTGCCTTCACCGAATATGCCCACGTTGATGATGCCGTGGGGGTCACGTTCGGTTGCCTTGGCCAGCCGCCGCTTGCCGTTCTCGCGCCGGGATATGTTGCTGGTGGCGTCCAGGTGCTCCAGCTTGTAGGCGGCGGCCTGTCGGCCATCGGCGTTTTCGACAAGCCACTTCTGGAGCCAGTCCCGCACGAAGGGCTTTTCGAGTTCCGCCGCCATGTTCTTGGACTTGTCCACCGTGTTCATAAAGGCGATGCAGGACTTGATGGGCACGCTGCGGTCGTCTTCGGTCTGGGTTGCGCCGCCCATGGCCAGCGCGAAGGCGAGGCCGCGCAAAAAGTGCGTGGTGGTGAGCGGGCTGCGTCCCCTGCTCTCAGTCTCCTGGGCGAGCCGGTTGGCGACCTCGAAGTCGTCCTCGCTGTTGACTCCCACCGCGATGATGCGGTAGTCGGAAAGCCAGCGGTTCTTCACGGCCTCGCCGTAGCTTTTGCGGAAGAGCTCCACGCCGAAGGTCGGCTCGTCGTCCATCGAGCGCACAATCCAGTCGCTGTTTTGGGAAACCTTGGCCTTGCTGGCCTCGTCGTAGATGCGCGGCGTGGCGGTCTGGTAAACGCGGTAGGTGGCGGGCATGGCATCGTTGTCGTGGCACAGCGTGAAGTCGCGGACGAGCGCCTCGTGCTGGGAAATGAGCGATTTCTTGGCGCTCCGCTTGCGGCGCAGACCGGCGGTGCGGTGCGCCTCGTCACCGATTAGAACGCGAGCGGTGGCGCCGGCGGTTTGCAGCGCGTCTGCGATGGCGCGGCCGCTCTGGTAGGTGCCAAAGATTACGCTGAGGCGGCGCGTGTCTTGGCCGGCGCGTATCCACTCGGCGATTTCGGCCGGGTCGGTGGTCACTTTGCCCTTCACCACTGAGGCGCTGGTGTTGCTGTTGTCCAGCGTCGGGTCGGCGGCGGTGTCGCGGACGCCCTCCTTCTTGGGGTCGTAGCCAGCGGTCTGGTCCGAGCAGACGGCCAGGGCGCGCAGCCGTTCGCGGGAGTGCAGCAGATACTCGCGCCGGATTTGCGCCACCAGCGCGATGGACGGGCAGAGCACAATGGACAGCTCGCCGGGGCCGGTAAGCTGCTCCACGATGCGCAGGGACACGCGCGTCTTGCCGGTTCCGCATGGCAGAATTACTTTGCCGCGCGCCTGTCCGACGGGCAACCCGCCGCTGTCGGACTGTTCGTGCTGGCGCAAGATGCGAACGCTTTGGGCGATGGCCTCGTTCTGCATGCAGGACCTGGTCTGGATACGCACCTCGCCATTCGGGTTCGGCTCGCAGTGCGCGCACGTCTCTTCGGGGGCGACGTGGTACTGTTGCGTCAGGTCGTCCACGATGTTGACGAGCGTGATGGGATTGTCGGTCATGTGGCTGGCCTGCAACGCGTTGTCGGTGACGGCGACGGCGCCGTTGGTGACAAGCCAGCGTTCGGCCCAGAAGCCGCCCGCCGACGTGAAGCCGAACTTGTCGATTTCGTGCTTGGGTATGGGGGCGCCTTCGCCGCGTTCGTCCAATTGGCGCGCCTTGCACTGGATGGCGATGTACTCGGGGTCGCCTCCGCGCCGGACGGCCACCGCGTCGATGCCAACGTCCTGCTTGCTGACGCCGGGGAAATGGTATTCGCGGTCGGGCCAGTCGGCCCAAGTGTAGCACTCGTCGACGTCCCATTCCCTGATGTACGGGGCAATTTGCAGGGTCAGGTCTTCGAGCCAGACGCCGTCCGTCTGATGCGGACTCATCTGCCGCGTGATGTCTAGGGCTTGCGCGATGACACCGAGATTACTGTCGTGATTCATGGCGGTGCTCTTTCGCTGGCCGAATGTGGTTTTCGTAGCTAGGCGGAGCCTTCAGACTGTAACAGCGTTGTGAGTGGCGACCTGCAGATGGTCGTACTGCGTACTCCGGCTTCACTCGTGCCGGCGGGGGCGGTCGTGACGGCGGATGTTGTAGCAGAAGATACGTGATTGGCAGGTATATGTAAAGTGATGGTAGTGGTGACAGAGTGAAGGAGGAGAGGGCGGCGATTCGCGCTCGCCCATTGGGTAGGCTGAGGGCGGGGGCTTTAGATTCCTCGGCTGCGCTGCGCTTCGCTCGGAATGACAGTGGGGATGGAGGGGCGCTCGGAATGACAGGGGAGAAGGGACGCTCGGAATGGGCGGGGGAGCGAGGGGGGGAAGGGACCTTTCACCCTCACCCTACCGCTCTCCCATCGAGGGAGAGGGGACAAGTGGGAAGGCGCGTATGCCGCCGCTAGGCCGTTTCCAGTGCGCGGAGCTTGGCGAGGAGCTCTTTGACCTTGTCGATTTCGTAGCTGATTTCCGAGATTGGGACCAGGTCCATGTAGAAGTTTCTGTGAAGATTGGTCGCGACAGAGAACAGCAGGCGTATCTCATCGTCTCCCGTGTCGGCGACGAGCCTTCTGATGATGTCGTATGTGTCCACATGGTGCTCGTATTGCCAGCCGCGCAGACCGGCAATGACCTTGAGCTGGTGGGCGACCGCACCCCACGCCTTTTCCGAGGCCTGTAGTCTGTCTTCCCTGGCGAGCTCTTCTTCCGCCTGGGCTATCAGACGCCCCGCGTGAATGTCGTGGCCTTCGATGGGGTCTGCGTTCGTTGTCATGGTGGGTCGCCCCTTTCATTCAGCAACATCATACCGCATGTGGCGTGGGCCCGCTATCGAAGCGTGGTAGGCGGCACCCCCATCCTAACCTTCCCCCTGCGAGGGGGAAGGGATTACAAAGTAGAGGGGTGGACCCATTGGGCGGTGTCGGAGGAGCGGTAGATGGCGATGATGGCGCGGAGGACGGCCTCGGAGAAGTGGATGTCCATCATGGGCTGGCGGTCTTCGAGGATGCCGTCGATGAAGTCGGCGGCGGCGCCGTTGAAGCTCTCGAGCCAGTTCATGGGTAGCTGGAACGAGACGGACTCGGAGCCGCGGTGGAGGACGAGCGGGGGAAGGTCGAGCATCTCGCCGGTGCAGCGGGTGACCCAGAGGACGCCCTGGGAGCCGATGATCTCCATGAACTCGTCGGCGGCGTAGTAGGATGTCCTGATGGGCATGTCGGGCGCGGCGGCGTACTCGATGGTGGCGAGGGCGTCGCGGCCGGCGTACTTCCAGGTGGCGGAGGCGGGCAGCTCCATGAGGAAGTTGTCGTCCGAGCGGGTGACGATGGCGGAGACCTTTTCCACTTCCCCGCCCCACCAGATGGCGGTGGCGACCTTGTGCCAGCCGTCGTCGTAGATCATGCCGCCCAGGTTGCGGTCGGGGTCCTGCCGCCACTCGTAGGCGCCCTCGGTGAACGGGATGGGGCTCTTGCGAACGTCGCCTCGGAGGGTGCGGATGCGGACCATGCCCAGCTCGCCGATGGCGCCTTCCTGTATGAGCTCGCGGGCCTTGACGATGGGCGGGTAGTAGAGGAAGTTCTCGGTGGTGCGGTAGAAGGTGGAGGCGCGGCCGGCGGCGTCGGCCATGCGGCGGATGTCGGCGACGGAGCCGGCGGCGGGTTTCTGGCAGGAGACGTGTTTGCCGACGCGGAGGGCGGCGATGGACTGGTCGGGGTGGAGGAAGGTGGGCGTGAGGAGCTCGACGGCGTCGATGCGGTCGTCGGCGAGGACGTCGTCGTAGCTGGCGTAGATGCGGGGTGATATGCCCCACTCGCGGGCGCGGAGCTCGGCGCGCTCGGGGACGGGGTCGCAGAGGGCGGCTACCTCGCAGCGGGGGTGTGCGAGGTAGCCGGGGGCGTTGAGCTGCGAGATGGTGCCGCAGCCGACGATGGCGAGGCGGATTTGTTGCATGGTGGGTTCACCCCCGGCCCGGCCCCACCCCTGGATTCCCGATTTCTCGGGAATGACAGGGAGGTGGGGGGAAGGGATTAGCGGAGGGAGGCCAGGACTCGTTTGGCGAAGCCGTCGAAGTGTTCGGTGGCGACCCAGCGGAGGACTACGACGAGGTCGTGGTCGGGGTCTACCCAGATTTTGTTGGCACCGGCGCCGAGGTGGTAGAAGCTGGACTCGGGGACGCTGGGCATGAGTGCGCGGTCGGTGTTGAGGAACCAGTTCATGAAGCCGTAGGTGGGCTGGATGGGCGTGGGCGTGGTGGCCATGTCGACCCATTTGCGGGAGAGTAGCTGGTTGCCCTTCCACTCGCCGCGGCGGAGGGAGAGCAGGCCGAAGCGGGCCTGGTCGCGGGCGGATATCCACATGCCGCCGCCCCAGTGTCCGCCGCCGCTGACGGACCACATCCGCTGTCCGTCCACGTCGACGTAGGAGTTGCGGTAGCCGTTCCACTTCCAGGTGTCGGAGGCGTCTATGGGGTCCATGACGTGCTCCTTGAGCACCTCGGGCAGGGGGCGCTTCCAGACGCGGAGCAGGGAGAGGGAGAAGCGGTTGACGCGGACGTCGTTGTACTCGTAGGCGGTGCCGGGCTCCTCGACGGGGCGGTAGAGGTCCTCGTGGTTGCCGGCGGAGTAGTGCTTGTCCCAGAGGGTGCCGTCCCACTCGCTGATCTGGCGCAGGGAGTGGTCCCAGGTGATCTTGGCGTTGTGAGGGGAGTCGTAGCCGCCGTCGTCCACGTAGTCGGCGACGCGGTCGTGGACGTCGCGGATGAGGCCGCGGTCGTAGGCGAGGCCGGCGACGGTGGAGAGGAAGCTCTTGGTGACGCTGAAGGTCATGTCGACGCGCTCGGGCTCGCCCCACTCGGCGACGAGGTAGCCGTGGCGGAGGACGACGCCGGTGACTGCGCCGCGGGTCTTGGTGGGACCGAGGGTCTCGCCGTTGTCGTGCTGCTTGTTGGCGTTGTTACGGCGGATCTGCTCGGCGAGGTCGCGCAGGTGGCCCTCGCGGTGGGGCTCGTTGGAGTAGTCGATGGCCCTCTGGAGCAGGTCGGGGTCCATGCCGACCTGGTCGGGTGTGCGGCGCTCCCAGTCGGCGCCGGGGCCGGGGAAGTAGGTGGTGGCGGTTCGGGTGGTTTGGGTGGTCATGGTCGCCTCCATCGTATGATGGGAAATTGTAGCACAGTGGGCGGGGGAAGGGACTTTTCCTTCACCCTCACCCTGACCCTCTCCCATCAAGGGAGAGGGGACCAAGCGGAGTGCGGAGGCGGTGGAACCAGCGGCGGAGGATGGTGTTGGAGTGGACAGTGATGAGGGAGAGGGCCATGGTGCGGTAGACCCAGGCGCGGGTGACCTTGGAGGGACGGGACGGGTCGAGCCAGCGGGGGTTGCGCGCGATGAGGGCGAGGGTGGCGAGTCCCATGAGGGCGGGCCAGAGGACGGCGAGGCGGAGTCGGACGCAGCGGCGGGGGATGGCGAGGCAGTAGGTCTCGGCGTCGGCGAAGTGGCCCAGGGCGGCGCGGAGGGCGCGGGCGAGGACGGGCCGGGCGCGGTCGGAGTTGGCGGGGTCGAGCAGGTCGGCGGGGGACAGACCCTCGTCGGCGAGCCAGTCGGCGGGGAGGTAGCAGCGGCCTGCGCGGAGGTCGGCGGGGACGTCGCGGAGGACGTTGGTGAGCTGGAGGGCCTTGCCGAAGCCCACGCCGAGATCGGACATGCGGGGGGCGTCCCAGCGCGACAGGGTGGGGGTCTTGGCGACGGAGATCGCGGTCCAGAACTCGCCGACGCAGCCGGCGACGAGGTAGGTGTAGCGGTCGAGGTGGTCGGACGTGGGGAGCGCGACGGGTGCCTCCGCCCCTGGGTTCCCGCTTTCGCGGGAATGACGAGTGGGGGCGCGGGAATGACGAGATGGGTGTGGGAACGAGGTCAGGTCCATCTCCATGCCGAGGGTGAGGGTGAAGACGACGGAGCGGATGCGGGCGGCGTCCTCGTTGGGGAGCGAGTCGAGGAGGGCGAAGAGGGATGGGATGGCGTCGGCGAGGTCGCGCTCGGCGCCGGTGGCGGCGAACTGGGCGGCAAGGTCGGCGAGGGCCGTGGCGTCGTGGGAGCGTGGATTCCCGCTTTCGCGGGAATGACGGATGTACTCGCGGGAATGACGGCTGTGATCGCGGGCCAGGGTGTCGCGGAAGCGGCGGAGGGCGTCGAGGCGGGCGTCGGTGGGTGCGGCGCGGGCGTCGGCGATGGTGTCGGCGGCGCGGGCGAGGAGGTAGGCGAGGCCGACGGGGACGCGGAGGGGGCCGGGCAGGACGCGGATGGTGAGGTAGAAGGCGCGGGACACGCGGCGGAGGACGTGGGTGAGGAGGCGGCGGCGCTCGCGGGGGCCGATGGGGGGGAGACGGCGGCCCTGGCGCCCGCTCATGCGATGCGCGTCCTACGCCTCCGCCAGCCGACGAGCGTCGTGGATGAAGTCCGCCGTCTCGCGGATGAGGAGTTCTATGTCCTCAATAGGCTCGCACCAACCCGTGTAGAAGCAGTTCCCGTGCAGGGACGCTTCCCTTGCGAAGTAGTGTGATCGCAGGCTGCGAAAAGTGGGGTCGGCTGCGGCCATCGACTGCAAGGCCCTGGTGGTGTCAGGAGACTTGGGGGGAAGGCCGCCAGTGCGCGTCAGCACAAGGGCGTCTATGGCGCGCCTGGCGGCGCACCAGGACTTTTCGGCGGCGTCGCGAATGTCGCCGGCGGCCATGCGGTCAAGCGACGCCTCTTGCATACGCGCGGCGTCCTCGAACACGAGGTCGGGCGTGGAGATAGTGGCCATCGGGCGTCTCCTTGTCGCATATGATAGCACACGTGGAAGACTGAGAATTGTCACGCTGAATGCGGGCAAGTATCATTATGCGGCGGTCATCGGGCGGGCGTGTCGGCCCGTGGCGGCTGGAGTCTCAAGATTACACTTGACTGGAGTAACGCTCTGTATGGCTACGGAAGATCAGATTCAGAAGGTTGTGAACAGCCTTTATGAAGTCGAGGGGTGCAACCGCTGCGGAACGCGGCTGCGGTTCGGGGACTACGATTGTCCGCGTTGCGGCGCGGACATCGAGGACAACCTGCGGGACTGGGCGGAACGGCTGGTGGACGATATTCTGGTGATGGAGGACGAGGAGTGAACTCCAGCGCCGAATCGGCGGACGGACCGACATTGCAGCGAGAGGACAAGCGGGCGCTGGAGATCCTGGCGCGGCTAGGGGCGCGTCCGGCGGCGCCGTTCCACGAGCGGGGAGTTGCGGAGGCCGTGGAAGCCACGCTGCGGGAAGGCGGGCTCGAGCCGTGGCGGGACGAGTTCGGGAACGTGCTTGCGCGGTACACGAGCCCGGGCGGCAGGGGCGAGCGGCGTCCCATCGCGTTCGTGGCGCACATGGACCATCCGGGGTTCGAGCTGATCGAGGGGTCGGGTCGGCGCTACGTGGCGCGGGCGCTGGGCGGCGTGCCGGCGGCGTCGCTGGCCAAGCGGACGGCGGCGCTGGCGATGCTGCCGGGAGACGAGCGGGTGGCGTGCGAGCTTGCGCCTTACGAGGGACCGGAGCGCGAGGGCTCGGAGCGGCTGGTGACGGCGGCGCTGGCGGAGGAGGTCGAGGTGGGGCTGCCGGTGGCGGTGGTGTTCGACCTGCCGGACTTCGAGCTGGACGGCGAGACGATTCGGATGCGGGCGCTGGACGACCTTGCGGGGTGCGCGAGCATACTGGCGGCGGTGGAACGGCTGGCGGGCGAGGGAGCGGACGCGGACGTGTTCGCGGTGTTCACGCGCGGCGAGGAGGGCGGGCTGTTCGGGGCGCGGCTGATGGCGCAGGCGGGGACGCTTCCGGCGGACACGGTGGTGGTGTCGGTGGAGTCGAGCCCGGTGATTCCGGGAGTGGCGCAGGGCGAAGGGCCGGTGATACGCACGGGGGACGCGATGAGCACGTTCGACGGGGGCGCGGAGCGGGCGCTGACCGACGCGCGGCAACGCATACTGGAGCGCGACCCGGACTTCCGGTGCCAGCGGCAGCTTATGAGCGGCGGCACGTGCGAGGGGACGGCGTTCGCGATGTACGGGTACAGCGTGACGGGAATCGCCTTCCCGCTGGGGAACTACCACAACGGAACGTCGGACCTGCGGGATCCGGACGGCGGCGTGGGCGCGGAGTACATCGCCCTACCCGACTTCCTGGGCGGCGTGGAGCTGATGGCGGAGGCGATGCGTGGGTCGGGCGGCGCACCGGGGGAGCGGCGGCTGCCGGACGTGGGGGAGGACGTGCGGGAGCGGATGCGGGCGACGGCGCGGGAGTGGGCGCGAGAGGGCTAGGGTTCGCTTCGGTCCCAGGTGGGGAGGACCCAATAGCCGACACGGGGGACGTCGACGACGGTGGGCAGGCCCTGGGCGCGCTTGAGGCGCTGGATGTTGTAGAGGTGGGTGGTCTCCTCGAAGTAGACGTGGCGGATGGTGGCCTCCAGCGTCATGCGGCCCTCGCCGCCATCCTCGCCGGGGGTGAGGCCGGTGGGGTGCGCCTGGGACATTTGCACCCACGCGCCGTCCATGCCGTAGGGGATGGTCGCGGTCCGGGCGAATCCGGCGTCGTGGGAGGACAGCACGGAGCGAACGAGGTCGATGCCCTCGCGAAGCTTGGCCATGATTACGTCGATGTCGCCGTAGACGGTGTCGTCGAGGCGGCGGTCGGAGGGGGAGTCGGCCATGCCGGGAACGTCTTCAACGTCGTGTCCGTCGGGGAAGAGCACGTCGGCCCAGCGAATGAGCATCCACCTGAACGTGAGCGAGGCCATGTGGCTTAGCTGCATGCGAATGCTCCACTCGCTCCAGCCCCACCTGTCCGATGCGAAGTCGAGCTGTTCGCCGGTGAGGCCGTCTACCTCGCGGGCGATGAGGTCGTAGAGGCCGTCGAACTCGGGGAAGAGGCGCGCGGCGGGGGCGTCGTCGGGGATGTCGGTGTTGGGCATGGTGGGCCTCCGGGGCGGATTGGCGCGGTGGTTGGCCGAGGGCTAGAATATGGCATTCCTCGAAGGAATAGCAAGGAGGTGCGGTATGGACCTGGTGCTGATGGGCGGCAACGTGCTGACGATGGACGGGCGGAACAGCCGGGCGGTGGCGGTGGCGGTGCGGGACGGCAGGTTGCGGGCTGTGGGGGCGAACGAGGAGGTAGCGAGGCTTGTGGGCGAGGATACGCGGGTGGTGCATCTGAACGGGCGGACGCTGATGCCTGGGTTCGTGGACCCGCACAATCACTTCAGCCTGACTACGTTCCAGCCGGTGTCGGTGGACTGCAGCGTGCCGCCGCACGCGAGCGTCAACAGCATACTGGACGCCATCGCCAACGCGGCGAAGGACGCGCCACGGGGCCAGTGGCTGTGGGGCTGGGGGTTCCGCAGCCGGATGATGCCGGACGGCGCGCGGCTCACGCGCGGGCAACTGGACGAGGTCGCGCCGGACAATCCGGTGTGCGTGATGGACGGGTCGGTGCACGCCTGCTACGCGAACTCCGCGGCGCTGGCCATCGCGGGGATCGACCGGCACACGCCGGACCCGTCGCACGGGCAGATACTGCACGACGACCGCGGCGAGCCGGACGGCACGCTGTGGGAGGGGGCGATGGACCCGGTGTACAACCTGTCGATGCGCGGCTTCATCGACTACTACGGCGAGGACGGCGCGGCGGAACTGGTGCGTCAGAACTGCCTGCGACACCTGGCGAGCGGGATAACGTCGGTGGGCGACGCGCTGGTGACGACGACCGCGGCGGGACTGTACCAAGCCGCCGAGAGCCGGGGGATGCTGCCGATGACGGTGCACCAGATGCTGGGCGGCCAGGGCTTTTTCGCCGCGCCGGAGGAGGCGTCACGGGGCGAGCTTGGGGACGGCAACGTGTCGGACAGGCTGCGCGGGGGCACGATGAAGATGTTCATGGACCCGGTGTTCCCGAGCGCGGCGCTGATACGTTTCCATCCGCACGGCGACGAGGAGCGCATCGGCGAGCGGTACTACACGCAGGACGAAGCGGATGCGCTGACGGTGAACGCGCACAGGCGGGGCCTGCAGGTGGCGATCCACTGCCTGGGCACGTGGGCGATCGAGCAGGCGCTGAACAGCTTCGAGGCGGCGCTCAAGGAGCGGCACGTCGAGGAGCCTCGGTTCCGAATCGAGCATTACGGGTTCCCCACGCCGGACCTGATGCGCCGGGCGGCGTCGCTGGGCGTGGTGCCGGTGGTGCAGCCGCCGTTCGTGTACACGGGCGGCGACTCGGCGGTGGGTCGCGCGGCGGAGCTGGGCGGCGAGGTCGGGGCGCACCCGTTCAGGTCGATGCTGGACGCGGGGCTGAAGGTGGCGGCGAGCTCGGACTGCCCGTGCGCCCCGCTGGAGCCGCTGCTTGGTCTGTACTCCATCGTCACGCGGCGCACGCGCGACGGGGCGCCGGCGGGGGAGGACCAGGCGGTGACGGCGGAGGAGGGGCTCAGGATGTACACGGCGAACGCGGCATACGCGATGTCGCGGGAGTCGGAGGTGGGGTCGCTGGAGGTGGGCAAGCGGGCCGACCTGCTGGTGCTGAGCCACGATCCGACGAGCGTGGCGGCGGAGTACATACGGGAGATTTACGTGGACCAGACGTATGTGGACGGTGAGCTGGTGTGGGAGCGGTGAGGGGTGTGGGCCCTGCACCTGGATTCCCGTTTTCACGGGAATGACGATTTGGGAGTGGAGAGGGGACTTACGCGGCGGGTGCGGGGGCCGTTTAGCATGGCGCCGATGGGGGTGTAGCGGACGGCTAGCTGGTAGAGCATGAGCAGGACGACGGTGACGGCCAGGATTATCAGTACGAACTTGAGGTGGGAGCCGACGCGCCAGCCGGCGATCAGCTCGAACGCCACGACTGCCAGGGGCAGGTGCCACAGGTAGATCCAGTAGGAGGCGTCGGAGAGGTAGCGGACCCAGAATCGCTCGCGGTGGGCTATCAGTCGGAACAGTCCCATCAGTCCGAAGCACATGAGCCAGGCGAATGCGACCTGCGCCACGGCGGCGATCGGCTTCGCCCAGTCCGCCTTGACGTCGTAGAGCAGAGACAGGCCTCCCCAGAACACGACAGCCAGAGCGGGCACGAGCGCGAGAGTCCACCACGGGCTTATGCGAAAGCCGCGGCGGTACATGAAGGCGCCGAATACGAAGAAGAGCGCGTAGTAGCCCAACACGACGGGGTCGAAGGCCAGTGCGTCGGAGGTGTCGGGGCCGAAGACGGGTTCCGTCATCAGAAGCTGCGGCACCAGCGTGAGCGGGATGGCGAGCCACCAGGCGACGGGGTGGTCGAATCTCATGCCCAGTTTCGCGGCGACTATGAATCCGCCGCACAGCCAAAGGAGCAGCCAGAGGAACCAGAGGTGGTTCAGGGTGCTGAGCCAGATGAACGGCCACCAGAAGATGGAGAACTGGACCTCTTCGAGGACGTCGAATGCCCAGAGGAACGCTATGGTGGTGACCGGGATGACCGTGAACGCGCCCACGGCGAGGGGCAGGCCGACGCGCTTGAGGCGCTGCATGGTCAGCGAGCGCAGTCCCCTGCGTTGCCAGAGCAGCGCCGTGAAGAATCCGCTGAGCAGGAAGAAGACGGGCATGCGGAAGCCGTGGATGGCGTAGAAGAGGAGCGTGTAGACGCCGGAGACCTCGGCGGGATAGCCTTCGGCGGTGTAGGCCTTGGACCAGGCGTCGGGCATGAAGAAGAGCGCGGTGTGGAGGACGACGCCGAGCAGCATGGCGAAGGCGCGGAGGGCGTCGAGCTCGTGGAAGCGCTGCGCGGGGGCCGCGTTCGGGGCGGATGCGGGCTGCCGTTCGGTTTCAGGGGTCAAGGGGCGCGATTCCTCCGGGCCGGGGTGTGTATTGGGGAGTTGTGGCGAGTACGGTAGCATAGTGAGGGCGTGAGGGTGCCGACTCACCCCATAGCGGATTATCCACGAAGGACACGAAGAAGGTGAAGGGGGCAAGCAGCGCCAACGGTTCTGTCCAAAATTAGTGGAGTCCATCGTTACGGGGCAAAACCCCCATAAGCAAATAGGAACCCCGGCAATTATGCCTTTGACACACCTAGAACTGGATAGGATAAGCCATGAATCAACTCTTTGAACTCAATGATCCAGACTCTCGCACCAAAAGCGGGGTCCTGGACGTGATGTACGCTCGGGCTGATAGGGTGAGCAAGCTTGACGGAGACCTGTTTGCAGGCTTTACGTCCATGCGCGCGCTGACGTACACCTCCAGCATTCCTATGATTTGCCGCCTGCTCCGCGATCATGACTACGCCGACTTTGAGTGCGTCTTCGGACATGGGGGCATAGTGAGCCGCTCAGCCTCGGACATCATGGCGTTCCAGAACGTGGTGGATGAGAAGTTGCATAAGGGATTTATCGGCGTGTCGGGTGGCGGCCTTTCCGAGGAACGGCGCGGGTTGATCTACGACCGCGCCGCAAAGGGTATCGCAAGGTTCTACGTAGTTAAGGACGCCATCGCCCACGCGAAGATATACCTGCTGGAACGCGACGGGCTCAAGAGAGTGGTCGTCGGCTCCGCGAACCTGTCCGAGACAGCGTTCTCCGGTAGACAAGCTGAAACCCTGGTCGTCTTCGATAACGACGAGAAGGCTTGGAAGCACTACTCCGCGCAGTACGATGCGGTCAGGGACATAGCGGTCAGCCCCATTCAGATCAGACACCAGCCCGTCAGGGTCGAGGATATGTCCATAGCCGAGACCCCTATGTTCAAGGAAGCCGAGTCCAATTCCAACGGCGTTACGCTCTACGTTCCCGCCGAGAGGGACGAGGAAGTGGAGTACAGCGCGCCGACCGTATTGTCGCGCATCGAGCTTATCAAGCCGGCCCGTCAGAAGGCTATGGCGGATATTCGCGCCGACCGCAACGGTAGAGTCAATTTCACCCAGAACGTCGTCAGGCAGATGGTGAGAATCGCCACTTCGAGGCAAGAGGATGAGGGGCCACAAACCTACCTGTCCTACGACGGTGAGCGTTTCACATTTTCGGGCGACGAAATGCCCTTGGACGCTGACGAATGGGACGTTCGCGCCGACGTGAGCGCCTGGATGGAGTTCTTCGGCAACTATCGAAACGGATTTGTCGGAGACGTGCCAAGACTCCAGCGCGACTACTTTACCTTCATGTGCTGGTTCTACTTCTCGCCTCTCATGTGCGACGTTCGCAACAAAATGTTGCGTAGAGGCCAGTTCAGCTTCGACCAGCCCATGTTCGCCGTGGTGTACGGGCAGAGCAACTGCGGAAAGAGCAGCCTGATCGAAACGCTGATGAGGTCTATGTTCTCGCGCGAGCATCTCGTGGATACTCGGTCGTTCACCGCAGGGAATCTGCGGGGGCTTCAGGAATCCTATCGCAGGTTTCCCGTGGTGTTCGACGACGTCACGCGCGACCGCTTCAATCGCCATGCGCCAGAGGTAATCAAGGACGAGAGCATCAGGGTTCAGGAGTATCCCTGCTTCGCACTCTCGATGAACGCCGAGGTCCGTAACTTCCCGCCGGAGATCGTGAAGCGGTGCCTGATGATCTACACGCGAACGTCGCTTCCGGGCGACGACCCCACGGCGCGTCGGAGGCTCCAACGATCCATCGCCGACATTCGCGACAGGCTAACGACCTCGCTGTACAGGGAGTTTCTCAGGCGCTCCCTTACCGAGCTGGACTCAATGTCGGACTACTCGGACTTGGACGTACTCCGGCTATCGTCATCGACGCTGTGTCGCATCTTTGAAGAGAACCTGCCCGATGGGACGCAGATGCCCAACTGGTGCGCGCCCATGACACTGGACGAGTACCAGGAGCGCGCTTTCGAGCGTCCCCGGCTGGTGCTCGAGAACATTCTGCATCCGGACAAGTTCACGCGCGAGCGCCGCCCGGAGTCGGGAAGATGGACGATCTCAGGCAACCTGATAATCGTGGCAATCGATCCGATGTCCATGAACCGCACCAAGGCGGACATCCCTGATTGGATACTGGACGATACCGCAAGCGTATCAGGACAGATAGCCATGAACCTCAGATTGGCGGGGGATTTTCTGGGCAGACCCATCAGAAGACCGCGTCGCTTATGGCTACCCTTCTAGTGGAGAGTAGAGGTTTCGTTAGGACAATTCCACTAGTTTTGGACAGAACAGCGCCAACGGGCGGGTTGCAAACCCGCCCCTACAACGGCAAGGGGAATGAACTAAAAGGAGGAGACTTATGGCTGGCGAATATGAAGAGAAGTTCGTGACGGTGAATGGGGTGAGGCTTCGGTACCTGGACTGGGGTAGCGAGGGAAAACCGCCGCTGGTGTGCCTGCACGGGCATACGGGGCAGGCGCACATCTGGGATGAGTTCGCGGAGGAGGCGTCGTCGGCGTACCACGTGTACGCGGTGGACCAGCGGGGTCACGGCGGCAGCGGAAGAGCGAGCGACGGGTACGCGCGGGACAGGTTCGTGGAGGACCTGGCGGGATTCGTGGACGCGCTGGGGCTTTCAAAATTCACCCTGGCTGGGCTGTCGATGGGCGGGTGGCACTCGCTGCTGTACACGGCGGACAACCCGGACAGGGTGGAGCGCATCGTGATAGTGGACATCGCGCCGGAGCCGAGTCCCGCCTCGGCGTCCTCGCGCGCCAACCGGCCGCCGACGCCGATGGAGTTCGCCACGCTGGACGAGGCTGTCGCCTGGGCGCGGGAGGGCAATCCCTGGGCCAGCGACGCCCGGCTGCGCAAGGACATCGAGGACAAGACGACACAGCGGGAGGACGGGTCGTGGACGTGGAAGGCGGACCCGGTACTGTTCAACAGTCCGCTGCCGGACATGACGGACCAGGGGCTGATAGTCCGGTACTGGAAGGCGGTGGAGACTATCCCCTGCCCCATCCTGGAGGTGCGCGGCACTGAGAGCGGGCTGGTGGCGGACGAGACGCTGGAGCGCATGAAGCGGGTCGGCGCGGCGTTCGACTGGGTGGACGTGGCGGACGCGGGGCACGTGGTGACGGTGGACAAGCCACAGGAGTTCATCGAGGCGACACGGGGGTTTCTGGGGATGTAGGGCCGTTGCGATCCCCGGCGGGCGTGATTCGCGCTATAATGGGGCCGTATCACGCCACACCGGAGCCCGCCATGTCTGCGCAGACCGTGCTCATCGTCGAGGACGAGGAGAACATCCTGGAGGCCATCAGGTACAACCTCGAACACGAGGGGTACAGGGTGTTGGCCGCGCAGGACGGCGAAGAGGGACTGAACCTGACGCGCCAGGACGACCCCGACCTGGTGCTGCTCGACATCATGCTGCCACGGCTCGACGGGTTCGAGTTGTGCCGTATACTGCGCCGCGAGAGCGACGTGCCCATACTCATGCTGACCGCGAAGGGCGAGGAGATCGACCGCGTGGTGGGCCTAGAGCTGGGCGCGGACGACTACGTTACCAAACCGTTCAGCATGAGGGAGCTGGTGGTCAGGGTGCGCAACCTGCTGCGGCGCTCGGGGGCGACCTCCGGGCGCGATGCGCAGGCCGCGTCCAACAGCGTGCTGAGCGCGAATGGGCTGGAGGTGGACGTGGACGGCCACAGCGCTAGGCTGGACGGACAGCCGCTGCAGATGAAGCCGCGCGAGTTCAGCCTGCTGGCGCTGCTGATGGAGAACACGGGCAGGGTGTTCACGCGGGAGCAGATCCTGGAGCGGCTGTGGGGGTACGACTACATCGGCGACGCCCGCACGGTAGACGTTCACATCCGGTGGTTGCGGGAGAAGATAGAGGCTGAACCCAGCAAGCCGCGGAGAATCGTGACCATTAGAGGAGTAGGATACCGATTCGACGGCTGAGACTGCCCCGCTCGCTCCAGTGGCGGATCGCGCTCGCGTACACCACGCTAATATTCGTGACGATGGGCGTTGTCAGCATCTACCTGGTGGGCTTCATCCGCGACGCCTTCTACGACAACCTCGAGCAGCGGCTTCAGGCGGAGGCGGGACTGCTGGGAGAGGGAGTATCCCACCTGCTCGTGCATCCGGTTGACTTCGAGGGGCTGGAGCGGACCGCCCGGCGCACCAGCGAGATCGTGGACGGGCGGGTCACCGTGGTGGACCTGCAGGGCAACGTGCTGGCCGACTCCGCCGGCGCGTCCTCACTGGGCGAGACGTTCGTAGACCGGCCCGAGTTTCGCTGGGCCGCGGGCGTGGGAGCGAGCGAGGTGTCCCGCAGGAATCCGCAGACGGGCGAGGAGACGCTTTACGTGGGCACGCGGGTCGAGGCGGGCGGCCTGCCGATGGGGGTCGTCATCATCGAGGTGCCCGTTTCGCGGGCGCAGTCCGGCGTCGACCGCATAATCGCGACAATCGTCCTGGCCGCCATGGTGGTCGCCTTTCTCTCGGTGGCGCTGGGCTTCTACCTGGCGCGCCGCACCTCGCGCTCGGTCAAGTCCGTCGCGGAGGGAGCGCGCCGGCTCGCACAGGGCGACCTGGACCACCGGGTGCGCGCGCTGTCGCTGGACGAGACGCAGGAACTGGCGGCGGCCTTCAATACCATGGCGGCGTCGCTGCGCGAGATGGTGGGCGACCTGTCGGCGGAGCGGAACAAGCTCTCGGCAGTGCTCGACGTGATGAGGGAGGGAGTGATCGTGGTGGAGGCGAACGGCGAGGTGGCGCTGATCAACGAGGCCGCCGGCGAACTGTTGGACTCGAGCATGAGTCGCGCGGCGGGAAGCCGTCTGGTCGAGGTGGTGCGGGACCACGAGCTGCAGCAGCTCATAGCGCGCGCGCTGGCCACGGGTGAGCCGGTGCAGGGCGAGGTGGAACTGCTGCACCGCCGCCGCTTCCTGAGCGCGACCGCGGTGCCGCTGAGCCAGGGCGCGCAGGGCGGGGTGCTGCTGACGCTGCACGACCTCACGAGCATCCGGCAGGCGGAGACCACGCGCAAGGAGTTCGTGAGCAACGTGTCGCACGAGATGCGCAGCCCGCTGGCGTCGGTGAAGGCGATGGTGGAGACGCTGGAGGGGGGCGCGATAGACGACCGCGCGGTGGCGCAGGACTTTCTGCGGCGGGTACACCGGGACGTGAACCGGATGACCGCGATGGTGAACGACCTGCTCCAGCTCTCACGGCTGGAGAGCGGGCAGGCTGGGTTGCGTCCCACGGCCATAGACGCCACTTCGGTGCTGGAGGAGGCGGCGTCGCAGTTCCGGCTGCAGGCGGCGGCGATGGACGTTTCCCTGGTGTCCGACTTTCCGCCGGAGCTGCCGATAGTGCGGGCGGAGGAGGAGAAGCTGCTACAGGTGCTGGTGAACCTTCTGGAGAACGCGCTCAAGTTCACGCCCGCCGGAGGGACGATCCGGCTGTGGGCACGGGACGCCGGCGGGCGCGTGGAGATTGGTGTGACCGACACGGGGACGGGCATCCCGCGCGAGCACCTGCCGCACGTGTTCGAGCGCTTCTACAAGGTGGACCGGGCGCGGCGCGACACCGGGGCCGGCCTGGGGCTGGCAATCGTGAAGCACATCGTGCACGCCTACGGCGGCGAGGTGGGCGTCTCCAGCGAGGAGGGCGCGGGCAGCACCTTCACCTTCACGGTGCCGCACGCGCTGCAGGAAGCCTAGGTCCCGGTCTCAGCGATGGGCGCGGCCCTGCTGCTTGGCCTGCTTCAAGGTCTGACCGAGTGGCTGCCCGTCAGCTCGCAGGGGGTGGTGACGGTCGCCCAGACCACGCTGCTCGACCGCACGCTGAGCGAGGCGGTAGCCTACGCGCTGTGGCTCCACATAGGTACCGCGTGCGCGGCGCTCATCGCGCTGAGACGCGAGGCGTGGGGCGTGGTCAGATACGCGGCATCCTCTCCCCTGCACCTCTCTCCGCGGCTGCGGTTCCTGGTGATTGGGACCGTCGTGAGCGCGGCGATCGGCGTTCCCCTGCTGCTGGCGCTGGGCGAGATTTCGGACCGGCTCGGGGCGGCGGGCATGGGCGCGGTCGGGCTGCTGATGGTGGTGACGGGCGCGTTGCAGTTGTGGCGTCCGGGGGAGGCGGCTCAGGGCAGGACGGAGCCGACGACGGTCGACGCGCTGGCGGCGGGCGCGGCGCAGGGTCTGGCGGCGCTGCCGGGTCTGAGCCGGTCGGGGCTGACCATCGCGGCGCTGCTTGGCAGGCGCGTCGAGCGGGGCGAGGCGCTGGTGCTGAGCTACCTGATGAGCATTCCGGCGAGCCTGGGCGCGGGGCTGTTCGCGCTGGCGGACGGGGGCGCGGCGAGCACGTGGCCGGCGCTGGCGGCGGCGGCGGTGGCGTGCGTGGTGGGGCTGGTGACGATAAGGGCGCTGCTGGCGTTCGCGCAGCGGGTGAACCTGGGCGGGTTCGTGGTAGCGGCGGGCGTGGTGATGGCGGCGGGAGCGGTGTGGCAGGTGGTGGGGTAGATGGCGGACGGCCACGGGCAGGTTTGAAACCTGCCCCTACCGGGCGCGGCGCGGGCCTTTCTCACCCGTCCCTGGATTCCGGCTCGGGGGCCGGAATGACGGTGGAGGACAAAGGAGAGGGGCTATTGGGCGCCTTCGAAGAAGCGGCGGGGGTTGTGGACCATGATGTTGTCGACGTCGTCCTGGGTAGCGCCCAGCTCACGCAGGCGGGGCAGCACTCTGCGGGTGATGAAGAGGTAGCCGTCGGGGTTGTAGCGCTGCCGGTCGGCCTGAGCTTCGAGGCTCGCTATGCTGAGGGTGACGGACCAGTCGTGGCCGAGCATGATGCGGTGGGCGAAACCGGCCTCGATGAGGCGCATGGCAATCTGGGTGCGGCCCTCCCAGTCCGGCGTGCCGGGGTAGCGGCCACCGGGGTAGCGATCCAGGCCAATCCACACGCCCTTCTCCAGCAGGCCGATGAGGTAGTCGGTGTCGGTGGTGTCGTTGCTGTGTCCTATGTAGACGCGGTCCAGGTCCACGCCCTCGTCCTCGAAGATGCGCACCTGCTGCTCGCCGACGCGCTCGGGCGCCCAGGTGTGGGTGGAGATGGGGACGCCGGTGGCCTTCTGGGCCCGGGCGGCGGCGCGGAGGATGATCTCGCCTTCGGGGGTTACGCCGCCCATATCGTTGGCGACCTTGATGATAGCCGCCTTGATGCCGGTGCCCTCGATGCCCTCCTCGATCTCGCGGATGTACAGCGGGGCGACCATGTCGGGGGTGGCGGTCCAGAAGACGCGAGGGATGTCGCGCCAGGTGCCGGTGGCGCAGATGATGTTGACGCCGGACTCGCGGGAGACCTGCTCGAGCATGCGGATGTCGCGGCCGAGGTCGATGGTGGTGACGTCGATGATGGTGCGCAGGCCCTCGGCGCGGGCGTCGGTCAGCTGGGCGATGGCGCGCTCGATGGTGCCCTCGCGGTCGATGAACTCGGGGTAGACGTACTGGATGCCGGCGGAGGAGACGATGACGTGCTCGTGGGACAGGGTGAATCCCATGTCGGCAGTGTCGATGGGGCCGAGGACGGAGTCTATGGTTGCCATCGGGCGGGCCTCCCTGCGGGTCTACTTCCTGACTATGGGGTTGGTGAGGGTGCCGACGCCGGATATCTCGATCTCGACGACGTCGCCGTCTACCAGGTTTTTGGAGGAGCCGTCGGTGCCCATCCAGATGACGTCGCCGGGGTAGAGGGTGAGGTAGCGGCTCATGGCGCTGATGTAGGTCTCGACGCCGAATACCATGTCGTTGGTCGGGAACCGAATCTGCTCTTCGCCGTTCAGCCTGACGGTCGTCTCCATGGAGTCGAGGTCGGCGTCGGTCTCGATCCAGGGACCCATGGGCTTGAATGTGTCTGTGTTCTTGGCGCGCCACATGGTGCGGTCGGACGCCTGCCAGGTGCGCTCGCTCACGTCGTTGCCGACGGTGTAGCCGAGCACGCAGGAGAGGGCGTCGGCCTCCGAGAGGTTCTTGGCCTGCTTGCCGATGACGACGACGAGCTCGCCCTCGTAGTGGACGCGCTCGGTGGCGTCGGCGGGAACGACTATCGGCTCGCCGTGGGCGATGATGGCGTTGTTGGCGCGGTAGCCGATGTCGGGCTTTTCGGGCAGGTTGGGCTCGGTGCCGAGCAGCGCGGCGGCCTCGCGGACGTGGGCCTCGTAGTTGATGCCGGCGGCGTAGAAGGTACGGGGGATGACGGGCGCGAGCAGCTTCACGGAGTCCAGGCTCACGGCTTCCCCGGAGCGCTCGTGGTCGCCGAAGGGGTCGCCGGTCACGGGCTGAACGCGGTCGCCTTCCACGATGCCGTAGACGGGCTGTCCGTTAGATTCGTACCTCACCCAGCGCATGATGGCCTCGACCTCCGTGGGGAATAGCGGCGTCCGGCCGCCGGATGCGGGCTACTATAGCAAGGCGTGGACGGGCTTTCAAACGGGGCGGGCGGAAGGGACTAAAGCCGGAACCCTCACCCTAACCCTCTCCCAGCCTTGGGAGAGGGGACTATTCGGTGTCGTCGTCTTCGCCGGCGCGGGGGTGGGCGGCCTCGTAGACGCGGCGGGCCTCGGCGCCGGTCACGTGGGTGTATATCTGGGTGGTCGCCGGACTGGCGTGGCCGAGCAGTTCCTGGACGACGCGGAGGTCGGCGCCGCCCTCGAGCATGTGGGTGGCGTAGGAGTGGCGCAGGGTGTGCGGGTGGACCCAGCCGCCGAGTCCGGCCTGGGTAGCGTAGGAGCGCACCTTCTGCTGGATGCTGCGCTGGCTGAGGCGTCCGCCGAACCGGTTGAGGAACAGAGCGCCGTCGGAGTCTTCGGCGGCGAGCGAGGGTCGGACGTCGCGCAGGTACAGGGAGAGCGCATCGCGGGCGGGGACTCCGATGAGGACGACGCGCTGCTTGGAGCCTTTGCCTACCACGCGCAGCTCGCGGGCGGCGAGGTTGAGATCGGCCACGTCCAGGTCGCGCGCCTCGCTGACGCGGAGGCCGGCGCCGTAGATGAGCTCGAGCAGGGCGCGGTCCCTTATCTTGCCGCGAGAAGTCGTCCCGGCCTCCGAGCCGGGATCGGCGGCGTGGACCAGCTTCGCGGCCTCGTTCTGGGACAGGAATCGCGGCAGGCGGGAGTCGAGCTTCATCACGCCGCGGCGGGGCAGCGGGTCGGCGTCGATGAGCTTGAGGCGCACGAGCCAGCGGAGCAGGGTGCGGAGGGCGCTGACCTTGCGGGCGACGCTGCGCCGGACGTAGCCGAGTTCGAGTAGCCAGGCGAGGTAGGCGCGGAGGGCGGCGCGGTCTAGGGCCTTGAGGTCGGGGACGTCGTTCTTGCGCATGAAGTCGAACAGCGGCTCGAGGTCGGTGCGGTAGTTGCGCACGGTGAGGTCGGCGAGGCCGCGCTCGGCGCGCAGGTGCTGCTCGAAGCGGGTCATGAGGTCGCGCCAGTCGTGTTGTTCCATGGCGGGAGGGTAGCGCGGGAGGGGCGTGGTGGGCTAGCGGTGTGAAGGGCGACTTTGTGGCGAGTGGCGCGCGAGCGACCTCGACTCGGATGGCACATCGATTAAGTTGTTAAGGGCTCGCGGTTGGCGGTCACGCGATGGCGACGCGGAAGGGCCGGGACTGGCTTGCGCGGCGGCCATGAAAGACAGGCCGCGCAGCACCTCTCGACCTGCTGCCGCGTGATTGGGCCGGGGACGCCGTCGGCAAGGTGATGCAGAGCCGGGACCGGAACTCCGCGCCGGCCGGGTGGCGTGCGCGGTACGGGTCGGGGCTGGCTTTTCGCTGACGTCACCCCCATCCTAGCCTTCCCCCTGCGAGGGGGAAGGGACAATTGGGGATGGACGGGTGACGGGCTACCAAGCGGAGTAGCATCCGGGCAGAGGCAGTGGCCAAACTGCCGGGTGGGACAAACAAGCTAGAAAAAAGTGTCCCGTTTCGTTTCTTTTGTTTTGTCTCCTCGGATTTCGGTTTGTCAGGTGTCGGCTTGTGAGTGGTTCGTCGCCTGTGACGAAGAGAATACTAGTACGGATGTGCTGGCTTGTCAAGGGCCCTACCCAGGGCGTTCACTGGGCACTCCCTTCCTAGTGAGGCACCGATTAAGCTGATACGGACTCGTGGCGCGCGTTGCCCTTTACTGTCGTGAAAGTTGCGATATAATAGGGGCAGAGACGTAGTGGGGAGGATGACAGCCTTTTGTGGAGGGTCTCGAGAAAGGAGGATGCGCATTGGACAGTAGTAGAACGAGGTGCGCCAGCTAGGTGTTCACTGGAGCACCTCTATTCGGTGGCCCCGCCTTGTGCGGGGCCACTTTTTTTGTGGAATGGTGCTGACTGGGGGCGTGGGATTGTGTACCATAGTTGTATTGGGAAGCGGCAGGCGCGGCACGGGGCCGGCTGTCGGGCATGGGCGGCGGGCGGGTCCGGGTCGCGGATACTCTGAGTGAAGGAGGCGAGCGCGATGCAGAAAGGACTGGAAGACCGATTCGGCGTGGAACTTGGGACCACTTCGGAGAAGGCGGCGCAGCTTTACTCTGAGGGCGTGGACCTGGCGCTCTCACGGAACTTCGGCTCGGACGCCAAGTACAAGGCGGCTATCGAGGAGGACGAGGGGTTCGCGGTGGCGCACTCGTCGCTGGCCGTGCTGCAACAGCAGGCAGGCGAGCAGCAGGAGGCGCGGCGGAACGCGGAGCGCGGGGCCGAACTGGCGCGGTCGCAGTCGAGGCGCGTGCAGGGCTACGCGGAAACGGTGGACATGTGGGTCGGCGGCGAAGGTCGCAAGGCGTACAAGCGGGTGCGCGAACACCTGCGGGAGTACCCGAACGACGCGATGGCGCTGAACGCGGGCCACAGGCTGCTGGTGATGGGCTGCGGCGCGGCGGGCGTGCCCAACTACCCGCCGGAGCTGCTGGAGATGCTCAAGAGCGTGGAGCACGCCTACGGCGAAGAGTGGTCGTTCCTGGGCAACTACTCTTTCGCGCACCACGAGTCGGGTCTGTTCGACGACGCGCTGCGGTACGCCGAGCGGTCGCTGGAGCAGCGGCCGGACAACGGCAACGCCTCGCACTCGGTGGCGCACGTGTACTTCGAGGTCGGCGACCACGCCGCGGGACAGAGCTTCCTGGGCGAGTGGATACAGGACTACGACAGGCGGGGGCCGTTCTTCGTCCACCTGTCCTGGCACCACGCGCTGTTCCAGCTCGCGCTGGGGCGGTACGGGAACGTGCTGGACCTGTACGGCGACGCGATACGTCCATCGGTGCTGTCGAAGAACGCGAGCTCCATAGCGGATAGCTGCTCGATCATGTGGCGGATGCAGCTCTACGGGGACACGCCGCCGACCATGCCGTGGCAGGAGGTGCGGGACCAGGCGGAGTTCGCGGTCGCGGGCAGAGGGCCCGGGTTCGGCATAGCGCACGCGGCGTTCGCCCTGGTGGGCAGCGGCGACTTCGATGGCCTGGACCGGATGATCGAGGGGCTCCGGGAGTACGGCGCGGAGGGCAACGCCCAGGCGGCGGAGGTGACGCTGCCCGTCGTGAAGGGCATTCGCGCGTTTGCGCAGGGCGAGTACGCGCAGGCGGCGGACCTGCTGCAGTCGGTTCACGGCCAGATGGTGCGTCTGGGCGGCAGCCACGCGCAGCGGGAGGTGTTCGAGGACACGCTGCTGGCGGCCTACCTGCGCTCCGACCAGTTCGACAAGGCGGAGGATCTGCTGCGCGCCCGGCTCAAGCAGCGCACCTCGGTGAGGGACACGCTGTGGCTGACCAGCGCGCAGGCGAGCAAGGGCCAGGCCGAGGACGCGCTTGGCGGGGTGGACAGCGTGAGGCAGGGGTGGAAAGACGCGGACGCCGACTCGCCGGAGCTGGCGGCGCTCGACACCATCGCCGCGCGGGCGTCCGCCGGCTAGGCGACGCCGACGGCCAGCGTGATGAGAGTGCTCGTGATAAACGGACCCAACCTCAACCTGTTGGGGGCCAGGGAGCCGTCGCACTACGGCGTCAAGACGCTGGCGGAGATTCTGGAGGCGCTGGAGGAGGCCGCGCGCGACCTGGACGTGGAACTGGAGGCGTTCCAGTCCAACCACGAGGGGGCGATAATCGACTTCCTCCAGGCCAGCGCCCCGGACGCCTCCGGCGTCATCGTCAACGCGGGCGCGCTGACGCACTACGGGCTGGCGCTGCGAGACGCGCTGATCGATTCGCGGCTTCCCATAATCGAGGTGCACCTCTCCAACATACACGCGCGGGAGGAGTTCCGGCGCCACTCGGTGGTGGCGGACATTGCCGTGGGGCAGATAGCCGGGCTGGGGTGGAAGGGATACCTGTACGCGCTGGGATATTTCGCGGACGAATTCAATAACAGAGGGTGAACGCAACATGAGCGAACGGCTGAACCGGCTGAGAGCCGCCCTGAACGAGAACGAACTGGACGCCATACTGGTGTCCACGCCGGAGAACAGGCGATACGTCTCCGGCTTCACAGGCTCCGCGGGCTACCTGCTCGTGAGCGAGGGCGACGCGGTGCTGGCGACCGACTTCCGGTACGTGGAGCAGGCGGGACGGCAGTCCCCGGACTTCCGGGTGCACGAGGTGCGCGCGAGCCTGGGCTGGCTGCCGCAGCTCGCGTCGGAGCTCGGCGCGAGGCGCGTGGGGTTCGAGTCCACGCAGATGACCTACGCCACGAACGCGGCGTTCCTGAAGGCCATCGAAGAGGCCGAGGGCGTGAACAAGCCGGAGCTCGTCCCCGTCTCCGGCATCGTGGAGAAGCTGAGGGCGATCAAGGACGCCGAGGAGCTGGCGCTGCTGACGCGGGCGATCCACATCGGCGACGAGGCGTTCGCGGAGGTGGCGCCCACCATAGAGCCGGGCATCACCGAGAAGGAGATCGCCTGGGAGATGGAGAAGGCGATGCGCGAGCGCGGGGCGGAAAAGCTGGGCTACGACATCATCGTGGCGACCGGGCCTAACGGCGCCCTACCCCACCACCGCGCGGACGACACGGTGGTGCGCGACGGCGACGCCATAGTGATAGACATGGGGTGCGTGTACGAGGGGTACACGTCGGACATGACGCGCACCGTGCTGGTGGGCGAGGCGGACGAGACTTTCCGGCGGGTGTACGACACCGTGCTGCGGGCGCAGCTCGAGGCTGAGGACCTGGTGCGGTCGGGCATGACCGGCAAGGAGGTCGACGCCATCGCGCGCGACATCATCGCGGACGCGGGCTACGGCGAGGCGTTCGGGCACAGCCTGGGTCATGGCATCGGGCTGGAAGTGCACGAGGAGCCGCGGGTGAGCGCGATGTCCGAGCAGGTGCTGGAAGACGGGATGGTGTTCACCATCGAGCCGGGCATATACCTGTCCGGCTGGGGCGGCGTGAGAATCGAGGACAACGTGGTGCTGGAGAACGGGCGCGCCCGGATAATCACCACCACCCACAAGCGGGAGAGGGCCGTCTAGGGTCTATCCGAATCCAGGTTATCACCCCCATCCTAACCCTACGGCAGGCTCAGGGCAGGCTCTTCCCCCTGCCAGGGGGAAGGGACAGTTTGGAAGGAGGCGCAGGAATGACGCTGAGCTATGGAGAGCTGCGCAAGGGCATGGCCGTCGAGCTGGACGGCGATCCGTACATCGTGGTCGATTACGAGCGCAGCAAGATGCAGCAGCGCGCGCCGGTGATGCGCATAAAGTTCCGCGATCTTGTGAGCGGCCGGCTCATGGAGCGCACGTTTTCGGGATACGACGTGGGGTTCAAGCTGGCGGCGGTGGAGCGGCGCAGCGCGCAGTACATCTACCAGGACGACAGCTTCCACTACTTCATGGACGACGAGACCTACGAACAGTTCCCGCTGTCCGACGACCAGATCAAAGAGGAGCTCCAGTACCTGGTGGAGCAGACGAACGTGGACCTGGTGTTGTTCCGGGAGAACCCGGTGGCCATCGAGATGCCCGTCTCGGTGGACCTGGAGGTGACGGAGACGGACCCCGGCTTCAAGGGCGACACGGCGCAGGGCGGCTCCAAGCCGGCGACGGTAGAGACGGGGCTTGTGGTGAACGTGCCGCTGTTCGTAAACCGTGGGGACCGCATCAAGGTGGACACGCGCAGCGGGAGTTATCTGTCGCGGGTTTAGGGGCGACGTCAGCGGCTTCAGCTAAGCGCGGTCGTCTTGCAAAGACATACCACATTCTCTACTGACGTACCCCACCCCTGGATTCCCGTTTTCACGGGAATGACGATTCGAAGGTAGTCCCACACATCGAAAGCTATGCCTGTTTTCGCCGTATCCCAAGTTACTTCGCACCTTCGCGACCTGCTGGAGGGGGACGAGCTGCTCGCCGACATATGGATCGGCGGGGAGGTCGCCAACTTCACGCGGGCGGCGTCCGGGCACGCCTACTTTACGCTGAGGGACGAGCGATCCCAGCTTCGGTGCGTCATGTTCCGGCAGCGCTCGCGCGGGATGCAGCACCTGGCGAGCGGGGCGGCGGTTGTGGTGCACGGGCGGGTGTCCATCTACACGCAGCGCGGCGAGGTGCAGCTTGTGGCCGACGTCGTGCAGCCGGAGGGCGTGGGCGAGCTGCAGATGAGGCTGGAGCAGCTCAAGCTCAAGCTGGAGAACGAGGGTCTTTTCGAGCAGTCCCGCAAGCGGGGCCTGCCCAGGTTTCCCAAGCGTATCGGGGTGGTCACGTCGCCGTCGGGCGCGGTGTGGCACGACATACAGACGGTGGTCGGGCGGCGTTATCCCATCGCGGAGCTGGTGATCGCGCCCACGCAGGTGCAGGGCGCGGAGGCGGCGGCACACATCGTCGGGGCGTTCGACGCGCTTGACGAGGCTCCGCAGACGGACGTGGTTATCCTGGCGCGCGGGGGCGGCTCGCTGGAGGACCTGTGGCCCTTCAATGAGGAGCCGGTGGCGCGGGCAGTGTACGCGTGCCGCGCGCCGGTGATAAGCGCGATCGGCCACGAGACGGACACGACCATCGCGGACATGGTGGCCGACGTGCGCGCCGCCACGCCCTCGGCGGCGGCGGAGCTTGCGGTGCCGAGCGCGGCGGAGCTTGCCGGGCAGATCGCGGGTGCGGTCCAGGCTCTGCACACGGGAGCGTCGGGTCGCGCGGCGGTGGGACGCGAGACGGCGCGTCAGCTCTGGGCGCGGCTGGGGCGGACGTGCCCGGACGTGGACGGGCTGAGGCAGCGGGTGGACGACGCGCTGCGGGCGGCGGGGTCGCACGCCAGGCACGGCGTCGAGATGGAGGCGCAGCGGCTGGACGGGCTGAGCTCGCGGCTGACGGCGCTCAACCCACGGGTCATATTGCGACGGGGATACTCGATAGTAACCGCGTCCGAAAGTGGTAGAATCGTGACCGATTCTTCGCAGCTTTCACCGGGCGACGCGGTGGAGTTGACACTCGGACGCGGCTCGGCGGAAGCGAGCGTGACGGACGTGCGCGCTGGAGGCGACGATGCAACCGGAAGCTAACGGCAAGTCCGACATCGAAAGCCTCAGTTTCGAGGAGGCGCTGGGGCGGCTGGAGGAGACCGTGCGGGCGCTGGAATCGGGGGGGCTGAGCCTGGAGGAGGCGACGAAGCTGTACGAGGACGGCGTCAAGCTGGCGCGGGTGTGCAACGAAATCCTGACGTCCGCCGAGTTGCGCATCTCGCGCATCCGCACGTCCTACGGCGAGCAGATGGGGATGCGGGAGGATAGCTCCCCTTACCTACAGGGTGATGACGAGGACGAGTACGGCGACTGACGATGGGAATACTGGCAAGGATGCCATCGATTTTCGTGCAGCGGCTTAGGCGCGACGGGCTGAGGATATCCCTGCTCTGGCTGTACGGCCGCGGCATTCCGGCTGTCACCGGCTCGCCGATGATGCGCTACAGCATCGTTGCGCCGGGGGTACTGGTGGGGCCACAGCACCGGCAGTCGGGACTGCGGCGGCTGGCCGAGATGGGCGTGCGCTACTGCGTGAACATGCGGGTCGAGTTCGACGACGCCGAGCACGGCCTGGCGCCGGAGCACTACTGCCACCTGCCGACGGTGGACGACGAGGCGCCGACGCTGGAGCAGTTGCAGCGCGGCGTCGAGTTCGTGGACGGCGCGGTGTCGGCGGGCGAGAGCGTGTACATACACTGCGGCGGGGGGGTAGGCCGGGCGCCCACGATGGCGGCGGCGTACTTCGTCAGCCGGGGGTACACGCTGGACGACGCGGTCGCGTTGATACGCGAGACGCGCCCGTTCATCCACATCATGCCGCCGCAGATGGACCAGTTGCGGCGATTCGAGGCGTCGCTGCGGGGCGGACCGGGCGAGGGCGTGCTTCACACTTCACCCAAGTCGTCACCCCCATCCTAACCTTCCCCCTGCGAGGGGGAAGGGACTTATCGGATAGGCTCTTAAGAAAAGGGGAGCGAACATGTCGTTGAGCGAGCTTAGCGGAATGGCGCAGACGGTGCTCGGGCCGGTGTCGCCCGAGTCGCTAGGTCCCACCATGACCCATGAGCACCTGCTCATCAACTTCCTGTGCATGTTCACGCCGCCGGAGGAGGCGTCCGACCTGGGGCGCGTGTACGAGCCGATCACCATCGAGAACCTGGGGCGCGTGAGGCAGGACTACTACAGCTACCACGACAATCTGCTGCTGACGGATGAGGAGACCGCCATCGCCGAGACGGCGCTGTTCGCGCGGCACGGCGGCGGCACGATCGTGGACGCGACGACGATTGGGATCGGGCGCGACCCGCTCGCGCTGGCCCGCATCTCCCGCGAGACGGGGGTGAACATCATCATGGGCGCGGGCTACTACGTCGACGCGGTGCACCCGGCGGACATGGACATGCGCAGCGAACTGGAGATTGCGCGCCGGATCGTGGAGGACATAAAGGAGGGCGTGGACTTCACGGACGTGCGCGCGGGGATCATCGGCGAGATCGGGTGCACGTGGCCGCTGACGACCAACGAGCGCAAGGTGCTGCGGTCGGCGGCGGCGGCGCAGCTCGTGACGGGCGCGCCAATCCTGATACACCCGGGGCGCAGCGACCAGGCGCCGTTCGAGATACTGGACGTGCTGACGATGGCGGGGGCCAACCTGTCGCGGGTCATCATGGGGCACCTGGACCGGACGATCTTCGACATCGACTCGCTGCTCGACCTGGCGACTGCGGACTGTTACCTGGAGTGGGACCTGTTCGGCGTAGAGACGTCGTACTACCCGCTGTCGAACATCGACATGCCCAGCGACTCCTCGCGCCTGGACGCGATAAAGCGGCTGATAGACGAGGGGTTCGGCCACAAGATAGTGGTGGCGCAGGACATCTGCACGAAGCACCGGCTGGTGAAGTACGGCGGGCACGGGTACGGCTACATCATGGAGCGGATAGTGCCGCGGATGCGCCGGAGGGGGTTCAGCCGGGAGGACATCCGGGCGATCCTGGTGGACAACCCGGCGCGGGTGCTGGCGTTCGCGTAGGGGGCTGACTCCCCACCCACTGGATTCCCGCTTTCGCGGGAATGACGGTTGAAGCGAGGGGGAAGGGACTCTACGGCGCTACACCAGGACGCCGAAGCCGGACTTGGTGCAGATCTCGATGCGGTTGCCGTCGAGGTCTTCGATGAAGATGACGCGCTGGCCGTCGTTGCGGGTGGTGATGTCGGTGGTTTCGACGCCCTGGGAGCGCAGATACGCCGCCGCGGCCTCGATGTCGTCCACCTCGAACGCGCCGTGGTGAGAGGGCGCGGAGGGCGCTTCGGGCGTCTCCACGAGATGCACCATCGCACCGCTCGGCAGTTGGAGCCAGATGATGTGGTCGCGGTCCACCTGGCTTGGGATCTGCTTCACTCCCAGCACGTCCTCCCAGAAGCGGAGGGCGCGCTCTTTGTCCGTCACGTTGTAGGTCAGGTGGTTCACGCTCTTTAGCCTGATGGCGTCGTCACGTGGGTTCATGGGATACTCCTCGCTTGCGCGGCGCCGCGCCGCATGTTTGGGGCAGGCCGAATGTACCACGGCAGGGGCGCTCGGCACAAAGCGGGTGGTGGGGCGTCCGGTTTCACAAGGCGGCGGTTTTGGGATAGAATTGACTGCGTCCAAAATGGTCAGGAGGTAGTGATGTCCGCGATCGAAGCGAAACTTGAAGAGATGGGGATAAAGTTGCCAGACTCCCCGGCGCCGATGGCAAACTACGTGCCCGCGGTGCGAACCGGCAACCTGCTGTACCTGGCGGGCCTGGGTCCCGCGGCTCGGCCCGACGGCACCTCGCCGACCGGCAAGGTGGGGCAGGACCTGAGCGTCGAGGAGGGGTACGAGGCCGCGCGGCTGACCGGCATCAACATACTGGCGCGGCTGAAGGGCGAACTGGGCGACCTGGACCGCGTGAACCAGGTGGTCAAGCTGCTGTCCATGGTGAACGCCACTACCGACTTCACGCAGCAGCCCGCGGTAGCCAACGGCTGCTCCGACCTGATGGTCGAGGTGTTCGGGGACAAGGGCAAGCACGCCCGCTCCGCGGTGGGCATGGGCTCGCTGCCGAACAACATCCCCATCGAGATCGAGGTCATCGTCGAACTGGCGGACTAGCCGCGCGTGCCGCGCGTCGCATCCAGCCCTTCGTTGATGTATAATCTCAGTTTTAGCCCACCAGCCAAACAACCCCGGAAGAACGAACGGAGGGTAGGTGATTGAATGCGCTAGGGACGCATCTGTTGCTCGACCTGGAGGACTGCAGCCCGGTACTGCTCGACGACGTGGAGCACGTCAGGCAGGCGTTGATCTGCGCGGCGAGCGAGGCCGGGGCGACCATAGTGGGCGAGACCTTTCACAGGTTTCAGCCCGTGGGCGTGACCGGCATTCTGGCCATAGCGGAGTCGCACATGGGCGTGCACACGTGGCCGGAGTACGGCTTCGCGGCGGTTGACATATTTACCTGCGGTGAGGGCTTCAGTCCTCACAAGGCCGCCGAGTTGCTGATAGACAGATTCGAGTGCGCCAATCCCACCCTGAAAGAGGTACGTCGGGGCTTCATCGAGCGGCGAGTCGTGTCGCCCGTGCGCGTGCCCCAATGAGTGTCGAGGAGCTCCTCAGAGAAGGCGCGTGGCACTACGAGACTATTACGCCCGACCTTGTGCAGGCGGAGCGTGTGGTCGACGTGGTGTACGAGGGCCAGACGGAGTTCCAGCACGTCTCGATACAGGACACGGCGTGCTTCGGACTCGGCCTCATCCTGGACGACAAGACGCAGTCCACGTCGGTGGACGAGTTCATCTACCACGAGGCGCTCACCCATCCGGCCATGCTGGCGCACCCCAACCCGCGGGACGTGTTCATCGCGGGCGGTGGCGAGGGCGCGACGGCGCGAGAGGTCCTCTCGCACAACACTGTGGAGCGCGCGGTGATGGTGGACCTGGACCGCGAGGTGGTGGAGCTGTGCCGCCGCCACCTGGCCGACTTCCACCGGGGGTCGTTCGACGATCCCCGCCTCGATCTGATTCACACCGATGCCTACGCCTACCTGGAGCAGACCGACCGCAGCTTCGACGTCGCCATCATCGACGTGCCCGATCCGCTGGAGGAAGGGCCGGCGGTGATGCTGTACACGGTGGAGTTCTACGAGCTGCTGCGCCGGCGTCTCAATCCGGGAGGCGTCATGGTGGCGCAGTCGGGACCGACGGGTCCGGCGTTCTACGAGCAGTGCTTCTCCGCCGTGGCGAACACCATCGGGTCCGTCTTCCCGCAGTTCTACGCATGTGAGGCGTTCGTGCCGTCTTTCGGCTCGACGTGGGGTTTCACGCTCGGATCGCTGGGTCCGGACCCGTCGGCGCTGGGCGAGGACGAGGTGGACGCAGGGATCGCGCGGCGGATCGACGGCGAGCTGAGATACTACGACGGGATTACCCATCGCGGCATGTTCTCATTGCCCAAGTACATGCGGGCCGTGCTGGCCGCCGAGACGCGGACGATAACGCGCGACGACCCCCTCTTCGTCACGTAGGGGCCGGCCATGCCTTCCGCCGCCTGTGACGGGCTGAACGAACGCCAATGCGAGGCCGTGCAGGCCATTGGCGGACCTCTGCTGATCGTGGCCGGTCCGGGCAGCGGCAAGACCCGCGTCATCACCCACCGCATCGCGTACCTGATCGGCGACGCGGGCGTGTCCCCGTATCGCATCGCCGCGCTGACCTTCACGAACAAGGCGGCGCGCGAGATGCAAACGCGGCTGTTCGGCACGAGCGCAGATGACCCCGCCTCTCCCTTGCTGGGATGGCACCGACGCAACTCCGGGCTCGCGGTTGGCACGTTCCACTCGTTCTGCGCGCGGCTGCTGCGCACCGACGGCGAGGCGATGGGACTGGACCGCAACTTCGCCATCTACGACGCCGCGGACCAGAACGCGGCCATCAAGCGGGCGATGTCCGAGGTGGACGTCAACCAGAAGATGTTCTCGCCTGGGGCGGTGCTCTCGATCATATCCAGGGCCAAGAGCGAGCTGGTGGGCGTGGAGGGGTTCGGGCTGCGCAAGCAGAACTACCTGGACGAGATAGCCCACCGGGTGTACGAGCAGTACGAGAATATGCTCGCGCAGAGCTCGGCGCTCGACTTCGACGACCTGCTGTTCAAGACCTACACGCTGCTGACCGAGTTTCCGAGCGTGGCCGAAAAGTACCAGGAGCGGTATGTCCACTTCATGATCGACGAGTTCCAGGACACGAACGTGGCGCAGTACGCCATCGCTCGCAGGATAGCGGAGCGTCACAACAACCTGGCGGTGGTGGGCGACCCGGACCAGTCCATCTACTCCTGGCGCAACGCCGACATTCGCAACATTCTCAGCTTCGAGCAAGACTTCCCCACGGCAAAGCGAATCACACTCGACGAGAGTTACCGGTCCACGCGCACCATACTGGACGTGGCCCAGAACGTGATAGCCGCGAATTCGCAGCGCGTGGAGAGAAGCCTTCGGACGAAGAACGCGTTGGGCGCGCCAATTGTGGTACGGGAGGAGTACGACGAAGGGGAGGAGGCGCAGTACGTGGTGCGCGAGGTGCACAGGCTCACGAAGTCCGAGGGCTACGCGCTTGGCGACATCGCTGTGATGTACAGGGTGAACGCACAGTCCCGCGCGCTGGAGGAGGCCTGCCGGCGGTTCGGCGTGGCGTACCAGATAGTGGGCGGGATCAAGTTCTACCAGCGGCAGGAGATCAAGGACGTGGCGGCCTACCTGAGGCTGGTGTCGAATCCCCACGACGACGTGGCGCTGTCGCGCGTCATCAACGTGCCGACCAGGGGCATCGGGCAGCGCACCGTGGACAACCTGCTTCGCGCCGCGCGCGACCGGGGCACGTCCATGTACGCGGCCATCGAGAGCATGGGCGAGACCGGCGGGGGCCCCTTCCCTCTCCGCCCGGCGCAGGCGCAGGCGCTGACCAGGTTCCGCGAACTGATAGGCAGGCTGACCGGGGAGAGCCGGACGCTGGACCTCGTGGAGCTCATCGACGAGGTGATGGAGCAGACGGGCTACAAGCGCCACATCGAGGAGTCCGCGGAGACCTCGGAGAGGGCGGAGGACCGGCTGGACAACCTACAGGAGTTTCGCGGCGCGGCGCGGGAGTTCACGCACCTGGGCGTCGAGGAGGCGCTGACGGCGTTTCTGGAGGGCATCAGCCTGGTGAGCGACGTGGACAGCTTCGAGGAGCAGCCGGACGCGATCACGCTGATAACGCTTCACCAGAGCAAGGGGCTGGAGTTTCCAGTGGTGTTCATGGTCGGCATGGAGGAGGGGCTTCTTCCCCACTCCCGTTCGATGGACACGCCGGAGGAGATCGAGGAGGAGCGTCGGCTGTGCTACGTGGGGGTCACGCGCGCCCAAAAGCGACTGTACCTGCTGCGGGCGTTCCGGCGGGGGTTCTGGGGCGGCTCGGGGCCGAGCGATCCGTCGCGTTTCCTGGAGGACATCCCGCGCGTCCTGATCGAGGGAGCGGCGCCCGTCGAACCTTCAACGCCGGCGCGACCGGCAGCCCAGGAGGTCGTACAGCCCAGGATGAGTCCGAGGCCGCGCCCGTCGGCCAACGGCGGAGGCGAGGCGAGGCCGGCGGTGGAGCGGGCGCGGCGGCGGAGGCGAGAGCGGCGCGAGGCCGCGCCAGCCGCGGCGCCGGCGTACGCCGCGGGGGACAAGGTGCGGCATCCGGCCTTCGGCGACGGCATCGTGATGAGCTGCGAGCCGGCAGCGGGCGGCGACTTCCAGGTCACGGTCGCGTTCAAGGAGGGGCATGGGGTCAAGCGGTTGCTGCTGGGGTTCGCGCCGCTGGAGAAGCTGGGGTAGGCCGGGGCGTACGGCGCGCTAGGTTCTTCGTAGTCTCGGCCTCCGAGATATCCTCAAAGGTAGCACTGTCTTGACAGCGCCAGCGATACACCTCACAATTGGTATTGCGACTGGGAGGAGTCGCTAAGCGACTCCACTCGGGGCTTATGCCCGGAACCTAGTCGCTTTTTTTGTGGGGAGCCATACACCGACTTTGACTGATTACCGGCTGCCGTGATAGTTTGGCTCTATGGTGAATCGTGGGCGCCGAGTTCAGGACGACAATCGTGAGGCGGCGCTCGCACGTCTGTTGGAGTTGCAGCGATCCGAGCGCCGTATAGGGCCCGATGCGACGGATGAACGTGGGAACGCATTCGAGCTGAAAACAACGACCACGCAAAGCCTCAGTACCGGCCGTGACGTAGGCATTGAATATCTTGCCAGGATGCGAACACAATTCCTGATTGCCGCACGAGGCCACCAAACAGACTACGGGTTCGCCTTCGAAGACATTTTCTTCCTACACCCCGAAGATCTTGAGATGTGGATTAAACGGCACGAGGCTCGATTGCGGTCCGATTGGGACATCGTTGATCGGGCGCACGGAGCTTTGGCAGCTATAGGAGCGTGTGTTAACACGCTGAAGCGACTCCTGTCTATTGGTCGTCGAGGTATCACACTCAATAACCCGAAAATCCCCTGGAAGTACATCTCCGACAATGGGACGCGATTAGGGGAGAATCCGTCTCTCGATCTCAGAGAGTTAGTTGCTTCCCGCCCGCTTCCAACTTCAGGCGTTGACTCCTAGATAGCCGAGGCCGACGGCTGGCCCACCTTGCCCGCGCTTCCGCTTTCGTGGCTTCGGATAGGGATCGACGAAACCTGTACATGAAGGCCGTTTTGACATGGCGATAGTCTTGGTGAAGTTGGTCTCGGCCACCGTTGGGCCGGACAGCGTTTCCGTGCAAGGTCCCACCGCTTTTGCCTACCTCTTGAAAATTTGATGCTCGATAAATCGTGCCTTCGTGATGCTCGTCATCTGCCCAAGATATGCACGCTCCTATCGTAGGCAGGTGTGGATATTTCCCATGCCAGTCTTGCCGAATCTGTCGGAGGGCTATCCCGATAGCGCAAGTCGCGATCGCCAGTGTGTGCTCGTGACCAGTCGAGTCTTTCACCTTTTGACCCTGGACTTCGGGATCAATCCACATTCGGGCAAACTCTATCAAGTTCATCGGGCCAAATCCTTGATACGGGACGCTGAGCCTTGGAAGTGCGAATAGCAGGACTCCTGCCCTCGCATTGTCGAACATAATCCAGTATGGCATCTGAGCCATGGTTCGTCCGCGGTGCAAGTAGTGATTTTCTACAATGACCTTCGTAGCCTCTTTCAGGTCAGCGATGTCGAGGGTAATGCGATCCCTGAGGGATGTCGCCGACGCTTTCGATTCGAACATGATGCCCTCCCTACGCCATCACCATTTGCCAACTGCGGATCAAGCCGGTGTCAGCACACAGTCCCGCTATCCACCAATCTCTCTATCTCCTCGCGTGTGGTGGTGCTGTCGTGGGACAACATACCCATAGCAAAGGAGATTTTCTGTGCCCTGTATTCAGCCGGAGTAAGTTCTCGCTTGGGGAGACTGGCGAGTTGCGCTTCGATTTCTGCTATCTCAGCCGGTCCTTTACGTGCCTGATCTGCGAAGAGCTTCCCAAAAGCAGCTTCATCTGTAAACTGTTCGGCCACGTTTTGCCTCCTTGAGTTCGCTGGCAGCAAGACTAATCAAGCAAGTGGTCGAGTGTCAATAAAGAATGCTGGCGCTTGCCTTAACAACCCATTTGACGCAAGTGTAGTACGCACGTTCGCAAAGTGCAAGCCAAGGCCTCCTTAGCTGACTGCTCCGGGCCGCCAGGATTGAGCAACTTACGCAGGGCGATGCACCACTCTCCCAGAACTGGGTAAGGGCTACAGTGAGGGCTGGGAGCGCACATCTCGTCAGTTGTGCACAGCTTTGCGACTCCGAGAGACTGACGGGGCACAGGCAGTGGACCGAGAAGAACTACAGTCCGGACCGGCTTGGGCCGCATTCCAGCAAGTGGCGTGGAGTCGCCATCGTTACTCCTCGTCGTCGTAGTCGTAGTCGAAATCGACTTCCTCCGACACCAGCACGACCGCTTCGAGGGCCTTCGCGAGGGCTGACAACTGGTCGGGCGTGACGTCAGTTACGAGGGCGCGTCGCATAGCATCGGTGTAGCCAACTCCCAGCTGGAGTCCTTTCGTAGTCGCCTCGACCTCCACGAAGGCGTCGTTCTCACCCAGTCCGTCTATTCTGAATCGCATCAATTGACTTGCTCCGATCTGTGTTTCTGTTTCGTCTGCCTCAATTCTCAGTCAATGGTTGAATGGTGACTCACACAATAGCCTTTGTCAAGCGTGGGGCGAGTATGGACAATGGGCCTTCACCCCATCCCGAACCTACGGCAGGCTCTTCCCTTATCGAGGGGGAAGGCACTCTTCACAATCACGGAATCTGAGCTGTTACGCGCTTTGGCGGCGTGTTGTGGGGCTTTGGACGTTGTGCTACTATTTCGCCATACATCATGCCAAACCGGGCCGACAGCCGGCCTACCCCAACCGCGCCAGGATGAGGGATATGCTCAGATTTGTTGAAGAGATTGTTCTGTTGCTGCTCAGGGACGAGGGTGGCAGGTTCGTAAACGTTCCCAGGTGGTCGCTGGACTACGCTTTGGCCGGCGGCGTGCTGATGGACCTGGCGATGGAAGACCGCATCGACACCGACCTGGACGGTCTGGTGCTGCTGGACGACACGCCCACCGGCGACCATCTGCTGGACCAGACGCTGGCCGAAATCGCCGCGGGCGAGAAGCACACCACGCGCTACTGGGTGGAGCGCACAGCAGAGCGCGCCGCCGCAATACACGAGGAGGCGCTCAACCGGCTGGTGAACCGCGGCATCCTGGAGCGCGAGGACGACCGGGTGCTGTGGGTGTTCCGCACCAGGCGATACCCGCTCGTGGACGGCCAGGCCGACCGCGAGGTGAAGCTGCGCATCATGGGCGTGCTGCTGAGCGACGACATCCCGGACCCGCGGGACGTCATGCTCATCTGCCTGGTGGACGCCTGTCGGATCTTCAACCGGCTGCTGCCGCGCCAGGAGCTTGATCGCGCGTCCGAGCGCATCGCGCAGGTGCGCCAGCTCGACCTGATCGGCCAGGCGATGACACAGGCGATCTACGACATCGAGCTGTCTGTGGCCGCGTCGGCGCAGATGTACATGCCGTAGAGGGCGCCTCTACCGGGCAAGCACTCCAAGTCGCCCGTCTCCCTTAACCGCCCCACGAATGCGCGTCCACGTTAAGCTGGTCGAAACCCCTGAGGAGTGGGAGGCCGTGCGCCGCCTGCGCGTGCGGGTGTACGTCTGCGAGCAGGGGGTGCCTCTGGCGGATGAGTTCGACGAGCACGACGCCGTGGCGGTCCACGCGGCGGCCGTCGCGGACGGAGCGGTGGTCGGCACGGGCCGTATGTTCACGCTACCGTCGGGGGAGACGCGGATTGGGCGCATGGCGGTGGAGCTGGCGATGCGGCGGGAGGGTATCGGCGGCCTCATCCTTACGTTTCTGGAGGAGCGGGCTGCCATGGCCGGCGCGGACAGCGTGACGCTTCACGCCCAGACGTACGTTACATCGTTCTACGAGAGCCACGGGTACGTGACGCGCGGCGACCCGTTCATGGAAGATGGCATAGAACACATCGAGATGGTGAAGCGGCTCGGCTGAGACTGCTGGGGCCGCAGCGTAGAGAGAGGAGCACGCCTTGTCCAACAACGTCCACAAGGTGCTGATGACCGGCGCCACAGGCTACATCGCCAACCAGTTGCTGCCGACGTTCCGCGAACGCTACGAGATGACGCTCGTGGACGTGAAGGCGGAGAACCCGCGCGGCGAGGCGGTCGACGGGGTGCAGATCGCCGACCTGATCGATCCGGACCGCTCAAAGTACGCGGCGTTGTTCGAGGGAGTGGACGCGGTGGTGCACCTGGGCTACAAGCGCAGGTCGGGCGACCCGCTGGACCACTTCTTCGACGAGAAGGCGAACGTGGAGATGGCCTACAACGTGCTCCGCGCCGCATACGACGCGGGTGTCCCGCGTGTGGTGATGGCCAGCTCCAACCACGCCGCGGACTGGTACGAGCACAACCTGATACACACGCGCAGGATGGAGTCGCTGGACCCGTACGCGCTGCCGCTGTCGGACAACTTCTACGGGTGGGCCAAGGCGACGTACGAGCACCTGGGGTTTCTGTTCGCGTGCGGCCTGGGCGGCTTCGGCGACGCCGATGGGGGCGAGAGCCACGTTTCAGGCACGCCGGTGGGTCGCAGGATGGGCGTGGTGATGGTGCGCATCGGCGCGCCGCGGGAGCTGGACCCGGAGCTCTACCGCGGCGACCCGGCGGGGTACAAGCGGGACCTGGGGGCGTACATCAGCCCGCGCGACCTGACGCAGCTATTCCGGCGCGGGATGGAGACGCCGAACATCGACAACGAGCACGGCGTGCCGTGGCAGGTGGTGTACGGCATCAGCGGCAACACACGCGCGTTCTGGTCGCTGAGCAACGCGCGGCAGGTGCTGGGCTACGAGCCGGAGGACGACTCGGAGCTGAAGTACGCGGACGACGTCAGGGAGATATTGTCCGATCCCGGGCGCGTGGGCTAGTCAGCAACGATTCATGCAGCGACAGGTCAATTCAGCTGAACGGCAGCAATTCTCCCAGTTTCATCTTCCTTTGTCCACGTGAGAGCTTAACTGGCGACTCAAAGATTGGCTTGCTCCAGAGGAAACTGAATTCGGGATCCCCTACGAGTAGCGCCGGTATGCGTCCGTACCGGTCTCGATACTTAATGTCCTGACGCCAATCACCGGGTTCGCAGTGCACGTGATCTCTGCAAGGCCTGTAATAGCTCATGGGAGAGTGAGGACTACCCGACTCCCTCCTAGGTTGGTAGACGTCACCGAACTTGTCCAAGTGCACCGCTTTGGCCTCCTTCGCCTCTTCTGAGATTGTAGAAGAGGCCCAAAGAGCTCGGTGGGATTCGTATGCTTCGCCCACCTTCATCAAGTAGAAGAGAGAGTTGCTGTCCATCTCTTTGACACTTGTGAATCCCGCAATCCAGATTCCCTTCCAGGACTCAGAATCCAAGTACGTCCTCATAAGATGCTTGCATGAGCACAATGTAATGAGGTCACCCTGAAAGTTGGGTCCACTGCCTGTCTGGTACAGCCTCTCTTCGTAGCACTCCACAGTGGCGACGATGTAGGAATAGACCGTGTCCTGGTGAAAACCATCCAATGAGTTAACCAAGGCAGCGGCCGACAGGTTGGTATTTTTCGCCAATCTCCCATTACGGGGCATGGACTGATACGAACTCTGGTTCATAAGGTTCTGCCTCCACTGTGCAAGATTGAGGGGTACCAGTTTGTACGTCGCCACCTCTGTTTCGGTTTCTTCGGCTTGGCTCAGGTTAAGCTCACGGTCAGACAAGTGAAGGCGGCTCAAGTACGACGACCTGATTGCCGATGAGGTGAAGGAGTGAGCAAGACGGACTAGTTCATGGGTTGGCTGGAGAAGTTGGCGCTGGCTATAGGCACGTTGAGACGCGATGTCGAGAGGCTAGCGGAGCATGAGATAGAAGTGCAGGTGGGGATTCGCTCTGGTGGGTCGGGAGAGTCCGATCTGGTGGTAGATTCACCGGAGAATATGGCAGAGAATACTCTTTGGGAGCGGGCGAGGCAGATGTTCGTGGAGGGCTATGCGTCGTCACTTCGACCGCCTTACTGCGTTCTCGTGGAAGGTGTTGATCGCACTTTGAACACCATTCTCGAAGTCGGAACGGCTCTGGTCGGAAAGGGCAACGTTGGTGGACTCGATGACGCGGCGATAAAAGCTCTTCGACGTCACCTCATTGAGCACGTGGAGGCGGTCTGCCTCTGTCCAGTTCGCCGGCGCGCTGCGGATAGCGTCGGCGAGGTGGAGGCCTATGCACATACTGGCGTGGTTCCATCCATACAGGACGAAGACGCGCACAGGCTCACTGCCGAAAGGATCGAAGGGGACTAGGTTCATCGTGAGATCCTTCGGATCGGTACTGGGTTAGGTCGGGCGCAGCGTATCCGAGCGGCCAATGTTTGTCAATTCGATGCCCTGCGCGGAACCTGTATCAGCCCAGTCGATTGCACGGCTTTTCAAGCTGGCGCTGCCAATGCTTCGTCACTCCCACTTCCGCAGTAGTCCACAGGATAGAGCGCTAGAACGGCCTCGGCTCGGATGACATACGGAATAAACTGTTACAGGCTCCCCTGCGCGGCGGCGGTGGTGCGATACGATGAGGTTGACCTACCTAGGTTGACGCCGCTTGAATAAGCCGGTGGACGTTCTGTGCTCTGTCACAGGCGAGGTGCTAACGTGCCTTCCTGTGGCACCACCGGATTGCGGATCAACTTGGGTAGGTTGCAAGCATCCTCGTCGCAGGGAGGCAATCTGTTATGAATTGGCTGGGCAAGACGCTGCTGGTGGTGATCGTGAGTATAGTGCTCGTAGGGCTGCTGGGGTACGCTTTAGGGGTTCGGGACGACCCCGTCGAAGATGACGAGCGGGTGGCCTGCTTTGAGTTGGAGTTCGGTGGTAAGGAGTTCGTGGCTATGAGCGAGGCTGAGTACGCGCAGCGGCTGCGAGAGGTAGGCTGCTCGGAGGAGTACATAGCTCATGAACTGGCTAACTTTGAGGTGAACCAGGCCGGTCTACGGCGGTGGCAGGAGGCGGAGGAGCACTGGATGAACATAGACGCCTTCGCAGAGAGTGCGGCGGAGGTAAGCGAGGATCGGGTGATCGATCTGCCCGAGTCCTCCGACCTATGCTACAAGGCGGGGCAGTGGCGGGAGCAGTTGGAGGCCGCGCGGGAGTACGTGGCGGCGTATCGCGAGGTTGAGCCGGAACTGGTGGCGAGCACGCCGCGTCTGCACCGGCTAGAGACCGAGGCTGATCGCGCTCTCGTAGTGGTTGCCACATTGGAGGAGGACTGTCAGTGAGCGACGCCAAGCGAAAGCCGGACCCTGATTAGCCCTTCTGGGACAATGACCTGCGCATTGACGCTACACCAGAGGAGCTAGCTAAGGCAGTGCTCAGCGGCAGGTGCGTGTATCCTCGGATGATTATACCTAACTAGGAAGAGGGGGAGTGCAATGATTATGAGCACTATTCGATGTGATTCCCTTTCAATGGACCCGTCTCATAACCTGGCAGGTGGTGTACGGCATCAGCGGGAACACGCGGGCGTTCTGGTCGCTGACCAACGCGCGGCAGGTGCTGGGCTACGAGCCGGAGGACGACTCGGAGCTGAAGTACGCGGACGACGTTCGGGAGATCCTGTCCGGGCCGGGACGCGTGGGCTAGCGCCAGTAGCGGGGGATCGTCTCCTCTTCCTTGGTTATCATCTCGATGACCGCCGGTTGGTTGTTCCTGGTGGCGGCGAGGCCCCTCTGCAGGGCTGGGCCGACCTGGTCGGGGGCGTCCACGCGCTCGGCGTAGGCGCCGAGGCCCTCGGCGACCGTGGCGTAATGGCCGCCCAGCTTGTTGCTGCCCCAGTGCTCGGTGGCGTGCGGGAAGTGGTCGTAGTAGTGGGTCATCACGCCGTTGTTCAGAATCACGGTCAGCGTGCCGATGTTGGAGCGCGCGGCGGTCTCGATGTCCATGCCGGCCATGCCGAACGCGGCGTCTCCCATCAGGTTCACGACGGTCATGTCGGGCCGGGCTATCTTCGCGCCCATGGCCAAGCCCAGGCCGTAGCCTAGCTGGGTGGACTTGCCCCAGCCGATGTATCCCCTGGGGCGGACCGGCTGCCAGAACGGGACTATCTGCTCGCGGGGGTAGCCGGAGTCGTGGGTGATGATGGTGTTCGGCACGTCCACGGCGTTGGCGATCTCGCTGATGACGCGGTAGGGGCTGATGGGTACCTCGTCGGAGGCGAGCCGCGGACCCCACTCGGCCATGAACTCGCCGCGGACGCGGGCTATCTCGTCCGCCACGCCCTCGACGTCGCCGCGACCGTGCTCGCCGACCTGCCGCTTGACCTCCTCTATCATCTGTCCCAGCACCAGCTTGGCGTCGCCTATAGCGCCGAGTTGTACGCGGTAGTCCTTGTTCACGTCCTCGGCGCAGTTGGTCACGTGGCCGAGGGTGACGCCGGCGGGCATGGGCGCGTTGAAACTGGAAATCGTGAAGCTGGTGCCCAGGCCCAGCACGAAGTCGGTCTTGTCCAGGAAGTGGCTCGCCATGAGCGTGCCGGAGGACGCGCCGGTGCCGAGCGAGAACGGGTGGTTTTCGGGGAAGGCGCTCTTACCGGCGAGGGTCGTCATGACGGGGATGTTGGTGAGCTCGACGAACTCCACCAGCTCGGGCGTGGCCTCTGCGTACAGCACGCCCTGGCCGACGTTGATGATGGGGCACTTGGCCGCGAGCATGGCGGCGACCAGGTCCTGGACGTCCTCCTGGGACGCGCCGGACTTGTACTGCTTGACCGGCGTGTAGTCCAGCGTGTCGCTTGGGTACTCGGCGAGGGCGACGTCACGGGGCAACTCCAGCATCACGGGGCCGAGCCGGCCGTGCTTCAGGTGGGTGAAGGCCCGGCTCATCATCTCCGGGATGCGCTCTACCATGTTGATGAAGCCGGCCCACTTGGTAATGCCCTGGTAGTTGGGCACTGACTCGAAGTTGGGGTGAACGCCCTGGCGCGGGCCGGGGTTGCCGCCGGGAATGGTGAGGAATGGCACGGAGTCCGCGTAGCCCTGCGCCACGCCACCGAAGGCGTTCTCGGCGCCAGGGCCGGTCTGCATCGTGAAGACGCCGATCTTCTGGCCGTTGTTGACGCGGCTGTAGCCGTCGGCCATGTTCACGCCGGCGCGCTCCTGCCGGCAGAGGATGGGGCGAATGCCTTCCTTGGACGCCTCGTCTATGAGCGTCTGCGCCGGAAAGCAGGAAAGCCACTCCACGCCCTCGGCCTTGAGAATCTTCGCGATAGCCTGGTCACCGTTCATTCGATGTTTCTCCTTGGGTGTGTCGGTACGTCAGTCAGTCGGTGTTTCGGCGGCAAGGTGCCGAGGGTTGGTCATTGCCGGTTGAGTTGTTGTCGGAGGCGTTGTACTTCCGCCTCGAGCTGTTCGGCGCGTGACTCGGCGGTCTGTGCGCGGGACTCGGCGGCCTTTCTCGCCGCGACTTCCTCGTTCGGATTGTTCAGCCACTCTCCCGTGGCGCTGTCTCGCAGCGAGAATCTGCCTATGCCGTCTTCTACGCGGCAGAAGAAGTCCACGCCCAGCACCTCGCTGCGCGACCAGACGGCGCCGTCGGGCTCGGTGTGCAACTCCAGGCGCACGTACTCGCCATCGACCAGGTGCTCCCCCACCAGCATCTCACCGTAGTATTCACGGTACCTGTCCAGCCGCCAGTACTCGCACGCGCCCATCCGGGCGTATATCCCGCGCTTGTCTCCCAGGTCCCTGGCGGCCGTGCTCTCGGACGCGACTTCCATCACGAACGAGGGCGGCACGCCCCACTCGTCTATGCGGTAGCTGCGGCGGTACGTTTCTATCGTATCGGCATCAACGCCAAAGACAACATAGACGTCCGGGGCGACGACGGAGCCCGGCACGTCGGAGTCGTAGATGAGGTTGGTCTGTTCTGACACAAGCGTCGTCGGGTCATCCCCGTATCGCGCTATGAGAGCATAGTAGACATCGCGGATTGTGCTGGATTGCTGCATTGCGTCTTCAGGCGGCTCCGGGACGTCGTTTATGAGTTCGTACCAGGGAGTCTCCTGGGCCGCCGTCGTGGGCTGCGCCGGCGGGTTGGCGCCGGTGGTTGTCATGATCTCGCCTCCGGTCCGGCCGGGTCGGCTTCAGCTTTCAAATGCAACGTTGTCGCGGGAACCGCGCTACTGACGCACGAACTTCTGGATGCGCTGGCCTTCGAGCACTTCGCCGACGTAGATGTCGCCGCGCGAGTCTATGGCGATGCCGTGGGGCGCGACGAACTGGCCGGGGTCGTGGCTGCTGTCGTCGCCCCAGCGGGCCAGGATGTTGCCGTCGTCGTCGATTATGGTCAGGCGGTGGCCGAGCTCGGCGACGTATATCTCGTCGTTCGGCCCCACGACGGCGTCGGCCGGCTGGCGGAAGCCCTGCCGCATGTACAGGAACTCGCCGTCCTGATCGAAGAACTGGAGGCGGTTGTTCTCGCGGTCGCACACGATCAGGTTGCCTTCGTTGTCCAGCGTCACGCCGTGCGGCAGGTTGAAATCCACCGGATTCGCGCTGCCGGGCGCTCCCCATGAGGTGATGAGCGCGCCGGTGCTGTTGTACTTGTGGACGCGGGCGTTGCCGTACCCGTCGGATACGAAGATGTCGCCCGTGTCCGCCGTGACGGCGATGCCCGTGGGCAGGTTGAACGGGCCGGCGGCACGGTGCACCACCCGCTCGGGCAGGGTGTAGCCGGTGTCGGACGGGATGTCGCGTGTGCCCAGGGTGAGCAGCAGGCGCTCATCGGGAGAGTATTTCAGAATCACGTGGGCGTCGCGGTCGGCCAGGAAGACGCTGCCGTCGGGCGCGATGTGGATGCCGTGAGGGTTGGCGAAGCCCACACCCCACGACTTTACGAAGTTACCCTCGCGGTCGAATACCATCAGCGGGTGGGCGCTGCGGTTGTAGACGTAGACCTGGTCGTTCTCGTCCACGGCCACCCCGGCGACCTGGAAGAATTCGTAGCCTTCCGGGAGCCTGCCCCAGTTCTCATCCAATTCAAAGGTGTAGTTTCCGCTTCCGAACGCCATGAGTGCAGACCTCCTATGAGCGAGTGCGCGGGCACCTACTCCGTAGCGGCCTCGCGCTGGGCGTAAATATAAGCCGTGAGCCGAACGCGGTCAAGGCGGCGGAAGGACGAGGGGGTCAGGCGTGTTCGGGCGCTTCTTCGGTGGACGGAGCGCCGCGCAGGGCCGCCAGACGCTCCCACTCGGTGCGCCACACCTCCATGTATATGAAGTCGAGGCCATTGCGGCGGACGGGACCGAGCTCCTTGAATCCCGACTTCGCGAAGGAGTTACGGGCGCGCTGGTTCCACTCCAGGGTGTGGAGGTACACGCGGTCGATGGTCGTCGACGTGAAGATGTGTGTCAGCAGGGTGTTGACCGAGTCGGTGCCGTAGCCCTTGCTCCAGTAGTCGCGGTCGCCGATCATGATTCCCAGCTCCGTCTGGCCCCGCCTCAGATCGATGTCGTAGTACATGCAGTTGCCGATGTGCTTGCCATCGTGGGTGTCTATGGCGAACCGGCGGGAGCGCGGGCTGGGATAGTCGATCTCCTCGCGGGTGTAGCGCAGAAAGTCGTTGAACGACATTCGGAGCGGGCGTGTGGCGTCGAGGGTGGCCAGCTCCTCGTCGGTGCGCCATCCGTAGTCGTCCTCGGCGTCGCTCAGCAGCTTCTCGCGGAGGACTACCTTTTCGCCACCTTCTACCGTCCGCTTTTCGGTATCAGCGCTTTTGGGCGACTTTCCGAATACCCTTTTGAACAATATCGGCCTCGTTCTCATAGGTGAGCGAGTTCAGAGCGTCCCCGAGGGCGAACCACTCGGCCACGTCGAACTCGTTGTCGTGCAGCGACAGGTCGCCGCCGGTGGGAGCCATCAGGTAGAAGTGCACGGTCTTGTGGCAGGTGACGCCGTCGCCCGGACGGGCGAACTCGTACTCTATGCTGCCGATGGTGTCGAGCAGCTCGACTTCCAGGCCCGTCTCCTCGCAGACTTCTCTGAGGGCGGTCTGCTCGCGGGACTCGCCCGGGTCCGGCGTACCCTTGGGCAGCTTCCACATCCGGGGGGTGCGCACCCCGCACAGGACGACCTCCACGCCGCGGGCGGTTTCGCGGAACACGACGCCCCCGGCGGACTCCACATGCACGACTTGTCGCGTACTTTCCATGAATTCCCTTGCCAACTGATGGTGGGACAATTCTATTTGCACGCTTGGCCGACAGTCAAGCGGCCATCATTCGCACGGCTTGACTGAACGCGGCGCGTTTTGAGATAGTGAACCGGCGGAACAGACCTCGGATTCTAGCAGGAGCCAGAGACGCTAAACGATGGACCTTTGGGCACAACGCGCTGATCGCATCGTCCGATCAAACCTGTTCGAGCTGTTCATCATCGGCGTCATCCTGGCAAACGCGGCGCTGCTGGGGCTGGGGACCGCACCCCGAGTCGAGCTCGATTACGCGGACTGGCTGCGGCTGGGTTTCCAGGTGGCGCTGGGCATATTCATTGCCGAGGCGGCGCTGAAGATATTCGCGCTTTGGCCGCATCCTCTGAGGTACTTCAGAGACGGCTGGAACGTGTTCGACTTCCTGGTGATCGTGCTGGCCCTGATTCCGGCAACGGGCCAGTTGGCCCTCGTCGCGCGGCTGGCGCGGCTGCTGCGGGTGGTGCGGCTCATAACCACCATTCGCGACCTGCGGCTGATTGTCGCGGCCCTTGTGCGTTCCATTCCCAGCGTGTTCCACGTGCTGATGCTCATGAGCATAGTGGTGTACATCTACGCCATCATGGGCTACTACATGTTCCACGAGAACGACCCCGACGCGTGGGGATCCCTGAGCAAGTCGGTGCTCACCCTGTTCAACATGCTTACGCTGGACGACTGGGCCAGGGTGATGTACAAGGCGATGGAAGTCCAGCCGATGGCGTGGATCTACTTCGTGAGCTACGTGGTAATCGGCACTTTCGTGGTCATCAACCTGTTCATCGCGATAATCGTCAACAACCTGGACGAGGCCAAGCTGGACAGGTTGCGGGACCTCCAACGGCCCGTCAGCAGGGACGAGCTTCTGGAGGAGCTGCGCGCCACCCAGGAAGCGCTACAGCGCCTGGAATCGCGGATCAGGAACAGCGAAGACTCCTGACCGGCCGGACGTCTCCGGCACGCCGCCGCGGCAAGTATTCCCCTCACGCTCTTTCTTCACGGAGCCGCAGGACGCGGACTTTACGGCCACAACTCGCGCCTTCCGCCAGTCCCATGAGCCCTGCTCCCGGCGGAGTTGGGACACACATTTCGCGCGACGGTCAGGTCTGGCCCACGCGCACTTCATTTTCGTTTACTTACGAGAATAGTACCAGAAAAAGCCTTGAATAAGTATGGATTCCTACAATATCGTCTTGAGCAGGCTGGTTAAGGATATTTTCCGCAGGCGGCCATCCCAGCTACCGTGAAGCTATGGCCGGTCTGCCACTCCCGCACTGCGCTCCATAGCGCCGAGGTGTGCGGTGGCGGGAGCGCCTACCGGCAGCGAACTGAATCACTTACTTTAGGGATCCGGGATGATCAGGAGGGACGGACCGATGAAGCTTACTCGGGCAAGGGTGACCAACTTCAAGAGCATAGAAGACACCGGCTGGGTCACCATAGACGACGTGACATGCATGGTGGGAAAGAACGAGTCGGGCAAGACCGCGTTCCTGCATGCGCTCAGGCGCCTCAGTCCCGTGACCGGCGTGAACGGCGACTTCGACATCAAGGACTACCCCCGCAAGGGCTACGTGCGATACAAGCGCATACACCCGGACCGCCCCGCAACCGTCATAGCGGCCGAGTTCAAGCTCACAGACAGCGAAGTGCAAGAGGTCGAGAGCGTCTACGGCGAGGGCGTGCTCGACTCGAACACCGTGGTCGTATCCAAGGGGTATGACAACAAGCTGCACTGGGACTTCGAGGCGAACGAGCGCATGGTGATCGAGAACATCCTCGCCAACGCCAACCTCCCGGTTGAGATACAGCAGCACGCCTGGGACTCGAACTCGCTGGAAGAGCTGACGGAGTGCCTCGGGGACCTGCCGGTCAAGTCGGCCTCGGTGCAGACGATGCTCGAGGTGATCAACTCGCGATTCTCGGGCGGCCTCAAGAGTGCGATGGTCGAGGACTGCATGACGGCGTTTTTGCCGCACTTCGTGTACTTCGACGACTACAGCGCGATGCGGGGTCGGATTTCCATACAGGACATCCGAAAGCGCGCGGAGAACGGCGAGTATCTCGACGATGCGGACCGCACCTTCCTCTCGCTGCTGAAGCTGGTGGGGGCGAAGCTCGAGGACCTGGAGCACCAGACCAACTACGAGTACCTGAAGGCGGAGCTGGAGTCGGCCTCGATCGAGATCTCCGACGAGATATTCGAGTTCTGGAACCAGAACAAGCAGCTCAGGGTCGAGTTCGACCTGTCTCAGGCCAACCCCAACGACCAGCCGCCGCTGAACAAGGGCACCATACTGCACGTCCGCATCTGGAACAACAGGCATCGCGTGTCCGTGCCGTTCGACGAGCGCTCCAAAGGTTTCGTGTGGTTCTTCTCTTTCCTGTCGTACTTCTCCACGCTGGAGGAGGAGGAGGACGCCGACCTCATTCTACTGCTGGACGAGCCCGGCCTGAACCTTCACGCAATGGCCCAGCGCGACTTCCTGCGCTTCATAGACGACCGGCTGGCGCCGAAGAACCAGGTGGTGTACTCGACGCACTCGCCGTTCATGATCAACCTCGACAAGCTGAGCTCGGTGCGCACGGTGCAGGACGTGGACGACCGCGGCACTTTCGTGAGCGACGACACTCTGAGCAACGACCGCGAGACGGTGTTCCCGATACAGGTCGCCCTGGGCTACCAGATGGCGCAGACGCTGTTCCTGGCGCCCCACTGCCTGATGGTGAACTACCCCTCGGACCTCATCTACCTGCAGGTTCTCGGGGAGGCGGTGGCATCCATCGGCCAGATGCGGCTGGACCCGCGCTGGGTCGTCATACCGGTGGGCGGCGCCGACAACCTGCCCACGTTCATCTCGACGCTCGGCGAGAACTACGTTAGCGTGGCGGTGATGATGGACGTTTCGACCAAGAACCGCGTTAAGCTCGACCAGATCAACCGCAACGCCGCCGTGCAGCGCCACAACCCCATCAAGTGGGTTGAGGTGGCCAAGGTGCGCACCGCCGACATCGAGGACCTGTTCGAGCCTGCCTTCTACCTGAAGCTGGTCAACGAGGCCTACGCCCACGAGCTTCGGGAGCCGGTGACGATGAAGTCGATTACCGACGCCAACCCGCGCATAGTACAGCGCCTGGACGCGTACTTCAGGCGGCAGCGGATCGGGGACGGACGCTTCGATCCTTACCGGCCGGCGGCTCTGCTGCTCCAGGAGCACTCGCGCCTGCGCGGCATGATCACCGACCCGACCATAGAGCGCGCGGCGTCCCTCTTCGAGCGCATCAACTCGCTGCTTCCCAGCAACGGCGCCTCGGAGACCGGCATCAACGCCGCGGCGGCAAGGGTGCTCGCGCCCATTTCGTAGCGCGACGCCCCCCCGCCTGGCCGTCCAGGATACGGACCGATAAGAGAGGGCCCCCTTCCTAACGGGAGGGGGCCTTCTTGTGCCGCCGGGCGTTGCGGCCGGGTTGCCGTCGGGCGGGAGCATTCCCACTAGCCAAAACCACCCGTCTTGGGATAGAATTTCCTTCTGACGTGCAGCGCCCGGCCCGCGGGACGCGCCGCCAGCATGGAGGGGCTAGCCATTAACGCTGCCGAAGACGCCGGCGTCCGGGGCCTCGGCCCAGCCGGCGCCCCACTGACCTACGAAGAGGCGCTGGGGCTGGTGATGGGCCTCGCCGACTTCGAGCGCTCCAAGACCAGTCCCGGCCACTCGGGCTTCCACCTGGAGCGGATGAATCTGCTCATGGAGCGGCTCGGCAACGCTCACCTCGCAACGCCCACCGTACACGTCGCCGGCACCAAGGGCAAAGGCAGCACGTCCGCCATGGTGACGTCGATACTCACGGCGCAGGGCCACAAGGTCGGCCTGTTCACCTCGCCCCACCTGCACCGCGCCACCGAGCGTATCCGCGTCGGCATGACCCCCATAAGCGAGGAGGACTTCGCCTCCGTCGTGGCCCGCATATGGCCGGCCGTGCTCAGCCTCGACGAGGATGGGCCATACGGCCCCGCGACGACGTTCGAGGCGCTGACCGCGATGGCGTTCGTCCACTTCGCGGGCATCGGCGCGGACTTCCAGGTGATGGAAGTCGGACTGGGCGGGAGGCTGGACTCCACAAACATCGTGCGGCCGGAGGTGTGCGCGATAACGTCCATCAGCCTGGACCACGTGGCCACGCTTGGCGACACGGTGGAGAAGATCGCCTTCGAGAAGGCCGGCATCATAAAGCCCGGCGTACCGGTGGCCGCCGCGCCCAACAGCGAAGCGGCGATGGGGGTGATCGCCGGCATTGCCGAGGAGCGCGGCGCGCCGCTGGTGCGCGTCGAGCGCGAGCTGTCGGTTTCCAAGCTGGACTCCGACCTTTCCGGCCAGTCGTTCGTGGTCGAGGGACTGCGCGGCGTCTACCGGCTTCGCACTCCCCTGCTGGGCGACCACCAGATGGCCAACGCCGCGACCGCCATAGCGGCCGTCGAGTCCCTGCCCGACCGCTACGCCGTATCCGCGGAGAGCATAGTCAGCGGCATAGCGGACGTCCGCTGGTCCGCTCGGCTGGAGGTGTTGTCCACAAACGGCCGCACCCTCGTCGTCGACGGCGCCCACAATCCCCACTCCATGGGCCGGCTGGTGGAGGCGGTTCGAGAGAACTTCCGGTTCAATCGTGTTATCCTGATATTCGGATCGCTGGGCGGACACAGCGCCGAGGGCATGGCGGACGCCATCGCGGCGCTCTCGCCGGTGGTCGTGGCGGTTCGCTCGCGCCATCCCAGGTCCGCGGCATCCGGGGGCATTGCCGAACTATTCGAGTCTAGGGGCGTGACGGTCGCGCACCGAACGGAGGACGTGGGCGAGGGTACGCGCCACGCGCTGGAGATGGCCGGCGACGGCGACCTGGTGCTGGGCACCGGCTCCCTGACGGTGGCCGCCGAGATCATAGAGCACGTGCGAGACATACCCCCGGAGCTGTACCCGACAATCAAACTGCCCCCGTCCAGGGGATGACGAGAGTCCCTTCCCCCTCGATGGGGCAAGAGCCTGCCCTGAGCCTGCCGAACGGGTCAGGATGGGGGTGAGGTTAGCCAGACAGGGCGTGAACGACATGAACGAACACAGACGGCGAGTGGTGGTTACCGGCATGGGGGCGATAACGCCCCTCGGCACGACGATCGACGAGTACTGGGGCAACCTGGTGGCAGGCAAGTCCGGCATCGCCCCGGGCGTGATGTGCGACTACAGCGACTACCCGTGCCAGATAGCGGGCGAGGTGCCGGAGTTCGACGCCGCGGACTTCATGGACCGCAGGGAGTCGCGCCGGATCGCGCGCTTTTCGCAGATGGCGGTGGCGGCGGCGGGCCTGGCTATCGAGCACGGCGGGCTGGACCTGTCCAGCGAGGACCCGGAGCGGTTGGGCGTGGTGATGGGCAACGGCAACGGCGGCTTTCCGGTGACGGAGGAGAACGCCCGCATCATGATGCAGCGCGGCGGTATGCGCGTGAGCCCGTTCTTCATTCCCATGATTCTGCCGAACATGGCGGCGGCGAACGTGAGCCGGCTGTACGGGCTGAAAGGCTACACCTCCACGGTGATCACGGCGTGCGCCGCGGGCAACCAGGCCATTGGCGAGGCGGCGGAGGCGGTGCGCAGGGGCGCTGCGGACGTGATACTGGGCGGCGGTTGCGAGGCGGGCATTTGCCAGCTTGCGCTGGGCGGCTTCAACGTCATCAAGGCGCTGACGCGCAGCAACGACGAGCCGGAGAAGGCGAGCCGACCCTTCGACGCCAAGCGCGACGGCTTCGTGCCCGCGGAGGCGGCGGCCGTTCTGGTGATAGAGAGCCTGGAGCACGCCATCGACCGGGGAGCGAACATACTGGCGGAGGTGGCGGGCTACGGCGTGTCCTCCGACGCCTTCCACGCGGTGCAGCCGGACGAGGACGGCGCCGGGGCCGCGCGTGCGATGCGGTGGGCGCTGGAGAACGCGGGCGTCGGCATCGACGAGGTCGATTACATCAACGCGCACGGCACTTCCACGCCCAAGAACGACCACGTGGAGACCTTGGCGATAAAGTCGCTGTTCGGCGAGCGCGCCTACGATGTGCCCATCAGCTCGACCAAGTCGATGATCGGCCACGCGCTGGGCGGCGCGGGCGCCGTGGAGGCGGTGGCGTGCATCCAGTCGATCGCCCACAACGAGATTCACCCGACCATCAACTACGAGCACCCCGACCCGGACTGCGACCTCGATTACGTGCCCAACGTGTCGCGCAAGACGCGGGTGGACACGGTGCTGTCGAACAGCTTCGGGTTCGGCGGCCAGAACGCCTGCCTGGTGTTCAGGCGCTACGAGGGGTAGAGGCTGGGCCTGGGGGCGAGCAGCCGTACCTTTGAACCCGGACACGGACTCAGGGGTTTAGGTCAGGGTGGGGCTATTCTACGATTTCCAATCGCAGCACCCTGCGATGCGGAGCATAAGTCATTTCAAATGCCTCTAGCACGTCGCGGCCTAACACAGATGGGAGAGGTGGACTATCCGGCCCAGGACGGGCCACCCTCACATCTACACAGAGCACTATCTGCTCCTCTCCAGCAATAAACGTGATGTACGCCTTCTGAACCGAGTAATCAACCTCTCCACCAACACCGACGCCTACATCATCATAGCTAAGGCTATCCCAATCGATTGTCTCGCCTCGATCATCTGTAGCATCTTCTATATCGCTGGAATGGAGACAAGTGTATTGCGCGCCGGTGTCAACTAAGAACTCGAACCACTCTCGGAAAGACAAAGAAGGGAGCCACACTTGACACTCAAGCAATGGCTCCCCGTTAGACGAAAACCTACCTTCGATCACAGGATGATTACAGGCGGATCCGGGTCCACGAATCGGTAGATGACGTATGGATTGTATAGACCTTGCGCCCTGGCCGCGCTGACCACCTTGGCTCGTTCTTCATCATTGGCCACCACCCCACTTTCCGTACACGCAATCCACTGCCTGGGGTAGCGTTCCAGGTACTCTTGTCGCCTGGCGTCGTAGCACTCGACCACCCGACGAAATGCCTCTGCTTCTTTCCGCAACTTTTCGGCGCCGCCCATTTGGTCGATGATGCGCTTTTGTTCCTCCGAAGATAGAAGCGTACTGGTGACCATTAGTGACCTCCTGACGCCACCTCTCTCGCGTACAGTGTGCCCCCGGCTCAGTACGATCGGGTAGGCCTTCACATGTCCACTCGATTGTAGAGACGCAACGGTATGCTTTCAAGTGAGCAGCAACCCTCACGCCCCGCCAAGCCGCACCAGCAGCGGGTCGAGGATGCCCGCCTCTGCGAAGCCTTTGGCGCGCAGGATGCAGCTATCGCACGTACCGCAGGGGGCGTCGCCGCCCTCGTAGCAGCTCCAGGTGTGCTCCAGAGGGGCGCCGAGCCGCGTGCCGAGCGCGGCTATCTCGGCCTTCGACAGGTCGATGATCGGGGTCTCCACGCCGATAGCCACGCCGTACTCGGTCCAGAGCTTGCTGCCGTAGTCCAGCGTCTGCCGCGCCTTGTCGTAGAACTCGGGCCGGCAGTCGGGGTAGCCGCTATAGTCCAGCGCGTTCGGGGCCATGTAGACGGACGCGGCGACTTCAGACGCGGCCACGTCCTCCATCTCGATGGCGTGGAGCACGTTGCTTTCCAGGTAGGCCGCGGCGAGCGCCAGGAAGATGGTGTTGCGCAGCGGCACGTAGGTTATCGGCACGCCGTGGCCTATCTCGTTGCCGGGGCGGCCCGACGGCATTGGGAAGCGGTCGGGGTTGGTGAGCGCGGAGTACCAAGCGATTTCCGAGAGGAAGGAGATGTCGAGCAGCCTGTGCTCGATGCCCATGATTCCCGCGATTTTCGCGGCGCAGTCGACCTCTTTCGCGTGGCTCTGGCCGTAGTGGAAAGTGATCGCCGCCAGGCTGTCGACGCGGTCTTTGGCGTAGGCCGCGACGGTGGTGGAGTCGAGGCCGCCGGAGAGCAGGATGACTGCGTAGCTAGGCATGATCTCAACCCTCACCCCCGCATCGAGTACGGGGCAGGCTCTGACCCTCTCCCAGTCTTGGGAGAGGGGACTGACGCCACGCGGGGTGTGCCCTACCCTTCCCCTTCGTGGCCGGGCAGACGGAGGTCGCGGAGTATGCGCGAAACGGAGCGGGCGCGGTTGAGCGCGTAGAAGTGGACGCCGTCCGCGCCATTGTCCCACAGATCCCTCACCTGGCGCGTGGCGTGCTCGATGCCCAGTTCGCGGACAGCGTCGTCGTCGCCCTCGTGCCTGGACAGCTTCGCGTCCAGCGCGGGCGGAATATCGGCGCCGCACAGCGCGGTCATTCGCCGAATCTGGGAGGCGCTAAGGATGGGCATGATTCCGGCGATGATAGGCACCTCTATGCCCGCCTGGCGCGCCCTGTCGACGAAGCCGAAGAAGTCGGCGTTGTCGAAGAAGAGCTGCGTCACCAGGAACTCGGCGCCCAGATCGACCTTCATCCTGGCGTATTCGAGGTCCGACTCGGGGCTGATCGCCTCGGGGTGGGTCTCGGGGTAGCACGCCGCCCCAATGCCGATGTCGTAGTTCTCGCGGATGTGGCTTATGAGATCGGTTGCGTGGGCGAAACCGTCCTCGACGGGCACGAACCGGTCGCTGCCCCTGGGAGGATCGCCGCGCAGCGCGATGACGTTCTCGATGCCGGCGGAGTCCAGCCGCCTCAGCACCTGGTCCACTTCACGCCTGGTCTGCGCCGAGCAGGTGAGGTGCGCCATGGGCAGCAGCGGCGTGTCCCGCAGGATACTCACGACCATCTCCTCGGTGACTTCCTTGGTGGAGCCTCCGGCGCCGTAGGTCACGGACACGAACGAGGGTCGGAACGCGGAGAGGCGGTCCAGCGAGCGAAAGAATGCCCTGTGGCCCCGCTCATTTCGAGGCGGGAAGAACTCGAAAGAGATGCTGCGCTCGTGCTTGAGAATCTGGCTAATCTTCATGTCGATCAGTTTGGGCCGCGCGGCAAACGTGTGGGCGCGGCGCGCTCCGCGATGGTCAGGATGGGGTTCGACGCCTCACGGGATGGCAGCGTCTCGCGCACCCTAGTCTAACACACCCATGCGCGGGGCACGAAAATGGCCTAGAATGGTAAACGTTCAGCATCGATGAGGGGAGCGTTTTCACCCCCATCCTGACCTTCCCCCTGCGAGGGGGAAGGGACTCTCGGCAATCACCAGGTGAGCGAATGAGTTTGGAAACACCCGAGGCGAGCTCGGACTTCGTCCGCAGGATCGTCGCCGAAGACAACGAATCGGGCAAGTACGGCGGGCGCGTTCACACTCGGTTTCCCCCCGAGCCGAACGGATACCTGCACATCGGCCACGCCAAGTCGATCTGCCTGAACTTCGGCGTAGCCGCGGAGAACGGCGGGATGTGCAACCTGCGGTTCGACGACACGAACCCGGCGACCGAGGATACCGAGTTCGTCAACTCGATGAAGGCCGACATCCAGTGGCTGGGTTTCGACTGGTCGGACAGGGAGCTGTACGCCTCCGACTACTTCGAGCAGCTCTACGACATGGCCGTGCAGCTCATCAAGAAGGGCAAGGCCTACGTCGACTCGCTCAGCGCGGATGAGATCCGCGAGCACAGGGGCACGCTGACCGAGCCGGGACGCGACAGCCCCCACCGCGACCGCTCGCCGGAGGAGAGCCTGTACCTGTTCGAGCGGATGCGCGGCGGCGAGTTCGAGGAGGGCACGCACGTGCTGCGCGCCAAGATCGACATGGCCTCGCCCAACATCAACCTGCGCGACCCCGTGCTGTACCGCATCCGGAGCACGCCGCCCCACCACAGGACGGGCGACGACTGGGCGGTGTACCCGATGTACGACTTCGCGCACGGCCTTTCGGACTCGCTGGAGGGCATCACCCACTCCATCTGCACGCTGGAGTTCGAGGACCACCGCCCTCTCTACGACTGGCTGCTGGAGGAGCTGGGGCTTTACCATCCGCAGCAGATCGAGTTCGCGCGCCTGCAGATAAGCCGCACCGTACTGAGCAAGCGCAGGCTGCTGCGCGTGGTGGACAGCGGCCAGGTGTCCGGCTGGGACGACCCGCGAATGCCCACGATTTCGGGGATGCGCAGGCGCGGCTACACGCCGGAGTCTATCCGCACGTTCTGCGAGCGGGTGGGCGTGGCAAAGACCAACTCGGTGATCGACGTGAGCCAGCTAGAGCACGCGCTGCGCGAGGACCTGAACGTGCGCGCGGAGCGCAGGATGGCGGTGCTGGACCCGCTGCGGGTGGTGATCGAGAACTACCCGGAGGGCCAGGTTGAGTACTTGGAGGCCCAGAACAACCCGGAGGACGCGAGCGCCGGCACGCGCATGGTGCCCTTCTCGCGCGTGCTGTACGTGGAGCGGGAGGACTTCATGGAGGACCCTCCCCGACGGTTCTACAGGCTGGCCCCCGGACGGGAGGTGCGGCTGCGCTACGCCTACTTCCTCAAGTGCCTGGAGGCGGTCAAGGACGAGGCCACAGGCGATGTGGTGGAGTTGCGCTGCGAGTACGATCCCGAGACGAAGGGCGGCTCCGCGCCGGACGGGCGCAGGGTGCGGGCCACGCTGCACTGGGTGTCGGCCGAGCACTCGCTGCCCGCCGAGGTGCGGCTGTTCGATCACCTCTTCCTGGACGAGGAAGATCCCGGCTGGGACCCGGACGACGATCTGAACGTCAACCCGGACTCGCTCACGCGGTTGGACTCGTGCCGGATCGAACCGAGCCTGGCGGAAGCGGAGCCGGGCGCGAAGTTCCAGTTCGAGCGGCAGGGCTACTTCTGCGTCGACACTGAAGACTCCGCGCCGGGCGCGCCGGTGTTCAACCGCACGGTAACACTGCGGGACAGGTGGGCCAGGATACGAGCGCGGGGTTAGACGAGGGGGGCGAGTGGTGCACGGGACTTTTCACCCTCACCCTAGCCCTCTCCCTCGAGGGAGAGGGGACCAAAGGAGGCACACGATGGCCGGATTCAACATCGAGGGCAAGGTGCAGACGGTGCTGGGACTCGTCGACCCCGGCGAGCTGGGCGTGACGTTCACGCACGACCACCTGCTGGTGTCGACGGACCACATGGTGGACCGGCCGGCGGAGGCGAGCGCCCGCCACCTGTACAACCAGCCCGTGACGCTGGAGTCGCTGGCGTACCGCAAGTACCACTTCGGGCGCGTGGCGGCGGTGTCCGGCCTGGAGGACGTCGACCTCGCCATAGACGAGGCCAACCTGTTCAAGCAGTACGGCGGCGGCACTATCGTCGAGCCGTCCAGCATGGGTATAGGCCGCGACCCCATCGGGCTGGCGCGCATCTCGCGGGCCACCGGCGTCAAGATCGTCATGGGCGGCTCGTTCTACGTCGACGCCGCGCATCCAACTGACATGTCCGAGCGCGACGAGTCGGAGCTTGTGGAGAAGATAGTCCAGGACATCGTGGAGGGCGTGGACGGCACCGGCATAAGGTCCGGCGTCATCGGCGAGGTGGGCTGCACCTGGCCGCTCACGGACAACGAGCGCAAGGTGCTGCGCGCGTCCGGCAGGGCGCAGCGCATCACGGGCGCGCCGCTGCTGATTCACCCAGGCCGCAACGAGCACGCGCCGCTGGAGATCATCGAGGTGCTGAGCGAGGTGGGGGCGGACCTGGGGCGCACCATCATCGGCCACCTGGACCGGACGGTGTTCGAAAAGTCCACGCTGCGGCGGATGGCCGAGAGCGGCATCTACATGGAGTGGGACCTGTTCGGCAAGGAGGAGTCCTACTACGGCGCGAACACCGGCATCGACATGCCGGGCGACGCCAAGCGCATGGACGACATAAGCTGGATCGCGTCGGAGGGCTACGAGGACAAGATCGTGGTCGCCCACGACATCGACTCGAAGGACAGGCTTACGGTGTACGGCGGGCACGGCTACTTCTACATACTGAGCCACATCGTGCCGCGGATGAGGCAGCGCGGCTTCAGCGACGAGGCGATTCGCAAGATACTGGTGGACAACCCGGCCAGGGTGATGACGTTCGCCGCGCCGTCGCCCCGCCAGTAGCAAAAAGAACGTCGAGGAGGAGGAGAGCTATGGTCAAGCCAATCGGGCCGGACTTCGTTTATGAGCACGTGAGCGCGTCGGCGCCGAGGCTGTCGCGGGACGGCAGCCGCATGGTGTTCGTGGAGACACGCGTCGACCGGGAGGCAATGAAGTACCGCTCTCGCATCATGATGCGGGAGCTGCCCGGCGGCGAGTCGCGGGCGTTCACGTCCGGCGACAGCGACGGCAGCCCGCAGTTCTCGCCGAATGGCACGTCTGTCGCCTTCCTGAGGCCGGACGACGCCGGACTGCGCCAGCTCTGGCTGATTCCCGCGAACGGCGGCGAGGCGGGCCAGCTCACCTCCGAGCCGGGCGGGGTGATAGAGTTCGCGTGGTCGCCCGACTCGCGGACTCTGGCGTTCATCTCGGACGTAGATCCCGACAGGCTGCCCGACGACCACGACCACACCCGGTACCCGCAGGCGCGCGTAGTGACCAGGATTCGCTACCGCGCCGACTCGGTGGGCTGGCGCGGCAACGCCTTCCGCCACCTGTTCACGGTCGACGCGGCGGGCGGCAAGGCGCGGCAGCTCGTGGACGGTGAGGGCGACGACTGCTCCCCGGCGTGGTCGCCGGACGGCAGCAGGATCGCGTTCGTGTCCAGCCGTCGCGAAGACCGCGACATACACAGCTTCACCGAGGTGTACGTCGTCCCCGCGGGCGGCGGCAACGTGGAGTGCTGGTCCGAGGGCCTGGCGTTCGCGGGCGGCGTCGTATGGTCGCCCGACGGTAAGCGAGTCGTCACCATCGGCTCGGAGAACTACAAGCTGTCGGCGTCCAACGGCGGTATGCTGTACGTGCTCGAGGCGGGGGCCGCGCCGCGGCGCATCACGGACGGCACGCTGACGCTGAAGGCAGGCGGGCCGAACACGGCCTCGCCGGACCTGGTGTGGACGGACGACGACAGGATCGTGTTCCTCGGCGATTCGCACGGCGAGTCCTACGTCTGCGACGCGCCGGTCTCCGGCGAGGGGCACCGCGTGCTGGCCGGAGGGGGCGCGCAGTACAACACCGCGGCGTTCGACTCCCAGGCAAAGCGCGCGGTGGTGTCCGCGAGCTCGCCGGCGTCGCTGGACGAGCTGCGGCTGGTGGATACAGGGGACGACACGCAGACGGCGTTGACGTCCTACGACGAGTCGTACTTCGCCGGGCACCCGCCGGCGGGCGTGGAGCGGCTCTCCATCGAGCGCGCGGGGTACGAGGTGCATGGCTGGCTGTGGTTCACGCCGGACTTCGACCCTGCCGGTCGCTACCCGCTGGTGGTGGACATTCACGGCGGGCCGCACGGCGCGTTCTACCACGCGTTCGACCTGCGCCAGCAGACGCTGGCCACGGCCGGCTACATCGTGCTCACGGTCAACCCCAGGGGTTCGTCCACCTACGGCATGGACTTCATGGCGGCGGTGCAGGAGGACTGGGGCGGCGAGGACTACCTGGACATCATGGGGGTCGTGGACGAAGTGTCGGCGCGGCCCTACGTCGACACGTCACGCATGGGCGTGCAGGGCTACAGCTACGGCGGCTACATGACAAGCTGGGTCGTGGGGCACACCAACCGGTTCGCGGCGGCGATTGTGGGCGCGCCGGTCACGAATCACTCCAGCTTCTACGGGACGTCGGACATCGGCGTGTGGTTTATGGAAGCCAACATGGGCGGCATGAGGAAGGACATCCTCGACACCTACTTCAAGCACTCCCCGCTCACCTACGCGCCCATCGTGGAGACGCCGGTGCTGCTGATGCACAGCGAGGACGACCTGCGCTGCCCGATGGAGCAGAGCGAGCAGTACTTCGTGGCTCTCAAGCGCCTGGGCAAAGAGGTGGAGTTCGTCCGGTTCCCGTCCGGGCCGCACGGCTTCTTCCGCACCGGCCACCCCAAGATGCGCGAGGAGTGGTTCGAGCGCACCCTCGAGTGGTACGAGCGCCATATGGGGGAGTAGCCGGACGCTAGGCAAACCGCCCCGGCGCGAAGGGCGACAGGTCGAGCGCCGGCGCGCTCCCCGCGACGAGGTCGGCGATGGCGCGGCCCATGGCGGGCGCGAGCAGTATGCCCTTCTTGCCCGCGCCGGTGGCCAGGTAGGCGTTGTCCCAGCCGGGCGCGCTGCCCAGTATCGGCAGCCAGTCCGGCGTCACGGGACGCAGGCAGGCGGTGTGGAGCAGCAGCTCGGCGTCCGCGAGGCAGGGCATCAGCCGCGCGGCTCCGGCGGACAGCTTCCGGCGCGCCCACTCGCTGGGGTTGACGTCCCATCCCCTGCTCTGCTCGGTCGCGCCCACCCACGCCTGGCCTCCCGCCCTGTCGTTCAGCGACACGCCCGCGCCCGCCCAGTCGTGGGCGAGCGGTCCGCCCGGTGGCCTCAGCCGCAGAATCTCGCCCTTGAGGGGCTCGACCGGAATGGGCACGCCCAGCCAGCTCTCGGCGTCGCCGCTCCACGGGCCGGTGGCGACCACGACCGCGTCGCACGCTATCCGTCCGTCGTCCAGCGCCACACCCTGGACGGAGCCGCCGCTCGTCTCCAGCGCGGTGACTCCGGCGTACCTCACCGTCGCGCCGAGCGACTCGGCGGCGCGGAGCAGCGCCTGGGTGAAGAGGCCGCTGTCGAGCGCGGCGTTGCCGAACAGCCGCAGGCCGCCCAGCGCTTCCCCTGCCAGCCGCGGCTCCTCGCGCAGCAGCTCGGAACCGTCCACCCATTCCGCCGAGAAGCCGTCCGCGGCCTCGAACAGCGCCCGCGTCTGCTCCAGCGGGGCGAACTCACTTTTGTCGAAGGCGACGTCCACCGACCCAATGCGCGCGGCGCGAAAATCGACGCCGGTAGCTTCCTCCAGCCGTTCCCACATCGCCAGGTGCATCTCGAAGGACGCCCACGCCATCGGCGCGAGCGGACCGGGTATCTGCGCTCCCTGCAGCGGGTTGAGTCCGCCCGCGGAGTAGCCGGACGCATACGACGCCACTCCCTGGCGCTCGACCACTGTCGTGCGCACGCCAGCCTCCGCGAGATAGAAGGCGGCGGCGCATCCCGCCGCGCCCGCCCCGATTACAACGACATCCGAAGATTCTGCCATGTCGAGCCTCCTGAACTGGTGTGCCTATGCGGCCGCGCTGCGCTCCCGGGCCGCTTCGCGCGGCGTGCGCGGCCGTCTCGCGAAGTACATCAGAACGGTCGCCAGGGTGTAGGCGAACGACCCGAATGCGAACAGCGCCGTCTGCTGACCGCCGGTGAGCCGGTAGAGCACCGCGCTGAACGACGGGCCCGCTCCGAGCGACGCGGTTTGGAACAGCCCGACCAGGCCTAAGATAGCGCCGTAGTGCGCCCTGCCGTAGTACTGCGCCAGCATCATGCTGCCGAGAATGCCGACCCCGCCGGAGGCGGCGCCCCATACGATCACGACGATGGTGCCGTGGCTTTTCGCGCTGACGCCGAGCGCGTCCAGCCATCCCAGCTCGATGGCGAGCAGCAGCACCGTGGCCGCGAGCGCCAGCAGCAGCACGGCCATGGCCAACACCCGCGGCGAGTATTTGTCAGAGAGGAAACCCCAGGTTGGGTTGGCGAACGCGCCAAGCAGCGAGGATATGCTGAGGGCGAGCGCCGCCTGCGGGCGAGGCACGCCCGCGTCCAGCAGGTAGGGCACTATCTGGTAGCCGAGCCCGCCGGACGTGAGGATGGAGAACGACTCCGCCACGACGATTGCCCAGAAGGGGAAAGTGAACGCCGCCTGTCCCACGCGCCAGCTATACTCGCTGTCGCCTGCCGGGCGGCGCGGCGCGGCGGTCGCTCGCGCGGGCCGGGGATTCGCCGCGCGCTGCGTGGGCGCGCCGTCGGGCAGCAGGCCGATGTCCTCGGGGCGGCGTCGCAGTATCAGCAGCAGCGGCAGCGTGAACAGCAGCGCGAACACGCCGAGAGCGCGGTACCCGACGCGCCAGGAGTAGCCAGCCCCGGCCAGCAGCGCGAAGAACTGGATGTTGGCGGCGCCGGCGACGGGACGGGCCATGCTGATGAGGCCGATGGCGAAGTTACGCTGCCGCTGGAAGAAGTTGACCGCGAGGGTTCGGGGGACCACGGAGATGAGTATGGTGTTGCCGAGGCCGCGCGCGATGATGTAGCCGGCGGAGAACTGGACCACCCCGCCCGCGCCCGCTGCGGCGAACAGGCAGACGCCGGTCAGGAGAGACGCGGCGGGCATCATCCAGCGCGGGCCGTAGCGGTCTGCGAGCCTGCCGACGAGCGGCGAGATGCCTCCGCCGATCCAGGTGCCGGCTGTGACGGCGTAGGCGACGGTGCTGCGGTCCCAGCCCATGTCCTCGAATATGAGGTCCTGAATGCCGCCCAGCACCACCTGCGCGACGCCCGTGGCCCCTATGGTGGCAAAGGCGGCGGCCCCGAGCACGAGCCAGCCGTAGTAGAAGGGCGTACGGGGCCGCCAGTTGTAGAGCCTGAGTATCAGGGGCATGGGCCTCCGGGATGTGGGCGGCCAGCGAACGCTGGCGGCGCAGGGTCCCGGCCCGGAACCCCCGTGGTGACAGGGATCGCCCCGGCGCAAGAACTCGCCGGAACCGGGCCGCGCACACGATGATACCATTTTTGGAGTTTCCGGTGGGTATGGTGAAGCGGAGCGCGGCGTGTTATCGTGGCGCGAATGCATCGCTGAGGAGGACTGCTGGTGCGCTGCGCCGCGTGCGGCGAAGATAACGCCGACGACAACAGGTTCTGCATACACTGCGGGGCGCCGCTGGAGGCGAACCAGACCGCGTCCGGCGCCGAACCGGACGACCCGGTGGAGGCGCTGCGCGCGGAAGTTCGCCGGCTGAGCGTCGAGGTGGCCGAGTTGCGGCGCACCATGGCGGAGCATTGGCTGACAGCGCGTCCAAGGCAGCCGCGCCCGGGGTCGGCGCAAGGTCCGAGCGCCGCGCCCAGGCCAACGCCTGACGCCCAGCGTCGCGCACATGTGGCGCGACCAGGCGACGCCGCGACCGAGACGGAGCCAGCCCCTGAACCGGCGGCACAGGTGCGCGGACTCGTCAGCGCAGTCGATTGGGAGCTGATTCTCGGCGGCAACTGGCTCGCCAGGGTCGGCGTGCTGGCGCTGATCATCGGCACGGCGTTCTTTCTGAAGCTGGCATTCGACAACGATTGGATCGGGGAGACCGAGAGGGTCCTCCTGGGAATAGTGGGGGGCCTCGCCCTCGTCGGCGCGGGCGAGTACTGGAGGCGGCGCTATCCCATCTACTCCCAGGCGCTAGTTGGCGGCGGGGTCGCCATCCTCTACCTGTCGGTGTTCGCCGCGTTCGCATTCTACGATCTGATAGCCACCTATCCCGCGATCGGCGTTCTGGCCTTCATCAGCGTGGCCGCAGCCGCCCTGGCGCTTCGCTACGAGTCGACCTCTCTTGCAATCCTGGGCATCGTGGGCGCTTACTCCGCGCCGTTCCTGATTGGCGCGCTCGACGAGACGACCGGCCAGGGCACGGGCGGCTCGGGCACGAGCTACGAGGTGGTGGCGTACACGCTGCTGGTCAACGTCGGCGTAGTCGCGCTGTCTACGTTCCGCAACTGGCGCTGGTTCACGCTGCTCGCGCTCGTCGCGTCTCTGGCGTCCTTCATGGCGTGGTTCGATTACGCGGAACCGTCCGTAGAGCTTGCGGTGTCCCAGGCGTTCCTCACCGGCATCTTCCTGACCTTCGTGGCGGCGACAACGCTGTACCACGTGATCTGGCGCAGGGTGCCCCAGGCCTTCGATCACTCGCTGATGGTGCTCAACGCCGGAGCCTACCTCGCGCTCAGCTACGGCACCCTGTGGGACGACTACCGCGAATGGATGGGGTTGCTCGCGTTCGGGCTGGCTGTGTTCTACGCGGTGCTGGGCGCGTTCGTGATGCGGCGGGGCCGCGAGCAGTACTACCTGGCGCTGATGGCGCTGGGCATCGCGGCGGTCATGCTGGCGATAGTTGCGCCGGTGCAGTTGGGCGGCCCCTGGTTCGGCGCGGCCTGGGCAGTACAAGGCGTCGTGCTCGTCGGACTGTCGTTCCGGCTCGGACGCATTCACACGCGGCTGGCCGGCTTGTTGGCTCTCTCACTGGGGGCGCTGACGCTGCTGCTGTACGGCCTGCCGATGGCGTTGACCGAGGACCTTACCCCGTTCGCGAACGCATACGCGCTCTCGTTCGCCATGGCTGCGGCGGCGTTTTACGCGGTCGCCTACCTGCTTTGGCGCGGGCGCGAGGCGCTGCACGAGAAGGAGTGGGCGGAGTTTCCGGCCGTGTTGACGACGGGCAACGTGCTGCTGGCCGCGCTGTTCGGGACGGAGTTGGGCAGCCCGTGGCTGCCGATCGCGTGGAGCCTCCAGGCTCTGGCCATGCTGTGGGTATGGCGTCTCTGGGGACTGCGGGAGATGCGGTGGTCGGGCTACGCGCTGCTCGCTATCGTGGCGGCGCGACTGGTGATCTGGGATACGCCCATCGAGACGGACGGATTTACGCCGGTTCTGAATGGACGGATGCTGGCGTTCGCGTCCGGCATCGCCGCGCTGTACGCCGCGTTGGCCACGCTGCGCGGGCGAATGGACGAGGCATGGGAGCGCGAGCGGGCGCTGCTTGTTCCCGCTCTGCTGGTTGGCGCGAGCGCGTTGACGCTCTGGATACTGGCCGCGGAGGCGTTCGCGCTGGTGGACAGCGGTATCATCGACGTGTCCGGCGACGCGGAGTTCTACGTCAAGAGCCTGTCGCTCAGCCTCGTGCTGGCGGTGTACGCGAGCGCGGCGCTGGCCGTCGGAGTGCTGCGGCGGCTGCGCATGGTGCGGCTGGCCAGCCTCGCCATGCTTGCCGTGCCTGTGGTGAAGCTATTCCTGTTCGACTCGTTCGCGTTGGAGCAGGGCTACCGTGTGGCGGCGTTCCTGTGCCTGGGCGCGCTGCTGCTTGCGGGCGGGTTCCTGTACCAGCGATACCAGGAGGCCATACGAGGCTTCCTGTTCGAGCCGGGCGAGGAGGAATCGGCTGTCTAGCAGACGCGCCCGACAGAGCTAGGACGAAGGCGGACGCCACGGGCTGTTCTCAGCCGGCACGCGGAACGGCGGAGCCGTGGGGGAAATGAACACCAGCGGCTCGTCGCCGATGTTGCGGATGGAGTGGGACGCGCCCGGCGGCACGAATACCAGCGTGCCCGGGCCTACCTCCTCGGTCTCGTCGTTCACGTTCATGGCGCCCTTGCCCTGTACGATCACGTACACCTGCTCGTTGTCGGCGTGGGCGTGCGTGGCCTGCTGGCTGCCGGGAGCGCCCTCCACCCAGGTGACGAGCATGTTCTGCGCTCCGAACTGGCCGGGGGCGAGCAGCAGGTGCGACACCTGTCCGCCGCGGTGGTTTCTGGGGCTGTCGGCCAGCTTCTGGATGTGCATGGGATGAGACCTCGCGGTCGGTGTGCGCACGCTCGCGGACGTGTTAGACCGATATTGTGTGCGGGAACGGGAATGATGGGAGGGTGGCGACCCCGACCGGGTTCGAACCGGCGATCTCTGCCTTGACAGGGCAGTATGTTAAGCCACTACACCACGGGGCCGAACACGAGCGGTGGGCCTGCTGCCCACCTGTCTTGATTTTACAGCATGGCGGGGATGAGGGTCAACGGCGAATCCACCTCAACCCTCACCCCAACCCTCTCCCAGTCTTGGGAGAGGGGACTGGCGCCTCGCGCCGTCCGTTAGGCCATGCCTGCGGCTTGCAGCGCCTCGTCCAGCTTGGCCGGGCTGTAGCCCACCACCTTGCTGTCGCCGATGACGGTGACGGGCGTGGTGCGGTAGCCCATGCCGATCAGGTTCTTGAGCGCGCTGCGGTCGGTTGAGACGTTGAAGTCGTCGAACTCTACACCCTTGCGTGAAAGATACACTTTCACCATGTGGCAGGGGCCTCAACCAGTCGAGCTGTAGACCTGTACGTTGTTTTCCATTTCGAACTCCCTTCGTTATTCCTGTTCCGCTTTCGTGTCGTCCTCGGCCGCCCGGCGGCGCTCGTTGAACTCGCGCTTTCCGCCGGTGTCGGCGAAAAGCTCCTCGCCGACCGGCACGGCCTCATCGACAGTCTGCACGAAATCCTCGCCCAGTTCGTACTTGCGAAGAAACTCTTCGCTCACGAAGAACATTCAAATACAGAAGCCGTCGCGTTCGATGTCCTCGTGGTGGCGCTCGCAGGGGCAGATCTTCTTGCGGTCCTCGACCGGATCGCCGCTCAGCGGCATTCAAGGGCAGTAACGATAGCCGTACTTGCGCTCGTTCTCGGCGAGGCCCTCCTGGACTACGGTAACGACGTCGGCCTCGGGGAAGAACTCGTAGGGCCCCTTCTCGACGTACCGTTCCGAGAACCGGACGGCGCGCTGCATCGCCTCTTCTTCGGTCAATTCGCGTCGCTTGCGTGGGGGCATTGGACACCTCCTGTGACGCTTGCACGATCTTGGCCGGGCTAGCGGGGGCCTCCCGCGGCCGGTCCCAACCTCATCCTCTCATGCATCTCACAGTTCATATTGTAGAACGCGCGGGCCTGCGCTTCAAGCCTGCCGACCAGCGACGGCAGCGCGCGTTCCACCTCCGCTACCGTCTTTTCCGCCGACGCCTCCACGCTCAGCAGGGCTACCGTCGTGCACTCGCATCTCGCGGCGAAGAACACCTTGAGGAAACCCGGGTTGGCGGACAGGTCCATCTTGAACCCGCGAAGTGGCGACAGCCCCAGGTCCGGGGAAATCGCGTCGATAACCAGGCGCCGGAGCGCGTCTTCGCTGACAGGCTCCGCGTCGGGGGACTGCTCGGTTGGCGAGCCGCTGGCGCTGTCGATGGGCGTCCTCGCTGTGGATAGGGTGCGTAAGTGGATGGGTGGTGGGCGGTATAAGATTTGAACTTATGACCTCTGCGATGTCAACGCAGCGCTCTAGGCCGCTGAGCTAACCGCCCATCACAAACAAAGTTTAGCAACGGCGCGCGGGACTGTCTAGTCGTCGGCGGGGGACACCACGTCTTCGAGGGTGTCCGGAAGGCTGTCCGGCATGCCGAACGGGTCGAACGGCGACGGATCTTCCCCGGGGAACTGGGCCAGCATGCCGATAGGCTCCGGCGGAACCAGCTCCTCGTCGTCGATGCCCAGCAGTTCGCGGCCCTCCTCGGTGTTGTCCAGCCGGGCGGGAATGAGCCGCCCGATGATGACGTTCTCCTTCAGCCCGCGCAGGTAGTCGATTTCCCCGTTGATGGCGGACTCGGTGAGCACGCGAGTGGTCTCCTGGAAGGAGGCCATCGCGAGGAAGCTCTCCACGTTGAGCGATGCCCTGGTTATTCCCAGCAGCACCGGGCTTGCCGTGGCCGGCTCGCCGCCCTCGGCGAGAATGCCGTCCATCGTCTCCCTGAACTGCTGGCGGTCCATGTACTCGCCGGGCAGCAACTCGGTGTCGCCTGGAGCGTCGATGCGCACCTTGCGCAGCATCTGGGAGATGATGACCTCGATGTGCTTGTCGTGGATGGCCACGCCCTGGTTGACGTAGACCCTCTGCACCTCGTCGGTGAGGTAGCGCTCCACGTCCTCGCGCCCGAGGATGGCGAGTATGCGCTGCGGGCTCAGGTTGCCCGACGTGAGGGCGTCTCCCGCCTGCACCGTGTCGCCGGTGCTCACGATGATGCGCGCCGCCGCGGGGATGGTGTACTCGCGTATGTCCTCATCGACGCCGGCTATGGTCAGGCTGCCCTCGCCGAGGCTGACGACGCCCGACTCCCTGGCGATCAGGTTTTCGGCGGGCAGCGCCAGCGCGTCGTCTTCCGACTCATCCTCCTCGCCAACCACGGGGACGGCAAGCGTCTCGCCGATGCTGACGGCGACGCCGTCGCTCACCTGGAACTCGTAGCCTTCCGGCAGCTCGTACTCGTCGCTGTACTCCTGGATGCTGGACACGCGGATGGTGCGCGACCCGGGCGTCTCGAGCACTTCGATTTCGCCCTCGATCTCGGACAGCACCGCCTCGCCCTTGGGCACCCTGGCCTCGAACAGCTCCACGACCCTGGGCAGGCCGCTGGTGATGTCGACGCCGGCGATGCCGCCCGTGTGGAAGGTACGCATGGTTAGCTGCGTGCCCGGCTCACCGATGCTCTGCGCCGCGATGATGCCCACTGCCTCGCCCAGCATTACGGGCTGCATCGTGGCCAGGGACAGGCCGTAGCACATGCGGCACACACCGCGCTCGGCCTCGCACCTGAGGGGAGAGCGCACCATTATCTCGGTAACGCCGGCCTCGCGCAGGCGCTCAACGGCCTCCTCGTCCACGATTTCGTTGCGGTCCATCAGAATCTCGCCGGTCTCCGGATGCGGTACTGGGGCGGCCGCGTACCGGCTCCTCACGCGGTCCACGAACTGCGGAAGCTGGCTGTCCCCCGAGTCGTCGGCGATCCAGACGCCGCCTTCCGTCTCGCAGTCCTCCGACATCACTATGATCTCCTGGGCGACGTCGATGAGGCGGCGGGTCAGGTAGCCGCTGTCGGCGGTGCGGAGGGCGGTGTCGGCGAGGCCCTTGCGGGCGCCGTGCGTGGAGAGGAAGTACTCGAGCACGCTCAGCCCTTCGCGGAAGTTGGCCTTGATGGGGCGGTCGATGATGCGGCCCTTGGGGTCGGACATCAGCCCTCTCATGCCGGCCATCTGCTTGATCTGGGCGATGTTTCCCTTCGCGCCGGAGGTGGCCATCAGGTAGATGCCGCCGTAGTCCTTGAGGTTATCCTGGATCTCCCCGGTCAGTTCATCGTTGGCGTCCGTCCACACCCTTACGGCGTTTTCGTAGCGCTCGTCCCACGTAATGAGGCCGTCCTGGTACTGCTCTTCAAGCAAGTCGACGTTCGCCTCGGCGGCGCTCAGGATTTCGGCCTTCTTGGCGGGCGCCTCGATATCGTTGATGGCGATGGTTATGCCCGCCTTGGTGGCGTAGTGGAAGCCCAGCGCCTTTATGCCGTCCAGCACGCCGACGGTGGTCTCATTGCCCAGCCTCCGGAAACAGGCGGCGGTTACCTCCTGCAGCGCCCCCCGGTCCATCTCCTTGTTCTGGAAGCTGATCTCATCGGGCAGTTGGTCGTTGAAGATGATCCGGCCTACCGTGGTCTCGATCCACTCGGTCTCACCCTGCTCGTTGCGGTGCAGCACCTCGATTGGGGCGCGCAGGTCGATGATGCCCATCTGGTGGGCGAGCCGGGCGTCGTCGAGATTGCCGAACCTGTGGCCGGCACCCTCCGCGGAGGCATCCTCCATGGTCATGTAGTAGCAGCCGAGCACCATGTCGAGCGTCGGCGCGACGATGGGCTGGCCGGAGCTGGGCGAGAGCATGTTGTAGGTGCTCATCATCATGCGGTTGGCCTCGAGCACCGCCTCTCTCGAAAGCGGCACGTGCACGGCCATCTGGTCGCCGTCGAAGTCGGCGTTGAAGGCGGCGCACACGAGGGGGTGCACCTGGATCGCGCTGCCCTCGATGAGCCTGGGCAAGAAGGCCTGGATTCCGAGCCTGTGGAGCGTCGGCGCGCGGTTCAGCAGCACCGGCCTGTCGGTCACCACGGTCTCCAGTATGTCCCACACCTCGGGGGTGGCCCTGTCGGCCATGCGCTTGGCGCTCTTGATGTTGTGGGCGTACCCCTTCATCACCAGCTCGTGCATCACGAACGGCTTGAACAGCTCCAGCGCCATCCGGCGCGGCAGGCCGCACTCGTTCAGCCTCAGGTCCGGACCGGCGATGATAACCGAGCGTCCGCTGTAGTCCACGCGCTTGCCCAGAAGGTTCTGCCGGAAGCGGCCCTGCTTGCCGCGCAGCAGGTCGGACAGCGACTTGAGGCGGTGGTTGTGGCTGCCGGACACGGGGCGGCCTCGGCGTCCGTTGTCCACGAGCGCGTCTACCGCCTCCTGGAGCATCCGCTTCTCGTTGCGGACGATGATCTCCGGCGCCATCAGGTCCATGAGGCGCTTGAGCCGGTTGTTGCGGTTGATGACGCGCCGGTACAGGTCGTTCAGGTCGCTCGTGGCGAAGCGTCCGCCGTCGAGCTGCACCATGGGGCGGAGCTCCGGCGGGAGCACGGGAAGCGTCGTAAGCACCATCCATTCTGGCTTGTTGCCGCTCTTCCTGAACGCCTCGACGACGCGCAGTCGCTTGATGGCCTTCTTGCGCTTCTGTCCCGACTTGTCGGTGAGCTCCTCCTGGAGCCTGTTGCGCTCGGCGTCGAGGTCGATCGACATGAGCCGTTCGCGCACGGCCTCGGCGCCCATGCCCGCCCTGAAGACGGTTGAGAACTTGGCGCGCAGCTCGCGGTAGCGGCTCTCGGTGAGAAGCTGGCCTACGCTTATGCCCTCCAGATCCTCAAGCTCACGGACGCCGTCGTCCTCAATCTCGTCGCGCCTCTGCTCCACGTGCTGCACCAGCTCCGCGAGTCGGGCTTCGGCCTCTTCTATCGCGGGGCCGTGTTCGCTTTCGAGTTCCGACTTCTCGCCCTCGAGCCTCTGCTCGGCCTGCTCGAGAACCTGCTGGAGTTCCTCGATCTCGGCCGCGCTATCATCGTCGCCCTCGAGCTCGGCCAGCCTGGCCCTCAGCGGCTCCTCGGCCGCGCGGGCGGCGGCCTCGAGCTGCGCCTTCGCCTCCTCCAGCGCGGCCTGGAGCTCGGCCAGCTTGGCGCGCGCCGGGCCGAGCTGCTCGTCGGCGGCGGTATCGTATTCGTCGAGCGTCTCGTCGAGCTCCTTGGTGAGCCGGTCGAGTTCGAACGAGCGCATATCCTCGTCAACGGTGGTGACCAGGTACTGCGCGAAGTAGAGCACGCGGTCCAGGTTGCGAGGCGACAGGTCCAGCATCAGGCCCATCCGGCTGGGGGTGCCCTTGGAGAACCAGATGTGGGCCACCGGCGCGGCGAGCTCGATGTGTCCCATGCGCTCGCGGCGCACCTTGGCGCGCGCCACCTCCACGCCGCAGCGGTCGCAGATCACGCCGCGGTAGCGAATCTTCTTGTACCGGCCGCAGTAGCACTCCCAGTCCTTGGTGGGACCGAAGATGCGCTCGCAGAACAGCCCATCCTTCTCGGGCCGGAGCGTGCGGTAGTTGATGGTCTCCGGCTTGGTGATTTCTCCGTAAGACCAGGTCTTAATCTGTTCAGGCGAGGCCAACGAGATTCGTATAGCGTTGAAGTCGTTGCCGTTTTGCGCCATTTAGCACTCTCCTGTGGAGGGTTATCGGATGGAGGGTTCGGAGCGGCCATCCCGCGCGTCGCGGAACAGCCCCGGCCGGGTTAGCGGTCGTCGTCCGCCGGCTCCGGGGCCGGAGGCTCCTCGACCGGAAGCTCGGCATGGTCCGGCGGGAACTGGCCGGGTTCCGGCAGGGACTGGTCGAGTTCCGAAGCCGGCTGGTCGGGTTCCGGCGGCGCTTGCGGCAGCAGGTCGCCGGGCCAGGCGGGCTCGGGGAAAATCGAAGGAAGCGCGGCCTCCTCGCCGCCCAGCATGTCCAGCGCGGGGAACGGGTCCATCACGTAACTGTCCAGGCCGTCCACCATGTCCATCGCCTCGTCGTCCAGCAGCATGCCTTCCGGCTCCTCGTGCAGAAGCTCGACCGACAGGGCCAGGCTCTGTAGCTCCTTGAGCAGCACGTGGAACGACTCCGGTATGCCGGGCTGCATCACGTCCTCGCCCTTGACGATGGACTCGTAGGTCTTCACGCGCCCAACCACGTCGTCGGACTTCACGGTCAGCATCTCCTGAAGGGTGTGCGCGGCGCTGTAAGCTTCGAGCGCCCACACCTCCATCTCGCCGAAGCGCTGGCCGCCGAACTGCGCCTTGCCGCCCAGCGGCTGCTGCGTTATCAGCGAGTAGGGACCGATGGAGCGCGCGTGGATCTTGTCTTCCACCAGGTGTATCAGCTTCATCATGTAGATGTAGCCCACGGTGATGGGCTGGTCGAACGGCTCGCCGGTGCGACCGTCCCACAGCTCCTGCTTGCCCATGATGGGCGCCGACACCTGCGCGTCGCGGTTGAGGCGCACGGCCTCCTGGCGCATGTCTTCGGGCGTCATACCCGTAGTGTCCAGGCCGCGCTCGGTCCTGAGCCACACGTCCAGGCAGGCGGCGCGGGCCGCGCCCAGCTCACCGCTTTCGAACACCGCGTCGTAGCTGTAGCCCCACCCGGAAAGCCAGGCGCCCACCTTGCCCACGTCGATGTAGTGGAGCCCGTTCTGGCCGTTCGTCCCGTTGGAGGCCGCGTCGGACTGCTGGATTATCCAGGCCTTGGCCAGCTCGTCCTCGATCGCGACGTCCTGGGCGCCGTCGAACACCGGCGTAACCGCCCGGAAGCCCTGCTTTTCGGCTGCCCAGCCGAGGTGGGTTTCGAGCACCTGGCCCAGGTTCATCCGGGAGGGCACGCCGATGGGATTGAGAATGATGTCCACGGGCGTGCCGTCGGGCAGGAAGGGCATGTCCTCTTCCGGCAGTATGCGGGCGATGACGCCCTTATTGCCGTGGCGGCCCGCCATCTTGTCGCCCTCCGTCACCTTGCGGGTCTGGGCGATCCAGATGCGCACCAGCTTGTTCACGCCGGTTGGCAGCTCGGTGCTTTCGTCGCGGTCCAGCACCTTCACTCCGATGACCTTGCCGCTCTGGCCGTGTGGCACACGCAGGGACGAGTCCTTCACGTCCCGCGCCTTCTCGCCGAATATGGCGCGCAGCAGCTTCTCCTCCGCGCTGAGCTCGGTCTCGCCCTTGGGCGTGATCTTGCCGACGAGGATGTCGCCGGGGCCGATCTCGGCGCCTATGCGAATGATGCCCTCCTCGTCCAGGTCGCGCAGGCTGTCCTCGCCCACGTTGGGGATGTCTCGCGTGATCTCTTCGGGGCCCAGCTTGGTGTCCCGGGCCTCCACCTCGTGCTTCTCGATGTGGACGGAGGTGAACTTGTCCTCCTTGGCCATTCGCTCGCTGATGACTATGGCGTCCTCGAAGTTGTAGCCCTCCCAGCTCATGAAGGCGACGAGCACGTTCTGGCCGAGGGCCAGCTCTCCCCTTCCGCTGGACGAGCTGTCGGCGAGCACCTGTCCCGGCTCCACCCTGTCGCCGCGCGACACTATGGGCCGCTGGTTGAGGCACGTTCCCTGGTTGCTGCGAACGAACTTGAGCAGGCGGTACTCCTCGGACTTGCCGTCGCCGTTGGCTACGACTATGCGCTCCCCGGTCGCCTCCCTGACCACGCCGCTCGTGCGCGACAGCACCACCTGGCCGCTGTCCCGCGCCACGCGCTCCTCCATGCCGGTACCCACCAGGGGCACCTCGGGGCGCAGCAGCGGCACGGCCTGGCGCTGCATGTTCGAGCCCATCAGCGCGCGGTTTGCGTCGTCGTGCTCGAGGAACGGAATCAGCGCGGTGGACACGCTGACGAGCTGGATGGGCGAAACGTCCATGTACTCCACGTCGTCCGGTGACTCCACCGACATGTGCTCGCCCATGCGCGTCTCTATGGCGCTGTCGAGAAACTGGCCCAGGTGGTCGATAGGCGAGTTCGCCTGGGCGATGTGTACGCTCTCCTCCTCGTCCGCGGGCAGATAGGTGATCTCGTCGGACACGTATGGCGCCACGGACAGCATCTGCTCGGGCTGGGAGGCTATTCTGGTGCCGACGCCCTTGGATATGATCCCGCCGGCCTTGAGGATGGTCCGGCCGTCCGCGGCCACGACGTCGTCCGTGATCCTGCGGCCCTCCAGCAGCGACTGCTTGTTGGAGACCTCTCTGAGCACCTTTCGGTAGGGCGTCTCGATGAAGCCGAAGTCGTTTGTGCGGGCGAAAGTGGCGAGCGACCCGAGCAGTCCGATGTTCGGCCCTTCCGGGGTCTCGATGGGGCATATTCGCCCGTAGTGGGAGTGGTGGACGTCGCGCACGTCGAAGCCGGCGCGCTCGCGGGACAGGCCGCCGGGGCCCAGCGCCGAGAGCCTGCGCTTGTGCGTAAGCTCCGCCAGCGGGTTGGTCTGGTCCATGAACTGCGAAAGCTGGGAGCCGCCGTAGAACTCGCGGACGGCGGCCACGACGGGCCGGATGTTTATCAGCGCGGCGGGCGTGGTGTTCGCGGCGTCGAGTTGCGTGGTCATGCGCTCCTTGATGACGCGCTCCATGCGCAGCAGGCCCACGCGAATCTGGTTCTGGATTAGCTCGCCCACGGCGCGGACGCGGCGGTTGCCCAAGTGGTCTATGTCGTCGGCGTCCTCGACGCCGTTGTTTATCTTCACCATCATCCTGAGCAGGCCGACGATGTCCTCCTCGCTGAGGGTGCGAATGTCCACGTCCTGGCTGCGGCCCAGCCTGCGGTTGAGCTTGTACCGGCCCACGCGGCCCAGATCGTAGCGGCGCTTGTTGAAGAACAGGTTGTTGATGAGCGTGCGGGCGTTGTCCGCGCTCGGAGGCTCGCCGGGACGCAGCCGCCGGTAGAACTCGATCAGCGCCTCGTTCTGGTTCGTGACGCCCGGGTCCTTCTCGATGGTGGTCGCGACGAACGGGTGCTCCTCGCTGGTGTCCACGTCCTCGAACAACTCCATTATCTGCTGGTCGGTCTCGAAGCCGAGCGCCCTCAGCAGCGTGCTCACCGGGGTCTTGCGCTTGCGGTCCACCTTCACGGAGATCACGTCGCGGTTGCTCGTCTCGAACTCCATCCAGGCGCCGCGGTACGGGATTAGCTTGGCGGACGCCAGCGGCCGGCCGGTGTTGGGGTCGAGGTCGGCGGTGAAGTAGACGCCCGGCGACCTGACGAGCTGGCTCACCACCACGCGCTCCGCGCCGTTGATGATGAACGTGCCGGTGCTCGTCATCATCGGGATGTCGCCCAAGAACAGCGTCTGCTCCTTGATTTCGCCCTGGCCCGCGCCGGCGGCCTTGATCCTGAGCGTGACCGTAACGTACAGCGCGGCGGTGTAGGTGATCTCCTTTTCCCTGCACTCCTCCTCGGTGTACTTGGGCTCTTCGAAGTAGTGGTCGTCGAAGGTCAGCTCGAACCGGTCTCCCGTCTGGTCTTCGATGGGCGAGATCTCCTGGAACAGCTCGCGAAGTCCGTCCGTCTTCAGCCAGTTGAACGAGCCGAGTTGCACCTGCAACAGGTTTGGAACGTCGAACACCGACGGGATACGGGCGTAGGACCTCTTGTCGTCTGCGGCGTCGGGGCCAGGTCGCAAAATGGTTGAGACCATCCGCAATCACACTCCTTAATTGCTTGAGGCTAAGGGTGGTTAATCCGAGACAGGCCTAGTGGCCGTGGAGGTGGAAAGAGAATATGTCGCGGGGCGCCTTGTGAGGCGAAAAATGACAGGCGTAGCAGAACCGCCGGAGCAAGCCAGCGGGAGATGCGTAGATGGCCGCACACGCGGCGATGCGGTTGGGGATCATAGATGGTTCCAGCAACGATAGCACACCGCAGCCAGAACTGTCAAGCAGAACGGCGAGCGCAAAACGCGCTAGAGAGATACACTTCCTAATGCAAAAAAAGGGTCGAAGAGCTTAACCCTCCGACCCTGCTGTTGCTCTCGCAACAACTCAAAAACTCACCTGACCTGCCACCCTTGTACAGTGCTCTGTCTCTCACTGGCAAAACGCCTAAGTTGGATGACAGGCTGTCTCGAGTGGGACGCCAGGGGCTATACTGCCCTCATTATCTCCACAGGCGCTGCTGCTTGTCAACCCCTAAACGCGGCTCACGCGTACCCACTTTGGGGCCTGGGGAGTCCGAGGTATTTGAGTGGCGGATTGTCGGTCGCTAGGTAGAACTCCAAGCCGAGGTGAAGGACTCCCAGACGCCCCCATGA
>DAOUJZ010000079.1:0-88656 GCA_034421955.1 Dehalococcoidia bacterium | reverse complement strand
CCAACGTATTGTCTAGCAGCACAATACTCACCATAGCGGTTGCAGTCGAGACAAGGCGGTGTGATGGCATACGGTCATGCTACACCAGAATACGCCCTATGTAAACGGAACCGACGCGCCTATTTTGTTGACACCCAAATTGGCGGGTGCTAGAATCAGCGTGCCTTGCGGGTGTGGACGCGCCGCGCCCCGGGCGGCCAGCGCGTTCGATTTTGTGAACGCACGCGCTTGACGGAATCACAACCGAGGCCTGGGAGGATTGCCATATGACCGAGGAAAAGGTCGAACTACATCGTGGCCTCCGCGACGTCTACATTGACAGGACGACCTCCAGCTTCATCGACGGAAACATCGGTAAGCTGCTGTACAGGGGTTACAACATAGACGATCTGGCAGAACACTCCACTTTCGAGGAGATTATCTATCTGCTGCTCTATGAAAAGCTGCCGAACCGCAAGGAACTCGAAGAATTCGACGCCGAGTTGAAGGCGAACAGGCAGCTCCCGGACGAAGTCATCGACATCATCAAGCTGACCAAGAGCGCCCACCCCATGGACGTTCTCCGCACCGCCGTCTCGGCACTAGCGACCTTCGACCCCGACGTGAACGACAACTCCAGGGAGGCCACCCTTCGAAAGGGCGTCCGCCTCACCGCCCAGGCGCCGACCGTCGTCGCCGCCCACGCCCGCATCCGTGAGGGCAAGGACCCCGTCGCCCCCGATCCTTCGCTTAGCCACGCGGGCAACTTCCTGTACATGCTCTCCGGCGAAAAGCCCGATCCCCAGGATGTTCGCCTCATCGACAAAGACTTTGTGCTCCACGCCGAGCACGGCGTGAATGCCTCTTCGTTCGGAGCCAGGGTCGCCGCATCAACCCAGGCCGACCTCCACTGCGCCGTCGCCACCGGCGTGTCCGTGCTCAAGGGCCCCTCCCACGGCGGCGCCGCCGAAGAGGTTATGAAGATGGCCCTGGACATCGGCAACGAGGAGAACGCCGAGGAGTACGTCCGCGACATGCTCAGCAGGCGAGAAAGGGTGATGGGCTTCGGCCACCGCGTATACAAGGCAACGGATCCCCGCGCCAACCACCTTCGCCCGGACGCCCAGGCCCTCGGCGAGCGTAAAGGACAACCCAAGTGGTTCTCCATACTGCGGACCGTCTCCGAGGTGATGGAGCCGTACTCCCGCCGGGGAATCTGCGAAAACGTCGATTTCTGGTCCGGCGCGATCTACTACCTGCTCGACATCCCCGACGACCTGTTCATCTCCATATTCACCATGGGCCGCATCCCCGGCTGGACCTCCCAGGTGGTCGAACAGTTCGAAAACAACATCCTGCTGAGGCCGCGACTCCAGTACACCGGCCCGATGGACCTCGAGTACACGCCGATCGACGAAAGGGAGTGACCCGGAACCACACCGGTAACCCCTTCAGCGCGCAGGGGAATTGAAAGTGACGACTGAAGAGACTCAGGACGTCGAACCGGCGTCGGATTGCCAGCACCACTGGATGATCGCCAGCCCCAACGGGCCCACCAGCATGGGCGAATGCAAGCTGTGCGGCGCGACGGCCGAGTTTCGCAACTCCATCCCCGGCTCCGGCTGGGACCGGGAGAGCGCCCAGAGCAGAAGGGCACGCCAGGCGCGCGGAGGCTGAGCCTGCGCCGCTGACTCAGACCGGCCGCCAGGACGCGGACTCCCACGGCCACACCATGACGAACAACCCACTGGCCGCCCTCATCCGATCAAAGGCGGAGGCAAGGGGTCGGCTCACCTTCGCCGAGTTCATGGCGATGGCCCTCTACCACCCCGCAGGCGGCTACTACACCCGCGCCGGCCGCGTCGGCGAGCGCGGCGACTTCTACACCAGCCCCGCGGCGCATCCCGCCTTCGGCGCTCTGCTGTGCGTCCAGCTCTGGCGCATGTGGCGCCGGATGGGACGGCCGGCGCGCTTCACCGCCGTCGAACTGGGCGCCGGTGATGGTCTCCTCGCTCGCGACATCTGCGCCTACGCCGATCGGCTCTCTTCCGATTTCGCCGAGGCGCTGTCCTACGTCGCCGTAGACCTCCGCCGCCCTGCCTCGCCGACCCCGACTCCCGATGCCGTGCAATCCATCATCAGCGACCGCCTGCCCCTCCGCGGCCTGACCGGCTGCGTCATCGCCAACGAGCTTCTGGACGCCGTGCCGTTCCACCGGTTTCGCATAGCTGGTGGCGACCTTCGTGAGGTCTACGTCGTCCCGCACGGCGCGGGGGGGCTATCTGAAGAACTGGGCGAGCCGTCCACACCGTTGCTGGCCGAGCGGCTGGAGCGCCTCGCCGTGCCGCTGCCCGAGGGCTTCCGAGGCGAGGTCTGTCTGGAGCTGCGCCCATGGTTGGCAAGCGTGGCCGATGCGCTGGACCGGGGCTACCTGCTGACAATCGACTACGGCTACGCCGCGGGCGAGCTCTATACCCCGGAGCGGATGGGCGGCACCCTCCAGACCCACCACCATCACACCGTCGGCAGCGACCCATTCGCCCGGGTAGGGGATCAGGACATAACCGCCCACGTGGACTTCACGTCGGTCATGTCGGAGGGCCGGGCAGCGGGGCTCGAACCCGTGGCCTTCGGTCCGCAGGCGCAGTTCCTCCGAGGCCTCGGCTTCGGACAGATGCTCCAGCGGCTGCGGATCATGCCACTCACCGACACCGAGCGCAACGCCAACCGGATGGGCATGCTCGACCTCGTGAGGCCGGGAGGCCTGGGCGACTTTCGCGTGCTCCTACAGCGCCGCGGCGACTTTCCGGCTGGCGGCAGTGAGCAGGACAGCGAGCCGCCCACGCCGCTGGAGCCGCCCCTGCTCAGCCCCGACCACGCGCGGCTGATGGCCGGCCGCTACCCCCACGCCGCGCAGGGCCTCCCGCCGGAGCTGGACCGGCTTTGGCCATTCGGGCCAGAGTCCGCCAAGGACTGCTGACGCCCTCCTCCCTTTCCCGCTCCCGCTCTATCCATCTCCACCGGCAGCCTGTGGCCGTGGCGAGCACCTGCGCGCCGTAGTCACGAAGCCCGTGTGCGCCACCATACGGTGGTCCGGGCGCACGTTTCGCCGGCCCACCGTCCAGCTTCGCTGCATAACCTCGAACGTCTCGATAAGGTCGAAAGTGCGCCGCTCGCGCAACGTCCGCGTCAATTCGTGCACCTGCAGTATCGTCGGCAGGAAGCTGAGAAATATGCCGCCCGGCAACAGCCGTTCCTCGGCATGCGGCGCCACGTGCCACGGCTCAGGCAGATCGAGCACTATGCGGTCCAGGCCATCCTCGTCGAAGCCCTCGCCGACGTCCCCCAGCTTGAGGCTGAGATTGCTCACGTCCGGGAATAGCGACTCGACATTCGACCGCGCACGCTCCAGCATATCCTGCCGAACGTCGTAGGAGGCCACGAAACCTGTCGGCCCGACCGCACGGAGCAGCGCCGCCGTCAGCGCGCCCGATCCGGTGCCCGCCTCCAGCACCCTGGCCCCCGGGAAGATGTCGCCGTACACCAGGATTGCCCCAACGTCCTTCGGATAGATCACCGTGGCGATGCGGGGCATCTCCAGGCTGTAGTCGGCCATCGTGGGCTTCACCGCCAGAAGGTGGTGCCCCTTGGAGGTGAGCACCCACGCACCCTCGTCGTGGCCAAGAAGCTCGTCGTGGCTGAAGTGGCCTATGTGCGTGTGAAACTCGCCGGACTGTTCGAGCCGCACCATGTAGCGGCGGCCTTTGCGGTCTATCAGGAGCGCCGAGTCGCCCTCCCTGAATACGGGGGCACGTGTGGCGTTGGCGTACATCTGCCCTCCATGCGCGGAGAGGCGAAGGGGCCGGGTGCTTAGCTCCCGGCCCGGCCCGCCGGACCGCCCCTAAAGCTTGTCGACCTCTTCCAGCACCGCCTCGGGGCTCAGCCCGGCCATGCTCTCGTAGGTGCGCACGTACCTCACCACGCCCTCTTTGTCGATGATGATGATAGCCCGGTTGGCCGTGCCCCGGTCGTCGTTGTAGATGCCGAAGAGCTGAGCGACCTGGCCCTTGGGGTGAAAGTCTCCGAGCAGCGGATACGGCAACCCTCCGATGGACGACGCGAAGGCTGTCTGCGTGGGAACGGGGTCTGTGCTAATACCCAGTACCTGGGTATCCTTCCTCTCGAATGACGCGTTGGCCATTCGGAAAGAGGAGACCTGGTGCGTTCAACCGCCTGTGAAGGAAAAGAGGTGGAACGACAGCACCACGTTCTTGTCGCCCCGGTACTGGCTCAGTGTTACGCTCTCACCGTTGTGTGCCCTCAGCGTAAAGTCGGGCGCGGCCTGACCTACCTCGATCATGTGCTTCTCCTGGCTCTCGATTGATGTTGCGTTGCAGATGGGGTTGCGCCTGAACTGGCGCGAGCGGGAAGTGGGCGACTACGACTCAGGCCGCCAGCGCAGGTACGGCCTGCGAGCCGCCAGCGCCTCGTCCAGCCGCGTGTTGGGCGTATCGTGCGGCGCGTCGTGGAGTAGGTCCGGCTCCTCCTCCGCCTCCCGCGCGATCGTCTTCATCACCTCGATGAAGTAGTCCAGCGTCTCCCTGGACTCCGTCTCGGTCGGCTCGATCATCAGCGCCTCCTCGACGATGAGCGGGAAGTACATCGTGGGAGGATGAATGCCGTAGTCGATCAGCCGCTTGGCCACGTCCAGCGCGTTCACGCCGTGCGCCCGCTTCAGGTTGCGCGCCGAGAACACCACCTCGTGCATGCACACCCGGTCGTACGGCAGGTCGTACTCGCCCTTGAGCCGGCCAAGTATGTAGTTCGCGTTGATCACCGCGTCCTCGCTGATGCCCGCGATGCCCGGCGCCCCCAGTGTCGCTATGTAGGCGTAGGCGCGAAGCAGCGCGCCGAAGTTTCCGTGGAACGCCCCCATACGGCCGATGCTGCTCTCCGGCGCGGACAGCGAGTAGCTCTCCGTACCGTCCTCCGCCACGTTGCGCGTGACCACCGGCGTCGGCAGATACGGCTCCAGCGTCGGCCCGGAAATCACCGGACCCGCCCCGGGGCCGCCTCCTCCGTGCGGCTGCGTGAACGTCTTGTGCAGGTTGGAATGCACGACGTCGAACCCCAGGTCGCCCAGCTTTACCCGGCCAAGCAACGCGTTCAGGTTCGCGCCGTCGCCATACACCAGTCCGCCCGCCTCGTGGACCGTCCGGCACACCTCCAGGATGTGCGCGTCGAAAAGCCCCAGCGTGCTCGGCAGCGTGATCATCAGCCCGGCCAGCTCGTCGTTCACGGTGGCGCGCAGCGCCTCCAGGTCCGTGTCGCCATTCGCGTCCGATGGCAGCGTAACGACCTCGAATCCCGCCATCGCCGCCGACGCCGGATTGGTGCCGTGGGCGCTGTCCGGAATGAGCACGTTCTTGCGCTGCGTGTCGCCGTTGTCCAGGTGGTAGGCCCGGATCATCAGCATCCCCGCAAGCTCGCCGTCCGCGCCCGCCATGGGAGCCAGCGAGTTGGCCGTCATGCCCGTGATCTCGTTCAGGTAACCCTGCAGCTCGTACATCAGCTTCAGCGCGCCCTGCACCGTGGACTCCGGCTGGTACGGATGAAGCTGCGCCATGCCCGGGGTCGAGGAGACCTCGTCATTCAGCTTGGGATTGTACTTCATCGTACAGCTCCCAAGCGGGTAGAAGTTGTGGTCTATCGAAAAGTTGAACTGGCTGAGCTGCCAGAAGTACCGGACAATCTCCCCCTCGCTCACCTCCGGCATCGGAAGCTCGTCCCGCAACAGGTCCGACGGCGGCAGCGGCTGCTCCGGCACGTCCAGCGGCGGCAGCGTAGTTCCCATTCTCCCGCTCACGCTGCGCTCCATCAGCAGCCGGCGGCGGTCCTGCTCGTACCTGTCCAGCAGTGGATTCATACCGTCGCGCCTATCTCCTCGAGGGCGGCCGCGAGCCGCTCTATCTCGTCCTTGCTGTTGATCTCGGTGACGCACACCAGCATCCCGTTGGGCGACTGTTCGCTCACGTCCAGGCCGCCGATGATTTTGTGCTCCAGGAGCCGCTCGTTAAGCTCGGCGGGCGGCAGCGGGCAACTCACCACGAACTCCTGGAAGAACTGGCCGTCCATTGGCAGGGAGTAGCCGGGAATCTTCTCGATGAGGGAAGCCGCATAGTGGGCCTTGTGGTATGTCAACTCCGCGATGTGCCGAAGACCGCGCCTCCCGTTGGCCGTCATGTACACCGTGGTCATCAGGGCGATCAGCGCGACGCTCGTGCAGATGTTGGAGGTCGCTCGCTCTCGCCGGATGTGCTGCTCCCTCGTCTGGAGAGTCAACACATATGCGGTCCGCCCGCGCGTGTCTACCGTGCGCCCTACGATGCGGCCCGGCATCTGCCGCATGTACCGCTCCTTGCAGGCGAAAATGCCTACGTACGGTCCGCCGAACGTCGGCGCGACTCCCAGCGCCTGGCCCTCCGCCGCCACGATGTCGGCGCCGTAGTCGCCCGGCGGCCTGAACATGCCTAGAGATATCGGGTCCACGTAACACACCACCAGCGCGCCGCTGGAGTGCGCCAGCTCGGTGAGCCGCTCCATCTCCTCCATGTAGCCGAAGAAGTTCGGCTGCTGCACCACCAAGCAGGCCGTGTCCTGCTGTAGCTCGGAAACGTCTCCGGGCACCTCGTACACGTCGATGCCCGGCGCCTGTGTGTACGTGTCCAGCACCCGCCTGTACATCGGCGAGACGCTGGACAATACTGCCACTCGGTCGCGCCTCGTGACGCGCGCCGCCATCAGCACCCCCTCCGCGAGCGACGTCGAGCCGTCGTACATGCCCGCGTTGGCGACCTCCATGCCCGTAAGCTGGGCGCACAGCGTCTGAAACTCGAATTCGGTCTGGAGCGTGCCCTGCGATACCTCGGGCTGGTAGGGCGTGTACGAGGTCACGTACTCGCTGCGGCTGGTTATCTGCCTCACAATGGCGGGAATGTGGTGGCGGTACGAGCCGGCCCCCAGAAAGCAGGCGTACTCGCCCGGCACCCTGTTCATCGCGGAAAGGTCCGCGATGTGCCGCATCAGCTCGAACTCGGACTTGGGAGGGGGAAGGTCCAGCGAGGGACTGCGGTGCTGCTCGGGGATATCCAGGAACAGCTCATCGACCGAATCGACGCCTATGGCGTCGAGCATGTGGCGGCGATCGCTATCCGTGCTCGGTACGTAGGGAGAAATGAAGTCGCCATTCTCCATCGGCCCGGCTATGCCTCCTCTGCGGAGATGAGGGCGTCGTACTCCTCCGCGCTCAGCAGGTTATCGACCTCGGATTTGTCGCTGACCTGTACGCGAAGCATCCACCCGAAATGGAAAGGAGAATCGTTTACCTTCTCCGGCCCGTCCACGAGCTCTTCGTTGACCTCGAGCACTACTCCGCTGATGGGGGTAAAGAGGTCCGATACGGCCTTTACCGACTCGATTTCTCCCATCTTATCGAACTGCGCCAACGTCGCCCCAACCTCCGGCAGCTCCACGAAGACCACGTCGCCAAGGCTGTCCGCCGCGAACTCGGTGATGCCCACCACGCCGACGTCGTCAGACTCCATTCGCAGCCATTCATGCTCCTTGGAATATCTCAGGTCGGATGGATTCATGTATCGCTTCTCCGCCTCCGGGTGTAAAACGGCAGGCTCGTCACCTCCGCCTCGACGCTCCGTCCCCTGATGTCTATCTGGAAGCGTGAGCCTTCGGTAGAATAGTCGGTTTGAACGTAGCCCATGCCGATACTTCTGTCAAGAGTAGGCGAGTAGCCCCCGCTCGTCACCTCGCCTATCTGTCCTGACTCGCCCAGGATGGGGTACCCGTGCCGGGGTATCCCTCGCTCCACCATGTTGAAGCCCACCATCCGCTTGCTGACGCCCTCGTCGCGTATCCGCCGAAGAGCCTCCCCGGCAATGTACCGTCTGCGATTGGGCCGAACGAACCTCTCGAGAGCAGCCTCGTAGGGATTGACCTCCGTGCTCATGTCGCTTCCGTGAAGCAGCAACCCCGCTTCCATCCGCAGCACGTCTCTGGCGCCCAGACCCGCGGCGATGGCGCCCTTGTCCATCAGCAACGACCAAATTCGCTTCGCGTTCTCGCTCGGCAGGATAAGCTCGAATCCGTCCTCACCGGTGTAGCCGGTGCGTGCGAACATCGTATCGACGCCGTCGAGCTGCGCGTCCGCGTACCGGAAGGGACGCACTTTGGAGAGATCGATCGAGGTGAGGGGCTCCAGGATGAACTCTGCCGCCGGCCCCTGGCAGGCTATCATCGCGTAGTCGTCGGAGACGTCCACGATTTCCGCCGGCTCGGGCCCGATGTTCCACTTCACGATCCAGTCGAGCACCGCCGCGCGATTCCCCGCGTTCGGAATCACCAGGAACTGCTCCTCGCCCTTCCGGTACACGATCCCGTCGTCGATGATGCCTCCCTGCTCGTCGCAGATGACGTTGTACCGGGCGCTGCCCTCCCGCAGACCCATGGCGCTCACGCTGAGAACGCTGCTGAGCAACGGCCCCGCCCCCGGACCATTCACCTCCACTCGTCCCATGTGGGAGACGTCGAAGAGACCGACGCCAAACCGCACCAGCCTCGTTTCGAGAAGAATACTGTCATACTGGATGGGCATCTCCCAGCCGGAGAAAGGCACCATCCTGCCGCCAAGTTCTACGTGCGTGTCGTAAAGCGGCGTTCGCCTCAGTTCTTCGGTCATACTCGCGCGTCGTCCCTGGTGTAGAGTCGGGTGATTCCAGTCTGCGACCGTCCGCAAGGATGGACGCTTCGGCCTCCAATGTAGCCACGACAAATGTTAAGCGCTGGCCATTGGAGTGTCAACGCGCAAACCCTCATTGACATTCCCGCACATTCGTGCTACAGTCTCCACATGCCAGCCACAACCACTACACCTGCCGCCGACGCCCGCCAGGCGGCTGCCATGCGCGGTCCGATGGGACACTCCATTCCATACCGACCCTCACCGCCCCGAAATCGTGTGGCAAGGACCCGAATTTGGAACGGTTACGGGACCCAGGACACACTAAACGGAACAGCCCTCAAGTACGAACGGAACGAAACGGAACACTTTCCGCTAAGTTCACCCGATGGTGATACAATGCCCGCGGAGCCACAACCTTCAGAACATGGGAGATTAACATGGCAGCAGTAAGAAGAGCCGACGCGACCTGGACAGGCGACCTTCCCTCCGGCAGCGGCGTCGTCACGGCGACCACCAGCCAGGCCTTCTCCGACCTCGGCGTAAGTTGGCCCGCGCGAACCGAGCAGCCGGACGGCCGCACGAGCCCCGAAGAACTGATCGCCGCCGCACATGCGAGTTGCTTCTCGATGGCGCTCTCGGCTGGACTCGGTAGAGCGGGCACGCCGCCACAGCAGTTGCGCGTGAGCGCCACGGTCACCTTCGACAGCGTCGACGGCGGATTCAAGGTCGTGTCGAGCGCCCTCACAGTCGCCGGCAAGGTCGACGGCATCGACGAAGAAGCCTTCCGGCAAGCGGCCGAGGGCGCCAAGGACGGATGCCCCATCTCGCAGGCGCTCTCCGGCAACGTCGAGCTCAGCGTGGAGGCGACTCTCGAGTAGTCCATCCCCTCTCCCAAGACTGGGAGAGGGTTAGGGTGAGGGTTGACGGTGCACGCACCATCGAGTCTCGGCGGCTGTTGGGTAACTTAAGCCCGGCGCACCGAAGCCGCGAGCGAGCTGACTTGCTCAACTCCGCTGCCCTCGACGTACACCCTGGACACACTCCGGCCAAGCGCTGCCAGCGCCTTGTGGTCACCGTCCGCCTGCGCCTTCGCCAGCCCGCCGAACGTGTAGGCCGCGCCCGGCACGTCCACGTCTCCGTCGCACCCGTCGTCCGGCTTCTCCGCCAGCAGTAGAAACCGAGCATTCGCCGGCCCGCCCTTGTGAAGCTGCCCAGTCGAATGCAGGTAGCGCGGCCCGTAGCCCACGGTGGTGGCTATGCCGTGCCTCTCGCCGACTGCCAGGCGGAGTCCGGCCAGCGCCGCATCGAGCTCAGCGGTGCGCCGCACGTACACCAGGACCGCGAGGTAGTCGCCCGCCTGCACGTCCGCCAGCAGTTCCGACGACGAGACGCCGCCCGATTCGCCGGTCGAGTCGCCCGCGCCTCCAAGCGCAACTCTCGCCATTTGCTTAGAAAACTCCACGTCCGGCTGATTGAACGGGTTGACGCCCAGCAGCGCGCCCGCGACCGCAACCGCGAACTCCCAGCGGAAGAACTCTCCCCACACCTCGTTCCTATTGCCGAGCTCCAGGGTAACGAGCGGCCTGCGCTGCCTGGCTGCGGTGTCGGCCACCGAATCGACTGCGGCGTTGTCATCGCCCCGCAGCCGCACGTAGACGAACTGCCGGTCCGCGCCGGGGCGTGCCGACCGCGTCAGCGGCTCGCCCACAACCGGCACGATGCCCTTGCCCTCCTTGCCCAGACTCTCCGCCACGAGCTGCTCCGCCCACGGCGCGAACGACGCCACCGACGGCGACGCCAGCAACGTCAGCTTGTCCTGGCCCCGCACCGCCTGTGCGGCGATGGCCGAGCCGAGCCGTGCGCCCGGGTTGTCGCTCGCGTTGTGTGCGGCCGAGCAGCGGTCGGCCATGGCGTCGACCTGGTCGAGGGCTGCTTCCAGGTCCAGCCCCATGAGCGCCGCCGGAACCAGACCCACGAGCGACTGCACCGAGTACCGCCCGCCAATGTCCGGCGGATTGAGGAACAAGCGCCGGAACCCGTCGCGAACGGCGAGCCTCGCCAATAGAGTTCCGCTGTCGGTGATGGCCGCGAAGTGCCGGCCCGCATTCTCGACCGCCGCGCTCGCCTCCACCTCACGCCTGAAGTGGCTGTACAGCGCGTTCGTCTCGACGGTCGTGCCCGACTTGGAAGACACGAGGAAGAGTGTCCGTGCGGGGTCGATGGCATCCGTCGCGGCCCTGACCTCGGAGGGCAGCACCGAGTCCAGCACGCTGAATTCAGGATAGCCATCCGCGCTGTCAAAGGTCCGAGCCAGCGCATCCGGCCCCAGGCTGCTGCCTCCCATGCCAAGCAGCGACACGCGCTCGAAACCGTCGGCGCGCGCCTCATCCGCGAACCGCCGCAACGACGGAAGCTCTCTTCGCATGGTGACCGATACGTCCAGCCAGCCGAGCCTGTTCGCTATCTCCTCAGGGTTGGGCTTCCAGACCGTGTGGTCGCGCCGCCACATCCTGCCGATGACGTCCCGCCGGTCGATCTCCTCGCAGGCGAGCTCCGTCAGCAGCTCATGGTCGGCAGGGCCCTCCGCCATCACGCCCCCGCGGCCGCCAACCTCTTGGCCTTCGCCTCGATGTTCGCCAGCAACGCGTCGTAGGAGTCCGCGAACGCCTTCACGCCCGCTGTGAGCAGGTCGGCGGTCGTGCGCTCCATGCTGACGCCCACTGCCTCCAGCGCGGCGACGTGCGCTTCCGCGGCCTCCACGCCGTCCTCGAGCGTGGAGGCCGCGATCCCATGGTCGAGAAACGCCTCGAGCGTCGCGTCCGGCATGGTGTTGACGGTATCCGGGCCGATCAGGCTCTCGACGTACAGCACGTCGCTCAAGTCCGGATTCTTGGTGCTCGTGCTCGCCCACAGCGGGCGCTGCACCTTCGCGCCCCGCTCGGCGAGCGCCTCGAATCGCCCGGTGCCGAACGTCGCCTTGAAGTCCCGGTAGGCCATCCTCGCGTTCGCCACCGCCGCTCTGCTCGAAAGCCGACCCGCCAGGTCTCCGCCCAGCGCAGCCAACTGCGCATCCACAGAGGTATCCACCCGGCTCACGAAGAACGACGCGACCGACGCCACGCGCGACACGTCGCCGCCGGCAGCCGCCAGTTCCTCCAGCCCGCTGATGTAGGCCTCGCGCACCTGGGCGTAAGCCTCCAGCGAGAAGATGAGCGTCACGTTTACGTTGACCCCGCTCCCGATGAGCCGGCGAATGGCGGGGACACCCTCAGGCGTTGCGGGCACCTTGATCATCACGTTTGGCCTGTCCAGCAGCGCGAACAGCCGCTTGGCGGCCTTCACCGTCCCCTCGGTGTCATGTGCGAGATGAGGGCTTACCTCAAACGACGCGAAGCCGTCCGCCCCATCGGCCGCGTTATAGGCCGGGCGAAGCATATCCGCCGCGGCGCGGATGTCGTCTCCGGCAAGCGCCTCGAACACCTCCGACGGCTCCTTGCCGGCGCCGGCCAGAGCATCCAGGTCGGCGTCGTAGTCCGCGCCTTCCGATATCGCCTTCTCGAATATGGTCGGATTGGAGGTCAGGCCGCTGACGCCCACGTCTATCAGGCGCTGCAGTTCCCCCGAACGCAGGTGCGCGCGGCTGATGTTGTCGTACCAGATTGATTGCCCGAGCTCCCTGACGCCGTGTATAGGATTGGTCATTGGACAAGCGCCTCCAAGCAGAGTCTGACTGCGGACATGATACTTCAACCGGGCACCGGTTGTGAAACGGCGCGGGCGATGACCGGAGCAGATCTGCGGTGTGCCTGGCCGCCGGCCAGGGGTCAGTCGCCCTGGAAGGCTATGAACGGACCGATCCGCCGGGAGTGCAGCGACACGCGCGTCCCCGGCTCGATCTGGTCGTCGAGCGTGTGGCTGCACCTCAATGTGAAGCCGGAAGCCGTCTGGACATACAGCATGACCCTGTCACCCAGAAACTCGGAAGATCCAACGACACAGTCGCCGCTCTCGTCGGACGCCGCTCTGAAGTCATCGGGGTGCACCAGTACATCCACACTGGCATCCTCCTCCAGTGGTCTGCCCGAACTCACCACTGGCAGCGCGCCAGCCTCGACCTGTGCGACTCCGCCGGAGTGCCTGCCTGGCAGCAGGTCGCACGTGCGCGTCATGCGGGCGACGAACGCGGTCGCGGGCGAACTGAATATCTTTGCGGGGGTGTCTATCTGGTCGATGTGCCCGGCGTTCATAACGGCAATTCTGTCCGCCATAGCGAACGCCTCCTGGCGGTTGTGCGTGACCAGCACGGTCGCGATCTCGCCCGATCGCAGTATAGCCTCAACCTGACGTCGCATACGCGTGGCCATCTGAGCGTCCAGGTTGCTGAACGGCTCGTCCAAGAGCATCGTGACCGGGCGCGGCGCCAGTGTGCGCGCCAGTGCGACGCGCTGCTGCTGACCGCCCGAAAGCTCGTGGGGGTAACTCTGCTCCAGCCTTTCGAGTTGCACCAGGTCGAGCACCTGCCTCAACCGCGCTTCCCGCTGGTCTGACGGCAGCTTGCGAAGCCCGAACTCCACGTTCTTACCCACCGTCAGGTGTGGAAACAGCGCGTACTCCTGGAACACCATGCCCACGCTGCGCGTTTCAGGGGCGTCGTGAACCGCCGCGCCCGATACCTGCCGCCCGTTGATCTCGATCGCCCCGGAGTCGAGGTACTCGAAGCCCGCAATCAGCCTGAGAAGCGTCGTCTTTCCACAACCGCTGTCCCCAAGGATTGCGAGAATCTCACCCTGCTGCAGGCGCAGCGTGGCGCACCTCACCGCTTGCACCGCGCCGAAGGATTTGCTCACGTCCCGGCATGACAGGACCGGGGATGTCACTCCCTCGTCCTCCCGGACGCGGCCAACACAAAGGCCATGGGAATCGAAGAGATGAGCACCAGCATCATCGCCGGAGCGGCGGCACGCGCGAAGAAGGCCTCCGAGGAAGCGGACCAGACCGCTGTAGCAAGCGTGCCGAATCCCAGCGGGCCCAGGATCAGCGTTGCCGGCAGCTCCTTGATGGTGATGAGGAACGCGAGCGCAGCTCCCATCAAGACTCCCGGACTTAGCAGCGGTATCGTGATCGACGCCAACACCTGCCAGGGGCGCCTTCCCAGCCCTCTTGCCGCGTCCTCGAGCCGGGGGCTGATCTGCTGAAGCCTCGAGCTTACCGCCCCGAGCGCGACGGGGAAGAACAGCACCACGTAGGCGAACACAAGCAGCCAGATGGTCTGGTACAGCGGTCGCGCGTAGTTCGCACCGAAGTAAACGAGCGCCAATGCGATGACCACACCCGGCAGGGCGTACCCAGTAAAACTCGTCGTCTCCAGCGCTCGGCTCAGTCTCCCCCGGTGGCGAACTATGATGACAGCGACCGGAATCGCAAACGCGGCGGTGGCGACGGCCGCCAGCCCGGACACCACGATGGAGTTCCTGGTGGCCTCCCACAACGGCATTAGCGGCTCGCCGATTCCAAGGCCGCGCACCAGCCAGTAGGCAAGCACCGCCATCGGCAGCCCAAGCGACAGCAGCGCGACGCCTCCGCAGTAAGTCAGCGCCGGCCACTTCCACCGCCCCAGCCGGAAACGCCGGGGCACTCTGGCAGCGGTGGCGTTCGACTGGTAGTAACGCTCGCGGCCCTGGCTGACGTGTACCAGCACCAGCACCGCCGCAGCCATGGCGACCAACCCCAGCGACATTACGGCTGCGACGGATCGATCGTAGGCCGACTCGTACTGCTGGTAGATGACCCAGGTGAAGGTCTGGTAGCGCATTAGCGAAACGGCGCCAAAGTCGCTCAGCGTGTACAGGGCTACCAGCAGACCGCCTGAGGCAATCGAAGGTCTGAGCTGCGGCAGCGTTACACGCCATAGCGTTCCCAGCGGCCCACACCCCAGGCCACGGGCGGACTCCTCGGTGGCGGGATCAAGATTGGATAGCGACGCACGGACCGTGAGCAGCATGTAAGGGAAGCTGAGCAACGCCAGTGTCAGCGTCGCACCCACGAAGCCGTATATGTCCGGCAACCTCTCCAGCCCGAACACGTTCTCCATAGCGCTCTGCAGCAGGCCTCGCGGTCCCAGAACCGAGATATACAGAAACGCACCCACGAAGCTGGGTATCACCAGAGGGAGGACGCTCACCACTCCCCACGCCCTGCGTAGCGGAAGGTCGGTCCGAACTGTGAGCCAAGCGAGGGGCACTGCGATCGCGCAGGAAATCAACGTGACGCTCGCCATCAAGAACAGCGTGCGAGCGAGTGTGTAGAGCGTCTGGGAGCGGAACAGCAGGCGCCATGCCTCATCGGACGCGCCCGAGCCGCGTATGACCAGATAGACGAGCGGAAGCAGCATCGCCGCGCCGACGAGCAGAGCCGGCGCCAGCACCGCAATCGGCGGCATGCCCGCCCACATTCGCCGAAACGCGCCAGCATCGGCCGCGCGGGCCGCCACGCTCCCTATGCCGTGACCAATGGTAGCCAAGCGCCTAGTTTACCCGCAAGCCGACCGCCTTCCGCGGTACCAAAGCTCCCCGGCCAGCGAATCAACTACAGCGAAGTTCACCGGGAAGGCCCACACTATTTATGCAGGTTAGGATATATTAACCACCATTATGTGTCAAAACAATCTATCCAGATTAGGCTGGACTTAGGCGCATCGGGTGAGAAGGCAAATTCACCAGGCAGTGCGGTCGGCACATGCGGCTGAACAGGCCTGCTCGCTGGCGTGTGCCGCTACAGGGTTCGTCCGACGGCCGCAATGGCCTCGAGGGCGCGGTTCGCGGAAGCTTCGCGGTCGCTGCCGGCCATAACCGGGTGGGCGATGATCTCGGTCGCGCCCATCGCGAACAGTTCTCGTAGACCGTCCACAACCTGCTCCTCACTGCCCATGAAGACCACGTCGTCGATCATACCGTCACTCCACTCGCCGGAGAACGCCTCGGGGTGGCCGGAGTCGGCGAACATCTGCTGGTAGAACGGAGAGCGCGGGTAGTTGGCGAGCTGTTCTCGTGACGCCGCTCGGGCTTCCTCGGCATTGTCATGGACGCACACGGGGGCGTGGGCGACGAGGGGCGGCGTCGGACGTCCGGCGCGCTCGGCTCCTCGCCGCATGGCCGGCAGGGCGACATCGCGCAGGTATGTGCCCGGACACACCCAGCTTATCGCGCCGTCCGCGACCTCACCGCACGCCTCGAACGAGCGGCGGCGCAGCGCCGAAGCCATCACCGGCACGTCGGGAACAGGGTCGTTCACCAACCGCGCGTGGGCGTGGTACTGAGTGCCGTCGAAGTCCACCTCGCCGTCCCATAGCAGCGACTTGCACACCTGGATGTACTCTTTCAAGTTTGTGAGCGGCGCCGCGTGGTCGATCCCGTATGTAGGCTCGATACTCACTTTGTGGCTCGGGCCGAGTCCCAACCTGAATCGTCCTGGCGCGAGCTGCGCCACGACCTGCACCTGCTGGACGGTCGTGATGGGGTGTCTGGGGTAGGTTGGAGTGATACACGTGCCGAGCAGTATGCTCTCGGTGCGGGCCGCCGCGGCCGCGAACAGCGTGATGCCGTCGATCCCCGCGCCTCCGGTGGTAAGCCACGCCGCGCCGATGCCACGCCTCTCCAGGTCCTCGATTCGCGCCAGTACGTCCCTGCTGTCGCCGCCCATTGCGGCCACGCCGATGCGCTTTCGTGCCATTGGTATCGCCTCCAGATATGTTGGTCACCGCCCGCGCGGCCGTGCCACGCCGTGCGGCGCAGGCTCCATTGTACGCCAATGCGCCCTGCCCGTCAGCGGCTGTCAAGACGTTACCGCCGCTCCAGGGTTGAATCGTACGGGCGCAGACGTATACCATTGGCGTGGACTGGCCCATACAGATTGCTGGTGTGCGACGGAACCAAAATGTCTATACTGCGAATCAACGCCCACATCGACGCTCCGCCCGAAGAGGTGTACCGCCACGTCACCCTCTGGGACGGCGACGGCCCCACAGACGAGGCGCGTTTCACAGAGCACTACGGCGAAGTCGTGGAGCGGGATGGGGGCTCCCTGGTTATCGACGAGGACGTTCGCAGATTTCCGGACGATCCGCCCGACATCGTGCGCTGGCGATGCTTCTTCGACTTCCCAGAGCGTCGCCAGATGGTCGCTGTGGACTCGACCTGGGCGGACCGCGAGGACATCTTTTCCGAAGAGAACGGCGGAACTCGCTGGCGGGTCCGGTGGCGCACCAAGACTGGCGGGATCCGTGGCGTGCTGCAGGTCGTCTTCTTCTGGCTTGTGCAGTGCCGAGCGATGAGCCGCGACGTGTTCGGGCCGGTCAAGGAACGCTTCCCACCGCGCGTGTGACGCTGACGCCTACTCCCAGTCGAGCACGCGGCGCTCCCGAAGCGCCAGCACATCGTCTCTCGAGTAACCCAATTCTCCAAGAATCTCGAAGGTGTGCTGGCCCCTGGTGATGCCCGCTGCCGCCTTGCTCGGAGTGCGTGAGAACGTCAGCACCGGACTGTATCTCCAGAACTGGCCCAGCCGCTCACTTTCGACCTCCGCGATGAAGCCGTTCTCCGCAACGTGGGGATCGTCGTTGAAGAAGTGGTACATGCCACGCTCCTCGACCTCCACGCAGCCAAGATCTGCGGCCGTAAGGGTGCTTTCCCAATGAGCTGCCGGAGCGGAGGCGAAGACGGCAGCGAGCTCTGCGGCCAGCTCCGAGTCGTTGGCCCGCCGAGCGGCGGTGGTGGTGAACCGGGGATCGTCGTAAAGCTCTGGCCGGCCCACGACCTCGCAGAGCTTCCGCCACTCCTTGGGAAGCGGACAGGCCAGGTAGACCCAGCCGCGTTCGGCCTCGTAGAGCCGGTACAGCGCGTTCGGCCCGTATCCCGCGGCGTCCGACACCTCCCGCGCAGGCTTGCCATCGTAATCGAAGAAATCGTCGGCGTTGGCGTATGCGTTCGCGCCAATCATGGTCGTCTCTATGTACTGGCCCTCGCCGAATCGGTCCCGGGCGTACAGACCCAGCGCGACGGCGGTTGACGCCACCATCGAAGTGTTCGGGTCGGGATTGACATCCTGTGCCCGCCCCAGCATCCGGGACACCTCCACTATCTCGTCCATCGTCATGGGTTCGTCCGGGGCCGGGAGCGAGTTGCGGCCCGCCTGTGCCATCGCGCCGCCGGAAACCGCGCCGCCGATGGGGTGCATGGCCGGCCGGCGGTGGTAGGGGCCGGTGGAGCCGTAGCCACCTATGTACACGTAGACGATGTTCGGGTTCAGCTTCCGCGCCTGCTCTAACCCGACGCCCAGTCGCTCCGGCGCGCCCGGCCTCATGTTGTGCATTAGCACGTCGACTTTCTTGACCAGCGCGAAAAGTATGGCCTGGCCCTCGGGAGTCTTGAGGTCTATCGACAACCCCTGTGTGCCCGCCATCGTACGGTTGGACGCGATGCCGTTGTTCATCCGGCGCATCCAGTCGCCCTCAAGCGTCTCGATACGTATGACCCGTGCGCCCAGCTCCGCGACCAGCGATCCACCCAGAGGCCCAGCAATCACGGTCGACAGGTCCAGCACCGTCACGCCTTCGAATGGGTGGGCAGGCAGACCCACCGCCGAAACGCCGTCTGTCTCTCCGGTAATGTCACCATTTCGCCGGGCGAGTAGTTCCGCCGTGTGCTGGCCGGGCCTCGGCGCTGGCCCCTGGATTCGGGGCGGTGTGGCGCTCATCGCGCACAGAGGTCCGAGTTGCCGGGTCGGGCCAACCGCGGGGTCGAACAGCCGCTGCACGTGGCCGTTGTGAACCATCTGAACGTGGTCCAGCGCCTCACTGGAGGTCATGAACGGTTCAGCGGCGACGTCGCTCGTCTCGTTGACGAACAACGACATCCACTCGTCAAGGGTCTTCTCACTGACGCGCTCCAGGATTATCTCCCGCAGAGCGTCGCGCTCCTCCTCCAGCAGAGTAGGGGCGTCTTTGAAACGGGGATCCTCGTAGATGTAATCGAGGCCCATGGCGCGAATCTCAGCATGGAACAGCCTGACCATGAGGTTAGCAAGCTGCATCCACTTGCCGTCCTTGGTACGCGACGGGAGGTACTGGATGGGCCCCGACCGCCGCAGATTGACCGTCTGGTCCTCCGGAAAGTTGTCGGGGTCTTTGATCATCATCTGCCAGATGAGCCACTGGAGCATGTCGTAGTACGTGACCGCCTGCAGAAGGCTCGTCTCCACGAGTTGCCCCAGGCCCGTTCTGTCCCTTACCAGTAGCGCGGCCACGACTCCCCGCACGGTCGCCATGGCCGCGGCGTGGTTGGCGACCTTCACGGCGGCGTGGTGCGGCCCCTCCCGGGGCGTCTGGCCGGCGAAGTTCATCAGTCGGCCGCTCTTGGCCTGCACCAACCCCTCGTAGCCACGGTAGTTGGCGTAGGGGCCCTTAGGACCGAACCCGGTGATGGAGGCGTAGACTAGGCTGGGGCGCTGCCCTTTGAGGACATCGTAACCCAGGCTGAGTTTCCGCGTCGTCGCGGGGCGGAAGCTGGCTACTACGACGTCCGAGCCGCGCACAAGGCCAAGCGCGTCGCGGTATCCCTCCGGCGACGCAAGGTCCAGGCACACGCTCTTCTTGCCCCGGTTCCACAGCACGGAGGCGGGGAATGCTCGGAAAGACTCCCCGCCAGGCGGTTCCACCTTGACCACCTCGGCGCCAAAGTCCGAGAGCACCATTGTGGCGACGGAACCCGCCATGCCCTTCGAAAAGTCCAGTACGCGGACGCCCTCGAGAACCTGTCGCACTTCGCCCCTCCCGGGCCGCTCCGCCGGCGGTCTACGTGCCGGGGTCGCCGGCCCTCCTGCCGATGGTCGAGTCGTAGTCGCGCTGGAGATCCGCGGGCAGGTACGTCTCCTCCAATTCCCGCACGCGAGCGATCGAGAGTAGATCGCTGGGAAGCTGGCGCTCGGGCGGCTTGGCCTCGACCTCCATGCGCCACTCGTACAGGGACTGCACACCACGCTCCTTGAAGTCGATCAGGGCTTCCCAGCCGGCCTGGCCCATCGGGCCGCCCGACAGCCCGACGTAGAGAGCGATCTTCTGGCCGCCGGCCTCCTGCTCCTCCAGAGTCGGGCCGGGGATGTAGTTGCCCTCGTCGTCCCTATAGATGACGTCGTGGAGCAGACAGAACGATGGGATGTCCACGGAGGCCATCGCGAACGTACACTCCTCCCAAGACTGGAGCGACTCGAAGAAGATCACGTCCACGCCCGCCTCTTCGTACGCCTTGCCGCGCGCCAGGACCTCGTCGAATCCGCCGCCCTCGGCGCCACGGGCGTCACTGCGGGCCACAATCACGAAGTTGGGGTCCAGCTCGTTGCGGGCGTCGATGGCGGCCTTGTACTTGCCCACGGCCTCGTCGGTGCTGATGAGCCGGCGTCCCGCCATGCTGCCCGACTTCTTGGGAAAGTCCTGGTCCTCGAGGTGCACGCCCGCGACGCCCTGGTTGATGTATTCCTTGATCGAGCGGTAGACGTTCAGGGCGTTGCCGTAGCCGGTGTCTATGTCGGCGAACACGGGGATGTTGACCGTCCTGGCGATCCGCCCGGCGTTGTCGGCCATCTCCTTCATCGAGATGACGCCCACATCGGGCCAACCGATGGTCCAGCCCGAAGTCATCGAGCCGGACATGTAGAACGCCTCGTACCCCGCGCGTTCGGTCAGCATGGCGTGATAGGGCGTGGAGCCACCCGGCACGATGGTCAGGCCGGGCCGGTAGAAGATCTCCCTCAGCTTCTTGGTCATCTCCGGGTTGGTGGGCGGCATGTGTGGACCTCCTGATTCGACGATAAGGTTTCAGCGCACTGGCGCGACGGCACTAGGCGCCGCTTACATTGTAAAGCCTGGCGCAGTTATCCCAAAGGATCTTCCGCTTGGAGCTCTCGCTCACGTTCGGCAGATCGATGAACGTCTTCATCGCCTCCGGGTAGAGCGAGTCCAGATGCGGGTAGTCCGTAGATATTACAATGTTGTCGTCGCCGATGTCATCTATCACCTGCGACACCAGCGCCTCAGCCGGATCGACCGCGATGAAGCACTGGCGAAGGAAGTACTCCGAGGGCTTCAGATCGAGCGGTATCTCCTCCGCGTCCTCGAACAGCTCCCACTGCTCGTCGAGCCGCCACAGCAGCCAGGGCAGCCACGCGCAGTTGCCTTCCAGGAACCCCATTCGCAGTCCGGGAAAGCGCTCGAGCACGCCGCCCAGGATTGCCGAGCCGATGGCCCACATTATGTTGAGGGGCGCGGTGAATGCGTGGGAGAGCACCGTGGGATTCGGATGCTCCCGGAACCAGTTGCCCGGGCTCTCCATCGCGTACCCCCCGGACTGGCTGTGGAAAGTGGCCGGCACATCCAACTCCTGGAGCGTGGTCCACAGCACGTCCACGTCCGGGTCGTGCAGGTAGCGGCCTCGCACCGGGTGCGGCAGCAGCGTCACGGCGCTCATGCCCAGTTCGCCCACGGCCCGCCGCGCTTCCATTGCGGCCAGGCCCGGGTCGTGCAACGTTACGATTGCGGACGCCAGCATCCGGCTTGGATCCGCCTTGGCGAAGTCCGCCAGCCAGTCGTTGTACGCCCGGCAGATCGCCGTCGCGTACTCCGGGTCGAGGTCGTCGCGGTCCACGTACATGTGGCTGCGGGAGCGGAACAGGACCGCCACGTCCACGCCCTCCCTGTCCATCGCCTCCAGCAGCAACTCCGACGTGTAGCCGCTCATCTGCTCTTCGACGTAGCGGTCCTGAACTCGCGCGCTCAGCACGGCCTGCGCCCGGAGCATCTTCTGCCGGTTGGCCTCGAATCCGGGCTTTCCGGCATCCGGCGGCTCGGTGACCAGGTCGACGGACCGGCCCGAACCGGTTCGCACCCGCAATTCGGGGTCCAGGTAACGGTCGAACATGTCGGGTGGCTCCATCACGTGGATGTCGCTATCCAGAATGCTGTAACCGTTCTTCGCCATCGACCACCTCAGAATATCGAGCGCCCGGCCCTCATGCCGCCGGAAGGCAAGGGCAGTATAGCAGCACCGGCGGGGGGTTACGAAAAAACCTGCCCTGTTCTGCTACATTCCGCCCATTCCGTAGCTGGGAGCGCCGGCGGTCCTGCGCAATTCCGCAATGCCGGAGTGGGCAATTCGGAGCATATGCGTCGCGCCGCGTGGCAGAAGAGGGCAGGGGGCGGACGGGCCAACTGGCCGTGTCTTCGTTGCCACAGGGCGCCTACATCAATGTCGCAGGTCGCCCACAAGGGACACCCGACGGTTGCCTGGGGCATTACCCCCAGACGGGCGGGTTTGAAACCCGCCCCTACCGTGGGCGATAATAGCACGGATGTACGTCTGATTCAAGAGGGATGGCAAAATTCGGGGATTTGGGCGGTTTGGTGGGAAGAAATTGCGCAGGCGTGCGGACGGGGCAGGACGTGGGTGGGGCGTGGGTGGGGCAGGGATGGGGAACGGATGGCGCGGGAAAGTGACGGTTTTGACGGCACCCGGTTATCCGAAACAGGCTGACTGAGGTCACGGACGTTGACAAGGTTACGCGGCCAGACTAACCTTCTGGCACAAATGCGCGATACGCGGTGCGCGGCGAGTTGGAGATGACTGAACACGTGACGGCAACACAGGGAGTGGAGGCTGAGCTGGCCGCTTTGCGCAAGCGCGTCGGCGAGTTGGAGGCCGCGCTGGCCAAGAGACCGGCGCTGTGGGAGGCGGTCGGGAGCGACGAGGAGCAGTACAAGGCGGTCTTCGACAACGTGGCCGATGCCATCGTCATCAACGTCGGAAGCCGCCGGGTACTGATGAACCGCGCGTTCCTGTCTCTCTATGGCCTGACCGACGAGTCCCAGGTGGCGGAACTTCCGCTGGACCATTTCGTGATTCCGGAAGATCGACCGATGATCGCCGATTACATGGCGGCGAGGGAGCGCGGCGAACCGGTTCCAGGAATCATAGAGTACAGAATCAATCGGACGGACGGCGAAGTCCGCGTGGTCGAAGCCTCGGCCGTCGCCACGGCCTTTTTGGGACGCCGCGCAACATTTGCCGTGCTTCGGGACGTCACGGAACGCAGGGAGGCGGAGGAGGAGACCCGTCGACACTCCGAAGAGATGGCCGCGCTCTACACGATGGCGCGCGCCCTCGCCCAACCGGGCAGCTACAGGGAGCGCGTGACCAGTCTGCTCGAGGCACTCGTCGACTTGACCCGCGCCGATCAGGTGGGACTGAGAGTCCCCGACCAGAGCGGCGAAGGGTTGGTGATACTTGCCGTGGTCGGTCCCTCAATCGGCAACGACAGGCAGCACATTCTTCCCTACTCCCAGAGCGTAACCGGCAAGGCATTCACCCAGGGCGAGCCGGTCATCGTGAACGACTACCAACGGAGCGAAATGGCCATCCCAATGCTCCTGGACAGGGGAATCGGTTCAATGGCCTCGCTGCCCGTTAAGGTGACCGGCAGCACCATTGGCGTAATCAACATCCTTTCAAGCGTTCGCGACCACTTCACTGCCGACCGGGTCAGGTTTCTCACGACGATAGCCGGCGGCGTTGGCGCGCTGCTGGAAAACGCCCGGTTGCAGGAGGCGCTGGAGCAGCGAGCAACGGACCTGGCGCGCTCTAACGCCGATCTCGAACAGTTCGCCTACGTCGCCTCCCACGACCTTCAGGAGCCTCTCCGATCGGTAGTCGGGTTTACAAGCCTGCTGTCGCGGCGCTACAGCGGCAGGCTGGACGACGATGCGGACAGGTTCATCGGGCGAGCGGTGGCAGCGGCCTCGAGGATGCAGGTGCTTATCAACGATCTGCTGTCCTACAGCCGGGTGGGCCGCAACATGGACGACCTCGAAAGCGTCGACACCGGCGCGCTGCTGGACCGCGAGACCGACTCTCTTCACGCGTCCATCGTAGAGTGCGGCGCTAAGGTAGTCAGCGACGGCCTTCCTACGATAACCTCCGACGCCACACTGCTGGGCCATGTCTTCCGCAACCTGATTGGCAACGCAATCAAGTACCGCGGTGAGGAGCCGCCTGTCGTACAAGTCTCGGCGGAGCATACTGGCGACGAGTGGCGATTCGCGGTGCGGGACAACGGCATTGGCATCGACCCCCAGTTTGCCGACCGCATATTCACGATCTTCCAGCGTCTTCACCCCCGCGAAAAGTACTCCGGCACCGGCATCGGCCTGTCGATCAGCAAGAAGGCGGTCGAACGGCTGGGGGGGCGCATCTGGGTCGAGTCCCAACCCGGACAGGGCGCCACGTTCTACTTTACCGTGCCGTCGCACCCTGCCGGAACGCCGCGAGCAGACGCTGGCGTGCCCGCGGCAGAGAGCCCGTTCTGACCTGTTTTCCCAATCCTGCCAACAGGCCTGGAGAAGCGAATGCAAGCTAGAAAGCTGAAACGCCCCATTGAGATTCTTCACGTCGAGGACTCGCCGGACGACGTAGAGTTGACGCTGGAAGGCCTCAAGGACGGAGAGCTTCACTACAACCTGACGGCTCTGCCCGACGGCGTAGAGGCCCTGGCTTACCTTCGCAAGGAAGGGAGTTACGCGGACGCTCCCGACCCGGACATCATCCTGCTCGATCTCAACCTGCCAAGGATGGACGGGCGGCAGGTACTGGAGGCGATAAAGACCGACGAGAACCTGATGCACATACCAGTGGTTGTGCTGACTACGTCCCAGGCCGAAGAGGACATCCTGCGAAGCTATCGCCTCCACGCCAACTGCTACGTCACCAAGCCGGTCGACCTGGACCAGTTCTTCGCGGCCATAAACTCAATTGAGGATTTCTGGCTGAACCTGGTGCAGCTACCCTGCGGAGACGCCTGACTTGGTGGACCGCGGCCCGACTACCATACTGCTCATCGAAGACAGCCCGGACGACGCATTTCTGCTCGAGGTGACGCTGGCCGACGTCGGAAACGCGTCGTTCGATCTGACTCACACCGAGACGCTGTCGGAGGGTCTGAGGGAACTGGCCGGCGGCACGCACGACGTCGTTCTGCTGGACCTGTCACTCCCCGACAGCCACGGTCTCGACACGTTCACGACAGCGCACGCCCAATCGCCCGGAACTCCCATTATCGTTCTCACGGGGCTTGACGACGAGGAGATGGCCGTACAGGCGGTGCAGCGGGGGGCGCAGGACTACCTGTCCAAGAACCAGCTGGACGGCCAGCTTCTCGTCCGCTCCTTGCGTTACGCAATTGAAAGGCAAAACCTCGTGGCGGAGCTTGTGAGGCAGTCGGACGAGCTCGCGAGGGTCAACGAGGACCTCAGGCGATCCAACGCCGAGCTGGAGCAGTTCGCATACGTGGCCTCGCACGACCTGCAGGAGCCGCTGCGCATGGTCTCCAGTTACGTTGAGATTCTCGCGGAGGACTACTCCGGCAGGCTTGACGCCGACGCCGACAGATTCATCGGCTACGTGGTAGACGGCGCCACACGCATGAGGGGTCTCATCGACGACCTGCTGACATACTCACGTGTGGGAACGCAGGGGAAACCTTTCGACACAATCGACTGCAATCTCATCATGGAGCGCGTGTTGATGGACCAGGCCCCCGCGCTCGACGAGTGCGGCGCCAGGGTCAGTTACACGGACTTGCCTGTGTTGAGCGGTGACGACACGCAGCTCGCCCAACTGCTGCAAAACCTCGTAAGCAACGCGTTGAAGTACAGGCGAGACGTTCCGCCACGCGTCGACGTGTGCGCGGTGGAGCAGCGCGGCGCATGGACGTTTTCGGTAAGCGACAACGGAATCGGCATCGCCCCCCGCCACTACGAGCGCATATTTCAGATGTTCCAGCGACTGCACCATCGCAGTGAGTACCCAGGCTCAGGAATCGGTCTGGCGGTGTGCCAGAAGATCGTAGAGAGACACGGAGGGAGAATTTGGGTAGAATCGGAGTTGGGTAAGGGGTCTACCTTTCATTTCACCATCTCTACGTCTCTGGAAGAGGAGGATGGCCATGACGGTTGAAAGCCCGGAAGTCAAACCTGTTGACGTTTTGCTCGTTGAAGACAATCCAGCGGACGTGGAGCTGACGCAGCGAATCCTCGGGGGTTCGGACCACGCGGTGAACGTGACCGTAGCCGAGGACGGCGAGGTCGCGATGTCGATGCTCAGAAAGGTTGGAGCGCACTCCGACACACCCACGCCAGACCTGATTCTGCTGGACCTCAACATGCCCAAGATGAACGGCTACGAGGTCCTGGCTGCAATGAGCCAGAGCGAAAGCCTGAACCGCATTCCTGTGCTGATCCTGACTTCGACACAGGCCGAGCGCGACAGGCTTCAATTCGCCAACGTCAGCCCGAGCCGCTACTGCACGAAGCCGCTGCCCATTCATCGATTCAACGACATCGTTGGGTGGCTCAGGTCGGAAGAGTACGTGGACTGGTTCGCGCTTGGAGCCCTCGACGACAGCCAGAAGGTCCAGACGATGCTGGAGAAGTTCTCCGAGATCGCCCCGCTCGCAGATAGCGAGAGGTCCGATCGCGTGTCGACTCTGCTGCGCGCCGAACATGACATGCTGCACGACAGGCTGCGCGCGATGATGATGGCGAGGCTTCGAGCCATGCTGCAGTTGGACGAACAGGCCGCGGCGTCAATCGCGGCCTCGATTGTGTCGGCAGCACAGCGCCTTCCCTCCGAGCAGGCCATGCAGCACGTCGCGATTTCCCAACGCCTTCGGGAGGATCTCTCAGAAGACGAGCAGGGGCGGCTAATGGCAATCGAGCCGGGTCTCCTGGGCGAGCGACGGCAGCCGACCCGCGCTCCCAGCCAGGCAGTTGAGCAGCCCGCACCGCGCCGCCGGTGGTGGTGGCCGTTCGGCGGCTAGCAGCCCCGCGGGTCCGTCACGGCCAGTAACCTGTCGGTCGAATGGATAAAGGGCCGCCGAGCCGCGCCCCTCGCCACACAGCGCACGCCGTCAAGAATCCCGGCGTACGGTGCGCATGGTATAATTTGGCGTGAACCTGCCAAGATGCTTACACGTGAGGGACCATCCGTGACCGACACCGCCACGACAATCGACCTGGACAAGATAGTGTCGCTGTGCAAGCGGCGCGGTTTCATCTTCCAGAGCAGCGAGGTCTACGGAGGCCTCGCAAGCACCTACGACTATGGCCCACTGGGCGTTGAGCTGAAGCGGAACGTGAAAGACGCCTGGTGGCGCCGGTTCGTGTGGGGCCGTGACGACATGGTGGGACTGGACGCGGCGATCATCATGCACCCGGACGTGTGGCGCGCGAGCGGCCACCTGGAGAGCTTCACCGACCCGCTCGTGGACTGCCGAGACTGCCGCAAGCGTTGGCGCGAGGACCAGCTCGACGAGCCACGCTGCCCCGACTGCGGAGGGCTGCTTACCGACTCACGCAACTTCAACCTGATGTTCCGCACCCACATGGGCCCGGTCGAGGAGGAGGCCGCGACCGTCTACCTGCGGCCGGAAACGGCCCAGGGCATCTTCGTCAACTTCAACAACGTGCTGAACACGACTCGCCGCAAGCTCCCGTTCGGCGTGGCGCAGATCGGCAAGGCGTTTCGCAACGAGATTACGACCGGCAACTTCATCTTTCGCACGCGCGAGTTCGAGATAATGGAGATCGAGTACTTCGTAAGGCCGGGAGAGGACGAGGAGTGCCACCGCCTGTGGGTGGAAGAGTGCCTGGATTGGTACCGCGAGCTCGGCATCAGCCCCGACCGGCTGCGCGTCCGCGTCCACGAGGGCAGCGAACTGTCTCACTATTCGAAGGCCACGCACGACATAGAGTACCTGTTCCCCTGGGGCTGGGGAGAGATCCAGGGTATCGCCAACCGCACGGATTACGACCTGTCCGCCCACGCCGCCGCGAGTGGAGAGTCGCTGTCCTGGTTCGACGACGAGGCCGGTGAGCGCGTGGTGCCTTACGTAGTGGAGCCGTCCGTTGGTGTGGACCGGGCGATGATGACGTTTCTTGTGGAGGCCTACACCGAGGAGGAGGCCCCCACCGCTTCGGGGCGCACCGAGACGCGCGTACTGCTGCGGCTTCATCCGTCGCTGGCGCCGGTGAAGGTCGCGGTGTTGCCGCTCAGCCGAAACCAGAGACTGGAGCCGCTGGCGAGGGACGTTTTCGAGAAGATCAGACGCTCCGCCGGGCAGAACGGGGTGGTCCAGTACGACTCCGCGCAGAGCATCGGGCGTCGCTACCGGCGTCAGGACGAGATCGGCACTCCCCTCTGCGTGACCGTGGACTTCGACTCGCTCGACGACAACGCGGTTACCATACGCGAACGCGACACCATGGCGCAGGTCCGCGTCGCTATAGACGCGCTGCCGGGGGAGTTGGCGAGCCGCCTGGCCGCATGAGTGAGCGTTGATCCAGTCCGAGATGCCGGACACGCATTTGGTAGGTCTACGAACGCGCCCATGAAGATTGTCCACTTCAGCGATGTTCACATTGGCGTCGAGAACTATGGCCGTATAGACCCCTCCACGGGTCTGTCGGCCCGGTTAGGAGACTTCCTCGCCACGTTCGACGAGGTCGTCGACTACGCCATCGCCGAGCGCGCCGACCTTGCGCTGTTTGCCGGCGACGCCTACAAGAGCCGCAACCCAAGCCAGACCCATCAGAGGGAGTTCGCCTCACGCATCGCCAGGCTCGCCAACGCGGGTATTCCGGTGTTCCTGGTGGTCGGCAACCACGACATGCCGCTTACCGCCGGACCGGCAACGGCGCTGGAGATTTTCGACACACTCGGGGTCCGAATGGTGCACGTGGGTGAGAGGCTTGGCACTTGCGTTGTCGGCACACCCGCAGGGCCGCTGCAAATCGTTTCGGTTCCGTGGATCAGGCGCAGCCAATTCCTGGCGTCCGAGGAGAGGGCCGGTCTGACGATGGACGAGATCAACGCACTTGTCCAGGACCGTCTGACCGAGGGCATCAGTATTCTGGCGGAACGGCTGGACCCGGCTCTGCCGGCCGTCCTCGCCGCGCACGTGACGGTAAGCTCGGCCGTGGTGGGCGGCTCGATCCAAGACGGCGTCCGGTACGGCTCCGAGCGCAGCATGATGCTGGGCCGGGACCACGTGCTGCTGCTTAGCAGCCTTGCGCGCCCGCAGTTCGACTACGTGGCGCTGGGCCACATTCACAAGCACCAGGTCGTCGGAGAGCATCCCAAGATGGCCTACGCCGGAAGCCTCGAGCGCGTGGACTTTGGCGAGGAGGGCGACGACAAGGGCTTCTGCGTGGTCGAGCTGGACGCCAACGAGGCGGCGGGGTCACGTCTCAAGTCCTTCAAATTCCAGAAGGTGAACGCCCGCAGGTTCGTAACCATAGACGTCAGGCTGAGGACGGGAGACCAGGACCCGACGGCCACGGTGCTGAAAGAGATTGAACGTCAGCACGTCGATGGCGCCATCGTCAAGCTCAACGTCGCGTATCCCCTCGAGATCCAGGGACACCTGAGAGACGCCGAGATACGACAGGCGCTGGATGGGGCCTTCTACGTGGCCTCCGTGTCCAGGCAACCCATCGAGCAGCCAAAGAACAGGCTTGGCGACGCCTACTCCAAGGGCACCACGCCACAGGAACTGCTGCGCCTGTACCTGGACAGCAAGAACGTTGCGGAGGACAGGGCGGCTGTCCTGATGGGCAGGGCAGAGGAGCTTATCGTGGAGGAAGTCTGATCGATGGGCAGACTAAACTCGCGCTCGAATGGTCTCGCGGTTCTGGCGGCGCTCTTTCTGGTTCTGCTACTTGCCGCGGCCTGCGGCGGAGAGTCCGCCGAACCCAAGGACGCTGAGCCGGAGGACGCCACTCCGGCAAACGCCGCATCGGAGGACGCCGAACCGCTCGACGCGGCACCCGACTTCGATCTGCCGCTGTTCGCCAACGCCAACCACGCCGCCGGAGACACGTTCACGCTGTCCGAGCTGGAGGGCCGGCCGGTCGTGCTGAACTTCTGGTTTCCGTCGTGCCCGCCGTGCGTAGCCGAAATGCCGGACCTCGAGGCATCGTTCCAGGAACACAAGGACGCCGGCCTGGCGTTCATCGGCGTTCAGTTAGTGGGCGTGGACAGCGAGCAGAATGGGCAGGAGTTCGTAGACAGGCTGGGCGTGACGTACGCTCTCGGCCCGGACCGCGACGGCGAGATCGCATTCCAGAAGTACGAAGTGCAGGGATTTCCCACCACGTTCTTCCTGGACGCCAACCACGGGATCGTGCGGAAGTGGAGCGGACCGCTCAACCGGGAAAAACTCGAGGAACTGGTCGCGGAGATTCTCCCCTAGCGTCGTGCGGCTACTCTTCGGCACAGGCACAGTCCACGGGAGGCGGAGAAGCCAGGGGACAGCAGCGGCGCCAAGCCGTACGCGGCGGTTGAAGTGAGCGCAGGCGACGTCTTCATGCTCATGGTCCGGTGGCTGCACGTGGTGTCCGCAGTGGCCTGGGTCGGGGGCAGCCTCTTCTACCTGCTGGTGCTCCGCCCCGCGTCTCGACGCCATCCTCGCGCGGCGGAACTACTGGGCGAGGCGGCCGCTATCGAATTCCGGGCGTTGGTGGACACCTGCATCATCGTGCTCATCGTCACCGGAGGCGTGCTTACTTTCCATCGTCTCGAATCGACTTCGGTAGGCGCCGCCTACGTGCTTGTGCTTGCGGCGAAGGTGGCGTTGGCCGTGGCGATGTTCGTGCTCGCATGGAGGAGACGCCGTGCCGTTACGTCGGTCGCGCCCGAACTGAGGACAGACCGCCCACCCGGACGCCTGGCGCGAGTTTCGCGGGCGCTGTCGGGCTACAACCTCATCGCGATACTGGGAGTGATTGTCTTTCTGCTGGCCGACCTGCTCGCGGCGCTGTACGAGATGGCGATCTCCGGCTAGAGTGGGTTACGGAAACTCACACTCGGAGCTCGGGCGGGAGCAGGTTGGGAATCGTGTCCTCGATCGGAAAGACCTCGGGGCAGGCGGAGCAGCTCAGGCTTCCCTCGACGATTTCATCGCCTTCGCGCCGTTCGACGGCGAGGGCCAACTCGCCCCTGCATAGCGGGCAGACCAGGATGTCCATCAGATCCTCTTTCAACGGCTGATACCTCCTGCGATTCGCCGGCCACTCGCCGAACTTGCGACCTAACGCTTGCGACCCAGTATGCGGATCTGCGCGGTGGTGAAGAATGGGTTGCCGTCGCCGTCGCGCCCTATGTCGATGTGCCGCCTGAGCGACTCCGGGGCGTTCACGATGAGTTCGTGGATTCGCTGCCGATTTTGGGGTGGAGTGTCGGCGCGGTCCATCCAGTTCTCCAGCGACCTCATGCGCCCCGTGGTGACGTACACCTTCTCTACCTCGAGGCCCGCCGCTCTGTAGGCGTCGTTCCACTCGTTGAAGCTGTGGTTGCTGCCGTGGCTCGAGTCCCGTAGCCACTCGAGCTCGTCCACGTAGGCCCTGGCAGCCGCGTCCTCCGGCCCCATGCTGTCGGCTACCAACACGATGCCGCCGGTCTTGCACACGCGCGCCATCTCGCGAACCGCGCCCGGATGGTCCGGGAAGTGGGCGGCCGCCAGCCTGGAGGTCACCACGTCGAAGAGCTCGTCCTCGAAAGGCAGCGCCTGCGCGTCGGCAGCCACGGGCCAGACGCCCGAGACGTCTCTGTCGCGCATCACGATGGGAAGCTCCCTAAGCATCAGCATGGTAACGTCGCTCGCGACAACCTGGCGCACGTGCCGGGCGAACGCGCAGGCGAGATGGCCGGGGCCAGCGCCCACGTCGAGCACGAACTCGTCGCCGCGCGGGGCCGCCATGCGCACCAGCAGTTCGAGCGCCTCGATGTCGCCGTGGCTCTGGCGGTAGCGTCCGGCGCGCTTGCCGAAATAGTCTATGGAGGCTAGCTGACGCGGCGCGGTCGGGGTTTCGTCCATCGTGGTGAAGCCATCCGTTCGTTGGTCTTTGATACTTCGAGTGGCCCACGGTAGCCGCCGTCCTCGGGCCACGGGAAACGATAGCACCGCGCGCCAACTCCGTCAATCGACGCGAGCCGCGCGGGGCGCCAGTCTAACTCCCTGTGAACCGGCCCCTTCGCGGCCCGCCCCAAGCCTGAAACTTGCGGCGTTATGCGTTATCTGTTAGTGTCAAGTCCTGAAATTTGTGCCGATGGTGACGTGATTTCGACATGGTTGTGCGCCGCATTGTCGACCAAAAACGAGACGAACTTCGCGAGAAGCGGGAACAGGCCCTGCTAGGCGGCGGAGAGCGGCGCATAGAAGGCCAGCACTCGCGTGGCAAGCTCACCGCCAGAGAGCGCATTGCCATGTTGCTCGACGAGGGCACGTTCGAGGAGATCGACGCCTTCGTACTGCACCGGGCCACCGAGTTCGGGCTCGAGAAACAGAAGTACCTGGGCGATGCCGTGGTGACGGGATACGGCAAGGTCAACGGACGGCTGGTCTTCGTCTACTCGCAGGACTTCACGATTCTGGGTGGGTCGCTGTCCGAGGCCGTGTCCCAGAAGGTGTGCAAGGTGATGGACCTCGCCGCGTCGACGGGCGCGCCGGTGGTAGGCCTGATCGACTCCGGCGGAGCGCGTATCCAGGAGGGCGTGGACAGCCTGGCGGGGTACAGCTCCATATTTCACCGCAATGTGCGCGCTTCGGGTGTGATACCCCAGATTTCGGTGATTTTGGGGCCTGCTGCGGGCGGCGCGACATACTCGCCGGCGCTGACGGACTTCGTGTTCATGGTCGAGGGCGTGGGCCAGATGTACATCACCGGGCCGGACGTGATACGTTCCGTGACCGGCGAGGACGTGAGTCACGAGGAGCTTGGGGGCGCGGTAAGTCACGCGGCAAAGAGCGGGGTGGCGCACTTCGCGTTCGCAAACGAGCAGGAGTGCTTCGCCCAGATTGCGCGGCTGCTGTCGTTCCTGCCGCAGAACAACATGGAAGAGCCGCCGCGCCTTGCGCCGAGAGAAGACGCCGAGTTGTGGGACGAGGGTCTTGCGGAGCTTATGCCGGACAACCCCAATCAGCCCTACGACATGCTCGAGGTTATCGGTCGCGTCGTCGACGACGGCGAGTTCATGCAGGTACACGAGAATTTCGCGGGCAACGTGGTTGTGGGCTTTGCCAGGATCAACGGCCGACCCGTGGGCGTCGTCGCGAATCAGCCCTTCTACCTGGCGGGAGTGCTGGACATCGACTCGTCGGTCAAGGCGGCCAGATTCGTCAGATTCTGCGACGCCTTCGACTTCCCGTTGGTCACGTTTATCGACGTGCCTGGGTTCATGCCGGGCACGACCCAGGAGCACGGCGGCATCATCCGGCACGGCGCGAAGCTGATATTCGCCTACGCCGAGGCCACTGTGCCGAAGGTCAGTGTCATCACGCGCAAGGCCTACGGCGGGGCGTACATCGTGATGAGCAGCAAGAACCTGGAGGGCGATATCAATTACGCCTGGCCGACCGGCGAGATTGCGGTGATGGGCGCGGATGGAGCCGTCAACATAGTGTATCGCGGCGAGCTCAGAAACTCCGACCGGCCGGAAGAGCTGAGGGCGGAGTTGATACGCGACTACGACGAGCGGTTGATGAACCCTTACATCGCCGCCAGCCGCGGCATGATAGACGACGTGATCGACCCTGCCGAGACCCGGAGACGAATCTCGCATGCGCTGGAGATGCTGGAGAACAAGCGGGACTCGATGCCGTTCAAGAAGCACGGGAGCATCCCGCTTTGATTTCGCCCGCGGGCGGCGGTCCGGCTCCCGACCAGAGGCTCGTCGCCGCCATCACCGCGGCGGTGCAGGCGTTCCTGGAGCAGGAGTACGCGCCCGCACCACGGACGCGAGGCGCGCGCGGGGGCCGCGCCTGGAAGCTCGCCGCTCGTAGCCCGTCGTTCGAGTCCGCGACGATGCGGGCTCTGTCTTGGAGAGGCCGCTAGACGGCGCCGCGCGGCGCCGCTGAGTGAGACTTGCTGAATTGGCCGCCAACCCGATAAAGATAACCGACACCACCTTCAGGGACGCTCATCAGAGCCTGCTCGCGACGCGGCTCGAAATGGCGGACATGGAGCCTGTCGCTTCGGCCATGGACGCGATAGGCTTTCACTCCATGGAGGTGTGGGGCGGCGCGACTTTCGACGCCGCGACGCGCTTCCTCGATGAGGACCCGTGGGACCGCCTGCGCACCTTCAAGAGGCTGGCGCCCAACACGCCACTCATGATGCTGCTCAGGGGCCAGAGCCTGGTGGGATACCGCGCCTACGCCGATGACGTGGTAGATGCTTTCGTAGACCGTGCGGCACAGGTGGGCATAGACATTTTCCGCGTTTTCGACGCCCTCAACGACGAGTGGAACCTGGAGCGCGCCGCCCAGGCCGTCAAGGCCAGCGGCAAGCATCTCCAGATGGCCATCTGCTACTCCATCACGGAAGGCGGGCGGCTCGGCGGTCCCATATACTCGCTTGACTACTTCGTCGACAGGGCCAGGCGGTTCCAGGAGATGGGCGCCGACAGCATTTGTATCAAGGACATGGGCGGCGTCCTCGCCCCTTACGACGCATTCGACCTGGTGACGGCGCTCAAGCCCGTACTCAACGTGCCGCTACAGTTGCACACGCACTATACGAGCGGCATGGCCTCCATGACCGCGCTGAAGGCGATCGAGGCGGGCGTGGACGTCGTCGACACGTGCCTGGCGCCCCTCGCGCTGCGAACCGCGCAGCCCGCCATCGAGCCGCTGGAGGTGGCGCTGCGCGGGACCGATCGTGAGTCCGGCCTCGACCTCGCAGCCATCCTGGAGATAGGCGACTACCTGGAGTCTATACTGCCCAAGTACCGCCACCTTATGCAGGACCCGCGATCCGCAGTCATTGACGTCCGTGTGTTGGACCACCAGATCCCGGGCGGCATGGCGAGCAATCTCATCTCGCAGCTGCGAGAGGCGAACGCTCTCGACCGGCTGGACGAGGTGCTGGCCGAGGTGCCGAGGACCAGGAAGGACCTTGGCAATCCCCCGCTGGTCACGCCGATGAGCCAGATGATCGGCTCCCAGTCGGTGAGCAACGTGCTGTTCGGCAGGTACGCGATGGTCTCGGACCAGGTGCGAGAGTACGCCTCCGGCATGTACGGACGCCCTCCGGCCCAGCTCGACCCGGAGGTCCGGAGCATCGCGCTCCGTGGCGACGCGCGGGAGAGCCGGCTGGTCTCTGGAAAGCCGTCCGACCTGCTCGAGCCGGAAATGGAGAAAGCCGCCGAGAGTGTACGCGAGTTCTCGGACAACGTGGAGGACGTGCTCACCTACGCGCTGTTCCCGTCCACGGGCATGAGATTCCTTCGCAGGAAGCACGGCCTCGATCCCAAGCCGGAAAGGCAGGCGCCAGCCGAGACCAACGCGGCAATGCCGGACGAGATGCCGGAGAAGAGCGCCCGTACGCGCGCATTCAACGTTTTCGTAGAGGGCTCCTTCTACAAGGTGGAAGTGGACCCACTGCAACCGGCGACCACGGCGGTGGTGCAGCCACAGCGTCCCTCCGCCGCGCCACGTCAGGCGCCCGCTGCGCCCGCGGCTCCAGCGGCGCCGCAGGCCGCGGAAGGCGAGGCGGCCATTACCGCACCCATGCCGGGCATCGTGCTGCGCTACGTCGTGGAGGAAGGCCAGCACGTGGACGCAGGCGATCCCGTGCTGGTGCTCGAGGCGATGAAAATGGAAAACACGCTCCCGTCTCCGATCAGCGGCTCGGTCAAGTCGCTTTCGTTCGACGTGGGAGTGACAGTATCGAAGGACGACGTTCTGGCGGTCATCGCACCCTGACGGAATGGCCGTCCTGTACCTCGCCCAAGGCCGGGCAATACTACACGAATCGCAAAATCCGAAAGGAGTCAAAATGGCATACGAGCAGATAATCGAGTCCGCCAAGGAGCACTTCGGTACGGTGCTCCAGCAACAGCTTGAGCGAGTAGAAAGGCTGAAGGAGGAAGGCGACTGGACCGACTACTCCTCCGTCAGCCCGATAATCATCGGAATGCTGGGCGGCGACGGCATCGGTCCCTCCATCAGCGAGGAGACCCAGGCCGTGCTGGCGTACCTGCTGCGCGACGAGGTCGCTTCCGGCAAGGTCGAGTTCCGGGTAATCGACGGCCTGACCATCGAGAACCGGGCCGAGAAGCTGCAGTCCATCCCGGACGACGTGCTGGCCGAGATCAAGCAGTGCCACGTCACGCTCAAGGGGCCTACGCACACGCCGGAGCGGGGCGACGGCTGGCCCAACATCGAGAGCGCGAACGTGTCCATGCGCAAGGAGCTGGACCTGTTCGCCAACGTGCGCCCCGTCCGCATACCCAGCCAGGGCGTGGACTGGACATTCTTCCGCGAGAACACCGAGGACATGTACGCGGTGGGCAGCCAGGGCCTGAACGCAACCGACGACCTGGCTATCGACTTCCGTGTCATCACCAGCCAGGGCTCCGAGCGCATCATCGACGCGGCGTTCGCCCACGCCCAGCGCACGGGGAAGGACCGCGTGACCATCGTCACCAAGGCGAACGTGGTGAAGACCACAGACGGCAAGTTCCTGGACATCGCCAGGAAGGTGTCCGAGCGCTACCCAGGGATCGAGTGGGACGGCTGGTACATCGACATCATGACCGCCGCCCTCATCAACCCGGCCCGCCAGAAGGACTTCCAGGTGCTGGCCCTGCCGAACCTGTACGGCGACATACTGACCGACGAGGCGGCGCAGATCCAGGGCGGTGTGGGCACGGCGGGCAGCGCCAACGTCGGCAAGAGCTACGCCATGTTCGAGGCCATCCACGGCAGCGCGCCCCGCATGGTGCAGGAGGGTAGGGCGCAGTACGCCGACCCCAGCTCGCTGCTCCGCGCCGGCGCGATGATGCTGGAACACATTGGCTTCGAGGATCTGGGCGGCAGACTGCACAAGGCACTCGACATCTGCGGCCAGTACGAGCGCAAGGTCATAACCACGGGCCGCAACACCGGCGCGACCAGCCGCGAGTACGGCCAGTACATCATGTCCACCGTCGAAGACCCCACCGTCGAGGACAGGTGGCAGGAGTACGTCGACACCGTCGGGTAGACGTAATGGCTGAAAGAGGGAGGCGCGCCCGCTAATGAAGGTAGTGAGGGCTCACAACATGACACGGGAGGCCGCGGTCGACAAGATGGCGTCGAAATTCGACGAGTTCGTGTCCGAGTTCGACGACACCGTCTCCGGGGTGAATCACGCCTGGAAGGACAGCACCCTGGAGTTCGAGTTCAGGGCGCGCGGCCTCAACTTCAAGGGCGCCCTCGAGGTGACGGACACCGACTACGAGATCGAGCTCTCTATTCCGCTCGCGCTCCGGCCTTTCGAGGGCCTGGTGGCCGAGAAGCTGGAAGAGGGCCTGGACGACTTCCTGGAGGAGTAACTGTATTCATGCGCAGCAAGGTAACAGTGGTAGGGGCGGGCAACGTAGGGGCCACCGCCGCACAACGCATCTTCGACAAGGGCTACGCCGACGTGGTGCTGGTCGACATCGTGGAGGGGCTTCCCCAGGGCAAGGCGCTCGACATGCTCGAGGCCGGGCCGATTCTCGGTTCGGACGCGTCCGTAGTCGGCACCAACGACTACGCCGACACCGCCGGCTCCGACATCGTGGTGATAACCTCCGGAGTGGCGCGCCGGCCCGGCATGAGCCGCGACGACCTGCTGCTGACGAACATGAACATCATCACCAGCGTCGTCGGACAGGTTGTGGAGCACTCCCCCGACGCCATGCTGCTGGTCGTGACCAACCCGCTCGACGCGATGGTGCAGCGCGCCTACCAGGTGAGCGACCTGCCCAAGGAGCGGGTGTTCGGAATGGCCGGCATTCTCGACACCGCCCGCTTCCGCACGTTCATCGCGCAAGAACTCGGCGTGTCGGTAGAGGCGGTGGCCACGTTCGTGCTGGGCGGCCACGGGGACACCATGGTCCCCATCGCCGCCAGCACCACCGTCGGGGGCACGCCGCTGTCCGAGCTGCTGCCGCCCGAGCGAGTGGACGCGCTAGTGAAGCGCACACAGGACGGCGGCGCCGAGATAGTGAACCTGCTCAAGAGCGGCAGCGCCTACTACGCGCCGTCCGCGGCTATCGTGCAGATGGTCGAGTCGATTCTGTTCGACAAGAAGCAGATACTTCCGTGCACCGCGTACCTGGAGGGCGAGTACGGCATCGACGGCATCTACGTCGGCGTGCCCGTCAAGCTGGGCGCCGGGGGCGTGGAGGAGGTGATCGAGTTCCAGCTCACGCCGGACGAGGCCGCGGCGCTCCAGCACTCCGCCGACGCCGTTCGGGAGCTGATCGAGGTGATGGCCGCGCAGGGGTAGGGGGCGGGCCCAGGCGCAATCGGTCATCAGTTGCCATTGTCAGGACACAACACGCGCCGCCCCATCACTGTGGTAAGTTAGACACATGCAGGAGTGGCAGAGCGAGAAATGGCCGCGACGCCACGTGATAGCCGCCCCTTTTGGAATACTGGCGGCTACGGCGTTGCTGGTTGGCATCGCTGAGAATTGGCAATGGAGTTTCCCGGCAGTCGTCCGCACAGCCGGGGCGTTGGTTGACCTGGGCATAGTGGTGTACACCGCGCTGGCCGTACTGGTGGAGTTAGGATACTGGACCATGTTCTACGCAATGGAAAAGACGAAGTCGCTGCTGAAAAGAGAGCGCGAGAAGGGCCGCGAGGAAGGCCGCGAGGAAGGCCGTGCCGAGGAGCGCGAGAACGCTCGTGTAGAGCGCGAAGCTCTACTGGAGTACCTGAGACGGGAGAAGGGCATAACGCCTGACGATCTTCCGCTATCATAGTATCCGCTCGCGGGTCCTGGCCAAGGTAGGCGGCCTGGAAAGCTAGCAGACTGACCAAGCATTCACTTTCTGGCTAGAGGTACCTTAGTTGATGCCGACCGCTACAAGACATAGAGAAATCAGCGCGGCCTTTCTTGTGCAGGCCGAGGACGAACTTCGGAACGGCCACCTTTTGCAAGCGTCCGAGAAGGCTTGGGGCGCGGTCGCGCACTATGTGAAGGCGATTTCGGAGGAGAACGGGTGGGACCACCAGTCGCACTATCTCTTGCGCGAAAACGCCAAGAGGTTGATTGCACTGACGGACGATTACCATCTCCACTGGCAAAAGCTGATAGTCGCGGAAGCGATGCACATCAACTTCTACGAAGAGACGCTGCGAGAGGACGATGTCAGGCTCGGTATTGCGACCGCGAAATCGCTAATCGATCTGCTTGAGAGCGTGGTGCCGAAGCCAGATCGATAATCTGGTCATAGCATGGCGATGCCCGCCGCGGCGCAATCTTCGTCCTGTTGAGAGGTGCCTCCGCCGACGCCGCAGGCACCCTCTACCACGCCATCGCGGATGATGGGCAACGCACCCTGACTCGGAATGCCATGACCACCCTCGGCTGCGAGGATACCTGTCACGATGGGTGTGTCCGCCCGCTCCTGCAGTTCGCCGCTGGAGCGGGCAAAGGCGGCGCTGGCAACCGCTTTGCCTTGGGAGCCATAAACCCCTGCCCAGATAGCGCCATCCATCCGGTTGAACGCTATCAGCCGTCCGCCCGCGTCGCAGACGGCAACGTTGATCTTGATGTCGAGCTCGACCGCCTTGGCGATGGCTCCGGCCACGATACGATTGGCCTCTTCCAGAGTTATAGCCATTAGAACCCTCCTGAGCGAGATGCGGCTATTCTAGCGCAGCCACAAAGCCCTGCCAATTGCGTCCGAAGCAAGCCCTCACCTTCACGGGCGCCGAGTCTTCGTCGAAGTGACGAGCGGCGGTGGTTCGAGGGCGTTTTCTGCTACAATGTGCCCCGGTGATTCCGATACCACAGGGGCCGCCGAGTCGCGCGCGACACCCACATATCTGAAAGGAAAACACTACCATGCCAGAAGGTGACATTGGTTTCGTAGGACTGGGCATCATGGGGCGACCCATGGTCCGCAACCTGATGAAGGCGGGCTACTCGCTGACCGTGTACGACATCGTCGGCACGGCGGTCGAGGAGATGGTCACGGAGGGCGCGTCCGGCGCGTCCTCGGCCCGCGAGGTCGCGGAGAAGGCACCGGTCGTCATAACGATGGTGCCGGACTCGCCGCACTCCGAGGCGGCCATCCTCGGCGAGGGCGGCGTGCTCGAGGGCGCGTCCAGCGGCTCGGTCGTCATCGACATGAGCTCCATCGCGCCGGGAAGCTCGCAGAAGATAGCCGCCGCGTGCGAGGCGCAGGGCGTCAGCTTCCTCGACGCGCCGGTAAGCGGCGGAGAGCCGGGCGCCATCGCCGGCACGCTGGCCATCATGGTGGGCGGCAAGCAGGACGTGTTCGACGCCCACCGTGAGCTGCTGGGCCACATGGGCGCGAGCATCGTGCTGTGCGGGGACTACGGCGCGGGCAACACCACCAAGCTCGCCAACCAGATCATCGTCGCCGTCAACATCGAGGCCGTGGGCGAGGCGCTCACTCTCGCAAGGAAGGCGGGTCTCGACCCCAACGTCGTGTTCGACGCAATCAAGGGCGGCCTGGCCGGAAGCTCCGTCCTCAACGCCAAGGGGCCGATGATGATAGCCGGCGACTTCCAGCCCGGCTTCCGCATCAACCTGCACCAGAAGGACCTTAGAAACGCCCTGCTGACCGGACAGGAACTGGGCGTTCCTCTGCCGGTCACCGGACTCGTGCAGCAGATGATCGGCTCGCTGGTCAACGACGGCAAGGGCGACCTGGACCACTCCGCGATCGCCAACTTCATCGAGGACATGGCGAACACGAGGATCAGCGGCCAGTAGTCAAGCGTAGGAGCACGAGAATGCAATTCGGCGTAGGCCTCGACGGCACGCTGGGGCTGTCGATACAAGAGGAAATGGAAGTGTCGCGCGAGGCGGCGCGCCTGGGCTACACCAGCATCTGGACGCCGGAAGGCACGGGCCAGGACTCCTTCCAGGTGTGCAACTACCGCTGGGCGGCGTCCCGCGACGTTGTGCCCGAGGGACTTCACACCGGCATTTCGGTGTCCCCCGTGATGTGGCGTTCGCCCATGGCGTTCGCGATGAGCGGCGGCACCATGAGCCAGGTGACGGGCGGGCGCTTCTACATGGGCATCGGCGCGGGCGGCGTGTACCAGCCACGAGCCAGGCAGCAGACCGGCATGGCCCGGGTCTCGGCGCTGGCGATGATGCGGGAATACCTGACCGTTATACGCGGTCTGGTCGCCGGAGAGCGCGTCACGCACGAGGGCGAGACGGTCACGCTGCGGGGCGGCCGACTCGGCATCCAGCCCGCGCCAAACACCCCGGTCTACCTCGGCGCGCTCGGCCCGCGTATGCTGGAGCTCGCCGGCGAGGCGGCGGACGGAGCGAGCCTGAACTGGTGCGACTCCGAGCGCGTCTCGTGGAGCCGCGAGCGCGTTGACGAGGGCGCGAAGAGGGCGGGCAGGGACCCGTCCGAGGTGAAGCTGGCGGAGTACATCCGCGTCTGCGTTGACGACGACGAGGACGCCGCGCGGCGCGCCTTTGCTCTGTCCACCATGAACTACGCGCTCGGTCCCCGCGTGCCGACGGAGCGGCAGAGGCAGCTTGGCTACCGGGCGCACTTCGAGCGGATGGGATTCACCGACGCGCTGCGCCAGCTCGACGAGATGCGCTCAAACGGGGCGTCCCGCGAGGAGGTGGCGGACGCGTTCCCCGCCGAACTGCTCCTCAAGGTGGGCTACTTCGGCAAGCCCGACGGCGCCGCCGCGCACTTCCGCGCGCTGGCCGAGGGCCTCGACATCGCGATGGTCAGGGTGGTGGCCGCCCGCCCCGGGGTGGACTCCACGCTCGCTGTGATGCGTGCCTGCCGACCGGAGCTGCTGGGTTAGAGGTCAAGGGGGAGGGCTCATCCACTAAGGACACGAAGGGCACCAAGAGCGGAAGGAGCGGGCTATGGCTAACATCGTTGGTAGCGGCGATTACAGATACGAAGTGATCGAGGACTGGGCAAAGCTGCCGGAAGGCTGGGACGCTCCGATGGCTGCGGTGGCCATCGACTCGCAGGACAGGGTGTACGGCTTCAACCGCGGGGAGCACAGGGTCATCGTGTTCGACCGCGACGGGAACTTCCTCAGTTCGTGGGGAGAGGGCCAGTTCCCATTCCCGCACGCCATCTACGCCGACCCGCACGACAACATCTGGATCGTCGAGCGCGACGACTGCCAGATAATGAAATTCACCCCAGAGGGCGAGCTGCTGCTGACCATCGGCAAGCAGGGCTACCGCTCCGACACCGGTGCGAACAACGACGAGTACGGCTCGCTTCACGAGCAGGTCACGCACGGCGGAGAGCCGTTCAACCTTCCCGCTGGAGTCGGGGTCGCTCCCTCAGGGGACATTTTCGTGGCGGACGGATACGCCAACTGCCGCGTCCACCGCTTCACCGCCGACGGCGAGCACACGCTGTCCTGGGGCGAGCCGGGCACCGGGCCGGGCCAGTTCATGCTGCCCCACGGCGTGTTCGTCGACAGCCGGGGCAGGGTGCTGGTGGCGGACCGCGAGAACGATCGCGTGCAGGCGTTCAGCCAGGACGGCGAGTTCCTGGACCAGTGGCAGTCCGAGCTGATCGGGCCCGCCACCATGTGGGTCAACAACGACGACGTGGCGTTCGTGCCAGAGCACAACGGCGGCTACTTCAGCGTGCTGACGCTGGACGGCGAGCGGCTGGCTCGCTGGGGTGGCGAGCAGTACCGCTCTTGCCACGGCTCGGCGGGAGACTCCGAGGGCAGCATCTACTTCGTACAGCCGACGTCAGGCGAGGGCAGCACCGGCCGCCGGATCGTGAAGTACGTGCGGGCGTAGAGAGGAACCATGCCGCAGACCGAACGGGTAGGTTTCCTGTTCGCTGACGCGAGGGGACTTTACGACGACGCCCTGGAGATGCTGGAGCAGGGGCGGCTGAGAAACGCCGCGGAGAAGGCATGGTGCGCGACCAAGAAGGCCACCGACGCCCTGATTGTGGCCCGGACCGGCGAGGAACCCCGATCGTCGGGACAGACTATGCGGGGGATTAGGCAATTGCGTCGGGAGGACTCGTCGCTAGAATCCCTGCGAGTCAGTTATGGCCTCCGCAAGTCCTTTCTTCAGGATGCGTGCGTCTACGACGGGATACTGGAGCCGGCGGAAGACATCATCGCCGACGTGCGGGAGACCATAGAGTACATCCGGGATGCGGAGGCGATGGCGGCGGGGTAGAACGGCGATCGATATCCTAGCGCCGCTGCCGAACTCCACGGCGAATCATTCTTCGCTCAGTATCACGCCGTCGCGCATGGTCAGGACGCGAGTGCAGGCCTCGCTCACGAGGGGGTCGTGGGTGACGAGCACCATTGTCTGGCGCCGCTCGGCGTTGTAGCGGCGGAGAAGTTCCAGCAGCTCGCCGGTGTTCTGCGAGTCGAGGTTGCCGGTGGGCTCGTCGGCCAACAGCAAGGCCGGCTCGTTTACGAGGGCACGCGCGATGGCCACGCGCTGCTGCTGCCCGCCGGACAACTCCACGGGACGGTGGCCGGCCCTGTCGGCGACTCCCATCAACTCCAGCGCCTTTCCGGCGGCCATCCGCGCCACCCTTCGCCCCATGCCCGCGTACTCGGCGGGAAGCGCCACGTTCTCCTGGGCGGTCAGAGTCGGCACGAGATTGAAGGCTTGGAATACGAACCCGATACGCTCCGCGCGCATCCGGGTCCTGTCCCTGTCCGCCATCGACGTCACGTCCTGGCCGTCGAATACCAGGCTTGGCGGCGGATCGCATCCCCTGTCCGGGGAGTGCAGCAGGCCGAGGATGTGCATCAGCGTGCTCTTCCCCGACCCGGACGGCCCGGCAATCGCCACCATCTCGCCGGCCTCGATAGTCACGTCCACACCCCGCAGGGCGTGTACGACGTTGCGCCGGCTGAGGCTGTAGGTCTTGTTCAGGTTTCGCGCCGTCAGAAATGCCATTGCCGGTCCTTATTCGTAGCGAAGCGCCTCGATTGGATCCATGCCGGACGCGTTCCAGGCGGGGAGGGCACCCGCCACGGTGCCCAGGGCCACCGAGAACGCCACAGCCAGGACGGCGATCCAGGGTGTCAGCAGGAACAGCGCCGTTCCCGAGTCCTGCCCGAGCCGGTTAGCCCCGATCACGAACATCGCTCCCGCGGCCAGCCCGATAAGTCCTCCAATCAGGCCGATGAAGGCCGCTTCGGACAGCAGCTCTCGCATTATCCGGCCCCGCGGCGCGCCGATTGCGCGCTTGATGCCGATCTCTCGCGTGCGTTCGGCGACGCTCATGGTCATCGTGTTGATGACCGACAGGCCGCCCACGACGACGCTGATGAGGGCCACGCTGAGGATTATCGTGTTGAAAATCGCCAGGGTTGATCCGAACTGGTCGTCGTAGTCGACGCCGGTGCCCGCACGCACCTGCGGGACGCTCTCTTCGATTCTCCGGGCCAGTTCGCTCGTGTCCAGGCTTTCCTCCGGGTACACCATCACCATTGAGGTCAACCCGCCGGCGTCCGGACTTCTGCCGGCCACGACAGGAGCCTCTCGGGCCAGCAACGCCTGCGCCTCCGACAGCGGGACGACGGCGGACGAGTCGAAGAACATCAGCCTCGGCTCGCCGACACCAACCACCTCGAACTCGGTCCCCCGAATCTGGAATGTGTCTCCCGGTCCCTTTTCGTACTCCCGGGCCAAGTCCGAGCCGAGAAACACGACCCGTTGCCCCTCGTCCGCGGCCGACGTCGCTCGTCCCGCGGCTATCTCCAGCGGGAACGACTCGTACCCACGGTCGGCACCCTCCGTGTATCCCACGACGTAAGTGGGGAGCTGAAACGCGTTGCTCGGATCGTCGGGGGTAAGCGGCAGCACCACCCGGGGCACAGCCGCGGCCACTCCGGGCACCTGCCCAATCTGCCGGGCGATTTCGATGGGCAGCGGCGATAACATGAGCGCTTGCGAGAAGGGAGTGCTGGACGCATCGGTCACGACGACCTTGTTCCGAAAGTAGGTGGACCCGCCTTCCACCAAGGCGCTCAGCTTGGTGGCCATCGCCGCCATGACCACAAGCGCCCATATTCCCACCGCGATGCCCATGACGGTAAGCGACGTGCGCAGCTTGCGCCTTGTCAGGTTGCGCAAAGGAGTCATGGAACGGCAACCCCCGCAATCGGGTGGGGCACGGTGGCGCGGCGTTCATGCATCGCCATAAGGCCCGGTTGCGGCTACTCTATCGCGTACAGCGTTCCATCGCGGGAGGTGAGGAACAGCACGCCATTCGCGATTACGGGCGCGGCGTCGATGCGTGCGCCGGTCTTGAACCGCCACGCGAGCTTGCCGGTCTCGCCGCTTACCGCGTACAGGTTGCCGTCGGCGTCGCCTACGTACACCGTGTCGCCCGCCACGGAGGCGGACGCCAGGATCGGGGCGTCCGTGGCGTATTCCCACAGCCGCTCGCCCGTCTCGGCGTCGAAGGCGAGCAACTCTCGCCCGTGCGACCCGATATAGAGCACGCCGTTTGCAATCACGGGCGTGCTGGAGAAGCCGCCGCCGCGAATGCGGTCCGCCCAGACGAACCCCTTCTGGGGCGGAATTGAGTTGACCATCCCCCAGATGAAAAGTTGCGTCCGAAGCCAGCGGGCGGACTTCTCGAATGGCACGACCCGCTTGCGCCAGTCCACGGCCCTTATGCCGCCGCCTTCGTCCGCCGAATAGACCAAGTTGCCGAGCATGGCGGGCGACCCGTTCGATATGCTCACCATCGAGTAGTCCAGCCGCAGGTTTCCGGTGTTAGTGTCCACTATGTGCAGGGTGCCGCTCTGGGACACCAGAGTGACCACCTCGTCGTTCACGGCAGGCGGCGTGAGAATCGGCGCCCTCGCGTCATAGGTCCAGCGCACGTCTCCCGTCAGCGCATCGAAGGCGTACAGCAGCGAATCGCCGGAGCCGATATAGACCACGCCGTTGTGAATGGCGGGCGACGAGAAAATGTAGTTGTCCGTTTGGTACATCCACAGCTGCTCACCGCTGTAGCGGTCCAGGGCGTAAAATTTGCCATCACGCAGCCCGTAGTAGACAATCCCGCCTGCGACCGCGGGCGAGGAGTTGACTGGCCCCGTAGTCCCGCGCTCCCAGATGAGCTCGCCGCTGGCCTCGTCCAGCGCGACTACCCGCCGGTCGCCGGTGGTCAGGTAGATCGTGCCGTCCACCACGGCCGGCGACGAGAACAGCGGACCGTCGGTGTCGAAGCGCCACTTCAGGTTGCCCGCCGGCGTCGCGTTGTCATCCGCAACCAAGCCCGAGTGCAGATGGTCGCGCTGGAACATCGGCCAGTTCCCCGGCGTGGATGCCGCGCTCACGTTGGTCGACGCGGGACCCTGGAAGCGCGTAGTCCCGACGTTCACCAGGGTGATCCATGCCACAAGCGCAATCACTAACGCGCCAACAATGCCGTACCGCACCCTCTTGCGCCACCGCCGTACCGAAAGCACCCTCGCAACGATGCTGGCGCCTTCTTCCTCGGTCACCACGGCCGCGCCCCGAAGCCTCGACCAGCATTGGCCGCAGCGCTCCGAACGCGGGTCGTTGGTGTGCGCACAGTAGGGGCATACGATTACGCCGCTCTCTTGTATCTCTTTCTCCTCAGTCACCATCTCCGTCCCTGGCAGGAAGGTGCTCGATGCGCCTTCTCTCGCGGCTCAGTGGCCACTTGATTCCGTTCTCATTCGTTGTCGGCAAACTCGCGGCTCGCAACCACTGACTTGCGCCGCAGTTTCCGGGCCGCCAGCAGCACGGCCACCAGGGCGATTCCCGCGGCAACCGCGCCGAGGGTAACGTACTCGAATCGTTCGAGTATCAACTTCTCGACCGATTCGCCGTACAGCGCTATCAGCACGCCCACGGCCATGAACCGCAATCCCCGGCCCACCAGCGCGGCTAGTACAAAGCCCTTCAGCTCCATGCCCATCACGCCGGAGAGCACCGTGAACACCTTGAATGGTATCGGCGTAATCGCGGACGCGATGACGGCCCACGCGCCGTATTTGCGGTACATCCGCTCGGCGGCTTCCACCTTGTCCGCCGACGCGAACCTGTGCAGCAGCGGTCGCCCAATGCGAATGCCCAGCCAGCGCCCGACGACGGCCCCTGCGACCGACGCGACCGTGCATAACGCCGCCAGCCAGATCGCCGCCTCCGGCTGGCGAATGCCTATCGCGATGAGCAGCGGGTCCGGCGGCACCGGAAAGAACACCGACTCGCTCATCGACACCAGCACCAGCGCGACGACCGCCGCGCCGCTGTCGGCGAAGTCCAGCGTCCAGTCCGCGAGCGCGTGCAGCCAGTCCAACATGGGCCGGGCTTCTCAGCGGAAGCGCCGCCCGGCCGTCGTGGGCGGCGTCTCCTCTACAGGCCCGCAAGCTCCAGCACGCGGTCGATGTTGGACGGATCGGCGGCGGACTTGCCGTCGTCGATCTCCTTGACCACGCTCACCACCGCGTCGTTGACGGGCGTTGGCACTCCGACCTGTCGCCCCAACCGCGAGATGAAGCCGTTCATGTGCTCCACCTCGGTCTTGCGTCCCTTGGCCACGTCCTGGCCCATCGACGACTTCCAGTCGCTGCCGCCGCGTCCGCCTCGGAACTTGGCGTCCAACTCCTCCATCACGTCGCCCTCATCCGCGCGCGCCCACACCTCGGCCTCCACGCCGCTGATGCTCTCCACGCGCACGTTGTGGGCCAGGCCCACCTGGGCGGACTCTTTGCATATCTGCACCTGGATGCGCCGCGCCCCCGGCATCGCGGACAGGCCGCCAGACCCGAGGCCGGTCATGCCCTGCATCGGGTTGCCGGAGGCGTTCGTGGTGAGCTTTGACCAGCGTTCGCCCCAGATATTGGTGGTGGTCTTGGCGCCGTCGATGCAGCTCACCATCTCAACCAACTCCTCCACGCGGGGCGTGACCTGGCCGTGGTGCTCGCCGATGCGGAACACGTCGTGACCGCGATCCCTACCGGGCTGCCCGCCGCGAGTGACGTGGCCCGGTTCCCACAGGGCAACGGTGATTCCGGACATGACGCACGGAATCTCGCGCTCGTATCCGACGATGGACGCGATGAGCCGGTCGTTCATGCAGTTCTGGGAGCTTACTATCGCCCCGGTGGGGGACAGAAAGCGCTTCAGGAAGTGCGCCCCCCACTCGGTGTCGTAGGACTTCAGCGCCAGGAAGGCGTAGTCGAACCTCTTGTGAAGCTGATAGGCGTCGGCCAGGTGAACTGCGTTCACTGCCACGTTGAAATCACCCTGCGTGCCCGTCACCTTCAGACCCGACTCGTTCATAGCGTCCACGTGGGCGCCCCACATGTCGATCAGCGTTACGTCATACCCCTCGCGCGTAAGGAAGGCCCCTAAGTAGCTGCCCACCGCGCCCGCGCCCAGAATTCCTATGCTCTTGCTCATTGCTCTGTCCTCGCTTGGCCAACCCTGATGTCGAACTCGTACTCTGCGCCGCCGCTCACCGCCCTTGCGTTGTGGCTCCAGATCGGACCGCCATGCTGACCGTCAGAAAGCGATACGGGTTCCCCGAACTCGTCCGCGACCTCGAAATTCTCACCGTCGATTACCACGCTCAGCCCGCGAGCCGGACCGACTCCCGCGGCCGCCGCCAGGTCGCGCAGCGCGGCCTCCTGCCCGGCGAGTATCGCGTGGGCCTCCTCTACGCTCACCGCCTCGAACCGTATGGCGTCGCCCGGCATCGCCTGGGCTATCCGGCCGATGTCTACGCTCAGCACCGTCGCAACCTTGGCGTATCCGCCCGTGGTGCCCCGGTCGGCGAGCAGGATGATCGGCTGGCCGTTGCCGGGCACCTGGATAGCGCCGAGCGCCGTGCCGTCCGAAACGATGTCAGGGCCGGAAACGTGCTCGATAGCTGGGCCGTCCAGCCGGTAGCCCATCCGGTCCGATTGCACCGAGATTTTGTATTCGGAGCCCAGCAGCGTCTCGACGCCCGCCTCGGTGAACGCATCGCTCTGTGGGCCGAGCACCACACGAATGCGGTGGTCGTGGCCGTACTCCGGTACGACGAACGATCCCGGAAGCTCCACCTCGTCCAACTCGCCTTCTCGGGGCCCGCCCAGCGTATGCAGCTCGTCGCCCGCGCGCAGCGGTCGCCCTCCGAGCCCGCCAAACTCGCCCTTCAGGTAAGTGGACCGGCTACCCATGAGCCGTGGCACGTCTATGCCCCCCGCCACCGCCAGATACGCCCGCATCCCGTCCCGTGACCCCTGGAAGCTGAGCACGCTTCCGCCGACAGCTCGCACGCGCTGCCAGCTAGGGACCGGCTGTCCATCCAGCGTAGGCGCGAGGTCGGCTCCCGCGATGGCGAACCAGGTGTCCGCGCCGAAACGGACGCGGGGGCCGAGCACGGTCATCTCCAGTCCGGCATCGCCGTCGTCGTTGCCCGCGAGTAGGTTCGCGGCCCGCAGCGCAAAGGTGTCCAGCGCGCCCGACACCGGCACGCCGTACCGCTGATAGCCGATTCGGCCCCTGTCCTGCACGGTGGTGAGCAGGCCTGGTTCGATGATCTCAAGCGCCGCGCCGCTCAGCTTGCCGCCTCCGTCTGCACCACGAACTCGCCAGCCTCCACATTCGCCCGAATTTCGGCGTATGCCGCCTCAGTCTCCAGCGGCACGAACCTGATGTAGTCCCCCGCCCGGAGTACCGCGGGCTGCCCAGCTGTCTCGTCGAAGAGCCGCAGCGGAGTGCGCCCTATGAGCTGCCATCCTCCCGGACTCGCGACGGGATACACGCCCGTCTGGCTCTCCGCTATGCCCACCGAGCCGGCAGGAATCTCCACCCTGGGAGACTCCAGGCGGGGCGTCGCGAGCCGCTCGTCGAGACCGCCCAGGTAGGGAAAGCCGGGGCTGAACCCCATCATGTATACCAGGTAGTCCGTGCCGGAGTGCAGCTCTATGGCCTCTTCCGGGGAGAGCCCGGCGTTTTCGGACACGAACTCCAGGTCCGGGCCGTACTCGCCGCCGTACAACGTGGGCAGCAGCACGACCCGCGGCGTGGAGATGACGCGGTCACCGGTGTCGTTCAGCAGCGAGCGAAGGCTGTCCTCGAGCTCCGTCCAGGTCGTCCTTACGGGGTTGTAATACACCAGCAGCGATCGGTAGGTGGGCACAAGGTCGTAGACACCCTTCACGCCGGCGGACTCGATGGCGTGCGCCAGGTCGTGGACGCGGCGGTTGATGGCGGGGTCGATGGCGTCACCGAACTCGACGATGAGCGCCTGGTCGCCGCACGGAAGCAGGGCAGTGGACTCCTGCATCAAACTATCTGGCCGACGGGAGTGATCTCGACCCCCGCCTGGGTAAGGCCCTGCTTCAGCGCGCGGGCCATGTCCACCGCGCCGGGGGTGTCCCCGTGCAGGCACAGGCTGTCCGCGTGGACCTCGATCACGTCGCCGTTGATGTCGGTGGCTTTGCCCTCGGTGACCATTCTGATGCTGCGCTCCAGCACCTCTTCGACGTCGTGGATAACCGAACCCGGCTGGGAGCGAGAGACCAGAGTGCCGTCGGGGTTGAGCGCGCGGTCGGCGAATATCTCCCGCGCTACCCTGAGTCCCATGTCCTGCGCGATGTCGATCCATTTCGAGCCGGCGAGAGCCAGGATTATCAGGCCCTCATCGACCTCGAGCACCGCCTCACAGATGGCGCGCGCCAGCGGCTCGTCGTTCACCGCCTTGTTGTACATGGCGCCGTGGGGCTTGACGTGCTGGAGCTTCTTCGCCTCCGTGAAGGCTGTGAGCGCGCCTATCTGGTACACGACGTCGTTCCTCGCCTCTTCCGGCGTAACTGACAGGTCCCTGCGCCCGAAGCCGTTCAGGTCCGGGTAGCTGGGGTGCGCTCCAATGGCGACTCCCTGCTCCTCCGCAAGGCGCACGGTGTGGCGCATCCACATGGGGTCCCCGGCGTGGAAACCGCAGGCGACGTTCGCGGACGTAATGTGCTTGATGACGTCCTCGTCGTAGCCCATCTTGTGCATGCCGTAGCTCTCGCCCATGTCGCAGTTGAAGTCGATTCGGTTCGCCATCTCTGGAGATCTCCTTGAGTCGGTTGATGCGGGGTCAAGTACAATTATAGTGGATTTGGCCGAACGGGGTAGCGTTTCTTCACGTCGGCGGACGAACGAGCTTGGTCACCGCCGTGGACGACACCTTGGGACCCCAGCTTGGCATGACGCCGCACATCGTGTTCTCCTCGCCGCCCGCGAACACCACCAGCACGTCGTCCGGCGACTCCACCAGCGGCAGCATGCGGTCCTCGTCGCCAGGCTCCGCCGCTCCCTTCACGTGGCCTGACCGCCGCAGGTCCGCCATCGAGCGAGCCAGCTTCGGATACAGCGCCTCGCGGAAGTCGGCCTTGCTCCAGCCGCTCCACGTCTCGCTGTCGCCGGACACCACCACCGCGACCTCGCCTCGCCGCACGATGGCGGACTCGTCGCCCGTGGAGCCGACGGTAGACATCGACGTGCCCATCGTGGACGCCACGTCCGCCACCGACTCGATGATCGCCGCCGGCTCGCCGGTCGTCCGCACCTGGCGCGGCGCCTCGCATGCGAACACCGTCACCGCGCTGTCCTGACGCGCGAACCCGCGCTCGACGTGCAGCGGGTTCCAGTGCGTATCCTGCTCCGCCTCTGCGATGCAGTAGCTGTACTTGCCAGGATGACCCAGTATGCTGCGGTCGAACAGGCCGGGCACCGCCGCGCAGGCGTTCATCAGTATCAGCCGTATCGAGCGCCCGATGGTGGCATTCGCGCGGTTGCCCGGACCGAACAGGTTGTTCCGCGAGTTGATACCCAGCCGCTGGGCGACCGGCCCGTTGACTATGACGAGTATGCCCGATCCGCCCAGGCTGGAGGACGGGCCGACCAGGTTGAAGACAGGGTCCAGCATGGCCTCGCACGCCGCGAGCACGACCGGGAAGTGCTCCGGCAGACAGCCCGCCATCACGGCGTTAGCCGCCGTCTTGCCCACGGTCACCTCGCGCCTCCGCTCGGGCACGCCGCCAAGCACCTCGTCCTCTGGCCGTCCGGCGTAATCCAGGAAGGAACGCACGCGCCCGACGGTGGGCGGGATCACCGGCAGCCCGTCGGTCCAGCCCAGATCGTAGCAACGCTCTATCGCGTCGATGGGATCGTCGAACTCGATAATCTGGAGACCGGTGTCAGAGTCGTTCATCTTCTATCCTCAGATTCGATCATGCCGCCGCGCCCGGTTCTCAACGCAGCCGGCGTAGACTACGCCAACAGCGGCGTTGCCTCCATGTACCCCACCTCGACAAGTTTGGTGCGCGGCTCCACGCGGGCAAGTTCCTCGCGCACGGGCGCCATCATCTCGTCGGTGGTCATGTCGCGCGTCATGGGCGGCATCCAGTTATCGTGGTGGCCAAGGTACATCTCGCGCGGCCGCATCAGGCCCGCCATGCGGCCCACAAAGTTTGCGAGAGAGCCCTGCAGGGGTTCGCCGTCCACGTTCGGCCTGCCCGCCATCGCCACGATAGCCACGTCGGGCCGCAGGTCGCTCACGACGCGGGTCCAGCAGCCGGAGGTGTCGTGGTAGAAGATGGAGCCGTAGGGCGTCTCGATTACGTAGGAGATAGCGCCGCCGTGGGTGTCGCTGCCCACCGCCGGTCGCCCGTGCTCGGCCCGATGCGCCTCGGACAGCGCCTCCAGCCGTCTCTCCATCTCGTCCGCGTCTACTTCCGGCCAGCGCTCGTCCTCAGTGAGACAGAACTGGCCCATCACCACGTCGCCCGGCGCGTGAGAGCTCGCGGTCCAGATGCAGGAGTGCAGGCTGGGGTAGGTCCGCACCGTCACGCTGTCGGATAGACGGAAGTGCTCGCCGCCCTGCGTGCGCCAGAGCTGTTCGGCGGGGACGCCCTCGTCGCGCATCACGCGCGCCGTCTCGATCGAGCCGATCACCGTCGCGCCGGTGTTCTGCGCGATGACCTCGGCTCCCGCGATATGGTCGAAGTGGCTGTGTCCCACCAGCACGTAGTCAGCCTCGTCTATCTCGTCGACCGTGATGCCCACCGGCGGCGCGCCCGCCACCCTGTCCACGTAAGCGTCGAGATACAGCGTCAGCTCGTCGATTCGGAGCCTGTAGGTTGCGCAGCCCAGCCAGTCGAGCGTTACCGCCATACAACGCTCCTAGTCAACCGGAATCCGCTCGATGGTCGCGGTGGGGAAAATCGCCATAAGGCGGGCGCGGGCACCGGACTTGTTAACGAATCCGTGCTTTACGCCGGCCGGCGCAAGTACCGTTTGACCTGCCTTGACCGGAACTACCTCATCGCCCAACACCGCCTCCAACTCGCCCTCAAGAATCACCATCGCCTCTTCCGTCGGGTGGATGTGGGTGGGCACTCTCGAGCCCGCGTCCAGTGTGAGGTCGCCGACACTCAGCGAATCAGCGCCCTTGGTGCCGTCCACGATGGCCCAGCGCCTCGTGCCGGGGGACAACTCCTCCTCGTTCACGTCATCGATGTTAAGAATGGGCATGACTGCAACATCCTCCTTGAGCCGGAATTTCGCTCCGCCAAAACTGGGCTGAGACTGCGCACAATTGTATCACGAGAGGGCGGACTTCCGCAGCCGCGGTTGACATCCAAACCGCGCATGGCATAGGCTTTCGGCGACCGAGCACCCGAGGCCGCGCTTCCTTTACTGAGACACGGAGAGCAGCTCAGAATCCGCGATGGAGGTCGTATCTTGGCTTTCGTTATCAATCACATACACCTCAAGGCGCCGGACCCCGAAAAGACCGCCAACTGGTACGTCAAGGCGTTCGATTTCAAGCTGGTCAGCGATACCGTCAGGAAGTTCGGCGACCGCTTCATCCGCTGCGAGTCCCCCGGCGGCATGGTCGTCAACATCTCCGGTGCCCGTACCAATGAGCAGATGGGCGGCGGCGACGCTACGCCCCACTGGGGACTCGAGCACTTTGGCGTAGACGTCGACGACATGGACGCCGAGATCGCACGCCTGGAGGGACTGGGCGCGGAGCTGATGGAGGGGCCGATACAGTCCGCCCCCAACATGCGCATCGCCTTCATCAAGGCCCCGGACGACGTTCGCATCGAACTGATCGAGGCCTCCTAGCAACAGAACGCCGAAAGGGTAGGGTGCCGCAAATGGCGAGACAGGTATTCTTTCCGTATCCGAACAACAAGCCCAGCGGGTTCTCCACCGCCACTCGCGTTGGCAACATGGTCTTCGTCTCCGGCCAGGTGGCCGCTGACGAGAACGGCAACCTGGTGGGGAAGGGCGACGCACGCGCCCAGGCCGACCAGTGCTTCCGCAACGTACAGGCGGCGCTGGAGGCTGCGGGCGCAACGCTGGACGACCTTACCAAGATAACCTGCTTCCTGGTCAACCTCGAGGATTACGCCGCCTACGCCGCGGCGCGCCTTGCGGTGTTCCCGGAGAACGGCCCCGCCAGCAGCACTATCATGAACACCCACCTGGTCAGCCCCGACTACCTGGTTGAGATCGAGGCGATAGCGGTGGTCGAGTAGCGCGTGACGCCATGGAGCAGGTCTGCATCTTCTGCAAGATTCGGGACGGCGAGATTCCGAGCGACGTGCTGTACCGCGACGACAGTTGCTTCGTCATCAGGGACATCGCGCCCAAGGCCCCGGTGCACCTGCTCGTCATTCCGGCTGACCACTTCACGTTCCTGTCGCACCTGACCTCCGGCTTCCACGCCACGCTGGGCGCGATGTTCGAGGCCGCGCACATGATGGCCGGGCGAGAGGGCGTGGACGAAAGCGGCTACCGCCTCATCATCAACCAGGGCGCCGACGCGGGCCAGATGATCGACCACCTGCACCTCCACGTGCTCGGCGGCCGGGCGCTCGGCGGCATGGGTTAGACTGGCGTGTTGACCACGCTGCCGTGCTGCGTGTCGTCGCGGCTCGACGCCCTCCCCACAGGACTGCGCGACCACGTCGAGCGCGTGCGGGAGATCGGGCAGCAGCTGGCGAACCGCCACGGCGTGGACACTGAGCTTGTCGACCTCGGCCTGGCCGCGCACGACCTGGCCCGCCACCTGGAGCCCGTCGAGTTGCTCCGGCGAGCGGAGGCGGCAGGCATCATGCCAACCGCCGTGGAGCGGAGCCTGCCTGTGCTACTCCACGGTCCGCTGGCCGCTGCTGAGCTGGAGCGCGACGGGCTGACGGACGCCCGCGTCCTGGAGGGCGTGCGCTGGCACACCACGGGCAAACGGGGCATGGGCGGCGTGGCAAAGGTCGTGTTCCTCGCCGACAAACTGGACCCGCAGAAGGCGCGCCGCTACCCATTCCTGGGTGAGATCGAGGAGTTGGCACGCGACAGCCTGGACGCCGCGCTGCTGCGCTTTTTGTCCCTGTCGACCGCCGACCACCTGCGGCAGGGCCGGCTGGTCCACCCCGAGTCGGTCCACCTTCGCAACGAGCTGATTCTCGCGTCGAAACCAGGATAGGCGCGCCAGCAGCGGCGGGCGGCGAGGCAGGCCTCGGCTACACCGGCATGGTGCGCCCGGTGTGGGCGCGGCCCAGCTCAGCGGCCGACTCGCCACTGCGCCCGGTGGCGCAGACCATGACGCCCTCGTCGATCATGGCCCGGACGTTGTCGTCGTTCACCGCGTTCAGGAAGTACAAGCCGGCGGCCTCGCACGCCGCCTTCACACGCTGTCGCGCCGACACCATGTCCATCGGATAGGGCGGGTCGTGCGCATCGGCATAGCCCAGCGACATGCCCATATCGCCCGGCCCCCACTCCGCGAACGAGATACCGGGAACGCGGGCCGTGTCCTCGCAGTTGCCGAGGGCGCGCTTGTTCTCGATTTTCAGGCCGAGCAGAAGCTCGCCGTCCGGATTGAGCGGCCAGGGGTCGGCTTTCGCCAGGTAACCACCGACGCTCAGCCCCCACACCTGCGCGGCAGACGCCTGCCCGCCGCCACCGCGCCGTCCCTCGTCCAGCGAATCTCCAACGCCCAGCGTGTTGAACGGGTACCGGCAGGCTTCCACGAACGCCCGCACCGCGCCGGGCGTCTCCGCGTGGCACAGCAGCACGCCGTGGACGCCTCGCGCCAGCGCCTGCCGGAACATCCAGGCGTTGGCGCGCACCACGTCCTCGTCGGAGCCGTCGAGCGGCAGCGTAATCACCACGGCGGGAGTGCGATGGCCGCTGTTGGTGGGGCCGCCGTCCACCAGCCCGCGCATGAACTCGGCCAGGCCCCGCATGTCGAACGCGCCGTGCTCCATCTCGACCGCGATGTAGTCCGCCCACATGTCGGCCATCGCCCGGCCGCCCTCGTAGGAAACGTCGTGCGTCCCGGTGTAGTAGATGGGCTGCCCCTGTTCCAGCAGCTCTATCGCCCTGTTCACTCTATTGGGCATTGAACGCACCTCCGTAAAAGGACATCCCTGAGTTTCCTCTTCCTGGAGGGAGAGGGCTAGGGTGTACGCGATGGCGAGACGCCTACCGTGCCGGCTCCACGGTCTCGATGCTCACCGAGATCTGCCCGGAATCGACGCGCAGCCGGGCGATCGTGCAGGGCACCATGAACGAGGCGTAGCCCTGGCCCGGATTGACGTACAGCACCCCGCCGCGCTCCTCATTGATCGGCACGTGGAAGTGGCCGAAGACTATCACGTCCACCGGCTCGGGAAAGTCGGGCAGCAGTTCCTCAAGCGGGAACTCAGGTCCGCCCCAGGACGGGTGAGTGACGCCAATGCGCACGCCCTCGATCTCAAGCACCTCGGCATAAGGCAGCGCCTTCCTCACGTCTACCTGGTCCGAGTTGCCGTGCACCACGACGGCCCGCCTGGCGCACCGCCTCATCCCGTCCACCACGCCCATGTACGTGAAGTCGCCGCAGTGGAGCGCCACGTCCGCCTGCTCCACCGCCTCGCGGATGCCGGGGTGCACCTCAGACCAATCGCGGCAGTGCGTGTCGCCTATGGCGACTATGTCGACGGCCATCTAGAGGCCGCCGGACTCCCACAGCTCGGAGAACTTGAGCGCGCGCGGGCAGTGGCCGTACGACTCCTCGATCTCCACCACGATGCCCTGTAGCACCTTGGAGTTGTCGTCCGGGTTGTTCACCTCGAGCTCCACCTCCAGCCGGCGCAGCTCGTCGCCGCTCACGATGCGAGTCCTGCCATTCACTCGCACCGTCTCGCGCACGCCTGGAATGAAGAACACCAGGCCAACGTGCGGGTTCTCGTTCATGTTGATGTAGGACTGGAACAGCCTGTTGCCCGCCACGTCCGGCACCAGGAGCGTCGAATCGTCCAGGATCTTCACGAAGCCTGGCAGCCCGCCTTTCGGCGAGGCGTCGCAGCTTCCGTCGGTGCCGCTGGTGGCCATCACCAGGAAGGGAGACAGCCCGATGAACTCCTTCTCCCTGTCGTTCAAGTAGCCCTTGACCTTGGTGGCCGGACGCTGCGCCGGAAATCCGAATTCTCGCGTGAACCTGTTGTCGAACGCGGTCTCGATGTCGATGACTTCTACCATTTCCTTGCTCTCTTCCTCGGTACTTTGGACCTGTGTTTGAACGTATGCCTCGTTCGTCGCGTCGCGTCCGTCAAGACTTGCGATTGCGCTGGTGCATTCCGATGTATCCCACCACCACGCGCCTTCTGTCCTCGTCCCACGCGAACGCGATCCTGATGGTGTTCTGCGGATCATGGCTGATCCCTTTGCCCAGGTGGGGGCTCAGTTTGTAGCTTCTGCCGTCCCACGTGGTAGTGTACCACTCCTCGAACTGCTCCCTGGTAATCTCAGTCTGGCTCGACTTGTAGGACCAGCCGGGACAGGCCTCCTTGAGCAGCTTGTCGAAGTCCGGCGAACCGCCGGGGTTCGCTCGGCGGTGGTGGTAGTCTGTGGCGAGCCACGTCAGCGCGTCGAAAACCTCCTGCGGCTTCTGGAACTGGCTGCGCTTGTCCGACTTGGAGTTGAGGGCGACGGCGAGCCTGTCCGGGAACAGCTTCTCAGCGAGCGCGATCGCGTCCCTAACGGTTCTCGGTTCAGCCTGCCCGCTCGCCGGCAGACCCGCCTCTTCCATCCTTGCGGAGACACCGGCGAGCCGCCATATCTTGATAGTCTCCCTGCTGGCGGACAGCTCGTCCTCTAGCCTCACGATATCCGCCTGCAGCGCTTCTCGCTCCGCCGCCAGGCCATCCCTCTGCCCGGCCACGCGCTCGATCTCTGCCTGCAACCTCTCGTAGTTCCGGTGCACGCTCTCCAGTTCTGCGCGCAACTCCCCGACCTCCTCCATCAGCTGGGCGTCGCCAGCCATTGCCGGGTCGTCCCATTCGTCATCCGGATCGCCCGATTCGTCGACGAGGGGCCGATCCATGAGCTCGCGCCATTTGGCGGCGACTTCCAGTATCCTTTCCTCCGCTGCCTGGCGCGCCACCGCTCTCTCCGTCTCCTCCGCCCTCGTACCGGCCTGTGGCCTGATGGGACTGTACTTTTCCAGCCCCTGGAGCAGCTCATCCACGATCTCGAGAGCTTCGTCGATCAGCCACACCTTGAGTGTAGACTCTTCGGCCCAACCCGAAACGTTGGAGTGCAGACCCAGATAGAACAGTTCCTCCTCATAGTCCCGCTGTGCCTTCTCGAGCCCAGCCGATACTCCTGCGATTGCCGTGTTGGTCGCCCTGCTGCGCCTCTCGTAGTCAAGCTCGACGACGGCGCGCAGGAATGGAGTTATCTCTTCCCAGGCCGTCGCGTCGAGCTCCAGGTCCTCGAGCGTGTCAAGGAATTCTCGCATTAGTGGGGAACTGACTTCTGTGCTCGAGTCGTCGACCTGAATCGACCTTCCCGACACGAGGCACAGCATCAAGCCGAGGTCATCCTCATCCATCTCCTCGTGCTCTAATGCCAGTACGTGGACAGCCTCTTCGAATTGCCTGCCGCTCCAGGAAAGCGCGTCCGTATCAGGCGAGTGTGCCACTGCTCCGTTTCCGCGGAGGTACTCTTTCACCACGTCGCGCAGTTCCGGCCGCGATTCGGCCCACATGCCGAGCAGCGCTTGCACAAACGTGGCGTTTCCTTCAATAACGGCGTCTAGGACCGGGCCCTTCAACCGGGCGCTGGGAGCCCTACTCGCGTCCCGAAATCCGTTGATCCGGATGTAGCTGTCAAGGGCCTTGTCGAGCGCGCTTTGCGCCGCCTTAGAGGCTTTCCCCCGGAAGTCCAGAGTGCGGGAAACTAGCGATTCGGCGTATTCCAGACCAGAGACAACCACCAGATCGCCCAGTCCCATTTGTCGACCGTTCGCGTGAGCGGCCATGTTGACCTCCTGGAAGCCAGCCTATATGCGCGGCCCTGCGCAGTCAAGACCAGGCCCGGGTTCGAGCGGCCTGGCAGCGGGCTACGCTACCACTTAGCAGTTCGTCGCATTAGAATGAGAAGCGTCAAGGCGCGTCCGCATAGATGCCACGGCTTGGGGAGGGAAACGTGAAGGCAGAACTCTTGGCACTCGGCGTCGTCGCAATCGCCGCGCTGCTTACACTCGCAGCTTGCGGCGGTGACGACACGCCTCCACCGACCTCTTCCACGCCACAGTCGGCGAGCCAGGCGCCCTCGTCCGGCTCCGGCCTCTCCGAAATGGCCCGTGCCGGCGAAACCGTCTTCAACGCCAACTGCTCCTTGTGTCACGGCGTGGGCGCCGTCGGCACAAAGCAGGGCCCGCCGCTCCTGGACCGCGTCTACCATCCCGGCCACCATCCCGACGCCAGCTTCCGCAACGCCGTACGAAACGGAGTGCAGTCGCACCACTGGCCGTTCGGCGATATGGCCCCCGTCCCCGGCGTTTCCGCCGACGAGATTGAAGAAGTCATCTGCTACGTCCGCGAGACGCAGCGCGCGAACGGCCTTTTCGAGGGCGGCGTGTACTCTACCGTGTGCTGACCGCTCGCCGCCTTGGTCCGAGTCCTGCGCTCCAGTTCCGCATTGGCATCTCTTCTGGTCAATATGCGATAATGGTTGTCAGGAATCCCCATTTGTCCGGTTCCCATTCGCTTGGTGGCGACAGTTCCAACTTCGCTTTGCCGCCCGGACCACGGAGCACACGTCTATGACCACGGATGGCCGCGCCCAGTCATCTCCCTCAGCAACCGCGCATTCGAACGCGCCCCAAGTCCCTGGCTCGCCATCCGGCGAGCCTGTTGCCGTCGTCGGAATGGCGTGCCGGTTCCCGCTTGCCTCCGACGTGTCGGCCTTCTGGCGACTGCTCGAGGCGGGCCGGAACGCCGTCACCGAGGGCGTTCCCGGCTCCGGCGTTGGGCGAATCGGCGAGCTTTTCCGAGATGTCACCGTGCAGAACGAGGCGTGCCGCTTTGCCGCCTTCATCGACGACGTCGACCGGTTCGACGCCCCATTCTTTCGCATCTCCCCCGTCGAGGCGCAGCATCTCGACCCGCAGCAGCGACTCATGCTCGAAACGAGCTGGCAGGCCCTGGAGGACGCGGGCATCGACCCCGACGCGCTGGCCGGAAGCCGCACCGGCGTGTACGGCGGGGTGAGCAATAACGAATACCGCTCCATGATCATGGAGGCTAGCAACACCTCCGAACCGGCCTCCAGCCTATACACCGTCAGCGGCACTTCCTACAACACCGCGATTGGTCGCGTCTCCTTCGCCCTCGGTCTGCGGGGGCCCGCCATCGCCCTCGACACCGCATGCTCGTCCTCGCTCGTCGCCATCCACCAGGCCGTGACCGGCCTCCAGCATGGCGAGACCGACCTCGCTCTCGCCGGCGGCGTGCACACGATACTGTCCGGGCGGCTGCTGGAGCTGCGCGGCAACGCCGGAATGCTCGCGCCGGACGGCCGGTGCAAGACCTTCGACGCCTCCGCGGACGGCTACGTTCGCGGCGAGGGTTGCGGAATCATCGTGCTCAAGCGGCTCAGCGACGCCGAGGCGGACGGCGACCGTATCTGGGGCGTGATTCGCGGCACCGCGATCAACCAGGACGGCGCGAGCCAGGGACTCACCGTGCCGAACGGCGATGCCCAGCAAGCGGTCATCGAAGACGCGCTCGCCAGGTCCGGCGTGCTCCCGTCTCACGTCGATTACGTGGAGGCGCACGGCACCGGCACCCCCGTTGGCGACCCTATCGAACTAGAGGCCGTCGCCGCCGCCTACGGCAGGGGCCGCTCCTCCGACCGGCCCCTGCTCATCGGCTCCGTCAAGACGAACTTCGGCCACCTGGAGTCCGCCGCGGGAGTGGCCGGGGTCATGAAGGTGCTGCTGTCTATGAACAAGGGCGTCATTCCAAGGCACCTGAACTTCAACAACCCCACACCCGCGGTCGACTGGTCGAACCTTCCCCTGCGCGTCACCGCCCAGGCCACCGAATGGCCCGATGCGGATGGACACGCGCCCCTCGCCGGCGTGAGCGGATTCGGCTGGTCAGGCACCAACGCCCACGTCGTGATTGAGGGATACCGCCCGACTAGTTCGACACCGGGCCAAGACAAGAAGGCCGGCTGGCCCGCCGGGCCGGCGAGGCCCGTGGCCGGGTCGGATTCGCCTGCTCCGGCCTCCCGTCCGAGACGGATGCTGCCCCTGTCCGGCAAGACCGACCAGGCACTCCGCGAGACCGCCGCGCGCTACCACGCCTGGCTCGACGAACGCTCCTCGGAGCTGCCGCCCGATGCGACCGCCGCGTCGCCGCTGCTTTCCGACCTGGCCTGGACGGCGTCGGTCGGGCGCAGCCACTTCGGCCACCGCGCCGGAATCGCCTTCAGTGACGCCGACTCGCTGCGCGCCGGACTCCGGGACGTGGTCGACGGTAGCCAGAGGCCGGCCGTCGACGCCGCGAAGGTCGCGTTCGTCTACACCGGGCAGGGAAGCCAGTGGTACGGCATGGGCAAGGCGCTCTACGAGAGCGAGCCGGTGGTGAGAGAAGTGCTGGACAGGTGCGAGCGCGTCATGCTGGAAGAGCGCGACGCGTCGCTGTTGGACGTGATGTTTGGCGCCGAGAACGCCGCCGGCGATCTCTACGACACCGCCTGGTCCCAGCCTTCGGTGTACGCCCTGGAGTGCGCCCTGACCGCGCTGTGGCGAAGCATCGGGGTCGAGCCGAGCGTCGCCATCGGCCACAGCCTCGGCGAGTTCGCCGCTGCGCAGGCAGCGGGCGTATTCAGCCTCGAGGACGGCCTCCGGTTCGTCGCCAAGCGAGGCGAGCTGTTGTCTTCCGTTCCCGTCAAGGGCACGATGGCCGCGATATTCGCGTCGCCCGAGCCGGTGGCCGCCGCCGTCGACGAGCACAACGCCGCCGCCGGCAGCTCCGACGTGAGCGTCGCGGTCGACAACGGCATCCACCAAGTCATCAGCGGCACCGAGGAGGCGGTCAAAGCGGTGTCCGACCGCTTCGAGGCGGACGATATCATGGTCCGGCCGCTCAGAAACCAGGCCTTCCACAGTCCGCTGCTGGAGCCCGCGCTGGATGACCTGGAGCAGGCGTTCAGCCCTGTCCCCGTGTCCCCGCCCTCACTGTCGCTGGTGAGCAACGTCACCGGCAAGGTCGTTGCGCAGGATGAGCCCCTCGACGGGGGATACTGGCGTCGCCACGCGCGCAACGCCGTCCAGTTCAGAAAGGGCATCGGCGAGATGGCCGCGATGGGCGTCGATCTGGTCATCGAGATCGGCCCGCACGCTGTTCTCGGTCCGCTGGTGGCCCTCGTATGGCACAGCGTGGCCGATGGCATGGAGGAACCCGCCGTGCTGCAGAGCATGTTGCGGCCGTCCTCGGGTGCTTTCGAGGAGGACGCCAACGACGGCTTCGTCGACGCGGTGGCAGCCGCCTACGGTGCCGGTCTCTCACTTGACTTTACAGGCCTGTTCGCCGGCGAGAAACGGCGCCGGATTGCCCTGCCCGGATACCCATTCCAGCGGGAGCGCCACTGGATCGACCCTCCCGCGCGGAGACGCTCGGCTATGGGGCATCCCCTCCTGGGCCTGCGTCACGAGTCACCGCGCGGCGAGGTCGCGTTCGAGTCCGACGCGCTGCCCACCGATCCCGCCTGGCTCGACGACCATCGCGTCTATGGTCGCGTCATAATGCCGGGCGCGTTCTACGGCGCGGCAGCGGCGGCGGCGGCGCTTGTCGAGGGATCGCAGGCCGTCGAGCTGGAGGACGTGCAATTCCAGACCGCCATGGTCTTCGCGGAGGGCGAGGACGATGACAGCCCCGATCCGGGTGGACGAAACATCCAGGCCGTGCTCGGCCCAACGGAGTCTGGCGGACGCAAGATCGAGATCTTCAGCCGCGGCGAATCCGAAGAAGCCTGGACGCTCCACGCCGAGGGCAGGATGGCGTCCGCATCGTCCCGCGGCGCGCCGGGGCGCGTGGACGTCGAATCCTTGAAGCAGGGCCTGGAATCGCGCGACGTGGCCGAGTTCTACCGCGCGAGAGCCGAAGCGAACATCGCCCTCGGCCCAGCCTTCCGGACGCTTCGCGCCATCTGGTCCGGAGACGGCCGGGCGCTGGGCGAAGTAACTCTTCCCGACGCCCTCGACGGCGACTCCGTCGATCCGCACCCCGTCCTGCTGGACGGCTGCCTGCAGGTCCTGTCCGCCGCTCGCCAGTCCGCCGGTGGCGGCAACGACGTAACCTACCTGCCGTTCGGGTGGGAAAGGCTGTGGCTCGGGCAGCAGGCGCCGCGCCGGCTGCTTTGCCTCGCTCAGTTGCGCGAGACCGTCGGCGCGGCAGACGACACTCCCGAGGTGTTGAGCGGCGACCTCACCTTCTACACCACGGAAGGCGTGGAGGTCGGCGGCATCAGCGGATACGCCGTCAAGCGCGCCACGCGCGCCGCGCTGCTGTCCTCCACCGAGGGGCTGCGAGACCTGCTGTACGAGACAGTCTGGCGCGACCGCCCACTCGCCGAAGGAATGCCCGCCGCCGACTTCCTTCAGACCCCGTCCGAGACATTCGCGCGCACCAGGCCATTCGCGGAGTACCTTGCCGACGAGGGCGTCGGCATCGAGGAGCGCGCGGGCGTTCTCGATGATCTCGAGCGAATGTCCTGGTGCTACGCCCTAGCGGCGCTCGACAAGCTGGGTTGGACTCGACGAGCCGGCGACTACGTGGAGTCCGAGCCACTGCGCGAAAGGCTGGGCGTGCTGCCGGAGCACCGCCGTCTGTTCCGACGCATCCTTGAGCTTCTCGTAAGGGCGGGAGTGGCTGAGCAGTCCGGCGAAGGATTCGTAGTCAAGACCGGCCAGGGCAACCCTCTGCCAGACGGCCTGCCCTCCGACGTCGACGAGCACGCCGACGGCATGTTGGAGCGATACTGGCATGGCGAGACCGAGATTGGCCTGTTCCGCAGGTGCGCCGCCGCCCTCGCCGAGGTTCTGAGAGGCGACGCCGACCCGCTCACACTGCTCTTCAGCAGCGGCGAGCCAACCGCGGGCGACCTCTATCTCAAGGCGCCCGTCGCCCGCGCCGCCAACCGCATGTTGGCGGACGTGGTCGCCACGCTCGTCGCCGGACTGCCCCAGGGCCGCAGGCTCCGCATTCTGGAGGTAGGCGCAGGCACCGGCGCCGCCACAGCCGCGATGCTTCCCGAGCTGCCGGAGGGCCGGTACGACTATGTCTACACCGACATTTCGGCGGGCTTTTTCTCTGAAGCGGAGTCTCGATTCGGAGGCACTGAGAAGGCCATCGAGTACCGCGTGCTCGACATAGAGAAGGACCCGATTGCCCAGGGGTTCGACCTCCACGGCTATGACCTCGTTGTCGCCTCGAACGTCCTGCACGCCACGCGGTACCTCAACGTGACCCTCGACAACTGCCGCCGACTGCTCGCGCCGTCCGGCCAGCTCGTCGCGCTCGAAAACCTGCGCGGGCAGGGCTGGCAGGACCTGACGTTCGGACAGTTGGACGGCTGGTGGCGCTTCGCCGACGACTACCGACTACACCACGCCCTCGCCGACCCCGGCATCTGGAAGCGCGCCCTCGCCGACGCCGCCTTTGGCGACACCGCCGTGATAGGCGTCGCTAAGCCCGGCGCGGGCGGCGACCCGGACAGGGGCGTGATCCTGTCGCAAGGCCCCGCTCGCATAGAGGAGTCGGCCGGCGTGTGGGTGCTCGCCGCCGACCGGAACGGAGTGGCCGACGCGCTCGCCGAGAGCCTCTCCGCTCGCAATCAGACAGTCGTCGTCGCCCGGGCGGAACACGACGGCCACACAGCCGGAGTCTCACTGGACGTCCAGGATCGCAAGTCGTGGCGCTCCCTGCTGGAGAACCTGCCCTCCGACGTGCCGCTCGGCGGCGTGGTGCACCTGGCCGCGTTGGACGGGCACGGCGCGGCTGCCGACACCGGCCAGTTCGCCGACGACGCGCAGCAACACGCCGGCAGCGCGCTGGCGTTGGTGCAGGGCATCGCCGACGCCGATGCCACGCCGGCGAACGGCGTCTGGTTCGTCACCAGGGGCGGACAGGTGCTCGAACACGAGCACCTCGGCCAGCTCACCGGTGCCATGCTGTGGGGATTCGGCAAGGTTGTCGCGCGCGAGGCGTCACACCTCCAGCCTCGTATGATCGATCTCGATCCCGCCGGGGAAACGCCCGTGGCCGACCTCGTGAACGAGCTGATGTACCCCGACGCCGAAACCCACGTCGCCTACCGGCTGGGACTCCGCCAAGCCGCGCGACTCGTTCGCTACGGCGCCGACACCGAACGCCTGGCCCTCCCGGACGGTTCGAGCTGGTTCCTCGAGCCGGACGCCGGCGGCGCGCTGGAAGGACTCGAGGTGCTCGACGCGCCGGACCGGGCGCTCGAACCCTGGGAGGTCCGTGTTGCCGTGGAGGCGTCCGGGCTGAACTTCTGGGACGTCTTCCGCTCGCTGGCCCTCATAGACGAAGGCGTCCTCGGAGGCGAGACCTGTGGCCGCGTGTTGGAGGTGGGTTCCGACGTCACCGAGTTTGCCGTGGGCGACCGCGTCGCGGCGCTGGCGTTCGGCACGTGGGGGCCGGAGTCCGTCATGCACCAGGCAATGGTGGCTCACGCGCCGTCCAACGCCACCACCACTCAGCTCGCCACCATGCCCACCGTTTTCGTGTCGGCGGCGCTCTCTTACGACCTCGCCAAGCTGAGGCCCGGCGAGCGCGTCCTCGTCCACGCGGGCGCGGGAGGCGTCGGACTCGCGGCCATCCAGCTCGCGCATGCGGCGGGCGCCGAGGTGTTCGCCACCGCGAGCGCGCCCAAGCAGGCGTATCTGCGCTCACTCGGAGTCGAGAACGTCTACGACAGTCGCACCACGAACTTCGGGACCGAGATACTGGACGACACCGGGGGACAGGGAGTACACGTAGTCCTCAACAGCCTGACTGGTGAGGGTTTTATCGACTCGAGCCTGTCCTGTCTCGCCCGGGGCGGCAGATTCATAGAGCTCGCCAGGGTTGGCATATTCACCCCGGAGGAGATGGCCGAAGCGCGCCCCGACGTCGATTACCACATCCTGGAGCTGGACACGCTGAAGGAGCACGAACCCGAGACTCCGGGCACCGCCCTCAGGGACGTAATGGGCCGCGTCGATACCGGTGAGCTTTCCCCCCTCGTCCACAGCCGTTGGTCCATGGGCGAGGCCGGACCCGCGATGAAGTTCATGCGCGCGGCCAGGCACATAGGCAAGATCGTGCTCGCCAACTCACCCCTTGAGTCGGGCAGTCTGCGCTCCGATCGCACGTATCTCGTGACGGGAGGGCTGGGCGGCATCGGCTGCGCGTTAGCCGGCTGGCTCGCCGAGCGAGGCGCGGGGGCCATCGTCCTCAACGGGCGCCGCGACCCCGACCCCCAGGCCGTAGAGGCCATCGAGGAGTTGCGGGCGGCGGGCGCGTCCGTCCACGTCGAGCTTGCGGACGTAACCGACCCCGACTCCGTGGATGCCATGCTCGGGCGTATCGACGCCAACCTGCCTCCGTTGGCAGGCGTGATACACAGCGTGGGCGTGCTCTCGGACGCGGCCCTGACGAACCAGACCTGGGACAGCTTCAGCCAGGTCGTCTGGCCGAAAGCCGTGGGAGCCTGGCACCTGCACAAGGCCACGATTGACCTCGACCTGGATCTGTTCATCCTGTTCTCCAGCGTCGCGGGCGTCATGGGCAACGCCGGGCAGGCCAACCACGCGGCTGCCAACGCCTTTCTCGACCAGCTTGCCGCCCACCGTCGCGCAATCGGACTGCCGGGCCAGTCCATCGCCTGGGGCGCATGGTCTGAGCTGGGCGAAGCCGAAGAGCAGCGCGAGCGAATTGCCGCCCAGCTCGAAGCGGCCGGCACCGGCTGGATCACGCCCAGGCAGGGCCTTCGCGCCCTTGAGGAGATCGTCCGCCAAGACTCGACCGCCGCGATGGTCGCCGCGGTCGACTGGCCCACTTTCGCACAGAACCACGACGAGTCCTCGCAGTTCCTGGACGACCTGCTCACCGCGTCCGCGCAAGACACCGCCCAGGCCGAGGAGCCGCCCGAATCGCTGATGGCGCGTCTGCAGACGGTGCGGACGGGCAACTCAGAGGACGTACTGGCCTCGTTCCTGCAATCCGAGCTGCAGGCGGTCATGCGCCTGCCCGATTCGCCCTCCCAGGACGTCGGCTTCTTCGAGCTGGGAATGGACTCTCTGATGGCGGTGGAGCTGCGAAACCGGCTCAACCGCGCCTTCGAGGGCGAGTACGTGGTATCCAACACCGCCGTGTTCGACTTCCCGAACGTCGCCGCGCTCGCCCGCCACCTCGCGGAGGAGCTTGGAAGCGGAGACGCGGCTGCCTCTTCTTCCGCGCCGCAAGCCGCTGCCCCGCCGGCCCAGGCCTCCGCGCCCTCGGTCTCGGAAGGCGACGTCGCGATCATAGGAATGTCCTGCCGCTTCCCGCGCTCCAAGACGCTCGCCGAGTTCTGGAGCCTGCTTGAGTCCGGTGTGAACGCCGTTACCGACGGCAGGCCAGATGGGGCGGGCGACCCCGGATTGCGCGGCGCGTTCGTCGACGACATCGAGTGGTTCGACTCGCGATTCTTCCGCATCGCCCCCATCGAGGCGCGAATGATGGACCCGCGCCAGCGCATGATGCTGGAAACGAGCTGGGAGGCGCTGGAGGACGCGGGCATCGACCCCGAGGGACTCCGCGGCAGCCTGACGGGAGTGTACGCCGGCGTGGGCGGCAGCGAGTACCGCGACCTGATAGAGGGTAGCGGCAAGGCGGACAGCTATCTCGGCACCACCGCCAGCGTGACCGCCGGGCGCGTCGCGTTCGCCCTCGGACTCGAAGGCCCCGCAATGGCCATCGACATGGCGTGCGCGTCATCGCTCGCCTCGGTCCACCAGGCCTCGGTCGCCCTGCAGCGCGGCGAGGTGGACCTCGCCCTCGCCGGCGGGGTCCAGGTCGTTCTCTCGCGCGCCGTCACCGACTACATGACGGAAGTGGGTATGCTCTCCAGAAGCGGGCGGTGCAGCCCGTTCGACGCGTCCGCCGACGGCTACGTGCGCGGCGAGGGCTGCGGTATGCTCGTGCTGAAGCGGCTCGCCGACGCCGAGTCCGACGGCGACCGTATCTGGGCTGTCGTCAAGGGTTCCGCCGTCAACCAGAACGGCGCGAGCGCCGGCCTCACCGTCCCCAACGGACCCGCCCAGGAGCGGGTAATGGAGACCGCACTCGCCAGGGCCGGCGTCTCCGGGGCCGACGTGGACTACCTGGAAGCACACGCCACCGGCTCGCAGTTGGGCGACGCCATCGAGGCCCACGCCGTGGGATCGGTCTACGGCAAAGGCCGCGAGGCCGAACGCCCACTGCTCATCGGCACGGTCAAGTCGAACCTCGGACACCTCGAAGCCGCCGCAGGTGTGGCCGGACTCATGAAGACCGTGCTCGCCATGAAGCAGCGCACAATCCCAAAGCACCTTCACTTCGACAACCCCAATCCGCAGATCGATTGGGACGACCTGCCCCTGCAAGTCACCTCGGAGTCGACGCCCTGGCCGGAACACGCCGGCAGACCGCCGCGAGCATCGGTCAGCGCATTCGGCATCTCCGGCACCAACGCGCACGTCGTGGTCGAAGGTTACGGCATTGACGACACCGGCAACGGGGCCGGCGACGACATGGCCTCTTTCGCCGGACAGCCCAGTGTCGTGACGCCATCGGAGACTGCGGGCGAACGCGGCACACGCCTGCTGCCGCTGTCCGGCAAGACGGACGAATCGCTCCGCGACCTGGCCGGGCGCTACCTGTACTGGCTGGACGAGCGTGACCCCGGTGCGGCCTCACTCGCCGACGCCGCCTGGACGGCGGCCATAGGCCGGAGCCACTTCGACCACCGCGCGGCAGCTATCTTCGATGATGCCCATTCGCTCCGCCTGGCGCTCCGGAAGGTCGCGGGCGCCACCACCGCGTCAGGCGACTTCGAGCCGCTGACTGCGACAAGACCAGCGTTCGTCTACGGCGACGACGGCTCGCTGCGGCCCGGCATGGGCAAAGAGCTGTACGACACCGAGCCTGTAGCCCGCGCGGTCCTGGACAGGTGCGAGGCCGTCGTCTACTCCGAGCGCGGCACGTCACTGCTCGAAGTGATGTTCGGCGGGGACGGCGACGCGGGCGATCTCGCCAACGCGGCGTGGGCGCAGCCGGCCCTCTACGCCCTCGCCTGCGCCCAGACCGCCCTCTGGGCGGCAATCGGCGTTCGCCCAGGCGTCGTGCTGGGCGTCGGCACTGGCGAGCTCGCCGCCGCTCAGGCCGCGGGAGTGTTCAGCCTGGAGGACGGCCTCCGGTTCGTCCTGGCGCGCGGCACGCTGATGGGGGCCTTGCCTGGCGTGGACCCGGATAGGGCGCTCGACGGTCTTGAGGCTGCTATCACTCCGCTCACCCTCGCGCCGCCGTCTACGCCTATCGTGAGCGGCGTCACCGCGCGGCTCGTCGACTCGGATAGTCCGCTCGATGCGGCCTACTGGCGCCGGCAGGCACGCGAGACCGCCAGGCCGAGCGAACTCGCTGCGGCCCTCGCCTCCCTGGGAGTTGACGCCGTGATCGAGATAGGGCCGGGCTCAACCCTTTGCACGCGACTCATGGCCGACTGGCCGGCTCGCGCCCCGGACGGCTCCGAGACCGCCCGGCCGCCCACGCTGGTCGCCACAGCGGTTTCGCCAGTGTCGGGTCAGTCCGACGGCGGCCACGCTGGATTCGTCGACGCGGTCGCGGGCGCCTACGAGGCCGGGTTCGCCATCGCGTTCGAGGGCCTGTTCGCCGGCGAGGCTCGCCGGCGTGTCGGCCTCCCGACCTACCCATTCCAGCGCAGGCGCCACTGGTTCCAGTAGGATGGATCGCCCGCATCAGGCATTGACTTGTATGCTCACGTTGTCCTAAATTTAGTCTGGAGCTTCGAATAGCCATCAGAACAAGAAATGAATGGAGGATTCACACAATGGCATCTACCGAAGATCGACTGAGAAAGCTGATAGGCGAGAACCTGGAAGTCGACGGCAAGCCCGTCGATTCGTCTGTGGACCTGACCTCGAGTCTGGTTGAGCTGGGCGTGTCGTCTCTCGACCTTGTGTCGTTCGCGCGCGTCGTACAGACCGAGTTCGGCATCAAGTTCGCTCCCGAGCAGTGCACCGATCTCAAGAACCTCGGCCAGCTCGTGGAGTTCATAGACGCGGCAGCCGCCTAGCGGCCCACTGGCCGGTGACGGCACGTCACACACCGCCCGCGCTTGAGGCCGGCGGCTGGCTGGCCCCATTCGGAACCTACGGCGCCGTCAGTGTCACGCACGTCGACCTCTCGCCCCACGTCGGCCGAGAGGAGATCGCATTCGAGTCGCTGCACCCTGACGAGCGCCGGCGATGGGGCCGTTTCGTGCATACTGGCGCCCGTCGCAGGTTCGCGCTGTGCCGCGCCGCCATTCGCGCCATCCTCTGCGAACGCCTCGGTTGTCTCAATTCTGAGTTAACGTTCGGCGAGGGGGTGCACGAAAAGCCGTTCGCCCTGGTAAACGGATCGCCCGCGCCTGTCAGCTTCAACCTGAGCCATGGCGGCAACCACGGCCTCGTAGCCCTGGCCGACGAGGGGCGCGTCGGCGTCGACGTCGAGGAGCGCACACACCGCCGCGACTTCGATAGGCTCATAGAAGCCGCTTTCGGAGAAAACGAGCAACGCGCCCTCAGAGGTGTATGCGGAGACGGGATGATCCAGCTGTTCTTCAGGCTCTGGACAATCAAGGAGGCCCTCATCAAGGGCCTGGGCACCGGCCTGTCGTTCGACCCGGCCGAGTTCGAGGCGCCGGCGCTCATGCGCCGCGGCGCGACCTCCGCCGTCTACCGCTTTCCCCAGCTTCCATCCATCGCGTGGCGGGTGGACGACCTGGGCTGCGAAGCGTTCGCTGCCGCCGTCGTCCACGAGTGCGGGCCCGACTTCAGCACGCTCACGGACGCCGACGTCGACCGGCTGCTGTCACGCGGGCGAAGGACATGAGCCTGGCGCAGGAACCGGGTCGCCTCTGGAAAGTACCCGAACCCCTCTATACTCACGACGTGCGCATGGACGACGAGACCCTAATCACCCTGCGTCGCCACGGCAACCCTTCCGGTCCCAGGCTCGTCATGAGCCACGGCAACGGCCTCTCCATCGACCTGTACTACCCCTTCTGGTCGCAGCTCGAAGCGGAGTTCGACCTGATCGCCTACGACCTGCGAAACCACGGCTGGAATCCGGCCACTTCCATGCGGAACCACAACCTGCCCACGCTCGTACACGACCACGACGTGATCATGGAGGCGATTGACCTTCACTTCGGCGAAAAGCCCCGGGTTGGCGTGTTTCACTCCGTCTCTGCACTCACCACCTTGCTGTCCTCGAAAAGGGGCGTAGACTTCGCGGCGCTCATCCTGTTCGACCCGCCGCTCTGCAAGCCGGGCCGAAGCCACCAGGAGTTCGAAGAGGTCGCCATGCGACTCGCCATGATGACCCGGAGCCGAACGCCCCTGTTCAAAACCAGGGAGACGTTCTCCGAGTTGCTCTCGTATCTCCCGAACTTCCAGAGGATGGAGTCCGGCGTGCTTGACCTGTTCGCCGAGACTACGCTGCGCGACAGCGAGGACGGGGCCGGCTTCGAGTTGCGGTGCCCCCGCGAGTACGAGGCCCAGATGATAGAGTACGCCGGCACCTACGCCGTCCTGGTGGACTTCGACTCCCTGTTGTGCTCCACCAAGGTGATCGGTGCCGACCCCACGCTACCGTACTCCTATCTGCCTACACTCGACCTCCGGGACGTCTTCACCGTCAACTACGACTTCCTCCCCGACGCGACGCACTTCCTCCAGTTGGAACAGCCCGGCCAGTGCGCCGCCCTCGTTCGTGACTATCTGCGCGAGGTATCCCACGCCTGACTCAACGCGCACGCGGCGGGTCCGCGAGCGCGCTAGCGATCGACCCGCACCGTCACGATATCCGTCCCGTGGTACTTCTGGTGGCTCACAGTGGAGGCGTAGTGGCGCAGCAGCCGGAACGACATCTCCCGCCCGTCCGCCGATTCCTCCTGCTCCCCAAGGTAGGCCAGATGGTCTCCCAGGTTCTCCTCCTCCACCGACGACACGAACTCCAGCTCCACTGCCTCCCCCTCGGGCCTCGCGACAATCAGCAGCCCAGCCGACCCGCCGTCGGAGAACTCGTTGGCGGGCTGGAGCAGGCTGGTCAGCGTCTCCTCGCCCGCCGACCGCAGCCGCTGAGTGGACGCCTCGTCCCACCGCATCTGCGCGGCCACGTCCCGTAGGAACGTGTCGATCGCCGGCAACTCAGCCATATCCAGCCGCGCCCGCATTCGCCTCGGCCGCCTGCTGGTCAGGTCCAGGAACACCGTAAGGCCTATCGCTGTGGCCGCCCCCGCCGTAATGCCGTTGCCGAACAACACGTCCCACGGGTCTGCCAGTATTCCCGAGAACACGTTAGTGCTCTGCAACCCCAGCCCCGCGACGAGCGACAGACCTATGACGAAGGCTTTGGCGGGGTCCAGACCCGATCGCGTGATGCTGGCCAGGCCTTCGACGAAGAGCACCCCCAGGGCGATGAGCAGAAACGCGCCCATCACCGGGCTCGGTATGGTGAGCAGCGCGCCCGTCAGCTTGGGGGAGAAGGCGAGAACGATGAGGATAATCGCAATGGTGTAGCCGACACTGCGCGCCGCCACTCCCGTCAGGTTTACCAGCGACGCGGTGAACGACGAGTAGAGCGAGGTTGGCGGCGTGCCGGCCAGCCCCGAGAGCATCGTACCGGCGGCGTTCGCGTGGATGGAGCCTTGCACGAGTCGAAAGTCCGTCGCTCGGGGCCGGCGGCGCGACACGCGCTGAATCGCCACGCTGTCGCTGATGCTCTTGATGGACTGCACCAGAGTCACTATCAGGAACATCGGCAGCAGCGCCCAGAACTTTACGTCCGGCGTGAGGTGCAATCCGGGAAAGCCGCCGTCGGGCAGTCCGACCCAGCGCGCGCCGTACAGGTTGTCTAACTCGTAAATCCCGAGCGCCGCGGCCGTGCCGCAGCCGATGGCGATGCCGATAATCAGCGACCAGGGCCGCCAGGAACGTGGAGCGCGCAGCGCCAACGCGGTCGACGCCAAGATAGTAATCGCCGCCACCGCCAGCGCCGCCGGTCTCGACCCGCCCTCGGGCAAGTCCGTGAGGCTTTCGATTCCGAAGGGTACTATCGTCGCCGCTATCAGCATGAGCATCGTGCCGGAGACGGTCGGCGTTATCACGCGGCGCAGGTGCGACAGCCAGGTTGCGATGGCGAAGAAGAAAAGCGCGGAAGCGACGATCAGGCTGGCGAGCAGCGGCGGCCCACCCTGTTCCAGCGCGAGAACGGACACCGCGATGTAGTTGGGAGTGGCGCCCGTGATTACCAGGTGACCCGCGCCGAAACGCCGAAGGCGCGACGCTTGCAGTGCCGTCACGACGCCAACGATTATGAGCGCAGCGAACACGTACCAGGACAGCAGTTCTTCGCCCTGCCCGGACGCCTGCACGGTTATGGCGACAATCAGCACCGTGGGCGCTAGAACCAGCATGATGCCCTGGGCACCCACCACGATGGACAGCCACAGGGAGCACTTTTCGTCCGGCTCGTAGCGGATGTGGTCGTTTGTCGGGGCAGACGCCAACAGACCGGCTCCCCAGGCAGTTACTCGCGATCTCGAGGCAATGCGCGTCGCCGCATGGCGACCTTCGCGCGGCCCACAGTATTGCTCAACATCGCGAGCGCCGTCAACAGACCCGCACACCTCGGACCGGCGCCCAATGGGCGCAGCGGGCTGATCCCGCACTTGACATTCCGTCCATCTCGCCTGTTAAACTAGGTTCGATGAGACTGGACGGTCTCAATAGAACCACAAGGAGGTTGTTGTGTCGGCTACCGACGAACTGCTGGAGAACAACGCGCGCTACGCCGAGGCTTTCGATAAGGGGGATCTCCCACTGCCGCCCGCGAAGGGCCTGGCAGTGGTGGCCTGTATGGACGCACGGCTGGATACGCACAGGCTGCTGGGCATCGAAGCGGGCGACGCCCACGTCATCCGCAACGCCGGCGGCGTGGTCACCGACGACGCAATTCGCTCGCTCGTTATCTCGCAGCGCCTTCTCGGTACCCGCGAGGTGATCATCATTCACCACACCGACTGCGGCATGCTCACATTCCGGGACGACGACGTGAAGGACGCCATCTACGCCGACACCGGCCTGAGGCCCTCCTTCGCGATGGAGGCGTTCCCCGACCTCGATGACGACGTGAGACAGTCCATCGCCCGCGTCAAGGCCAGCCCGTTCATCCCTGTCAAGGACTCGGTGCGCGGCTTCGTCTACGACTGCGCGACTGGCAAGCTGAACGAGGTCTCCGCCGGCTAACTCCGGTCCGGGAAACCACGGAATCGGAAGGCGCTCCGGAGAACCCTGCCGGAGCGCCTTCTTCGCGTCTGCGCGATCCTCTTTCGCGACCCGGGGCGCGGCAACGTGTATCATGGCAAGGCAACAATACCAGGAGGCAGAACATGGACGTTTACGAGACCCTGAGAACTCGCCGCACCGTGCGCGAATTCAAGCCCGAACCAGTCACCGACGAGTCGCTCGCCAAGCTGCTGAACGCCGCCCGCTGGTCCCCAAGCTCGCGCAACCAGCAGCCCTGGCGCTTCATCGTCATCCGGGACCGCGACACGCTCGTAAAGCTCGGCGAAACCGCCGGCTCCGGCGGCTTCCTCGCGCGCGCCCCGCTCGCCATCGCCATCGTCATGGAGAACGCGGATCAGCCACTCATGGATGCGGGCCGCGCGCTGCAACAGATGGAGCTCGTCGCGTGGTCCGAGGGTATGGGCACCTGCTACGTCACCCTGACCGACGACCAGCGCGCGACTATAGCAGAGGCGCTGGGCATACCCGAGGGATCGTTCCTGGTAACGGTGATTCCGTTCGGCTATCGCCGCGACGATTTCCGAGGCCGCGGCGTCCCCCGCAAGCCGGTCTCCGAGCTGGTCCACTCCGAGAAGTACGGCAACCCCTTCACCGGATAGCGGCGCCGGCGTCCCTCACCACCATCCCGAGCGTTCCGCGTGGGCGTGGTCCGGCAGCCTGTAGCTAACGCCTGAGTTGTCGTAAGCTGACGTCTCCAGGAGCCCCGTGAAACCCGTGATGGGTTGATTCGTCAATTTCGCAATTACGCGCTTGATGAACTGGTCCACCCGAAACGCGAAGATGGGAAACGGTACTCCCCGGTTCGGAAATCGGAGTACGTCGGCAAGCTCCTTGCCGATAAGCCCCCTCGAAACCGGATATATCACCCTCTGGACCAGCTTCTTGCGGCTCTCAGGCTCCTCGATTCCCGCCACCAGCGGAGCGGAGTTGATGAGAGCGTTCGTCATGAGGATCGCGTCCTCGGTCGGATCGGGCTCGCACAGATTGCCGATATCGAAGATCCGGTTGGCGTGAGCCTCGTCGGTGTACAGAATCGACTCCGGCACTCCCATCAGGTACCCCGCATAGCGCCACGCGGCGTGAAAACTGGCCCGCTCCTCCGTGCTGTAGTGGGCGCCCAGAGTGGTCGAGTGCTTCACCGAACGCGAGGCGAAGCAGGCGGTGGCGTAGCCCACGTGCGCCGCGCTGATCGGAACTCCCCAGGCATTCCAGTCCCATTCCTCGGTTTGACCCAGCAGTAGCCGCACCTGCCCGTGAACGAATCGTATTCGGACCGACAGCTTCCATCCCTCGCCCTGGCGCAGGAGACCGCCGGGCCAGAATATCTCCAGTTGGTGGCGGTTGTTCTGCTTGAGGCGCCAGACTCCGTTGTCGAAGATCCGCCCCGTCTGCACGAACGACCTGCTTATCAGCGTGGAAAAGCCCTCGATTAGGGCGCCCGCGACAAACGCGGCCAACACCAGTCCCGAGTTTCTGTGAAAGGCGCGAATGCCGGGGCCAAAGGCGCTGTGGTCCAGCCAATCCGGCTCCGGTTGCGGGGCGTCGACGAAGAATTCGCGCACCGCCTGGGGAGCTTTTCGAAGTTCGGCGAGGTCCTCGTCCATACCCGCGCGAATGAAGCGGTGGACGTCGCTCTGTTCGAGGCCCTGCAACTCCTCCAACAGGCTGTCCATAACCGGGTCGCCGATGGTGGTGTGAGAGACGTAGGTTTCCGCAAGCTCACGGTCCACCACGCGGGCCTTCTCGTAACCCGATAGATATGCAGTCGGTATGTTCATGATTCAAAAGGTGAAAGACCGCGCTCCATCGAGCGACGTAAACTCGTTGCGCTGCGAGGCTGAATGTATCTCACAGCCGAGCCAAACGTCAATGCGGAAGCGGTTCGATGTTCGACAACTGCCCGCGACGCGGCTCTGGGTCCTACCCGCGGTCCCCGCCCGGTGCACACCCGCCTCTCCATCACCTTGACTATCATTTGGGCCTTGATGATAATCTAGCCCGTCGCGTTGGCGACATTTGCCCTCTCACTGTTAACGTCGTCGCCACGAGAGGTGAGTCATGGAAGTTCAAAAGACGGTCTTCATGCTTATGGCCCAGGACATGGACCGCGCCATAGCCTTTTACCGAGACGTGATTGGACTGGAGCTGCGGGTGAACTACGGCGGCTGGGCCGAGCTGGGTGGCGAGAAGGCCGTGGTCGCCCTCCACGGAGGAGGCGACGGCGAGTATCGCCAGACTGGCCTCTCTTTCACCGTCGGCGACGTTGCCGCCGCCTGCGACGAGGTGAGCGGCGGCGGCGGCAGGGTAGTGCAGCCGCCGGAGAACCGGGCAGGGGAGGGCATCATCCTCTCTTTCCTCGCGGACACCGAAGGCAATGGCTTCATGCTGACGCAGAACACTCGCTAGAGAGTCGGCCATTCCTTTCCCTCCTGATGGGAGAAGAGCCTGCCCCGAGTCTGCCGAATGGGTCAGAGCCTGCCCTTAGCTTGTCGAACGGATGAGGGGTGATGTTCAGGGAAGCACCCTGTACTTCTTGTCGTCTGCACGCTCCGCCGTCGGCAGCACCTCCACCACCACTCTGGAAAGGCCGACGACTTCGCCCTGCTCGTCGAAGCTGTAGTCGTCGCCTATCGCCCCGCTCCACGTGATGGCGTACATGCAGTCGCGAAAACCGTCCGCGTCCTGGTCGTCCCCGGTCTGCTTCAGGCACTCGGCGGCGATGTACACGTCATCGTAGGCGGAGCCCAGGTGCCACGGCAGCGTGACGTAGTTGTAGCGTCCCCTGAAGTTGGCCAGCACCTCCTGCGCCTTCTCGTTGTTCGGGTCGAGGTCGGCGGTGACCGCCTTCATTCCTGTCGCCGCGTCCCCCGCGATCTCCAGCGCCGTCGTTCCCACCGACACCGTCTCCGCGTAGATGGGGCCATCGTATCCCACCTCGCGCGCCTGCTTGATGATAGTCCCTGCCGTGAACTCAGCCTGCGGCGCCAGGTGTAGCGCGTCCGGGTTCGCGGCAAACAGCTTCTGGAGCTGCGACCGGAAGTCGGTCACGTCGGACGCGAACTTCTCCGCGGCAACCACCCTTCCGCCCAGTTTCTCGAACTGGGCCACCGAGTTGCGCCTGACTCCCTCGGCATAGTCCGTGGACTCCGTGATGGTCGCCAGTGTGCGCACCCCGTCCGCCCACAACACGTTGCCGGTCACTATGCCCACCTCGATGTCGCTTATCTGCGTGCGGAAGATGTAGTCGCCCGCGTTGGCAATGTCCGGGTTGCTCGCCAGTCCCGAAAACAGGATCACGCCTTCCTCTTCCGCCAGCGGCGCGACGCCGAGCATGGCCCCGCTGCACGAGGTGCCCAGTATGATCTTGATGCCATCCACGTCGGTCAGCTTCCTGTACGCGGCGATTGCCTCCTTGGCGCTGCACTGCGAGTCCTCCACCACCAGCTCCAGCCGCCGCCCGTCGATCCCGCCTGCGGCGTTTATCTCGTCCGCCGCCATCTGCTTGGACTGATTCGCCACCGTGCCGTAGGTCTCGCCCGGCCCCGTCAGCGACTCCATGACGCCTATTCTGAATGGCTCATCCTCTTCGCCCCGGCCGCAGGCCACCGCGGCCAGCATCACAACCGCCAAGATCATTGGGACTACAAACCAGGATCTGGTCGACAATCGCATTAGTAGTCTTCTCCAACTTCCATTCTTCGTTCCCATGAGTCAGAACAGTCCGCTCAGCACTTGCTGCGGCGTGATAGCCGGAACAGGGGAGCGTTCGTAGTCCCGCACGTTTCTGGTCACGATCTGCCTGGCGCCGCAGGCAAGGGCGGCCGCCACCTGCATCGCGTCCTCGAAGTCCTTCATCGGAAGCTCGGCAGCGTAGCGAATCCCTGCGGTATCGGTGCTGGCCACTCCGACGAAGCGTGTCAACTCCACGATGAAGTCGCGTGCGTTGGCGCCACCGAGCGTGGGTGACACGATGTAGTACAGGTTCGAGACCGAATGCCAGGCGATGGCCGCGCCCTCACCGCCGTGTTCAATGTGGTCCAGCACCTCCGAAGCATGCTCGGAGTGCGGTTCCCTGTCCAGGGCGAGGTCGATCAGGACGTCGGTGTCGAGAAGTATCAACTGAGATACTTCTCTGCCAGCCTGTCGTATCGAGGATCGTCTTCGCGTTCCGCGGCCTGGAATCTGCCCCGCCAGCGCGAAGAGAACGTCGTGGAGTACTCGCCGGCCATCTCCTTGAGGGACTGCTCGACAAGCGACGACAAGGACACGCCTTTCGACTTGGCGTAACGCTTGGCCTTGGGCACCAGTTCGGCATCAACGGTGATGGTCAGTTTCTGTTTCATCCTAGTCTGACGCTCCCTATGTAGTGTACGTGTACTATATAGGAGTATACGTGTTTCTACCGCATTTTTCAAGTCCGGCCCACCCGCTGGCGGCTAGAATATGCCCTCTGGCTTCATTTCGAGGTAGAACTGCCCCGCCGTGTCATAGTGACTCAGCCGCCCCTGAACCTGCTGGGTGATGGTATGCACGTCCTGGAAGCGGCGCAGCACCGGCCCCTCCGCGAATATGGCACGCGAGCCGAACAGCGAGTACGCCACATCCACCACCTCGGCGGCCTCCCGGATAGCGTGCGTGCTGGCCAACCGGACGGCCATCCGCTCCGCCATCGTCAGCGAGAGATTCGCCTTTGCACCCGCCCACATCGCCGACGCTGCTTCGTCAAGAAACGCCCGCGCTCCGTTCCACCTGGCCTCCGCCTGCCCAACCATCCGCTGCGTCGTCGCGAGCTCGCTCATCCTCTCCTGCTGGAAGTGCTGCGTCCTGCGCCTCGTCATCGCTATCGCATCGTCGAGCGCCGCTCGCGACGCGCCCAGCGCGACGTTCGCGAATCCCGAGCAGAACAACAGCGTCGTCGGGATGATATAGATCGGCCCCGGCTCGCTTGAGGGCGCGTCGCCGGGATACGCGCAAGCCGCCGGCACGAACACGCCGTTCGCCTCGAAACTGTGGCTGCCGGTACCTCTCAGCCCGCCGACATGCCACACGTCCAGAACCGTAACCTGGCTCTTGGGGAGAAGCAGCGTCCGCATCTCGGACGGCTCCGACTCGCCCGGCCGGTACACCGGCGTCAGCGCCGCGACCCACGTGGCGTGCGGTATGCCGCTGCTGAAGTTCCACCGCCCGCTCAGCCGGTATCCTCCCTCGACGACGTCCGCCCTCGAACTCGGAATCGGCGGCCCGTTCGTGACCACGTTCCTCTGGACGCCCCATATCTCCGTGGCGGTCTCTCGCGACACCCGCACCGAGTTCGTCGAAAAGACGTTGTTCTGGTTTATGCACCATCCCACACTGGCGTCCGCCTCGGCAAACACCCGCACAATCTTCAGAAAGTCCGGGTGCTCCAGCTCCGCGCCCCCCAGCGACCTGGGCAGCAGCAGCCGAAAGAACCCCCTGTCGGCCAGCTCATCCGACAGCTCCACCGGAATACGCCGCTCCGCCTCAATGCGGGCGCCGGCGTCCCGCACTCGTGCCGCGATCTCCATCGCGGTTTCGAGAAGTTGGCTGGCGTCGGTCTGTGTCGCGGTCATCTGTCATCCTGTGCGGCTAAGTCTTGTCTCGTCCGCTACATTATCGCACATGCGCCGCGCCACGTCCGAAAGTCCCTTCCCCCTCGCAGGGGGAAGGTCAGGATGGGGGTGAAGCCCCGCCTCACACCACGGTCACCGGATGAGGCAGCGGCTGGTTGAACAGGTAGCCCTTCCGGTTGAACGGCACAGCGTCCGGTTGCGTGTTCCCGGCCCCGTCCGTGGCGCGCGTCATAATGGTGTACTCACCCGGATCAGCCGACCACGCGAACTCGAACCGGGCCCACGAATATGGCGACGCAGGAACGTTGACCTCCGCGTCGCTCCACGTTGACCCGGTATCCGTGCTCCATTCCACCCCGGCGATCCCGTGAGGGGAGTGCGCATATCCGTGAATGCGCCGCCACGAAGACGGAATCTCAGCGGGCCACGGCAGCGCCAGCGCGCTCTTGACAGTCTGCGCGGTGACCACTACTCCCTCCGCCTGACCTTCCGGCGGGTTGCCGTCGCCAATGAGCACGTACGAGCTAGTGTTGTTGCGCGTCCAGTGCCGCTCGGACGATACGACGATGCGACCCAGCCACTTTATCCACGAGCTGCCGACCCATCCCGGCACGACCGCTCGCAACGGGTATCCGTGGTCTCTCGGCAGCGTGTCGCCGTTCATGCCGTAAGCCAGAAGAGTGCCGGGGTCCATCGCTTTGCCAACCGGCATCGCCCGCCGGAAGCCACCTTCAGGCGAGTTCTCGTCCAGTCCCACCAACAGGACGCTCTCCGCGTCCCTGGTCATGCCGGCAAGATCGAGCACGTCCCGCATCCGCACCCCCGTCCACTCCGCGTTGCCGACCGCCCCGCGCTCCCACTGCGTGCCCTCGGCCTGCTGCCCGTTCACCAGCCCGAACATGGCCCGCTGGTTGCCCGCGCACTCCAGGTACGAGACCAGCGTTGTACTTGGCATGTTCAGTAGGTCCGCATAGGACAACTCCAGCGGATTGCCGATGGCGTCGCCCTCGATCGAAAGCCGCCACGAGGAGACGTCCAGGTCAATACCTTCAGAGTTGTTGCGGACGAAGAACAGCCGGATGGGAGTAATCAAGCCCCGCATGTTCTCGAGCCGCGACTCCAGGCTGCCGGACCGCACGATGAACGGCGCGGGGTCCTTGAACCACGCCCTCGTCTCGGCCTCACCGGTCTCTTCCACCACGGTCGCCACGTCGCCCGCGCAGGCCGCCAGTACCGCCGCCGCGCCTCCCGCGGCAAGCAGTTGCAGGAACCGCCGCCTGCTCATGCCGCTGCCACGGGCGAGCCTCCAGAGACGCCTGTCCATCTCAAGGTCGCCCCGCCCGTAACCCTCTCCCGGCGCCGTCGGAATCAAGCCTCTCCCAGCACGTTCAGGTACAGGTACGCGCCGGTGTAGGTCGTGGCGTCCTCGCAGTGCCCGCCTATCATCTCGCCGGACGGGCGGGCTGCGGCCAGGTGCACGTGCACGCGGATCCCGCCCTCGGGCAGCGGCTGGACGTACCCCTCTGCGCTCACCAGTTCAAGATTCTCGTCCAACGTGGTCCTCTCGAACTCCGGCGAACCCTCGGCGTCGTGCCTGCACAGGTTCCTCAGCTTCAACTGGCGCAGGCTTCCGATGCACGACGTGATGGCGGCATGTGTGATCCCCTCCGCCAAAGCGAACGCCTCCAAGTCGGACACCAGCGAAACACCGGCCTCGACACGGTGATACAAGACGCGAGAGGCTGTCTGCGAACTCTGCATCTCGAAGTCCCCCTTCGTAGACTGATAGCGAAGGCAATTGTACACCACGGAGAAACGCCACTGACCCATCTAGTCCCTTCCCCCTTGATGGGGGAAGGCTAGGATGGGGGTGACGGCGCCGACCGCAACGCTCGCTTCGAGATTCCGGACCGACTCGCCGAAACCCACCACACACTCACACCAGCTCGGCGCCCCTGTCCCCCCACAGCCGCGCATACTCAGCCACGTACCGCGCCGCCACCGCCCTCTCGTCGAACTCCCGCTCGGCCTTCCGCCGACCAGCGCAGCCATACCTGTCCCGCATCTCCGCGTCATCCAGCAGCGCCCCGATAGCGCCCGCCAGCGCGGCGGCATCCCGCGGCGGCACCAGCGTCCCGTTCACCCCGTCCTCCACCACCGCCGCGGAGCCCGGTATGTCCGTCGCCACGATGGCCCTCCCCATCGCCGCCGCCTCGATGAGCGCCCGCGGCACGCCCTCGTGGTAGGAGGGCAGAGCGACCACGTCCGTTGTCGCCAGCAGGCACGGCACGTCGCCCACGTGACCGGGCAACACCACGTCGCCCGACTCGCCCCACGCCGCCAGGTCCCGCTCCGTGACCGACTCCCGGTTACCCGGGTCACGCGCTCCCGCCAGCACGAACACCGCGTCCGGCCTACGCGCCCTGACCGCCCGCGCCGCCTCCACGAACTCCACGATCCCCTTGTCATACAGCAGCCGCGACGCCATCGTCACCACCGGCGCGCCCTCCGGTATACCAAGCACGCTCCTCATCGCCCGCCGCGCGTCCGCGCATACCGACTCAGGGCTGAACTCGGCAAGGTCCACACCGGACCCACCGGGAACGACCAACGCCTTGCGCCTGTGCCGCCCTGAGGAGCCGAAGAGCGCGTCCGCGTCGTGCGCGGTCTGAAACGTCACGCCGTCGCTCAGCGCCGCCGTCAGCCGGCACAGCATCCCCGCCACCGACCGTATCACTACGCGCCGCCGCCCGCCTGCCGCGAATGCGTATCCCAGCCCCGTCACACCTCCCACCACCACCGGCACCCCCGCGAGCCTCCCTGCGATCGCCCCGTACACGTTCGGCTTGATGGTGAAGTGCTGCGCCACGTCCGGCCTCAGCCGACGGTAGATGCCCACCAGCGACGCCAACGACGCCGCCTCCGCGAAAGGGTTGACCCCGCCACGGCTCAGCCGCCACGCCACGAACTCCGCTCCCAGCGCCTCGATTTCTCTCGCGAACTCGCCGGGCGGCGCCACCGCGTACACCCGCACGCCCCGCTCGACCAGCGCCCGCACTATCGGCGCGCGGAATCGGACCAGCCGCTCGCCCGAGTTCGACGTGATGGCAACCGACCGCGGCAGCTCCGTCACCGCGCCTTGTCCTCCAGCAGACGCCCGAACAGCTCCTCCCATCCGTCCACGACGCTCTCCACCGAATGCCGCTCCCGCACGGCCCGCTGCCCCGCCTCGCCCATCGCTCGCCGCTCCTCCGGCGCCAGGTCCATCATCCGCCCCATTGCGCCCGCAAGCGCGGCGTGGTCGCCCGGCGGCACGACGAACCCCGTCTCGCCGTCCGCCACCATCTCCGGCACGGCGCCCACCGCTGTCGCCACCACCGGCCTCGCCGACGCCATCGCCTCCAGCACCACGTTCGGCATTCCCTCCCACGCCGACGACAGCACCAGCGCGTCGCACGCCCCGTACAGCGCCGCCATGTCGTCCCGCAGCCCCAGCAGCCGAACCCGCTCCGACAGACCCAGCTCCTCCACCAGCCGCGCCAACTCCCCCCGCAGCGGCCCATCCCCCGCGATCCACAGCCGCGCCCGCCTCTCACCAAGCGCCCCGAACGCCCGCAGCAGCCCGGCGTAGTCCTTCTGGGGAGCCAGCCGACCCACGGCCAGCCACGCGAACTCGTCGTCGCAGACCCCCAGCGCCCGCCGCCTCTCCGGGCTGCATCCCCCGTCGACATACCGCCCTACCTCTACCGCGTTTGGAATGACCACCAGCCGCGAGCGCGATGCCACGCCCCTCTCGGCGAGCCGCGACGCCAGGCTCTCCGACATGACCGTCACCGCATCCGTCAGTCGCCCCGTGACGCCCAGCGCCCGTTCCCTCATCCGCCCGTGGACCTCGTTGCGGACTGCCGACACCACCGCCGGCACGCCACAAAGCCGACCGGCCATTCGCACCGTCATGATGCCGTGGAACATGGACCCCACCAGCACGTCCGGCCTCGCCCGACGCACGATGCCAGCGGCCCTGGCCAGTCCCGCCAACTTGCCCAGCCCGCCGCTGGCGTTCAGGCTCACCAGCCGCACTCTCGCCTCATCCACCTCCGCGCGTAGCGATGTCTCGGAAAAGGTCAGGTAGGACAACACCGTGACCCTCCACCCGCGCGCCGCCAGCGCGTTGGCCACGATGACGAGCTGCCTCTCCGCTCCCCCGCGCTCCAGCCCGCTGATGACGAACATCGCGTGGCCCCGCGAGCCTGCCGCGTCCGTCACGCTGCGATTCCGTACTCGTCGTACCACAGCGCCAGGTTGAGCAGCCTGTACAGGAATCGGCCGCTGTCCCGCCGTCCCTCCACGTGGTCGTCGATGAGCGTCCGAAGCACCGCTGTGTCGAACAGCGACGCGCTACGTCGCGCATCATCCAGCAGCACCTCTTTCATGTATCCGGCCAGCGTGGTACTCAGCCAGTATCCCGCGGGCACCCCGAACCCCACCTTTGGCATGTCCAGTATCGCGTCCGGCACCACGCCCCGCAGAGCCCGCCGCAGGATGCGCTTCTTGTGCAGCCACCGTATCTTGTACTTCGACGGCAGCCCCATCACGTACGCCGCCAGCCGCGTGTCCACCAGCGGCACCCGAACCTCCACGCCGTGCGCCATCGTCGCCTTGTCCACCTTCTCGAAGTACAGGTCCGGCAGTATGACGGCGGAATCCGTGTATACCGTTCGCTGCGCGCTATCAAGCGTCGCGAACCTGTGGTACATCTCGCGGTACCGCGCGAACGGATCGCTGGCTTCCAACATCGCCTGTGCGCCCAACGCGAAGACGCGGCCTGGTTTCTCGCCGACCCTGCCATCGGCAATGACCCTGGCGTATCGGACGGAGCGGTCCGGCGTGTTCAGGCGCTGCACCGTGTGGAAGTAAGGCACCCAACCGGGAACTATCGGCAGCGCCCACGAAGTCGCCCGGACGAATGGCATAGCCCACCGCTCCATCGCCATGAGAGAGTGTGGTTTGTACCCCGCGAACACCTCGTCGCCCCCGTCGCCCTGCAGCACCACCTTGTTGCCGTCCCCGAGCTGCTCGCACAGCAGGTACAGCGGGATGTTCGCCGCGTCCCCGAACGGCTGGTCGTGGCACCGCACCAGCCGCTCGATTACCCCGGACACGTCGCCGCCGGACACGTGCAGCTCGTGGTGGTCCGTCCCGAAGTGCTCGGCGACCGCCCGCGCCTTGGGCAGCTCGTTGACTCCCCGGTCGAAGTCGAACCCCGCCGAAAACGTCTTGAGCCTGCCCCCGTAGTGCTTCGCCGCGAACGCCGTGATGGCCGACGAGTCGATGCCCCCGCTCAGGAACACCCCCACCGGCACGTCGCTCACCAGGTGCGCCTTCACCGCCCGCTCCAGCAGCTCCCGCACCCGCTCGACCGCCGTGGCGTAGTCGTCCTCCACCGCCTCCACGTCGAACACCGACGCGTACTCCCACACCCGCGCGCCCTCGTCGTCCAGCGTCAGCGCGTGCCCCGGCTCCAGCTTCCGCACCCCCGCGAACATCGTCCGCTCTCCCAGCGCCGTGTTGTAGTACAGGTACTCGTGCAGACCCGCCCAGTCCAGCTCGCGACCCACCTCGCCGGACGCCAGCAGCGCCTTGATCTCCGACCCGAACACCACCCGCTCCGCGTCCGCGTGGTAGTACAGCGGCTTGATCCCGAACCGGTCCCGCGCCAGGTGCAGCCGCCGCTCCGCCTCGTCCCACACCGCCAGCGCGAACATCCCCTCCAGCATCGCGAACGACGACTCCCCCCACTCCACGAACGCCCGCAGCACCACCTCCGTGTCCGACCGCCCCCGGAACTCGTGGCCCAGGCGCTCCAGCGTGTGCCGCATCTCCTGGAAGTTGTACACCTCCCCGTTGTACGAGACGACGTACCGGCCGTCCTCCGACCGCATCGGCTGCCGCCCGCTCTCGCTCAGGTCGATGATGCTCAGCCGCGTGTGCGCCAGACCCGCGCCGCCGCCCGTGTACACGCCCTCGTCGTCCGGCCCCCGGTGCCGCAGGCACGCCCCCATACGCGCCACCAGCCCGCGGTCCACCGGCCGCCCATCCCGGTAAACGACCCCCGCTATCCCGCACATCCGCCCAGCACCGGAAGTCCCATTCCGCCTTCCCTTCCATCTCCCGCGCCTTCCATTCCGTCATTCCCGCTTTCCCCACCGTCATTCCCGCGAAAGCGGGAATCCAGGGGCGGTGCCACTCCCCTCACAGCTTGAACACCCTCGCGCCCGACGCCCCCGACACCCCCGCCCGCGCCACCGCGTTCCGCGTGTCCACCACCAGCCGGCTCTGCGCCACCACGTCCGCCCAGTCGTAGCTGCTGTGGTCCGTCACCACCACCACGCAGTCCGCCGATGCCAGCGCCTCCCCCAGCGTCGGCTCGCCCTCCGTGCCCACGCTCGCCATTTCCAGCCCCGCCTCACGCAGCGACGGCGCCAGCGGGTCGTGGTACGCCACAACCGCACCCTGCTGCCTCAGCAGGTGTATCAGGTCCAGCGCCGGCGACTCCCGTGTGTCCCCCACGTCCGGCTTGTACGCCACGCCCAGCACCAGCACCCGCGCCCCGTTCAGCGGCTTGGCCTCGCTCCCCAGCGCCCGCGTGACCTCCAGCACCACGTGCTGCGGCATCGCCGAGTTGATCTCGTCCGCGAGCTGAATGAACCGCGCCGTGTACCCCAGCGTCCGCATCTTCCACACCAGGTAGTGCGGGTCCACCGGGATGCAGTGGCCGCCCAGCCCCGGCCCCGGGTAGAACGGCATGAACCCGAACGGCTTGCTGGACGCCGCGTCGATCACCTCCCACACGTCCAGGCCCAGGTGGTCGCACATGATCGCCATCTCGTTCGCCAGCGCGATGTTCGCCGCCCGGAACGTGTTCTCCAGCAGCTTCACCATCTCCGCCGCCCGCGACGACGACACCGCCACCACCCGCTCGATGGCCGCCCCGTACAGGCACGACGCCGCCTCCGTGCACGCCGCCGTCACCCCGCCGATCACCTTCGGCGTGTTGGCGATGGTCCAGTCCTCCCGCCCCGGGTCCACCCGCTCCGGCGAAAACGCCAAAAAAAAGTCCCGCCCAACCTCTTTCTGTCCCTTCCCCCTTGACGGGGGAAGGCTAGGATGGGGGTGACGCTCCACCGAATGTCCCTTCCCCCTCTCACCGGCAAGGCCCGGTAGGGGCGGGTTTGTAACCCGCCCGACGCCCTCCACCAGCCGCGGCAGCACCAACTCCTCCGTCGTCCCCGGATACGTCGTGCTCTCCAGCACCACCAGCGCCCCCTCCCGCAGCCGCGGCGCAACCTCGCTCGCCGCCGCCACGATGTACGACACGTCCGGGTCCCGCGTCTTCCCCAGCGGCGTCGGCACGCAAATCAGCACCGCGTCCGCCTCGCCCACCGCGTCGTACCCCGTCGCCGCGCTCAGCCTGCCCTCGTCGAGCGCCAGCCGCGCCACCGCCTCCGACGCCACGTCCGGCACGTGCGACCGCCCCGCGTTCACCGCCGCCACCCGCTCCGCGTCCGTATCCACCCCCACCACCCGAAACCCCGCCTCCGCGAACGTCACCGCCAGCGGCAGCCCCACGTAGCCCAGGCCAACCACGCACACCACCGCCTCCCTCCGCTCGATTCGCTCCCGTAACCTCTCCGCAGGCGTCACTCCTCATTTCCTCCTTTCGTGACATTAGCCATCCACCAACACGCCCCAATCACATTCTACACCGACATCCGGTAGGGGCGGGTTTGCAACCCGCCCGCCGCCATCAAGTCCTCCTCTCCCCCGCGCGGGAGAGGATTGAGGTGAGGGGGCCTCTCCACTAACCACTATCCACGACTCACTTCTGCTATACTGACGGGCGAAAGGGGCCGCCCCATGACTACCGAATCCCGCCTCGGCGTGCTAGAAGGGCGCACCGAGGAGCAGGCCGCCACCATGGTCGGACTACGAGAAGACCTGCGGGAAGGTCTCGCCGCAGGTCGAGAAGACCTGCGGCAAGGTCTGGCCGCAGTCAACGCCCGCATCGACGCGGTCAACGCCCGCATCGACCGGCTCATACTCGCCATGCTGGGCGGAGGCGTCACCATCGCGCTCGCCCAGGTCGGCGTCATCGTCACACTCGTGCTCCGAACCTAACGCTCTCCACTTTTCCCTTCCCCCTTCGTGCCCCTTCGTGCCCTTCGTGGATAAACTAGGATGCGCT
>DAOUJZ010000078.1:0-56554 GCA_034421955.1 Dehalococcoidia bacterium | reverse complement strand
CATCAACCACCATAAGTACTACGGAATCGACGTAATCTCGCTGCGTGTGGACGGCCCACAGGCGCAGGGCGCGCCGTCCCGCTGAAGCGGCATTGCCGCAAGGCCGTGGGGATGCGATCGCTCGATACGGAAGGGAGATCACATGGAACAGAGGCAACTCGGGGACAGCGGCCTGTACACGTCGGCCATCGGGTTTGGCACGTGGGAGATGAGCACAACGATGTACGGGCACATCGACGTGGACGAGGCGGCAATGGCTGTGCACGCGGCGATCGATCACGGCATTACGCTGTTCGATACCGCGGAGGTCTACGGGCCGTACCACTCCGAGATACTGCTCGCTAAGGCTCTGGGCAACAGGCGCGGCGACGTGGTTCTCGTCAGCAAGGTGGGCTTCCAGTACGACGAGGACAACCGGAACGCCGGGCGCAACTCCAAGTACGACCACGTGATAGCGCGGACGGAGGGTTGCCTCCAGCGCCTGGAAACCGACTACCTTGACCTGCTGCTCATACACTGGCCCGACCACGACACGCCCTTCGAGGAGACGATGTCGGCGCTCAACAGACTGAAGGAAGACGGCAAGATAAGGCACTACGGCGTGTCGAACTTCACGCCTGAGATGATGGCCGAGTGCGAGCGATACGGCCACCTCGCGGCCAACCAGGTGGGATACCAGATGTTCGACCGGCGGATGGAGTCCGCGGTGCTACCCTTCTGCGCCGAGCGGAACATCGGGTTCATGGCGTATGGCACGCTCGGCTTCGGCCTGCTGTCCGGCGCGTTCACGCCGGACACGACGTTCGGCGAGGGGGACTGGCGTCACCGCGGGGTCGCGTTTGGGCTTCCGCTGTTCCAGGCGGAGGAGTTCGCGAAGGAGCTGCGGGTCGTCGAACGGCTGAAAGCCATCGCCGCCGACCACGGCAGAAGCGTCGCGCAGCTCGCCATCGCCTGGACGACCGGACACCCGGCGGTATCCGTAGGACTGGTCGGCGTCAGGAACGAGCGCGAGCTGAAAGAGAACGTGGCCGCCGCGGGCTGGAAGCTGGACGACGAAACGCGCGCCCGCATCGACGCGGCGTTCGAGGCGGAAGGCGTGCCCACGCACGTGGACTCCCCGCAGGCGGTGTGACGTTCTGAGAGGGCGGTGAGCCGCCGGCCTGTCAGGGCGAGGGAGGCCGCAACCTGGTGGGCGTGTCGGCTATGAAGCCGGACAGGTTGAGCGCGGTGTGGATGAGGCCTATGTGCGAATAGGCCTGTGGGAAGTTGCCGAGCTGACGCTGGGTAACGGGGTCGAACATCTCGGCGAGCAATCCCAGGTGGTTCGACTGGGTTGTGATCACCTCGTGGAAAAAGTCCATGGCCCGGTCATTCTGGCCGGTGTAGATGAGGTTGCCCATCAGCCAGAAGCTCAGCAACGTAAAGGCGCCCTCTTCCTGTCCGGCCAGTCCGTCGTCGGTCTCGTGGGGCAGGTAGCGCCACACCAGAGGCCCCTGGGTCAACTCGCGCTCGATTGCGTCCACGTTCAGCCGGACGCGGGGGTCGTCTCGCTCTATCAGGTTCATGAACGGTATGCCCAGGTTCGATGCGTCGAGAGCCTCGCTGCCGTAGCGCTGCCGGAAAGCCTGCTTGCTCTCCGACCAGCCCTGGTCGAGTATCTCGTTCTTGATGTTGTCGGCCGCCAGCGACCAGCGGCGGTACAGCCGTCGCTCTCCCATGGCAGCGGCGATGTAGGCGGCATAGTCGAGCGCGGCCCAGCACATGACCTTGGAGTAGACGAAGTGCTGGAGTTCGCCCCGCACCTCCCACACACCCCTGTCCTTGCGTCGCCAGTTTCTCATGACGAACTCGGCCAGAAACTGGACGAGTTCCCACAACTCCGGCTCCAACCGCCCCTTCAGCACGAGAAGCGAGTGGATGGTTACGATAACTTCTCCGAAAACGTCCATCTGGACGTGGTCGGCGGCCGCGTTTCCGATGCGGACGGGCCGTGAATTCTCGTAGCCTCGCAGGTGGTCCAGCGTGTACTCTCGCAGCGAGGAGGCGGGGCTGATACCGTACAGGATGCGGGTCTTGCGGCGGTGAAGGTTGCACTGCTCCAGGAGCCAGTGACGATACCTGTCCGCGCCGTATTCATCACCCAGCCGGTACAGGATGTCGACCGTGAAGCTCGCGTCCCTGAGCCACGAGTAGCGGTAGTCCCAGTTGCGAGTTCCGCCGATGGTCTCCGGCAGGCTTGTGGTGGGGGCGGCCACGACCGCGCCGGTGTAGCGGTACATCATCAGGTGAAGGGCGAGGAACGAACGCACCACCGAATCCCGCCAGAGGCCCGTGTAGTGCATACGCGAGACCAGCCCCTCCCAGTAGCTCCTCGTCGTTGCCAGCTTCTCCGCGGTGTAGTAGCGTTCCACTCCCGCGGGGCGCCCGTTACCGTAGGCAAGCACGAACTTGGCGGACTGCCCCTGCCTGAGGGTGAAGCGTGTGTGGACGCCGAGTTCGTCGAAGGGCAGGGGCACCGTAGCGGCCAGCGTCATCGTCTGGCGACCACCCCTGGCCCTGACCGCGGTCGAACCGGAGCGCGAACGCTGCGCCGAGAAAGACGGCATGGCGCGGGCGTAGTCGTGGCGGGGTTGGTAGTCGCAGGCCACCTCAACCTCGCCGGACACGCACTCGACTATGCGGTGAATCTCGTCGTCCGCTCTCGGCGGTGTCTCCGGGTTATCGTCGTCGTCGTGCTGGGCCGGCATGAAGTCCGTGAGGGTCAGCACGCCGTCCGGGGTGGTGAACGTGGTCCGCAGAATGTTCGTGTCGCCCACATAGACCTGGTCGGTGGCGATCACGGGCGCGGAGGGGGCGACGCGGAAATATCCTCCGACGTCGGGGTCCAGAATGGCAGCGAAAACGCTTGGCGAGTCGAAACGGGGAAAGCAGCACCAGTCGATAGAGCCGTCGGTACCTACCAGGGCCGCCGATGACATGTCTCCTATCAATCCGTAGCTATACACATCACTTGCCCAATGGGTTGTGGCGCCAGGAGTGGGGACGCAAGTATAGCATTGGGCGCCGAGCCGTCGCAACCGGGTGGCGGTGCGCCATCGATACAAGCGCCAAATGAGACGCAAATGAGAATAATGAACTGGGATTGCTCGAGCGGCAATGCCTGTCAAGCTTGACTTTCAACCATCGAAATGCTATTTATAGTCAGGACTGGGGCAGCCGTCGGGCGCGCCAACCGCAGGCCACGGCCTTGCCCGGCCCGCGCGTAAGCGAGCAGCCCTATTACCCAGAGGAGACGAACATCCTATGGACATCAGCACCGAGCGCCAGGGTACTACCCTTTTCGCCAACGTAGGGGACCGCATCGACGGCACCGAGGCACGCAACTTCCAGGAGACTCTGACCAGCGTTATCGACGAGGAAGTGAAGGCACTGATACTCGACCTCGAAAAGCTCACGTACATAAGCAGTGCCGGACTCAGGGTGATACTTCTAACCGCGAGGGTACTGCAACGCCAGGGCGGCAAGCTCGCGATCTGCTCGCTGTCCGACCCGATTCGCGAGGTGTTCGAGATAAGCGGCTTCGACAAGATCATTCCGGTTCACTCCACCAGGGAAGAGGCGGCCTCGGCCATAGGCGCGTAGCAGTACACTCCACGCAGCAGGAGTCAGTGCCTAACGCAGCCCCTGGCCGCAAAGCCTCGAGGGGCTAAGCGCCATCTGATTGCATGTCTACTGATAGACCTTACAAGATCCTGGTAGTCGACGACGAACCGGACCTCGAACCGCTGATACTACAGCGGATGCGTCGCGACATCAGAAGAAAACAGTACACCTTCGTGTTCGCGCGCAACGGCGTAGAGGCGCTCGAAAAACTGACCCTCGATGAGTCCATTGACTTGGTGCTGTCGGACATCAACATGCCCCAGATGGACGGCCTGACACTGCTGAGCCAGATTCCGAATGTCAGCACGGACGTGCGCTCAGTTATTATCTCCGCCTACGGCGATATGAAGAACATTCGCACCGCCATGAACCGGGGCGCCTTCGACTTCGTCACAAAGCCCATAGATTTCGACGACCTCAGGGTCACTATCGAGCGTACACTGAGTCACCTGCTGGAATGGCGGGATGCGCTGGAGTCCCGCAATAAGCTGACGGTGCTGCAGAACGAGTTGGACATCGCCAGCAATATGCAGCAATCGCTGCTGCCCAGCCACTTTCCGGAGGGCGCTACTTTTCAGGTGTTCGGCAGGATGGAACCCGCGCGCAACGTGGGGGGAGATTTCTTCGACATTCTGAACCGCGAACAGGGTCGACTGGGCGTTGTGGTAGCGGACGTTTCGGACAAGGGCGTGCCCGCCGCGCTGTTCATGATGTCGAGCCGCACGCTCATCAGGGCCATGTCTATCGGCAGCGCAACGCCGGGGGAAGTGCTCGCGAGCGTCAACGAGTTGCTGCTGGAAGACAACGACTCCACAATGTTCGTAACTCTCTTCTACGCCGTTTACGACCCCGAGAACGGAACGTTCACCTACGCTAACGGAGGCCACAATCCGCCCCTGCTCGTGCACTCGGACGGATCCTCCGAGGAGCTACCCCTGACCGGGGGTATCGCGCTGGGGCTTGTGCCGGATTTCGAGTATGAAGAACATACGCTGAGGCTGATGCCCGGCGACGCGCTGATACTGTACACCGATGGTGTGACCGAGGCGATGAACGAAGACCAGGAGGAGTTTGGCGTACCCAGATTGGTGGACGTGTTCGAGGCCGCCCCGCCAGTCGATGCGGAAGATACCACGGGGCGCGTCTTCTTGGCGGTGCACGATTTCGCCGGCGACGCCGACCAATCGGACGACATCACCTGCATGGTGCTTCACCGCCGGAAATAGGCTCCCCGGAAGTTAGGCTACTTCATTGAGTGAGACACTAACACTTAAGTTCGAGACCAGAATCGAAGAGCTGGTACGTCTCCAGAGTGAGATAGAGCAGCTAGGCGAGCGCGAGGACTGGGACCCCGCACTGGTGTTTCATGTCAACCTTGCGGTCGAGGAATTGGCCACTAATATAATGAGTTATGGCCATTCGGGAGGCCTTCACGAATTCGAAGTCGTCCTCAAGTCAGAACTCGACCACCTGTCGATTGATATCTGGGACGATGGCCGTCCGTTCGATCCTCTCACAGACGCCCCCGAACCGGACTTGGACGCTACTCTGGAGGACAGGCGCGTAGGCGGACTTGGCATCTACTTCGCCGAAACCCTCATGGACGAGATGAGGTACGAGAGGGAGGATGGCAGGAACCACCTGACCTTGATCAAGCGCAGGGTGTGATGACGAGCGGTCGACTACACGTGGCGTTTGCCTTGCTCGTGGTCTTGGCCGCGGCGAGCATCCTGGCTTGCGAATCCGGCCCGGCTCAGCCGATCGAAAGATCGCCCGAAACTCCGCAGGCAACCGCCACGCCCTCGGGTCCCGCCGGTGTCCCCGGTATCAACCCCAACAGGGTCCTGTTTGGGCAGTCGGCGGCGTTTACCGGCCCAGCGGAAGAGCTTGGCTACAACATGAGCCTGGGCATAAGGGCCGCGTTCCACGAACGAAACCTCGCCGGTGGGGTACACGGCCGGCAGCTTGCGCTCACGGCCCTAGACGACGCCTACGAGCCGGAGGCGGCGGTTTCGAATACGACTGCGCTGATCGAAAGCGAGGACGTGTTCGCGCTTATTGGCGCCGTTGGCACGCCCACATCCCGCTCCGCCGTTCCCGTAGCCCTGGCAGCCAACGTCCCGTACATAGCCCCGTTTACTGGCGCAGAGTTCCTGCGCGACGAGCGGCTCACGAACGTAATCAACGTTCGCGCTTCCTACTACCAGGAGACCGAGGAGATGGTCGAACGGCTGACCACCGATCTCGGCATAACGCGCATCGCCGTGATGTACCAGGATGATTCGTACGGGCGTGCGGGCTACACCGGAGCGAGGCAAGCGCTCGAGCGCAGAGGCATGGAGCCGGTCGCCATAGCCGTCTATCCCCGCAACACTATCCTGGTAAAGGCTCCGCTAATCGACCTTCAGGAAGGTGACCCCGAGGCGGTGATCGTAATAGGGGCGTACAAGCCGATGTCCGCACTGGTGTTGTGGGCGCGGCACATAGGGCTCAACCCCATTTTCATGACCGTCTCGTTCGTGGGCAGCAACGCGCTTTCCAGAGAGCTTGGACCAAAGGGAGAGGGCGTGTATGTCACACAGGTAGTCCCGTTCCCGACCGACGACACCGTACCCATAGTGCGGGCGTACCTTGACGCCCTCGAGGCCTACAATGAGGACCACCATTCCAACGCTGTGCCCGGATTCGTGTCGCTCGAGGGTTACCTGGCGGGACTTCTGGCGATTGCGGGCCTGGAGGCGTGCGGCCGTGACGTGGACCGCGACTGTTTTCTGAACGCACTTCACCAACCGTCGCTGACTGACATCGGTGGCTTCCGGGTGAGCTTCGACACCAAAGACAACCAGGGATCCGACGCCGTGTTTCTGACAGTGATAGGAGACGATGGCCAGTACCACCCACTGGAAAGGATGGCGGAGGTTACGCCGTGAGGGAGCGACTCAACAGGCGGCCAGCTCTCCTCAACCGCATATCCGTGCAAATGTACGTGGGTATCGGCGGCGCCGCCGCGCTGACGCTGCTGGCATCCCTGGTCGCCTTCTTCTCTTTCTACCAGGTAACGCAACACCAGGAGACCGTCAACCAGGAGGCCGTTCCCAACCTGGCCGCCGCCTTCGGCGTGGCCCGACACGGAAACAGCCTTGTGGCCGCAGCGCCGCGCCTTACGACGGCGCATTCCTATGAAGAGTTGTCGTCCGCCGCCGACGAGATAACCGTCGTCCGCCGCCAGTTCGAAGAACAACTGGATGCGCTCGAGGCGCAGGCGGGCGGCTCGGAGAGCCAATTCGAGAGCATTCGGGGGCAGGCCGACACGCTCATCAACAACATCCTGCTCATTCGATACAACACCTCCGACCTGCTGCAGCTCAGGGATGAGCGCGACGCGCTGGCCGCCGAGCTCGACACGCTGATCGGCAGACTTAACAGCCTGCTCGCGCCCGAACTGGACGACCAACTCTTCTACGCCATGACCGGACACAGGGAACTGGGCATGCCCCCCGCCCCCCGCTCCGAGTACTTCTCGGAAGACGAGCTGCTCCTCTACCGCCGGCTCGCGGAGTTGCAGAGCGACGCGGGTGAGGCGACGCTGCACCTGTCCGACGCCTTTACAGTGTCGGACCCCTCGCTGATCGAGCCGCTGCGGGAGAAGTTCGAGTCGGCAAAGGGACGCATAGAGCGTAACATGGCCCCGCTCAGGGGTACCGAGCTGCACACGCAGCTTACGCCCATAATCGACCAGATAGTCGAGGTTGGCGTGGGCCAGACCAACGGTTTCGACCTACTGGACCGCGAGCTCAGGCTCGTGGAGCACCAGGTCGAGCTACTCAACCAGAACCGTGAGCAGGCCGTCAGCCTGGTGGCTGAGGTGGACGCCTTGGTGGACAAGGCACGCGCCGACTCCGAGGCCGCCACGCTCGCCTCCGCCCAGGCGCTTCTGACGGGCAGAAACCTACTCATCGTGATCACGGCGGTCAGTTTCACCGGCGCCGTCCTTATCGCGTGGCTCTACATCGGTCGCGTGCTTCTGCGCCGCATAGCGCAGCTGTCGGTGTCGATGACCCGTATGGCCGGCGGCGACCTCCAGACGCGCGTGGAGGTGGGCGGCCGGGACGAAGTGGCGGACATGGCCGCGGCGCTGGACGTATTCCGCCAGCACGCCCTGGAGGTGCAGCGCCTCAATCTGGTGGAAGAGTTGGCACAGGAGCTACAGGGAAAGAATGACGAACTGGAGGAGGTGCTGGGAGATCTTCGCCTGGCCCAGGACCAGATTGTGGTCAGGGAGAAGCTGGCCGCGCTCGGTGAGCTCACCGCCGGAGTGGCCCACGAGATTCGCAACCCCCTCAACTTCATAAAGAACTTCTCCGAGTCTTCCGAGGAGTTGATGGCTGAGCTGAGAGAGGTGCTGGAAGAGGACACTGACGACCAGGACGAGTTGATTGATGAGATATCGGAGGACCTGGTGGCTAATCTGGGCCGCATCAGGTCTCATGGCGAACGAGCCAACCGTATCGTGCACGATATGCTGATGATGGGTCGCGGAGCTGGCGACTGGCACCCCACCAACATCAACCTGCTTCTGGACGAGCACTCCCGACTGGCCTACCACAGCGCCCGCGCGCTCGATCCGAACTTCAACCTGGACATAAAGCACGAGTTCGACGAAAACGTAGGCGAAATAGACGTGATTCCGCAGGACCTGGCAAGGGTGTTTCTCAACATGGTGAGCAACGCCGCCTACGCCACCAACCAGAGGCGGATGAGCACAGGCGAAGAGGTTGCGACCATAGGCTCGTACTTCCCGACGCTGTGGCTCGTAACCGAGCGCCTCGAGGACTGCGTTCGCGTTCAGATAAAGGACAACGGTGGAGGCATTCCGGACGACGTGCTGGAGAGGATATTCAACCCGTTTTTCACCACCAAGCCGACCGGCGAAGGGACTGGCCTCGGCCTGGCCATGTGCAACGACATCATTCGGCAGCATGGCGGCACCATTCGAGTGGAAGTCGAACCAGGCGAGGGCACCAACATGATCATCGACCTGCCGCTTGAGCCACCTGAGGCTGGGTCCGGGATGGAAGGAGAAGAGGAAATCGCCACTCCAACCGGAGGGGGCTAGCCGGAAGAGTTGTCCGTATCGATGGAAATCGCGGCCTCTAGGTGGAATCTGCCGGCGAAATCGTCAACCGGCCACCTATTCCCCTCTTTCAATGCCTCTTTGGGCAGCCGGGCCAGCGACACGTACTCGGGCATGACGATTCCGCCAGTGAACACAAGGCGCATAGCCTTTTCCACGCTGATGTCCGTCTCGTACACTTCGTCCTCGTTCACGAAAGCCATGTTGCCCGAGGTCGGGTTTGGCACTGTGGGAACGTATACCACAGCCAGCGAAGTCTGGGTGTCGACGTTGTACGCTCGCCCCGTTACGAAGCCCAGCGCCAACATTCCGTCTTTGGGCCACTCCAGAAAGACCACGCGGCTGAAATTGTACTTGGAAGAGAGCACTTCCGTGAGTTGCTCGGTGACACCGTAGATGGAACCCACCACCGGGGTGTTGCGCAGGATTGTGCTCTTTACCTCTATCAACTTGCGCCCCCAGGCCGTGGCCACTATGAGACCTACAACGAAAAAAATGATGAGAAAGACGACGACGCCGATCCCCGGAAAGTCGATCGGGTAGCCCAGCAGTGTCTGATCCTTTATGAAGGGAAGCCCTCGAATGAACGAGTCGGCGTTCTCGACCAGGAATGCGATCACGAGAATGGTGACAAGAAGTGGAATCAGCACAACCACGCCATCCACCATTCGGCGTTGCAGCGTCGCCTTGAAGCGCGAGAGCGTTTTTGGCTTTCGCTCGTCGGATTCGTTGAGGTTCGCGCTGCTCACCTTGATACCTCCTGCTTCTCTCTCCAAGCGCATCCAGAACAAGGCCCCCTCGCCAGGCAACTATACTTTACCATCTTTTGATGTGCGTGAACGCCATCGCGGGGGACCGCGTTGAGCGCCGACTGGCACCGCGCGCGAGCGGAGCCACGCGGCCCCGGCGGAACGAACGCCGTTCGCGACTGGTGGAAGAGGCCGTTCGACCTCGCGATGCTCGTTGCCGTGCACGTAGCACTTGCCCCGCTCTGGATCATGTTGTGGACGCTCATTCCACTGGCCATCTGGCTTTACGACCGCGGCCCCATCTTCTACACCCAGCCGAGGCTGGGCAAGGGCGGACGCGTGTTCAAGGTGTACAAGTTCAGGTCGATGTTGCCCGACGCTGAGCGGATGAGCGGGGCGGTATGGGCGTCGGAAAACGACCCGAGAATTACGCCGGTAGGTCGTGTTCTGCGAAATCGCGCGCTGGACGAGCTCCCACAGGTCATCAACATGTTCAGCGGGGACCTGAGCCTGGTCGGACCGCGCGCCGAGCGCCCGGAGCTCGCAGACGAGTTCGCGGAGAGTGTGCCCAACTTCCACCGTCGGCTCCTGGTCAGGCCCGGCCTGACGGGGCTGGCGCAGGTGTACGGCAGCTACGACACTTCGCCTCACAACAAGCTCCGCTACGACACGCTGTACATGCGGCGCATGTCTCCCTGGCTGGACGTGAAACTGTTGGCGCGCTCGGTGTGGGTTACTCTCACGGCCAGGTGGCAGGACAGGGAGCGCTGACGGGGCCTAGTCCGCCGGTCGGGCTGTTGTGCCCTCCGCGCGCAGCCTGGCGTCTTCCGCGGCGGCGGTGGCGCGGCCGGCGGCGACGTCTACCCAACGCAGAGCGATAGCACCTGCCAGTATGAGCAGGGCAATGGACGTGACGGCGGCCCGCGTGTCGAGTGCGGACGTGACGGACACGTAAATCAGGGGTCCGAACACCGCAGACGCCCTGCTCATGAAACCGAAGAAGGAGAAGAACTCGCCGCTTCGGGTGACTGGTGTGATTTGTGAGAAGAGGCTACGTGCAAGCGCCTGGCTTCCCCCAATTATGGCGCCCACGAACACGCCGATGAACAGCCACTGGAATCCGGCGTGCAGTCCCAGTGGTTTCCAGACCAACTCTCGTACGGTGGTTGGCCACCAGTCCACAGGCCCGCTTCCCAGGCGTGATGCGTGCAGCCTGCCCACCGCGGTTTCGCCGTCCAGAGGCCCGCCACGCGCCGACGCCGAGTAGGAGGAGTTGGAGGACTGCGCCGTGTCTTCCAGGAGCCGCCTGGCACGCGTCCTTCCGAGCATGTCGCCCTCCTCGACGTCGCCGATCTCGCGCCGCCAGCTCTGCGCCGACGCCGAGTCGGACAGTTCGGGCGCGTGCGTGACCCAGTAGGAGTCTTCGTCGACGCGGTGTTCCAGCCGGTAGTCGAAGTCCCCGTGCTCCGCCGGCTCGAGAGGCGCTATGGCGATACCAAAGCCGATGATTACAAACCATCCGGCGAGGCACGCGACGAGAGCGGCCTTCGTGGTGAACTTCGTTGCGAGCCATCCGAAGGCCAGAGCGCCCGGCACGGCGACGAACTGGATTATGAGTACCGTTCCGGCGTTAAAGATCAGCGGGATGGCAAGCGTGTCCGCGGCGAAGGCTCCCGATATTGTGAGAACCGTCTGGATTCCATCGTTGAACAGCAGGTACGCCCCGAGATAGAAGAGCACGACCTTGAATTTGCGTATCTCGCCGAGAGTGCGCCTGAACTCGTTGAAGGCCAGCGCCACCGCCGAGAACGGCCTGAGTCCCCTGACCTCATTCGCGACCCGGGGCTCTGGAACTGCCACGAACGTCCAGATGGCCCAGCCGAACCACCACACGCCAACCGACGCGATGGTGAGGCGAGTGACCAGGTCGGCGTACTCGGTGTCGGCGGCAAGGAAGATTACGATCAGGTGGGCAAGCAACAGCAGACCGCCGCCGAGATAGCCGTATGCGTAACCGCGGCTGCTCACGTCGTCCAGCAGGTGCTCCGGCGCAACATGGGGCAACAGCGCGTTGTAGAAGACCTGCGCGCCGGCGAATCCCATGTTGGCGAAGAAGAAGGAACCGAATAGCCACGCCCACGGCTGCGGGCTGTACGCGGAGAAGAATGCCATCACCATGAAGAACGAGCCGCACGCCGTGTATATGCCCAGCAGCAGCTTCTTGATCGGCATCCGGTCGGCGATCACGCCCAGCACCGGGGTTGTGACGGCTACTATGGCCGTCGAGACGGCTACCGCGAACGCCCACAGCGAGCTGCCAGTGACGCGGATGCCCAGAAAGTCGGCCTCGACTCCGAGCGCGTCCTTGAACAACACCACCGCGTAGACGGGCAGCACCGCCACGGCGTTTGTGGCGTATGCGGAATTCGCCCAGTCGTACATGCACCAGGCGCGTATCGCGGCTCGGTGCTTCCCTGTCAGGTCCTTGATTCTTGGAATGCCCACGTCAGCCGTTGCCCATTCGGATTTCCTTCAACCGGCGGGAATGCCTAAACCGCCAAGTAGCCGCCATCCACCACAATCTCGGTGCCGGTGATGTACGACGCCTCGTCCGACGCGAGAAACAGCACGGCGTAGCCGACCTCCTCCCTCCGACCCTCCCTGCCCATTGGCACGTGGGCCAGCATCCGTTCCCGCGTTTCGGGCGCGGCGGTGACGGTCGAGGTGCCCATCGGCGGCATTATGCCCGGATGCACCGAGTTTACGCGGATGCCCTCGCGCGCGTACCGGGCAGCCGCCGTCTTGGTCATGATGCGAACGGCGCCCTTCGAGGCGTTGTAGCCCATGTGGATGTACTCCTGCCCCACGAATCCGGAGATGGACGAGATGTTGATTATCGAGCCGCCGCCGGAGCGCTGCATCTGCGGTATGGCGTACTTCATGCCGAGGAAAACGCCCTTGGCGTTCACGTCCATTATCGTGTCCCAGGCGCCCGTGTCCAGCACGTCGCTCGCGATACCACCGCTGACGCCCGCGTTGTTCACAAGCACGTCCAGTCTGCCGAAACGCTCGACGGTCTCTGCCACGGCGTCTGCCCACTGCTGCTCGTCGGTCACGTCGAGCCTGATGAACAGCGCCTCGCCGCCCGCCTCGGCAATCTCGGCCTCCACCTTTCGTCCCGCGTCCTCGGAAACGTCCGCGACGACCACCTTCGCGCCCTCTGCGGCGAACATCTTGGCCTCGGTTTCGCCCATGCCGCGAGATGCTCCGGTCACAATCGCCACCTTGCCAGCCAGTCTCATGTCAACGCCTGCCTTTCCCCAACTTCTATTGCTTATACTTTGCAGGTCACTCTCCGGCGCCTGCTTGCACCTTAACCGCCTGTTTCGCGCCCGGCCTGTTGGTCGTTGCCCCGGACTGGTCCGCTTGCCGCGTCTGCTCGACGCCCGACCCTTTGAACAGGGAAGCCATCATTCCAAGCACAAGCAGTCCGGCCATGATGAGAAGGTACACGTTGAATCCGGTGGTGAACGCTTGGAGCAGGCCGAGGTCGCTTTCGGCTGTGACCCCGGACAGGGAGGGCGGGTAGCCTCCCGCGGCCATGAAGGCGGTCACCACGGCTGTGCCCATGGCTATGCTGGCGACGTTGGAAGAATTGCGGACCAGGTTCAGGAACCCGGCGACTACGCCGTACCTGCTCTTTTCGACCGCGCTCATTATAGAGCTGTTGTTCGGGCCGTAGAACGCGCCCATCCCCATGCTCTGCATCATCAACCCGGCCAGCACCAGCCACACTCCGGAGTCTGTTCGCAGCATGCCAAGCAGGAACAGTCCAATGGCGGAAAGAGCCAACCCTCCCACGTTGAACGGCCGCCAGCCGTAGCGGTCGGACAACCAGCCGCTGAGCGGCCCCACGAACGCCACTATGGCGAATCCGGGCACGATTATCAAGCCTACGCTGCTGGGACTGAAGCCCAGCACGCCCTGGAGGTAGAACGGTATCAGGTAGCGCGTGGGCTGGTTGGCCAGGAAGGACAGAGTGCTGGCAAGCACGCCCAACGCAAACAGCTTTCGGGTGAACAGCCGAACGTCCAGCATGGGCGACGGGGTCCGCAGCTCCCACCACACGAAGCCGCCGAGCAGCACCACGAACGCCACTGCCATCAGCCCCACGTTGGGAGAGAGCCAGCCGACCGACGGGCCCACCGTCATGCCCACAAGCAACGCCAGGAGAGCGCCGGTGGACAGCACGGCCCCGAGCCAGTCGAAGTCCGTGGTCCTTCCGTCGGCGGGCCGCCGGACATCCTGGACGATCACCGCTGCGGATACCAGGGCCAGCATCCCAAGTATCGCGTTTACGCCGAAGACCCACTGCCAGCCGAACAGGGCGACAATGAACCCGCCCATCGCCGGCCCGGCGACGCCGCCCGCGCCAACCATGCTCATCTGCAACCCCAGCGCCTTGCCCCGCTCTTCGTCCGAGAACGCCCTGAGGACCATGGCCATTCCGGTGCCCTGCGTCATGCCGGCGCCCATACCCTGGAAGATCTTCGCGCCAATGAGCATCCAGACGTTGACGGACAGACCGGCGAGCACCGAGCCAATGACGAAGACTGTCAGGCCGGCCAGGTATACGCGCTTCGGTCCCACAATGTCGCCGAGGCGGCCCATCGGCATCAGGAAGGCGCTTATGGCGAGCGCATACCCGATTACCACCCACTGGACGGTCGGAAGGTCGCTCAGCAGGTCGTCGGCGATGGAGGGCAGGGCGACGATCACGCTGCCGTGGTCGGCAACGTTCGAGAACATGCCGAGGGCAAGCGCCCCGAACGCCCACCACTTATAGCCGGTCCGGCGCCAGACCGCCGTCGAAGTCAACGAAGCGCGCCCTATTCGGCGTCGGGATGAGTGGTGATGAACTTTCCGGCCTTTTCGGGGTCCACGTGCGGGGCGCGGACTTCGACGCCCGCGGCCTCCTCCTGGAGCAGGAACGTGACGCCGGCGTCCCGGTCGCCCCAGCCGCGGTTGATGGCCTGTATGGCCATCTGCTCGGCAAGGTTGGCGATGGGCATGGGCACATCGTACTCGCGGCCCAGCTCGTTCGCCAGCAGGATGTCCTTTCGCGCGAGCTCCAGGGCGAAGCTGGCCTTGTCGAAGTCGCCTCGGAACAGGCTGCCGGGGATGCCCCGGTGCAGTATGTTCATCTGGCCCAGGGAGCCCCGGCGCACGCACTCCCACAGCGACTCGGCGTCCACGCCCGCCTTGACTCCCAGCGTGAGACCCTCGGCTATGGCCTGCCTGACTCCGTGGCCGATCATGTTGTGCACCAGCTTGCAGATGCTGCCCGCGCCGATGGCGCCGGAGTAGAAGACCTTGTCGCCGAACGAGTCAAGCACGGGCTTGATGCGGTCGAATACGTCGCGTTCTCCGCCCACCATCACGGCCAGGTTGCCGGTGATGGCGCCGGACTTGCCGCCGCTGACGGGGGCGTCCAGCGCGTGCGCACCCTTCTGGCGAAACAGCGGCTCGATCTGCCGGATGAGCGTGGGGCGGCTCGTGGATAGGTCCACGTAGACGCTGCCCTCCCGGATGCCCTCCAGCACGCCCTCCACGCCGGTTGCCACCGCCTCGACCTCGGCAGGCCCGGGCAGCGACGTGAAGGTTACGTCGCTCAGCCGTGCCACCTCGGCGGGCGAGCTTGCCAGTCGCGCGCCGTTCTCCAGCAGGGGCTTCGTCGCCTCTTCCCTGATGTCGTAGACCACCATGGGATAGCCGGCGCGCTGGATGTTCCTGGACATGCCCAGCCCCATGTTGCCCAGTCCGATGAATCCGATAGTGTCCATTAGGTCAACCTCCGGGTTAATCTGGCTCTGCGCGGCGGGAGTCGCGCGGGACGATCCGCCCTCTAGCGGGTGCCGTTCAGGTCCGAGGGCTTCCACCACTTGGCGCGGCCGTAGTCGGAAGGCTTGCCAACGTGCAAGCCCTCGACGGGGAAGAAGTCGCCCTCCCTGAGCGCCTCCAGCAGGTCGCGCTCGTTGCGCACGTCGCCCCTGAAAACGGTGACTCCCTTGCCGAATCCGTCGGTGGAGTGAGCGTCGCTGCCGCCGGTGCCCCAGTGGCCGATGTGAGCGGCCACACCCTGGGCGAACCTGTTCTCCACCTCTATGTTGCCGCCGTTGACCACCTCGGTCTCGTCCACAATCTCGAATATGGGGTGCTCCGCGGCCTCCTCGGGGGTCTCCGGGATCTTGACGGCGTCCTCGAACAGCTTGTTCAGGGTGTACGTTCCCGGCAGGTCGAACAGGAAGCGGAAGGGGTGCGCCAGGATCAGGTAGCCGCCCACGCGGTCCACTTCGCGCCTGAGGTGCCGGATGGTCTCGATGTCTCGGGAAAACCCCGAGACGTGGTTTTCGAGTCCGAGAGCGATGACGTGGCCGAGTGGGGTGTAGACCTCCAGGGCTCTGACCAATACCAGGTCCTGATGCTTGCTCGCGAACTGCTCGAAGTCGTGGCGCGCCCAGCCTTCGTGCTCGGTGACCATAACGCCGGTGAGGCCAATGCGGGTCGCTTCGGCGACCAGTTCGTCGGGGGTAAGGGCGCTGTCTGCGCTGCCCCGGTTGGTGTGTACGTGGAGATCGAATATGGATGCCAAGCGGGCGCGTGCCTCCTGAGCGTGTGAAAGGTCGAGCCGAATTGTAACACGCCCGGCGCGCGTTGACACTCGCGCGGGATTTCCAATACCATTGCCGGTAAGGCCGTGCTAGGCGGGGAGCTAGCGGTGCCCTGTACTCGAAACCCGCTTACGCGAGGCTGAATCCCTCTTGGAGGTCGACTCTACGGGGCCACTGCTCCAGGTAGCTGATGTTGAGAGTTGGGTCCTGCGCGGCGGAGCGCCGTGAACCCCGTCAGGTCCGGAAGGAAGCAGCGGTAAGCGGTTACCTTCGGGCGCCGCAGGCTCGCCTGGCTCGAGTCGGCTCTCTGGCGTACGCCGCCGGGGGAGATCGAGAAGAGGTGCACGGCCCCTATCCTTCCTTCACGCCTTCAACCCCCTCCTCGCGGCGCACCGCGCGCCGCAGCAACCGCACTGAGTCCCCCTCTTCGCCATGTCCGTGCAGCCCGTAACCGGCGCGCCAGGCCCACCGCCCAGGGCGAAGCGGTCGCTCGGCCAGAACTTCCTGGTAGACCGTCGTGTGCTCGCCCGCGTGGTGGATGCCGCGGACCTGTCTCCCACCGACCAGGTGCTCGAGATCGGGCCGGGTCGCGGCGCGCTCACCGAGCGTCTCGCCGAGTCCGCTGGGCGCGTCACCGCCGTCGAGCTGGACGACGCCTTGGTCGCGCGGCTGTCGGCCCGCTTCGCCGACCGGCCCAACGTCCGCATAGTCGAAGGCGACGCCAGGACTGTGGACATCGACCGGTTGGTGGACACAACGGCTGGCTACAAGCTGGTCGCCAACCTGCCCTACTACGCCGCGACGCCTATCGTGCGCCGTTTCCTGGAGATGGGCGACGGGCCGAGCCTGATGGTCGTCATGGTTCAGCGCGAGGTCGCCCGCTCGATGACCGCCGCGCCCGGCGAAATGTCGCTGCTTTCGGTGGCGACGCAGCTCTACGGCCTCCCGCGCGTCGTCGCGAGCGTGCCGCCACGCGCGTTCCGGCCCGCGCCCAAGGTAACGTCCGCCATCGTCCGCATCGATGTCTACGAACGGCCCGCGCTGCGGGTGTGCTCGGAGGAAAGGTTCTTCCGCCTGGTCAGGGCTGGGTTCAGCGCGCGTCGCAAGCAGCTTCGCAACGCCCTGAGCCGGGGCCTGGACCTTCCGGCGGCCGAGGTAGAGCGGCTTCTGGCGCACGCCGGAATCGACCCCAAGCGCCGCGCGGAGACGCTGAGCCTGACGGAGTGGGGTGTCCTGCACGAAGCCGCCTGCCTGTACTGACGCCATGTCGAGCACGCCGCTGGAGCTGAACGCATACGCCAAGGTCAACCTGACCCTCGAGGCGCTGGGGCGACGGGACGACGGATATCACGACGTCGTCTCGGTCATCCAGACGGTGGACCTGCACGACACGCTGACGTTCGAGCCGGCGGACGCACTGGAGCTGGTGTGTGACGTGCCGGAGTTGGCCGGGGACGAAAACCTGGCGCCGAGGGCCGCCCGGCTACTGCGAGAGCACGCTCGCGTGTCGGGCGGCGCCCGTATCACCATCGCCAAGCGCATACCCCTTGCCGCCGGGCTGGGCGGCGGCAGCAGCGACGCTGCGGCCACGCTGGTCGCGCTCGACCGGCTGTGGCGCCTCGGCCTGTCGGTCGGCGAGTTGTCCGCGCTGGCCGCGCGGCTCGGCTCCGACGTGCCCTTCCTGCTGCGGGGCGGGACCGCGATGGTCAGTGGGCGAGGGGAGCGCGTCGACCAGTTGCCGCCGGCGGACCTGGAGTGGTTGGTGATCGCCTGTCCGGGCATACAGGTTCCCAACAAGACGGCGTCGCTGTACGCGAGGCTTGGGCCGTCCAACTTCACGCGCGGAGCGCTTACGCGCAGGCTGGCGGCGCGGATACGCGGCGGCGGAGACGTGCCTCCGCAGTTCCTGTTCAACGTGTTCGACGACGTGGCGTTCGACGCGTTCCCGGGACTGCGCGACTGCTGGGAGGCGATGCACGCGCTGGGGGCGCGGGAGGTCCACGTGGCGGGCAGCGGGCCCTCGCTGTTCGCGCCGGTGTCCAGCCGGGAGGTTGGCTCGGCACTGCAGCTGCTTCTAACCCATCAGCACGGAATCGAGTCTCACCTCGTCAGGACCGTGGCCGGTGACGCGGAGGGCGGCGAGTGTACGAGCTGATAGCGGGCATGACGCTTGGGATGCTCATGGCGTCCGTGTTTATCTGCACCGTGGCGCTTATGCTCTTCTTCATGATGAAGAGTGGGTCGCCGGCCGCCGGTCGCCTCATAGAGAACCGCAGCCCGATGATTGTTGGACTAGGCGCGGTCGCCGTCGCCTATCCGGCGTGGGCCGCTATCGGCGGGCTGTGCGGCGTGCTGTACCGGATTAGCCTGGAGCAGGCGCCGGGCGGTGGACTCGGTAGCCCGAACCAGGTGTACACGCTTGGCGTCGCGGTTGCGGTGCTGCTGCTGGCCGCGCCGCTGGCGGTGCTGCTACGGCGGGCTCTCGCGAGTGTAGCCGTGATAACGCTGGCCGCTATAGGCGTTTTCGGCTGGTTTCTGCCATACTATGCGGCGTGACAACTCAGCGGAGGCGATGCCGCAACTCTCGCGGTGTCGCGGCGTCTCGAACCTGACCCACAATTTTAGCTGTTGACCGAGAGGATTGACGAACTTGAGCCAAGCAGTGGTACGAGCCCCGATAACAGGAACGGTGTTGGAGGTTAAGGCGTCGCAAGGCGACCAAGTTCGCCGGGATGACGTGCTTGTAGTCATAGAGTCCATGAAGATGGAAAACGAGGTCCTCTGTGACTACGACGGACGAATTGCTTCGGTGAACTCATTCGTGGGCCAGAGCGTGGCCGAAGGTGACGAGTTGATGACGCTGGAAATTGGCTGAGCGCCACGCTCAGCCAATGCCGCCGGTAAGGAGGATAGCCCTATGCCGATAGACCCTCAGCGAGAGACGTGGAAGCCCGGCATGGACTGGGAGCACGCCGTCGACGACATGGCCTACATTCGCGGCCTTGTGCGCGAGATGGGCGGGCCGGAACGGATCAAGCGTCAGCACGACGGCGGGCGTTACACGATCCGGGAGCGCATAGACAAGATGGTCGATCCCGGCAGCTTCGTGGAGGCCGGCCCGATGGTGGGCGCGGCCGAGTACGACGAGGACGGCAACCTGTGCGCGTTCACGCCGGGGGCCTACGTGATGGGCCTGGCGGAGATCGACGGGCGGCCCGTGGCCATCGGCGGCGACGACTTCACCATCTCTGGTGGCAGCCCCCACAACGTGCGCAAGAGCTCCGGCCACTTCACTCAGCCGCTGGCTCTCCAGTACGGTATTCCCTACGTCCAGCTAGTGGAGGGCGTGGGCCACAGTTCCAAGTCCGACGAGGCCGCGGGGCACATGGGTCTTCCCGGCGGCGAGCTGTGGTGGCGGTCGGTCGAGCTTCTGCGCCGCGTACCGGTCGCGGCGGGCGTCATGGGGTCGGTGGCGGGAGCACCCGCGGCGTTCGCGCTGATGTCGCACTTCACCGTCATGATCAGGGGTCAGTCGCAGATATTCCCATCCGGGCCGCCCGTGGTGCGGCGCGCCATAGGCGAAATGCTGGACAAGGAGGAGCTTGGCGGCTACCAGATGCACGTCCACGAGAGCGGCCAGGTGGACAACGTGGCGGATTCGGAGGAGGAGGCGTTCGAGCAGATTAAGAAGTTCATCTCGTATCTGCCCAACACCACAGCCGACGTCGCGCCGCGCGTCGAGACGGGAGATCCGCCCGACCGTCGTCCCGAAGAGCTTCTGAACATCATCCCGCCCAACCGGCGGCGCAGCTACGACGCGCGCAAGCTCATCCGGCTGGTGGTGGATAACGGCGAGTTCTTCGAGATGCGAAAGCACTGGGCCGGCGCGGTCATCACCGGGTTCGCGAGGCTGGACGGCTACAGCGTGGGCGTAATGGCCAGCGACCCGCTGAAGCTGGCGGGCGCCATGGACGGCTGGGCGGCGGAGAAGTACACGCACTTCGTGGACCTGTGCGACGCCTTCAACCTGCCGGTGGTGGTGTTCCTGGACATGCCGGGCTTCATGCTCGGCTCGCACGCGGAGCGGAAGGCGACCATGCGCCGGGGCGTGCGGGCGCTGATAGCGAGCGCCGAGGCGAATGTGCCGAAGGTGGAGTTCAACGTGCGCAAGGCCTACGGCGTGGCGGCGGACGCCGTCCACAGCCTGGGGCAGCCCAACGGCCTCAACCTGCGGTTCGGCTGGCCCGCCGGCGAGTGGGGCGGCATCCCCATCGAGGGCGGCGTCGCTGCGGCCTACCGGCGCGAAATCGAGGCCGCTCCCGATCCCGACGCGCACCGTGAGATGATCGAGAACCGGTTGCTCCGGCTGCGCTCGCCGTTCCGGGCGGCGCACAAGGGCGACGTGGTGGACCTGATCGACCCGCGCGAGACGCGGCGGCTGGCGTGCACGTTCGTGAAACTGGCTCAGCCCATGCTTCACAAGCTGGCGCAGCTACCAAAGCGCGCGGTGCGGCCGTAACGCGGGGCACGTTGACCGCCGCAACCCACAGGCGATAGAATCACCTCGCACTGGCTACTCTGAACAGGGGCGCACCTACTTGGCCATATTCGACCTCCACGTTCACACCGTAAGGGGAAGCAGCGACAGCAGTCTTACACCGGAACAACTGATTTCGGAGGCGCGGAGGATCGGCCTCGATGGCGTGTGCCTTTCCGAGCACAGCGGCGGCTGGGACGACCACGAGTTTCGGCGAGTCTTCAAAGACTCAGGTCTTACCGTGGTGAGGGCTCTCGAAGTCGACACTGAGATGGGACACGTGCTGGCATATGGAATGCACCAGTATGTCGGCGGCATTCACCGCGTAAAGAACCTGAGGCACGCCGCCGACCGCGCAGGCGGCTTTCTCGTATCAGCCCACCCGTTCCGCAATCTGTTCAACAACCCACCGTACAACCTGAACCTGCTATTCCGCGAGCGCAATGGGCGCCCCAGCACCCCAGAACAGGCCGCTCTTCATCCGCTGTTCGAGGCGGTGGACGACATCGAGGTCGGCAACGGCGCGAACACCGAGCGTGAGAACCTGTTCGCCCTTGAAGTCGCGCACACACTCGGATTCGAGGGCACCGGCGGCAGCGACGCCCACTCGACGCACGGGCTGGGCAAGTTCGCCACCGAGTTCCACGGGGAAATCCGCTCGGAGTCCGACTTCATTGAGGCGCTCAGGTCGGGCGCGTACAGGGCGGTGCAGGGGCTGCACGTGGGCGAGTTGCGGGCGTTTGGCCCACGGACAGCCGTACACGGTACAGGTGCCGTTCTGGCTGGAGAGGGCGAATGACATGAAGAACAAGAGGGTCAGCTTCAGGTTGGATGAAGCGCACGAGGTAATCACTCAGGCGCTTGCCAATACCTACGCTCAGTCCCGCTGGTACTATAAGGAGTCTGACTTCCAATTTGAGCTTTATCACCAACTACATTCTATGAAACTTAATGGTACTCGGCTCGGCGAAAGGAAGACTGGAACTTCAACATGCATGTTGCACTTTGAGGCGAGGGCAGAGAACGGAAACGGGAGTACGGCCGATCTGCTCATCTGTGACCCAACATCCAAGATGCCGTTGAACTACCGTCCAGAGGTAGCAATTGAACTGAAACTTGAACTGAACAGAACGAAACTCGAGGAGGAATTCGAGAAGTTCTCCCGCTATAGGAAAGGTCTGATAAGAAGGCTCTACGTCATTGACGATAGAGCTTACTCCATTAACGAATGGAACGAGAATGCGGTAAGGGCGAAGTATCGAGACATTGAAACCCGGGTGCATTTGCTCAATCGAAGTCCGAAGTTGCCAGCCCCGACTTTGCAAGGACGGGAGCCACGCAATCGTCCTTGGCTCAAGAAACAGGTGGCCGCCTGCATCAAGTCCACGCTGAGACTTTATGGTGAGGGTAGCCATCAGTACAACGGATTCTTTTGGCGAAACGACGAGAGTAGGCTCGGGACAAGTAGGCCGCTGCCAGCATTGGAAGATTTCTACGCACAGCTCTATCATCGCCTTAGGTGTAGATTGCCCAAAACAGCAAGGGTCAGAACCAACTATCGAAGTGCGAGCAGTTTGGTCGACTTTGAAGCTCTTACTTCATGGTCTAGTGTTGGTATTGAAATCAAGCGAAGCTGGGACGAGTTTAGCCTAGTCCAGGTGAAGGAAGTGGTGGACAAGTTCAGGAGGATTCGCAAGGGAAAGCGCCGCCACACTAACTTCCTGGTTGTGATACAAGGCGAGTGCGGCTTCACGTCAGAGAAGAACAAGAGAAACGCGACTCGCGACTTGAGAAAGGCGCGAACGCCGTTCATCCTGCTCTCCTATGACGAATGGAGGCAGCGGCCAGACGAGACCATCTTTCTCGGTCGATCAAGGCCTTCCGCGAACCGCAATTAGAGGGCGCTACGACGAGTTGGCGCATCGGAGAGCTGACATGGAGCTTATCAATCCACTGGTAGAGAGCATCAGGCGTGAGGCGCTGGAAGACCCGGAGGCGTTCTGGGCGGACGCCGCGGAAGAGGTCCACTGGTTCCGCAAGTGGGATAAGACCTTCGACTGGGACTATCCCACGTTCCGCTGGTTCTTGGGAGGCGAGACTAACCTGGCGTACAACTGCCTGGATCAGAAGGTCGCCAGCGACTGGGGCGGCCACGCGGCGCTCGTCTATGTAACCGAGGGCGGCGAGAGGCAGGTCTTTACCTACGCGCAGATGCTGCACGAGGTGCGACGTCTCGCCGCGTCGCTGCGGGCGATGGGCGTGGGCAAGGGCGACCGCATCACCATCTACATGCCGCCGTGCCCCGAGGCCATAATGCTGATGCTTGCCGCCGTCCGTATCGGCGCCATCCACTCCGTCGTGTTCGCCGGCTTCGGCTCCGGCGCGCTCGGCGATCGCGTCCAGGCGAGCGGCTCGCGGCTGGTGTTCGCCACCGACGTCACCTACCGGCGCGGCTCGAACGTGCCCCTCAAGGGCATCGTCGACGCGTCGATGGAGATTGGGGGCGACTCCGTGGACAACGTTATCGTGCTCCGGCGGGGCGACGAGCCGGTGTCCATGACCGATGGCCGCGACATCACCTGGGACGAGTTCCTGGCGCGCGGCGAGGGTCACGACGGCGGCTACGAGGTGATGGAGGCCAACGATCCCGCCTTCATCCTGGCCACGTCCGGCACCACCGCCAAGCCCAAGCTGGCTGTGCACGTCCACGGCGGCTACCAGGTGGGCGTGCACTCGATGGGGAACTGGTGCTTCGGACTTCGCCCGACCGACGTCTGGTGGTCCACGTCCGACATCGGCTGGATTGTGGGCCACAGCTACATCGTATACGCGCCGCTGTTGGCCGGGGCGACCACCATAGCGTTCGAGGGCGCGATCGACCATCCCGGCCCGGACGTTCTCTGGAAGATAATCGAGGAGTTCGGCGTCACCGGCCTGTTCACCTCGCCGACCGCTGTACGGGCACTGATGCGCCACGGCGACGAACCGACGCGCGGATACGACCTGTCGTCGCTGGAGCGCGTATTCTGCGCGGGCGAGGCGCTCAACGCGCCCGCGTGGGAGTGGCTGCAGAAGTCCGTGCTCGGAGACCGCATTCCGGTCATCGACCACTGGTGGCAGACCGAAACGGGCGGCCCCGTGATTGGCAACCCATACGGCATATCCACCCTGCCCATCAAGCCCGGCTCCGCCGGCATACCCCTGCCCGGCATAGACCTGGAGGTTATGACACCGGAGGGTGAACCGGTGCCGACCGGCGAGAAGGGCATCCTCACCATCAAGCGCCCCTGGCCCAGCCTCACTCCCAGGCTGTGGGGCGAACCTGAGCGCTACGGGCGCGATTACTGGGGCATAATTCCCGAACGATACTTCACCGGCGACTCCACGCACATCGACGAGGACGGCTACGTGTGGTTCGCGGGCCGCGCAGACGAGGTCATTAAGATAGCGGCACACCGCATCGGCACGGTCGAGGTCGAGACCGCATTCCTGAAGCACCAGGCGGTCGCGGAGGCCGGGGTAACGGGTCGGCCCGACGAACTGCGCGGCGAGGTCATCTCGGCGTTCGTAGTGCTCAAGAACGAATACTCGCCTTCGAACGAGCTCCGCGGCGAGCTGCTACAGACGGTGCGGCGAGAGCTTGGTCCGATAGCCGTCATATCCGAACTGAACTTCGTGGACATGCTGCCTAAGACCCGCAGCGGCAAGATAATGCGTCGCGTGTTCAAAGCGGTGGTGCTGGACCAGGACCCCGGCGACATCACCACCATTGAGGACGAGGGTTCCGTGGAGGAGGCCCGCCAGGCGTGGGAGCAGATGAAGGCGGCGATGGCGCGCGAAAGCGACTGAGGCGAGGGGCGTGACACTGCTCCCACCGGAGGCTCCGCCGTCCGAAGAGGTATGGGTCGCACTCGACCTTGAGACGACCGGCCTCGATGCCGAGCGAGACAGGATAATCGAGGTCGGCGCCGTGAAGTTTCGCGGCGATGAGATTCTCGACACATTCACCTCGCTGGTAAACCCGCGCCGCCGTCTTGACGAGTTCATCGTACGCCTAACCGGCATCCCCCAGCACGAGGTGGACCGCGCCCCCGAGTTTAGCGCGGTGCTCCGGCCATTCGCCGAATTCGTGGGCCAGTCTCCCATAGTCGGCCACAACCTGCGCTTCGACCTGGGTTTTCTCTCCAACAACGGCCTGGCTCTCCGCAACCCGCGCTGCGACACCTGGGACTTGGCCTACGTGCTTTATCCTGGGCTTCCCGAATACTCGTTGGAGCGACTCGCCGACCGATTCGGCTTCAAGAACCGAAATGCCCACAGGGCGCTTGCGGACGCTCACGCGACCAGGAGTGTCTTCAACGTGTTGCTCCGCCGGGCAATGGAGCTTGATGCCTTTTCGCTCGCGGAGATGAGCCGGCTCGCGGGCCGCTCGTCGTGGGTGTTGGCGTACCTGCTCGGCGGCATAGAGTCGACTCCGCGCGCCGCAGCCGCGCCGTCCTCCGGTGTTGGCGCGGCCGGATTGGACATGAATGCGCTCGGCGAGAGGCTCCAGCAGGAGCGGCCCATCCGCCCGAACCAGTCCGTCGAAGAGATCGACGTCGACATGGTCGAGTCTCTGCTGCGCTCCGGCAGTCCTCTCGCCGCGGCAATGGACGGCTTCGAGGAGCGCCCCGAGCAGATCGCCGTCGCGCGCGCCGTCGCAGAGTCGATAAACGACGGAAAACGGCTCGTGGTGGAGGCCGGCACGGGTGTAGGCAAGTCCGTCGCGTACCTGCTGCCCGCGCTGCTCTACGCCACGGCCAACAACAGGCGCGTGGTGGTGTCCACGAACACCATCAACCTGCAGGAGCAGCTCGTCGAAAAGGACGTACCCATGCTGGTGGAGGCGCTCGCGGACGTGCCCGGCGTGGAAGCGAGCCGCGTCCGTTATTCCCAGCTCAAGGGCAGGGCGAACTACCTTTGCATGAAGCGCTGGTCGCGGATGAGGTCCGGCGACACCCTCAACCAGGATGAGGCGCGGCTGCTCTCCAAGACCCTGGTGTGGCTGGCCGAGACCTCAACCGGCGACAGGAGCGAGCTCAACCTCGGCTACCGTGGCGCCGCGGCGCCCTGGAGCAGGCTGTCGTCCGAGCGGATGAACGAGTGCCTGAGCCTGGGCGGGCCGTGTTTCCTTCGCGCGGCGCGGGAAAAGGCCGCCGCATCCCACGTGGTGGTGGTCAACCACGCCCTTCTCCTCTCGGACGTTCTCGCGGAGGGCTCGCTGCTGCCAGAATACGACGTGCTCATCGTCGACGAGGCGCACCACCTGGAGGAGGAGGCGACGCGCCGGTTCGGCTACGACCTATCCCAGGCCGCGCTCCACGAGCACCTGCAGCGGATCGGCGGCGAGCGCGGCCTGCTGCGCGAGGCCGTCGACGCGCTCCGCGCATCCGCGGCGGCTCCGACGCGCATGGACGACGCCGAAACGGCTGCCGCGAACGCGACCGACCTGTCCGCGAGGGCGCTCGGCCATTCGTCCAACCTGTTTTCGATCCTGGTGCAACTCACTCTCGACCAGGGCGCGTCGAACGACTACCGCGTAACCGGCAAGGACCGCGAGCAGGAGGGCTGGCGCGACCTAGGGGTGGTGTGGGAGAACCTGGACGTGACGCTGACCGAACTGGAGGCGGGCCTTCAGCGGGTGAGCGCCGCGCTGGCCAACCTAGACGATGCCAACGTGGAGGACTACGCCGCTCTTCATGGAGAGCTCTCGAGCGTGACGATGGCCAACGAGGACTTCCGCCGCATGCTCAGGGAGTTCGTGCCGAATCCGCAGGAAAGCGGCGTCTACTGGATGAGTAGAAACCTGGCAAACTCGGACCTGTTGCTGCACATGGCCCCACTCGACGTCAGCGAGCAACTGGCGGAGAAGCTGTTTCTGGAGAAGGACTGCGTTGTCCTGACGAGCGCCACGCTCACCACCGGCGGACGCTTCGATCACGTCAGGGCGCGGCTGGGCCTGCACGACGCGGAAGAACTGCTGGTTGGCTCACCCTTCGACTACGAGAGCGCGGTGCTGCTGTGCGTGCCCGAAGATATGCCCGAACCCAACTCCTGGGCGTACCAGGAGGCGTTGGAGCAGGCGGTCAGCGACGTGGCCGTGGCCGCCAACGGCCGGACCATGGCGCTCTTCACGTCGCACGCCTCCCTGCGGGCCACGGCCCACGCTATTCGCGGCCGGCTCAGCACCCTGGGCATCGGCGTGCTCGCTCAGGGTCTGGACGGCTCGCCGCAACAACTGGTGCGACGCTTCCTGGAGAACCCCGAAACGGTGCTGCTGGGCACCGCGAGCTTCTGGGAGGGCGTGGACCTCGCCGGAGAGTCGCTCCAGGCGCTGCTGGTCGCGCGTCTGCCGTTCAACGTGCCCACCGAGCCGGTGTTCGAGGCACGCTCCGAGCAGTTCGAAAACGCCTTCATGCAGTACGCCCTCCCCCAGGCGATCCTGCGGCTGAGGCAGGGTTTCGGCAGGCTGATTCGCACGAAGACTGACAGGGGAACGGCGGTCATCCTGGACAGCCGCCTGGTGTCGCGCCGCTACGGCAGGCTTTTCGTGGACTCGCTCCCGCCCGCCACGCGCAAGCGCGTGCCCTTGTACGACCTCGGCGGCGCGGTCACGCGCTGGCTGGACAGTTGAACCGTGCTCATCCCGTTCACCGGTCCCCTTGACCTGATAACCACGCTGGAAAGCGGCCAGGCGTTCCGCTGGAGGCGCGACGGCGAGTGGCTTACCGGCGTGGTGTTCAACAACATCGTCACGGCCCGCCAGACGCCGGAGGGGGTGGAGTTCGTATGCGGCCCCGACGACGAGGCGGCTATCGCGCCGCTCTTCAGGGACTACCTGCGCCTGGACGACGACCTGGAAACCATCTGCGACCGCATCCGCGTCGACGACCGCATCGGGGCCGCCTTACTCCGCCATCCTGGATTGCGGGTGCTGCGCCAGGAGCCGTGGGAGTGCCTGATCTCGTTCATCTGCTCGGCCAACAACAACGTTCCACGCATCAGTGTCAACGTGGAGGACATCGCCGAGAACTTTGGCAGACCGCTCGCGTTCGGCGAGTGCCGGCGCAGCACGTTCCCTTCACCCGACAGGCTGGCGCAAGTGGAGGAGTCGGAGTTGCGCAAACTCGGGCTGGGCTTCAGGGCCAAGTACGTCGCGGGTGCGGCCCGCATCGTGGCGGCGGGCGACCTGGACCTGTTCGCGCTGCGTGAGGCGGACTACGACGAAGCATTGACGGCGCTGCTCGAGCTGCCGGGCGTGGGCGACAAGGTGGGCAACTGCATTCTGCTCATGTCGCTGGACAAGCGCGAGGCGTTCCCGGTTGACGTGTGGATAGACCGCGCGCTGCGGGAATGGTACCCGGGGCACGTCATTCGCGCCGATGGCAAGCCGCTGACCCGCGCCGCCATGCGGCCCTGGGCGCAGTCCTACTTCGGCCAGTACGCCGGCTACGCCAACCAGTACCTGTTCCAGGGCCGCCGCCTGCTGAAGAAGAGTGGCGGAAAGAAGTGAGACGGACGGAGCGTCCGGAATGAAAAATCGCGCCGCGGATTCGCTCCTTGTGCTATGCTGTATTCGATGACCGCCACCAGATTCATGCTGTTCGCCGCGACCCTGATCTGGGTCGCACTCGCCTGTTCGTCGCCCGAGCCGACGCCAACGCCTGAGCCGACGACCACGCCGGCGCCAACGGCCACCCCCGAACCGACGCCGACCCCAGAGCCGACGCCCGAACCCACTCCCACACCGTCCGGTCAGCCCACGCGCGGGCTGTTCGAGTACATCCGCGCGGTCTCCTACCTCGAGGCGAACCTGTGGGAGGAGGCCATTCCCGCTTACGGCCTGGTGATCCGCATCATCCCGGACATGGCCGTCGCGTACCATGGGCGGGGATACGCCTACTACAACGAGGCTATCGAAGAGGAGAACGACAACCTGTTCAAGCCCGCAATGGAGGACTACGACAAGGCTATCGAGCTGAAGCCCGAATTCGCGCAGGCGTACAAGGACCGCGCGATCCTGCACCACCACTTGGGCGACACGGAGGCGGCTATCGCGGACATCGAAAGGGCGGTGCGACACTACGACCCGCGCCGGCAGCCCGCCGGGCTGAGCGAGGCCAGGCAGCTCCTGAACCAGTGGCGCTAGGCCGCTTTAGTCACGCTCCACCAGTTGGATGAGCACACCGTGCGAGTCCGCCGGGTGGATGTAAGGCCCGCCGGGTCCCTCGATAATCCGTGCGCCCTTCGCCTTCAGCTCCTCACCTGCCTTCTCCCGGTCGTCCACCGCGATGGCGATGAGGTGAATGCCCTCGCCCCTCCGGGCTATGCTGCGGCCCACCGGCGTTTCGGGGCCGAGCGCCTCCACCAGCTCGATGAACCGGCCGCTCTCTCCGAGCGGGAGGATGGCCTGGCGCAAGCCAAGGTGCGGCTGCTCCCTGTCCTTAACTTCGGCCTTCAGTCCCAGCTTGGTCTCATAGTCCTCGACCGCTCCGGCCAGGTCGTTGATCGCGATTACGACGTGATCTACCCACTTGAACAATTTACTTCTCCAAGTTCTGCCTTATCTGGTTGGCGTCTCGATTGGCAGAAGTCTAGGCGTGCTACAAAGCAGGTGTCAAGCCGGTGCCCCTTGCGATAACCTTGCGACGTGCTACACAATTGGGCCAGAGAAGCGCGCGGCGGGGAGGGGACAGCCTCGAAAAACACCTCTTGCGAAGGAGTACCTATGATTCGCAGCCTCGACGGCAAAAGCCCCAAGATTCACCCCACGGCGTTCGTGAGCGAGTTCGCCTACGTCGTGGGAGACGTGGAAATCGGCGAAGGCTCCAGCGTGTGGCCCGGCACAGTGATACGGGCGGACGCCGGCAAGATAGCCATAGGAAAAAACACCTGCATCCAGGACAACTCCGTGGTCCACGGCGACGACGACGTGTCCATCGGCGACAACGTGGTCATCGGCCACAGGGTGATGTGCCACGCCAAGACCGTCGGCAACAGCGTGCTGATCGGCAACGGAGCCGTGGTCAACGACGGCGTGGAGATTGGCGAGTACAGCCTGCTGGCGTCCGGGTGCATGGTCGTAGACAACATGCAGATAGGCGCCCGCTCGCTGGTGATGGGCGTACCTGCCAGAATACGCGGCGAAATCAGCGAGCGACACGCCGAGCTGATCGACCGTACGGGCGGGCACTACGTCGAACGCGCCCAGCGCTACAAGGGACAGGGTAATCTGGAGGCGTAGCCGCGCCTCACATCTGCGACGGCGCCTCCACGTCCATCAGGCTCAGGCAGCGGGCCAGGGCGACCCTTGCCGCGTCGACCAGCTTCAGCCGCGCCCTGGTGATGGCCTCCTCACCCTCTACGCCGGACAGCACGCGGCACTTCTGATAGAACCAGTGGAAGGCCGTAGCCAGTTCCCCCGCGTAGTGCGGCAGGTGGTGCGGCTCCAGCGATAGGGCCATCATCTCCACCACCTCCGGTAGCTGCAACGCCTTGCGCACGAGAGCCAACTCCGCCTCGTGGGTGAGCAGCGACACGTCGCCGTCCGAGTAGTCGATCCCCCGCTCACCGGCGATCCTCAGTATGCTCGCGATCCGCGCGTGGGCGTACTGGACGTAGTAGACGGGGTTTTCGTTGGACTCTTGCTTGGCAAGCTCCAGGTCGAACTCCATCTGGCTTTCCGCGGAACGTGACAGGAAGAAGAACCGGCAGGCGTCCGCGCCGACTTCGTCCACAAGCCCGCGCAGCGTTACGATGTCGCCGCTGCGCTTGGAGAGCCGCACCAACTCCTCGCCACGCCGTAGCGTCACCAGTTGGTTCAGCAGCAGAGTCAGCCGGTCCGGGGAAACGCCCAGCGCGTCGACAACCGCCTTCATCCGCGCTACGTGTCCCTGGTGGTCCGCGCCCCAGACGTCGATCACGCGGTCGAACCCCCGCTCGACGAACTTGTTGTAGTGGTAGGCGATGTCGGAAGCGAAGTAGGTCGGAGCGCCGCTCGTGCGCACCACCACCGCCTGTCTAGGCTCGCCCGCCTCCTCCCAGTCGAACCATGTCGCGCCCTCCCGCTCGGCCAGCTGCCCGCGCTCGCTCAGCAGCGCGACGCTGCGGTCGTATTGGCCGTCGCGGTACAGGCCGCGCTCGCTGAACCACACGTCGAAGTCCACCCTCAGCGCCGCCAGGTCTTCGCGTATGGCGTCGAGCATCCTGCCCAGGCCTATCTCGCCCAGCTCGGCAACGGCGTCAGCCGGTGGCGCGTCACCAAATCGGTCGCCCTCGGCGACGCGAATCTCGCTCGCGAGGTCGACCATGTATTCGCCGACATAGCCGTCCTCCGGGAAATCGGCGGACTTGCCTAGCAACTGCTGGTAGCGGGCGAACAGGCTCTCGTTGAACTTGTCCATCTGGTTGCCGGCGTCGTTGATGTAATACTCGCGCTCCACGTCGTAGCCCGCGGCGGACAGCACGTTTGCCAGGGCGCTGCCGATGACCGCGCCTCGCGCGTGCGCTACGTGGAGCGGCCCGGTCGGGTTGACGCTGACGAACTCGACCTGCACGCGCTCGCCCTTGCCGACTCCAACGTTGCCGAACTCCTCGCCCGCCTCGCGTATGGCCTCCACCTGCCCGGCCAGCCACGATTCCAGAAGCTCGAAGTTGATGAAGCCCGGTCGCGCGACCGACACCTTGCCGAGCGGCTCCTCGACCGCTATCTTCGCGGCTATCTGCTCCGCGATGGCCATCGGGCTCATGCGCATGGTACGGGCCAGCTTGAGCGGAATACTGGACGCGAACTCCCCGTGTACGGGATTGGGCGGGCGCTCGATGGCGGCATCTTCCACGTTCGCCTCCGGCAACAGCCCTTCCTTCTGGGCGTCCCGGAGCGCGTCCAGTACCATTTGGGCGACTCGTCCTCTGACCGTGTCTTGTGATGTCTCGTTCATGCGTGTTGTCCGCCCTGAGAGTCAGTTTCGCTGGTTAAACGATACCAGAACCACCCGACGTCATGCCATACATAGGGTGCGGGCCCTAGCAACCGGGAGGATAGCTCTTGCTCGACACCAGGGTGCCGTCTAAGTCGTAGAGGCCCGCCTCGTCCGGGTCGCTGTTGCTCCAGATCGCGCCGCGGGAGCCGAAGCTGAAGCCTCCCGAATCGGAGTGCACCTGGTTGGTGTAGACGCGAATCGTCTCACCCGGCTCCAGCGTCCACGATGGGAACACGAACTGCGGCCTGCCGTCTGCGATGTCCAGCAGCCGCCAGCCCGTGATGTCGTGGGCGCTTCCACCTTCGTTTACGATCGCCACGTACTCGTCGGACTCCGTTCGCGGAACCTCACCGTCGAAAAATATGCAGGCGATGCGTACGTCCGGCGGCGCGGGCGCCTGGGTGGGAGTAGCCGTGGGCTCGAGAGTAGGAGTGGCCGTTGGTTCCGCTGTGGGTGTGTCGGTTGGCTGTGGCACAACGGTGTTGGTGGGCAAAGGTGCAGGCGTATCCGTCGGCCGTGGAGCGGGAGTGTAGGTGGGTGCTGTAGTGGGCGTGCCGGTCGGGAGCGGGGCGGGAGTGTCCGTTGGCTGTGGGATGGCAGTGTGGGTCGGCGCAGCCGTTGGCGTGTGGGTCGGCAGAGGAGGAGGTGTGTTGGTTGGCAGCGCCGTCGGAGTCTGCGCCAGTAGGGCAGTAGCTGTTGGGGTAGCCTCAGGCGTGGGCGTCACGGTCGGCGCCGGCGATGGAGCAGTGGTGGGTGCTCGCGAGGGTGTGGGAGTAGCGGTGGGCCGGGGTGTCCGCGTGGCCACGGTCTCCGGCGAGGGCGCCAGCGCCGCGACCAGCACCGGCGTGTCCGTGGGAGCGGGCGTAGGCACTGCCGACGGAGTGGGCGCATCGCCGATCTGCCCGCCGCACGCGGACGACAGGGCGAGCAAAGCGAGCCCGGAGATGGCGACTGCCAGCCTCTCGACAACGTGCGACTGGCGCGCTCGGCAGTCTGGATCGTTGTCTTCCATCGGCGACAAGTAGCCTTTGGGCCGGTTCGCTAGGAGATAGCCTCTATCAGGACGCCGTCTGGCAGTTCCTCTCTCGCGACCACCTCGCCCACGACGGCGCGAGTCTCGACGCCGGCGTCCTCGAGTGCCGCGAGCAGCGCGTCCAGCCCATCCCTGGCGACGCTGATGAGGAGACCGCCGGATGTCTGTGCGTCCACCAGCAGCAGGCGCTGGTTCTCGTTCAGGTCGTTCCACTCCACCACGTCGTCGATGGAGGAGAGGTTGCGGTGAGTGCCGCCCGGCGCTATGCCGGACTCCAGCAGGTCCCACGCGCCGTCGATCAGCGGCACCGCACCCAATTGTACGCGGGCGCCGACGCCGCTGCCCTGGCATATGGCCCTGAGGTGGCCGAGCAACCCGAATCCTGTGACATCGGCGCAGGCGTGCGCTCCCGCGGCGGTCATCGCCTCGGCGGCCGCCCGGTTGAGTGTGGCCATCTCACCAACCGCATTGGCCAGCACGTCATCGGGCACTCGCTGCTGCTTACCGGCGGTGGTGATGATTCCGGTGCCTATCGGCTTGGTGAGGACCAGCACGTCGCCCGGGCGGGCGCCCGCGTTTGTCACTTCAGCCCCCGGCGTCACCAAGCCTGTTACGGCGAGGCCGTACTTGGGCTCCTGGTCGTCCACGGTGTGGCCTCCCACAATTAGCACGCCGGCCTCCTGGGCCTTCGCGCCGCCGCCCCGCAGGATTTCGCCGAGAATCTCCTTGGGCAGGTCTATTGGGAACCCCACTATGTTGAGGGCCAGCAGCGGGCGCCCGCCCATAGCGTACACGTCGCTGAGCGCGTTGGCCGCGGCAATCTGGCCGTAGAGATACGGGTCATCGACGATGGGCGGGAAGAAGTCGAGCGTCTGGATGATCGCCGTCTCATCGTTAAGCTTGTAAACGGCGGCGTCGTCTCCGGTGGAGATGCCGACCAGCAGGTTGGGATCGGTTACCGTGGGCAGCTGGCTCAGAACCTGGGCCAGGTCCGAAGGACTGAACTTGGACGCTCAACCGGCGCAACTTGCGAGTTCGGTCAGCCTGATTTCGTCACTTAGTAGCGCCACGGCGCACCTCCGCCTCTTGTTGGCCTCTTGCCGCCTGGTGCGGCGTTGCCAAGTATAGCACAGCCTCCGCTCCGACCGCTTTGTTTGCGATTGCGAGTCTTGTGGCGTTAGAATGAGACTAAAATTCGCAGGAGGTAACCCCATGCCAGGATACTCTGCACGAGTCGGAAACGTGGAGCTTGTCTCACTAACGGACGGGGAGGGTGCCGGCCCGCCCACCGCCGTATTCGCCGCGAGCACCATCGAGCAGTGGCGGGAGGACTACCCCGAACTGCTGGACGCCAACGAGATGATTCATCCCCGGTACGGTTCGCTCGCTATTCGCTCCTCCGGCAAGCTCATCGTGGTGGACACTGGGCTGAACGGCCCGGACGGCACGCTGCTGGACGACATGAAGGATAAGGGCGTCGACAGTTCCGCCGTCGACCTCGTGGTGCTAAGCCACCTCCACCCCGACCACGTGGGCTGGAACCTCACGGACGGTAGCCCCACGTTCCCCAACGCGCGCTACATCGTTTCCCGCACCGACTACGAGTTCTGGACGTCCCCGGAGGTGCTCGCGAACTCGGACCACGTGAAGGGCCAGGTGCTCCCCCTCAACGACCTCAACATTCTCGACCTCGTGGACGGCGAGTACAACGTAACCGACGAGCTGACCACCTTCCCAACGCCGGGCCACACGCCGGGCCACATATCGCTCGTCATATCGTCGGGTGGCGAAAAGGGCTTCGTGCTCGCGGACGTGGCGCACAGCCCCGCGCAGGCCCACTACACCGACTGGAACCCGGGCTTCGACAACGACCCGGACACCGCGCAGAAGACCCGCCACTCCGTTCTGGACCGGCTGGAATCGGACGGCTCGCTGGTGAGCGCCGGCCACTTCCCCACTCCCGGATTCGGGCACTTCGTGCGCAGCGGCGGCCGGCGTGTCTGGCAGGGCGTCTAGTCGGGCTGCCCCGGCCTCCTAGCACCATGGCCTCGACTGCCGCTCGGGCGGCCACGCTGGCCCGGGCGGCGTTTGGCTTGGCGCTTGTGGCCGTCGCGCTGGCGGCGCTCGCGTGCGGAGGCCAAGAAGTGCCGCCGGAGGCCGAGGCGCGCGCCGAGTTCGAGCGGGGCTTGGCGTTAAAGGAGCAAGGCAACCTGGTGAGGGCGCTCGAGTCGTACGACGCCGCCCTCGCCATCTACCCCAGGCTCGCCGAGGCCTACGCAGAGCGGGGGTTCGTATTCTACAGCCGGGGCGATTATCGCGCTGCCCTGGTGAACCTGAACCGCGCCGTCGAGCTGGACGGCGACCTCGCCGCTGGCTACAACTACCGGGGCATGGTGTTCGAAGAGGTCGAGGACACCGATAACGCCCTGATCAACTACGGCAAGGCCATTCAGCTCGATCCTGAACTGAAGGCCGCCTACCTCAATCGCGCACGGGTCCACGTGGGGGACGAGGAGTACGAGTCCGCCGTCGACGATCTCACCTCCGCCATCACGCTGACCCCGGACGACGCTCTACTGTACCTGCTGCGCGGCCAGGTGTACCTGCAGTTGGACGAAGCCGCGCGAGCCGAAGCGGACTTCGAGCAGGTGCTCGGCCTCACCGACGACGAGGCACTGGCGGTTACGGCGAGGCAGCTTCTCACCGCGCTCCGGCTGAGGTGAATGCCTGACATGGCACGACAGAGCAAAACAACAGCGGCTTCCGGCAAGCAACGATACGTCGCCCTGCTCAGGGGCATCAACGTCGGTGGCAAGAACAGGCTGCCAATGGCCGATCTGCGCGACATCTTCGCTGCCTCCGGCTGCGCCTCGGTGCGGACCTACATCCAGAGCGGGAACGCGGTCTTCGAAGCGACGCAAGACCTGGCCGAAGCCGTGCCCGAGGTCGTCACACGGGAGATTCGCGAGAGGTTTGGCTACGAGACTGCGGTCGTCGTTCGTTCGGGCGAGGAGCTGCGCCGGGTCGCCATCTCGAACCCTTTCGACACTTCTGGCGACCCTCGTTTCCTGCACGTGGCCTTTCTCAGCGACACGCCCGGCGCCGAGGCGGTGTCGAGTCTCGACCCGGAGCGCTCGCCCCCGGATGAGTTTGTGGTGGCAGGGCGCAATGTCTATCTGCGCTACCCCAACGGCGTAGCCCGCAGCAAGCTGACAAACGACTACCTCACGGCGCGGCTTAGGACAGTGAGCACCATGCGCAACTGGCGGACCGTCCTCAGGCTGCTGGAGATGGTGGAAGCGCCCTGATGGCTGATGCCGGCTCGTTTACCTAGATTCTCGGTCGGACGCCTCTTTGAGGGAATAGCCACTCGCGACCTCGTCTGGGTCTCGGCGATGTCGCTGATGCTCTCCGTGCTGCTGCTGCCGTTCGCCAGCTACGTCGCCGCGCTCCCCTTCATCCAGGACGAGTGGGGAATCAACAATACGCAGGCGGGTGTGGTCTTCTCGGCGTTCCAGGCGGGGTTCGCCGCCTCCGCGCTGCTGGTCATACCGCTCACAGACAGGCTTAGCTCCCGCCACATCCTGGTGGCGTCCGCGGCCACGTCCGCTGTCGGGAGCGCCCTCTTCCCGCTGGCCGCGCAGGAGACGGTGACCGCCTCGCTGCTGCGTGCGCTGTCGGGCGCCGGACTGGTCGGCGTCTACGTGCCGGGACTGCGCGTAATCTCCGAGCGATTCGCGGACAGAGGACGCGGTATGGCGATGGGCCTGTACGTCACCGCGTTCTACGCGGGAAACGGCGTCTCTCTGGTCTCCACGGGCTGGCTGCTGGAGTGGCTCGAGTGGCGGGACGCCTACCTCTGGCTCTCGCTCGCCTCCTTCGCCAGCCTGCCGCTCGCGTGGTTCCTGCTGCGTGGAACGCGGCCTGCCGCGGCGTCCGGTTCGTCCGCGGGGCGGCTGGACGTGTCCGTTCTGCGCAATCGACGATCCCGCGTCTACATCCTCGGCTACATCCTCCACGCGGCGGAGCTGTACATAGTTCGGGGCTGGCTGCCCGCCTTCCTGACCGCGGCGCTCGTGATGAGGGGGATGGGACACGAGCAGGCGGTCACGACCGGCGCGGCGGTCGGCGGAATCGCGCTGGGTGTGGGCGCGCTTGGCCCAGTGATGGGCGGGATCATCTCCGACAGGCTGGGCCGGGCGGCGTCCGCAGCGGCAATCTTTGCCCTGAGCGGGGCGTGCTCTTGGCTCATCGGGTGGATCGGCGGTTTCCCGTGGCCGCTTGTCGTCGGTGTCGCGGTCGTCTACGGCTGGGCCATAGCCGCCGACTCGGCCATCTACACCACGGCCGTCACCGAGGTCGCCGAGCCGGACCAGCTCGGCTCCACGATGGCCGTACAGTCCTTCCTGGGCTTCATGGGCGGCGTCGTCGGCCCAATCCTCGCGGGCGGCGTCCTCGACCTGGCCCCCGCGTCCATCGAATGGGGCGCGGCCTTCTCCGCGACGGGCCTCATCGCCGTGGTGGCCGTCCTGGCGCTCGCGCGGGCGGGGGAGGGGCGCGGCCCAGTCCAGTGATAAGGCGTGCGGGGCGGGACATGGTATACTGTGATGCACAGTAACTGTGAGAATGTGCCTATGAAGAACATCACTGTATCAGTGGATGAAGAGACCTACAGGCTTTCCCGCATTAGAGCGGCGGAAGAAGGGACATCCGTTTCGGCGCTGGTTCGGGCATTTCTGAGGGATTTGGTCAACTCCGAATCAGCCGAGAGTCGGTTCGAGCGCCTGGCGAGGCTTCAGGACGAGACACTGTCGGCGATCCGGCTTCGAGGCGGCGGTCTGCGCTCTGCCGACAACTTGACCCGTACGGAACTGTACGAGCGCGATGCGATTCGTTGATACGAACGTCCTCTTGTACGCGGTTAGCGAGGAAGCTGAGGACGAGGAGAAGCGCCTAGTCGCGCTCGACCTGCTTACGCGTCGAGACCTTGCGCTGTCGGTACAAGTGCTTCAGGAGTTCTACGTTCAGTCCACGCGCGCGTCACGCCTGGGGGCGCTTAGGCATAGGGAGGCAATGGCGTTCGCCGAATCCTTGACGCGGTACCCGGTGCAGCCTGTCACTCTGGAGGTGATGCGAGAAGCGTTCGCCTTGCGCGAGCGTTTTAGCATTTCGTACTGGGACGCTGCGATACTGGCCGCCGCGCAGATTGCGGGCTGCGAAGCGGTCTACTCAGAGGACATGAGCTCCGAGCAGGACTACGACGGCCTAAGTGTGGTTAACCCCTTCGTCTGAAGGTTGGCTCACGCCGGGCCCGGTGGTCAGTTCGAATCTGTTCGTATTGTGACGCAGATTCTGAGGCCCCAAGGCCGGACGCGCATCTGTGTCTACCCCACCAACCGCACCAGCCGCCACTGCCGCGCGCCCCGCCTCAGCACCACTACGCTGCCGTCCACCGCGTCCTCCAGGCGGACGGCGCGGCGCGCGTCCGTCTCGCGGCGGCTGCCCAGCGCGATGCCGTTGCCCTGGATGAGCCGGCGTGCCTCGCCGCGTGACGTTGCCAGCCCTGTCAGCGTCAGCAGCTCCGTCAGCGACACGCCGTCGCCCTCCAGCCGCTCGCGGGGGATTTCCGACGACGGCACGTCGTGGAACACGTCCAGGAGCACGTCGGCGCCCAGGCTCGACACGTCTCCGCCGAACAGCGCCTCCGTGGCCGCCTGCGCGGTGCGCAGCGCGTCGTCGCCGTGCGTCATGCGTGTAACCTCTTCCGCCAGCCGCCTCTGCGCCTCGCGCCGCTCCGGGCGCGCCGCCAGCCGTTCCTCCAGTTCGACGATCTCCTCCCGGCCGAGCAGCGTGAAGCAGCGCAGCAGCTTGCCCGCGTCCTCGTCCGCGGCGTTCAGCCAGTACTGGTAGAACTGGTACGGGGAGGTCTTCTCGGGGTCGAGCCACACCGCGCCGTCCACCGTCTTTCCGAACTTGTTGCCGGCGGCGTCGGTGATGAGCGGCGCAACCAGCGCGTGGGCCTGGCCTCCGCGCATCCTGCGGATCAGGTCGATGCCGGTAATGATGTTGCCCCACTGGTCGCTTCCGCCCATCTGGAGCACGCACCCGAACCGGTCGTACAGCGCCACGTAGTCGTAGGCCTGCAGCAGCATGTAGCTGAACTCCGTGTACGAAATCCCCTGTTCGATGCGGCTCTTCACCGACTCCTTGGCGGTCATGTAGTTGATACTGAAGTGCTTGCCCACGTCGCGCAGGAAGTCGATGGCCAGGATGCGGTCCAGCCAGTCCAGGTTGTTCACCAGGTGCGCGGGGTTGTCGCGCGCGTCGAAGTCGAGGAAGCGCGCGAGCTGGGCGCGTATGCCTGCGAGATTTTCCGCCATCTGTTCGCGCGTGAGCAGTTGACGTTCCTCCGTCCTGCCACCTGGATCCCCAATCAGTCCCGTGCCGCCGCCGGCGATGGCGATGGGCGTGTGCCCGTGCCTCTGCATCCGCACAAGCAGCATGATGACGAGCAGGTTGCCGATGTGCAGGCTGTCCGCTGTCGGGTCGAACCCTATGTAAGCGGTGATCTTCTGATGGGCCAGGAGGTCGTCCAGCCCGGGGGTATACAGCTCGTGGCCCTCGTCGGTGACGTGAATGAGGCCGCGCCACCTGAGTTCGTCGAGGACGCTGGCATCCGTCTGTATTGCCTGTCGTACCATTGTTGACCTCCCCGCCGTGGACTAGTCGATGCTGCTTCGGAGCGCGGACATGGCTTCGTCCACGCTCATTCTGTCGTTGTAGATAGCCGAACCCGCCACCAGCACGCGTGCCCCGGCGTCCACTGCCGTCCTCGCAGTGGCCGGACCGATTCCGCCGTCCACCTCCAGGTCCGTGGGCAGACCCAGCGAATCGAGCCGCGCGCGCACGCGCCGTATCTTGTCCACGACGCCGTGTATGAACGCCTGGCCCCCGAATCCCGGGTTCACGGTCATCACCAGCACCTGGTCCAGGTCCGCGAGCACCTCCTCAACCGCGGAAGGCGGCGTCGCCGGGTTGAGCGCCGCGCCTGGCTTGGCGCCGCTCTCGCGTATCTGGTGCACCACGCGGTGCAGGTGTGTGCACGCCTCTACGTGCACGGTGATTATGTCGGCTCCCGCGCCGACGAACTCGTCCACGTACCGCTCGGGCGACGAGATCATCATGTGGACGTCGAGGGGCAGCGACGTGGACCGCCGAACTGCCTGCACCACGAGCGGCCCCATCGTGATGTTGGGCACGAAGTGGCCGTCCATGATGTCCACGTGGACGTAGTCGGCGCCGGCTCGTTCGGCCTCGGCGACCTGCTCGGCGAGCCTGCCGAAGTCCGCGGAGAGTATCGACGGCGCGATTTTGATGCGCGCGTCAGCCGCCACGCTCGGCCTCCAGCTCGGCCCTGGCCGCCTCGATGGCGCGCTTCACCTGGCCGAAGGCGGTGCCCCCGTGGACGTCCCGCGCGCCCACGGACGCCTCGACGGTTATCTCCAGGACGTCTTCATCGAACAGCTCGGAGTATTCGCGGTACACCTCCAGCGGCAGCTCGTCGAAGCGTTTACCAAGCCCGGCGGCGTGCTCGGAGAGCCGCGCGACCACACCGTGTGCCTCGCGGAAGGGCATACCGCGCTCCACCAGGTAGTCGGCGATGTCGGTCGCAAGCACGTAGCCTCCGTTAGCCGCCTCCAGCATACGCTCGCGGTCAAGTCTCATGCCCGGCACCATGTCGGCGAACACGGCGAGCGTCGCGGTCAACGTGTCAGCGCTGTCCAGGAAGCCCTCCTTGTCCTCCTGCAGGTCGCGGTTGTACGTCATCGGAAGACCCTTCAGCAGCGTGAGCATCGCCATCAGGTTGCCGTACACGCGCCCCGTCTTGCCCCTGGCGATCTCCGCGAAGTCCGGGTTGCGTTTCTGGGGCATGATGCTGCTGCCCGTGGTGTATTCGTCGCTCAACCGGACGAACCCGAACTCCTCGGACGACCAGATGATCAGCTCCTCGGCCATGCGCGACAGGTGCATCATGCAGATGGCCGCGGCCGCCTGGAACTCCAGCAGGTAGTCGCGGTCCGAAACGGCGTCCATGCTGTTGGCCGAGATCCTGGAGAAGCCAAGCTGGTCGGCCACGAACTGGCGGTCGATGGGGTAGGGGAGCCCCGCGAGCGCGCCGCTGCCCAGCGGCATCACGTCGGCGCTCTCCCGTGCCTGGGCGAAGCGCCTGGCGTCCCTTCCGAACATCTCGAAGTAGGCGAGCATGTGGTGGGCGAACAGTACCGGCTGCGCCCTCTGCAGGTGGGTGTACCCGGGCATGACGACGCCGGCGTTGGCGGACGCCAGTTGGACCAGTGCGCCTCGCAGGTCGCGAAGCAGGGTGAGCACATCGTCGCAGCGCTCCCGCGCGTACATCCGCACGTCGAGCGCGACCTGGTCGTTGCGCGAGCGCGCGGTGTGGAGGCGTCCGGCGGTGTCTCCGATCTTCTCGAACAGCCGCCGCTCGATGTTCATGTGAATGTCTTCGAGTTCGGGCCGCCACGGGAATTCGCCGCCGGCTATCTCGCGCCCTATCTCCTCCAGTCCCCGCACGATCGCGTCCGCCTCGCCCGCCGCGATGATCTCCTGCCTTGCCAGCATACGTGCGTGGGCAATCGAGCCGGCTATGTCCTGCCGGTACAGGCGCTTGTCGTACTCAATGGAGACGGTGTAGGTCGACTGGACCTCTCGCATTCCCATGCCGCGTCAGCCCTCGCGCTTTTGTACAAGGAACCGTCGTCGCAGCGTGAGGATCTGCTCCTCGCGCTGGTTGTAGCCCCGGCTCTCGATGTATACGATGCCCCTGTCCGGCCGGCTGCGCGACTCACGAACCTCCAGCACCTCGCTCTCGGCGTATATCGTGTCGTCGTGGAACACCGGCCCGAGGTGGCGTATCTGCTCGTACTCCAAGTTGGCTATCGCCTTGCCGGAGGTGTCTCTTACGCTCATGCCCACCACCAGGCTTATCACGTATGCGCCGTCGACCAGAATCTTGCCGTGCTGGTGGTTTTGCTGCATGTGGTGCTCGTCGATGTGCAGCGGGTTGTGGTTCATCGTGAGCAGCGAGAACAGGTGGTTGTCGAACTCCGTCACCGTCTTGCCCGGCCAGTGCTTGAACACGTCGCCGACTTCGAAGTCCTCCAGATATCTGCCGTAGCTGTCGCGGCCATCGTGAATCATAGTCTAACTGCCTCCCGCCCGAGTGGGGCTGTTACCCTATATCTTATACTTTTGCAGCAGCCGGCGGGCAATCACGAGCTTCTGGATTTCGTTGGTGCCCTCGCCGATTATCATCAGCGGAGCGTCGCGGTAGTAGCGCTCCACCGGAAAGTCCTTGATGAAGCCGTAGCCGCCGTGTATCCGCATCGCGTCCAGCGACACCTGCTGGCAGATCTCGCTGGCGTAAAGCTTGGCCATGCCGGCCTCCAGGTCGATTCGCTCCTGGCCGGCGTCCTTCTTCGCGGCGGCGTCGTACGTCAGCAGTCGGGCCGCCTGCACCTTGGTCGCCATGTCCGCCAGCATTAGCTGAATGGCCTGGTGGTCGGCGATGGGTACGCCGAACGTCCTGCGCTGTTGCGCGTAGCGAATCGCGGCGTCGAGCGCGGCATCGGCCACGCCCACTGCCCGCGCTGCGACGTTGATGCGCCCCGTCTCCAGCGCGCCCATCACCTGCCGGAATCCCCGGCCCTCGACCTCGCCCACCAGGTTGTCGGCGCCTACGCGGCAGTCCTCGAACACCAACTCGCAGGACTCGATGCCGCGATAGCCCAGCTTGTCCAGATGGCGACCGACGCTGAAGCCCGCCGCCGGCTTTTCGACCACGAAACAGCTTATGCCGCGGTAGGCCGGCTCCGCCTCAGTGTCAGTCTTGGCCAGCACCGCGAAGGCGTTGCCTTTTTCGGCGTTCGTGATAAACATCTTGGAGCCGTTGAGGACGTACTCCTCGCCGTCCTTCACGGCGGTCGTGCGTATGCCCTGCACGTCGCTGCCGGCGTCCGGCTCCGTGAGACCGAGGCCGCCGCGTATCTCGCCCGACGCCATTCGCGGCAGGAACCTCCGCTTCTGCTCTTCCGTGCCGCCGTTGGCGACGACGTGCGCCAGCACGTGGTGGGTGCCGATGATGCCGCTCACGCTCATCCAGCCCTTGCTCAGCTCCTCGAATATCATGGCGAACGTGGTGTGGTCCAGGCCCATCCCTCCGTACTGTTCCGGAATGGTGATGCCGAACAGTCCCATCTCGCGCATCGGCTCCACCAACTCGTGCGGGTAGATGTCCTCGTTGTCGTACCTGTCCGCAATCGGACTGACGTCTCGCCGGACGAAGTCCCGCACCATGTTCACTATCTGGCCGCGGACTTCCTTAGAAGTGCTCGTGCTCAAGTCTCTATCCTTTCGGCATCAGCTCAATTGCGTTGTGGTCTTCTATGGCCGACGCCATCCTGCTCATCAGCGCCTCGAACAGTGCCACCCCCCTGTCGGTGTCACGCTCCGCCGCAGCGGCCGCAACGACGCCCAGCGTCAGACAGGACAGCAAGGAGAGCCGGTAGTCCTCCACGCAGCGTTCAAGACTGTACCCCGTCGCGCCGTGCCGCGCGAGTGTCGACACGTACAGATTCAAGAGGTCCTGCTCCGACGACCGGCGCGTGCCCGGGCTGAGGCAGCCTGAAATGAACCAGGCGACGTCGAACACGCCCCGGCCTCTGCGAAAGAGTTGCCAGTCGACCGCGGCAAACGCCGTCCCATCGAGGAGGTCGAAGAACATGTTGTCGAGCCGAAAGTCGCCGTGTACCAGCGTCTGCGGAGGTTGCGCGGTCAAGCTTCTTACGGCCGCTACGTTTCTGCTGAGACGTTCCCCGACTTCCGGCAGTGGGCCGGGCAGCGCATCCTCTGCGTCAGCCATGAGTCGCGCCCACGAGCGCTGGTAGAGACGCTCAAGCCGGCCAGAGCCGGAGTCCGCGTTCCTCATCCAGTCCAGCTCCGCATGGTCCGTGGCCTCCCACCAGCCCGCGTGGAACCGCGCAATCTCCCGCACGGCGAGCGCGGCCTCCTCCGCGGAGCAGCCCGCGAGCTGGTCCCCGGCGCGGGCCGGAGCCAGGTCCTCCAGCAGCAGCACGAAGTCGCCAGTGTCCGGGTCGAATCCGCTGTAGTAGGGACGGGGAGTCCGCAACTCGATCCGGGATGCTATCCGGTCGTAGAAGCCCACTTCCCTTTCGTAGAGGCCGTTGGCGCGGGCTACGCCTCGCATTACGCGATTCTCGGTGGGCAGCTTCACAATCAACGAGTGCGGAGCGCCCGGCTCAGGAGCTGCGTACCCCACATTCAGGCGGGCCAAAGATCCAGCGAATCCCCGCCCTTCGGTAAGGCTCTCGGCGTTTACTGACGCCACGACGTTGTCCGCCATCGTGCCCGTCGACCGCAGCGCCTCGGTCAGCCATTCGGGCGTGACGCCCTCCAGCCCCGATGGAATCCTGGGGCGGGGTGGCGAGCGGTCGTATGTGCCGTGGGAGTTCATCGCCCTCGAAACAGGCGGCCTACCGGTCCAGCCGCGGGAACTGCTTGACGCCCACGTTCTTCGCGGACACGCCCAGCACCTTCAGGAACCCCTCGGCGTCCACGTGGTCGTAGCTGCCCATGGCCTCCATCGACGAGTCGTCTGTGTACAGCGAGTGCGGCATTGCATCCGGCGTGTCATCGGCCGTCTCGAAGAAGATGCCGCCCCTGTACAGCCGCACCGAGATCGTGCCGGTGGCCAGCCGGCGTATCGGCTCCAGGCCAGCCAGCGCGGCGGTGGTTGCCAGGTCAAGCCAGTATCCCTGGTAAATCTGCAGGCTGATGGTGCGGGACAGCATCTCGAACAGCTCGCGGGCACGCCTGTCGAGCACGAACTGCAACAGGAACTCGTAGCTGCGGCCCAGCAATTCCATGCCGGGAGCCTCGTACAACCCTCGCGACTTAACGCCGACGAATCGGTTCTCGACCACGTGCGTGCCTATGCCCACGCCGTGCCTGCCCGCGACTTCGTTGGCCCGCTCGAACATGGCCACCAGGTCCAGTCGCTCCCCGTTCAGTGAGATCGGCGCCCCTTCCTCCCACCGCACCGTCACCACCTCCGCCCGGTCCGGCGCGTCCCATGGCCAGACACCCATGCCCGGCTCCACGAATCCGGGCGCGATGCGAACGTCCTCGAGGTCGCCTGCCTCGTGCGTGAGACCCAGGAAGTTGGCGTCGGTCGAGTAGCGTGACTCGCGCGCGGGCCGTATCGGCAGCCCGTTCGCCTCGCAGTACTCGATCATCTGCTGCCGTCCGGGGAATCGCTCCACGAACTCGGGATCGCGCCAGGGCGCGTAGACCTCCACGTCCGGCTGAAGCACATTGGACGCCAGGTGAAAACGCACCTGGTCGTTTCCACGGCCCGTCGCGCCGTGGAACAGCACGCCAACGTCCTCACGCTCCAGCTCGCCGAGAATGGCCTCCGTGGTGACCGGGCGCGCTATGCCCGTCGTGTTCCAGTAGCCGCCCTCGTAGCGCGCCTGCGCCTGGATCACCCTCAGGCCGGCTTCGGCCAGCGCATCCTTGCCCGGCACGATGACGGCGGACTCCGCCCCGCACCCCAGCATCCTGTCTCGCACCGCTTCCAGGTTCTCCTCGTCCGGCTGGCCCAGGTCCACCGTGTAGCAGCGGACCGCGAAGCCCTTCTCGCTCAGCCAGTGCGTCACGGTGCAGCTATCGAGCCCGCCGGAAACCGCGCCGCCTACGGTCGCCAGCCCCTTGTCCTGTAGTTCGCGCCAGTTCATAACTATGTCCTCAATCTAGACGCCTTAGAGCCTATCCGATAAGTCCCTTCCCCCTGCGAGGGGGAAGGTTAGGATGGGGGTGTCCTATCGTCGCCCCACGCCGGCCCACTAAGGGGCCGTACCTACTTCTGTTGTCTTGCCTGTTCTTGAAAGTCGTAGAGCTTGTTGATGGCCTCGATGGGCGTGAGAGAGTCCACGTCCAGCGCGAGCAGCTCCTCCAGCACGGGAGGCGTGTCCGCCAGCAGCGTAAGCTGCCGCGGCGCCGGCTCGCGTTTCGAGTAACCCTTGCGGTTCGCCGCGCCGTCGCGCCGCCCCGCGCTCTCCAGCTCCCGCAGCAGCTCCCACGCGCGGTTGACGACGCCCCCCGGGAGACCGGCCAGCCGCGCCACGTGCACGCCGTAGCTCCTGTCAGCGCCCCCGGGCACGATGCGGCGTAGGAACACCACCTCTCCCCTGTCCTCGGACACCGACACGTTGTAGTTACGCGCTCGCGGCAGCGCCTCCGCTAGCTGTGTCAATTCGTGGTAGTGCGTTGCGAAAAGCGTCTTGCAACCCAGCCGCGGGTGGCTGTGGATGAACTCCGCCACCGCGCGCGCAATGGCCAGTCCGTCGTAGGTGCTGGTGCCGCGGCCTATCTCATCCAGGATGATGAACGAGCGCGGCGTGGCATGGTTCAGAATCGACGCCGTCTCCAGCATCTCCACCATGAAGGTGGACTGGCCCTTTGTCAGGTCGTCCTGCAAGCCCACGCGCGTGAAGATGCGGTCCACCAACCCGATGGTGGCCGACTCCGCCGGCACGAAGCTGCCTATCTGCGCCATCAGCGCGATTATCGCGCCCTGGCGTATGTACGTGGACTTCCCGGCCATGTTCGGGCCGGTCAGGATCACGAGTGCCTCGTCGTCGTTGGACAGCCGCATGTCGTTCGGCACGAACGCGCCCGGCGGCATCGTGCGCTCCACCACCGGATGGCGGCCCTGCCGTATGTCCAGCGTGTCGCCGTCGTTCAGTTCCGGCCGCACGTAGCCGTGCCGTGAGGCCACGTCCGCCAGGGAGCAATAGACGTCGACCTCCGCGAGGCCCGCGGCGGTGCGCAGTATGGCCGCGCCCGCGTCTGCCACCTGCTTGCACACCTGCCTGAACAGCGAAGTCTCCAGCGCGCCGATCTTCTCCTGGGCGTTGAGTATGCGCGACTCGTACTCCTTCATCTCCGGCGTGATGAACCGCTCGCCGCCGACCAGCGTCTGCCGTCGCACGTAGTTGTCCGGCACCAGCGCCAGGTTCGGCTTGCTTACCTCGATATAGTACCCGAACACACGGTTGTAGCCGACCTTGAGCGACTTGACGCCGGTGCGCTCGCGCTCCGAGCGCTCGAGCCCGGCGATGTAGTCCTGGGCCGACCGTGAAGCGTTTCGGAGATCGTCAAGCTCCGGCGAGAATCCGGGGCGAATGACCTTGCCGTCCCCGGGCGCGGGAGCGGGGTCGTCGTCGACGGCGGCCCTCACCAGGTCGCACACCTCCCGGTTGTCCGCTATCTCCCGCGCCACGCGGCCCACCAGCCGCGAGTCGTCGTCCTCGCAAAGCACCGCGCGCACCTTCGGCGCGGTCTCCAGGCTGGCGGCTATCGACACAAGGTCGGCGGGCGAAGCGCTGAGGCCGCGCACCCGGTTGACCAGTCTCTCCAGGTCGGCCACGTCCTCCAGCAGCATGACCACGCGCTCCCTGCGAATCGAACTGCGGTGCGCCCAGGCCACCGCGTCCTGCCGCCCGCCAAGCGCGTCCAGTTCGAGAAGTGGCTGGCCGATCCACCGCCTCAGCAGACGGCCGCCCATGGCCGTCTTGGTGCGATCCAGTACAGAAAAGAGCGACGCCCCGGACTCGCCCCAGCGCCCGCTCTCGAAAAGCTCCAGGCTGCGACGAGTCTGGGTGTCCAGCGTCATGTAAGACGACATGGAGTATGTGTGTAGCGACGTTATCTGGCCCACCGAGTCGCGGCGGGTCGCCAGGAGATAGTCGATTACGGCGCCGGCTGCCCGGACCGCGAGAGGCAGACGCTCGCAGCCGAACGCCTCCAGCGAGGCCACGCCGAAGTGGCCGAGCAGCGCGTCCCTCGCCCATTCGAGCTGAAACGAGCCGGGTGGTGCCTCGGTAACAGCCGACTGCGGCTCTACGTCCGGCAGGCTCTCGCCCTCCGGTATGAGAAGCTCGGCGGCCGCGAGCCGCTCCAACTCGACGGCTAGCTGGGCCAGAGGCAGCTGTGTGGTGGCGAACTCGCTGGTGGAGATGTCGACGTAGGCCACGCCGGCCTGGTCGCCCTGGGTCACCGCCGCGGCCAGGTAGTTGTTGGTGTCCGCGCTGAGCAGCGAATCTTCCAGCACTGTACCGGCTGTGACCACCCGCACGACCTCGCGGTCCACGAGCCCGCGCGACGTCGCCGGGTCGCTGGTCTGCTCGCAGATGGCTACCTTGTAGCCCTTGCGGATGAGCCGCGCCAGGTACGGCTCGAGCGAATGGTAGGGGATTCCGGCCAGCGGGACTCGCTGACCGCGCCCCATCTCGCGGGAGGTGAGGGCGATCTCGAGTTCTTTAGAAATTATGCGCGCGTCATCGTCGAAGGTCTCGTAGAAATCCCCCATGCGGAACAGCAGGATTTCGTCCTCGTGCTCGCTCTTGATGCGCAGGTACTGGCGCCTTGCCGGTGTGGTCATGTCGCCTGGCGAACGGAGAGACGCCGTTTCCGGTGTCTAGTCCTCTTTCCAGAACCGTTCCTCCTTCACCTCGTACCCCTCCGGCAGCATAATCTCCTTCACCGCCTCGATCATGCCCGGATGGCCGCAGGCGTAGACCATCGTGTTCTCCGGGCAAAGACCGAACTGGGCCACGTACTTGTCCAGCAGCGTGTTCACGCGCCCGGACTCGCCCTGCCACTGGCCGTTGTGAGGGTCGCCGGGCCGGCTTACCGTGGGCACGAACGTCACGAGGTCGGGATGCTCCGCCTGCAGCCGCGCCAGTTCGCGGTCGTAGATGAACTCGTCATGGTAGCTGGCCCCCATCAAAACGTAGAAGTGATGGCCGCTCATTCCGTCGTGCAGGTACTGCCGAAGGAAACTCACGTATGGAACCACGCCCGTCACGGTCGCGACCAGCAATTGACGCGGTAGCTTGGGATCGAAGACGAATATGCCCTTGGGGCGCGGCCTGATGGTCACGGAGTCGCCCACCTCGAGCTCCCACAGCTTCGGGGTGAGCACGCCGCCCTCTTCCGGGTGAACGAGTTCGACGAACAGTTCCAGTGAATCTTCGTAAGGCGCGGATGCGATGGAGTAGGCACGCTCGATGCCGTCGATGCCGATTGTGCAGTACTGGCCCGGCTTAAAGGTGTATCCTTCGGGCTTCTCGACCCACACGAGCATTAGGTCCGGGGTGTAGTCCTCCCTTTTGACCACTTTGACCTTGGAGAGTTTGACCGGTCTGAACCTTCTGAGCGTTGTCAAATTCCAGTACCTCCTGCCTTCTATCTTGCCACAAACGGGCCGGTCATTCAAAGCCGGAAGGCGGTCTCGAGGCGGGTTTTCAGTCCCGCTCCAATTCCGACTTCAACTGTCCCAGGTCGTAGCCCTCGCTCCGGATGCGAAGGTCTAAGTACGTCAGCGTACCGCCGATGGTTATCAGGGGGGTAGCGAACGAGGCCGCGAAGGCCAGCACGAGGTTCAGCGTCGTGGTGTCCTCGGGAGCAATCAACCTTGCGGGAAGGAAGAACGCCATCAGAATGAACACCGCGACGAGTATGAACATCGCGCCAATCACGAAGACACGGACGATGTGGCCCCTTACAAGCTGCCGGCTGCGGCCCAACGCGAACAACGGATTCAGTCTCTCTATGGCCACGGCGTGAGGCGCGAAGTAGAGTGTTACCAGGAAGTAGATGAACAGCGGGAAGCCGATGAGCACCGCCATCAGGATGGCCGACGCCACCAGCGAGAACCCTATGATGAGTTGCACCAGCAGCATGGGCAGCGCGACCTGAGCCGCGTCGGCAAGGCATCGCGAAAGATGGACGCGCCCGTAGACATGCAGTTGGGCTACGGCAATTATCGTAGCGGCGGTCGTCACAACATAAAGCAGCAAGCCGAAGACCAGCGAGAAGACGCCCGCAACGGACGGACTCTCCAGATCCAGGGGAGAGACAATCAGAGGCAACTGAGGCAGCGCGCCCAGCGGGAAGAAAAGCCAGAAGCGCCGCATGTACATGCTCCGGGCACGTAGCAGCAGCTCCCCGACGGTGGAGGTGGGAATCTCCGCGCCACGCGCGCCGGGCGGCGTCGGGGCCGGCAAGGCGACGGTTTCGCGTTCGGGCCGGTCCTCCGCATGGTCCGGTCGCGGCTGTTCCTCAGCAGATGGCCCGGAGGCTTCGGCATCGCCGTCGACAGTGGCCCCGGGCGCAGCGCCGTATGCCTGTCGTATGTCTACGGATGTTGGTCGCTGTACGCCTTCGTTCCCGTCTACCACTTGCTGCCGCAACTCCGTGCCGCAGTCGGAGCAGAACCTGGCGTCGTTGCCATTCTGGAGTCCGCAGACTTCGCAGTTCAAGACACTACACGCGCCGATCACACCCTGGAGGTCTCGGCGGCCAAAGCGTCCAGGTCGAAGCCCTCTTTGCGCACGCGCAAATCGAAGTAGAGCAGCGTTCCGGCTATGTACGCGAACGGCGTAACGATGGCGGTCGCAACGGCTGTCGTGAGGCCGGTCAACACGGCCGCGCCGACGCCTCCCAAGGCCGCCAGAGCCGTTATCACGCCAAGCGGAATCGAGATGACTATCGCCGCGCCGATGACGACTATGGCGACCACCAACCCGATGCCGAACACCCGCCACCAGCTACCGGTGACGAGACTCCAGCTCCGGCCCAGGCCGGCAATTGGCCCCTTGCCCTCGATCACGACCGCGTGGGCCGCGCAGAACCACCTGACCCCAAGCCAGACGGCGATCACGATTCCGACCAGGGTCAGCAGCCCGCCGATGAGAATCAATGCGCCGCCCACGGTGTCTCCAGACCCGCCGCCATCAAAAAACAAGGCCAGGATTCCCAAGGCCAACATCGCGGCGCCTACGACGAAGAGAGCACCGACAACGATGGCAAAGACAATCGCCTGGGCGACCAGAAGCACGCCCACCTGCAAGGCGTGCGAAAGACAGTCCATCACGTCCACTTCCCCCCGCGTGTAATGCCTCGCCACACCGAATATCAACGATCCCACGGCGATGACCGACAGGACCACTCCGGCCAATGCGAGGAGAAAGCTGAACCCCTGGGCCGCAACGTCTGCTGAAGCCTGGAAAACGCTGCTGAGGACGAATGCAACCTGCGGAATGGCGGCTATCACTATGAAGGGCAGGAAGTTCGCGCGATAAACCCGAAAGGCCTCTTCCAGGAAGCCTCCCAAGCCTCTGGGCGGGATGGTTCCGCCGCCGACCGGTGCTGCCGACGCCGCGCCGACCTCCACGCCGCACGCCGCGCAATACCTGGCATCGGGGGCGTTCGTGCGTCCGCAGTTCTGGCAGTCCATGGTGTGCAACTCCCTTCGCGTGACGGCGCTTGCGATTCGCTAGTCCGCGGCAGCCGCCGCGGGCTTGGTCACCCGAGCCGGCAACATCGGCAGCCCCGGCGCCTTGAGCATCGGATCGGGCGAATCGCTCGATTCCAGGTCGAGAATCAACTCGCCGAAGAGCTCAGTGGTGCTGACCACGCCTCGCAGCGGCCCGTCGGTCCGTGCGACCCCGCTGAGCACACCTCGCGGGTGGACCACTTCCACCCGCTCTCCGCCCGCCACCCCGAGTTCGTGAGCATCCTCCTCGTGTAGCTCGATCTCAAGCTCGCGCTCCATGGCGTAACGGTCGCCGTCCATGTGCACGCCCGCGTCGGCGTTCGGCCGGTGCAGCACGCGGCCCTGTGCCAGCAGGAAGGGGTACTCCGAGTCGCCGCTCGGCGTCGTCATCCGCATCGTCACCGGGCTCAGTACGGGACGTGTATCACCATCCGCGCCCAGTACGGCGGTGCCCCTGGAGCTGTCGTCCGGGCACGGCCACTGCACGCCGCCCCCGAGCAGCCGGGGGTGCGAAAGGCCGGCGTAATCCGGGATTAGCACGGCCAATTCGTTGAAGACCGCGGCGCTGTCCGCATAGTCGAATCCCTGCGCGCCCATCCGCTCGGCGATGCGGCACAGGATGCGCCAGTCCGGCTCCTCCTCCGCCTTGGGGCCGAGCGCGGGACGCAGAAGCTGGACGCGGCGCTCGACGTTCGTGTAAGTGCCGTCCTTCTCAGCGAACGTGGCCGAAGGCAGCACCACGTCGGCCAACTCGCTCACCTCGCTGGGGAATGTGTCCTGAACGAGCAGGAAGTCGAGCTCCTTCAGCGCCTCCACGAACTCGCCCAGTTCACCGTTCGTAAACGAGGGACTGTCGCCGATAATCTGGAGCGCTCTTATCCGCTTGCCGCGAATAGCGTCCGCCAGATCGCGTATCCCCACCCCCGGCGCGCCCACCAGCGGTGCGTAGCCTGGGAGGTGCTCCGGAGAGCAGCCGACGTCCATCGACCCCTGCAGGTTCGCCCCGGTGAACAGCGGATAGACACCCCCGGACTGCACGCCGAAGTTGCCCGTCAAAAGCGACAGATTGACGAGGGCGCGCACGCACTCCTCCGTCTGGTCGACCGCGACAGTCTCCAGGCCATAGAGCACCGAGGCGGGCTTGGCCCCGGCGAACATGCGCGCGGCCTCCCGTATCCGGTCCTGGGGTACAGCCGTTTCGCTCTCCACTCTGAGCAGGTCGAAGCTCCACAACGAGCGCTTCAGGTCGTCCAGCCCTTCACACCTGTCGATGGTGAAGGCGTGGTCTTCGAGCGATTCGTCCACAATGGCGCGCAGCATTCCGCCTATCAGCGCCGTTTCGCTGCCCGGATTGGGGCGCAGCCAGATGTCGGCGTATCGAGTCAACTCGGTCTCGCGCTGGTCGATGACTATCAGCTTGGCGCCGTCTCTGACCGCGCCCTTGATCGGCACTGCTACGACGTTCTGCTCCTCGGTCATGTTGCTGGAAACTACCAGGAAGCAACTCGATCCTTCCAGGTCCCAGATTGGGTTCGTCGCCCCGCGAGCGCCCAGCGTCTCGGCCAGCGGCCGCACGAGTTCGGGTCTCAGGTTGGAAGAAACGTCCACGTTGCCGGAGTTCATCACCTCGCGGGCGAACCTCTGGGCGACGTAGTTGTCCTCGTTTGTGCCCCGCGGCGATGCTATCAGCGCGAAACCGTCGCCCACGTGGGCGGCGAGGCCCTCCGCTGCGGTGTCCAGCGCGTCGTGCCAGCTCGCCTCCTGCAATTGGCCGGCTCTGCGCACCAACGGGCGGCGAATCATCTTGCGTCGGTTGTTCACGAAGTCCAGCCCGAACTTGCCCTTGAAGCAGCCCTGGCCGCGGTTGGCTTCGCCGTTGCGGTCCGGAATCGCCCTGATCATGCGGTTGCGCCTGTCCACCTCCAGCGTCATCTGGCAGCCGACGGGACACTGCGGGCAGACGCTCTGGATCTTCTGCACCGCCTTGTCCCACTTGTACTTGCGCTCCACTAGCGCCCCTGTGGGGCACACGTCGATGCAGGCGCCGCAGAACTCGCAACCCGATTCCAGCAGCGAGTTGCCCTGCGAAGTGCCTATGAGGCTGCGCCCCGACCGCTGATGCAACGTAATCGCGTCGTCACCGCGCACCTCGTCGCACACTCGCACGCAGCGAGCGCACACGATGCACAGGTTCATGTCCATTTCCCACATCGGGTCGGCGGTGGCCAGCGGCAGGTGCCGGTTGTTGTACGTAAGCGGCGTGTCCAGCTCCATCTCCAGGTGGCGCACCGTGTCCTTCAGCTCGCACCGCTCGTTCTTGGGACAGGTGAGGCACCGGTCGTTCACCGACACGTGCCTCAGGCATATGCTGGAGGCCGACGGGCCGCACAGCTCGATGCGGTGGCAGGTGAGGCAGCCGTGTGGGTGCTCGGCGATGAGCAGCTCCATGATGCCGCGCCGAAGGTCCGTCAGCCCGTCGGACTTGGTGGTGACGCGCATACCCGGAGAGACCGGAGTGGTGCAGGACGCCGGACTCCCGGGCAGAGACCGGTACTCGCCGTCCCGACCGGGCGCTTCCGCCGTGACCACGCACATACGGCAGGCGCCGTAGGGCTTCATGCCCGGGTAGTAACACAGGTACGGGATGTACATTCCCGCGTCCATGGCGGCCTGGATGATAGTCGCGCCGGGCTTGGCCTGCACCTCCACGCCGTCGATGGTAATCGTTATCTCGGCCACTGTCGTCATTGCCGCAATTCCTTATCCATCGTTCCCGCGAAAGCGAGAACCCAGCGGGCCGGTTCGCGAACCGGCCCTACGCGGTGACGCCCCTATCCACCCTAGTCAGCATACTACCCCGGCGTGTAGTCCCAGGCATATGGCCTCGTGTTGACCGGCGAAATCATGGGCGCGCCGCAGCTTCCCGTCGGGCAACGCCCGCCCTCTATGTGCGCCCTGAAATCCGCCTGGAAGTGCGCGAATGCGGACCTGATCGGTCCGAATCCCAGCTGGCCGTGGCCGCACAGCGACCCCGCCTCCATAGTAGCGCCTACCTTGCGCATCAACTCCATGTCTCCCGGCCGGCTTTCGCAGCGTGCTATCCGCTCCACGATCTCCAGCAGGTGCTCCATGCCCAGCCGGCACGGGAAGCACTTTCCGCAGGACTCGTACTGGCAGAACGCCACCAGCACGCGCGTCAGGTCCACCGCGCAGGTGTCCTCGTCGCCCACGATGATGCCGCCCGAGCCGAAGATGGCGCCCGCCGCGCGCATCTCGTCGAAGTCGATGTGAATGTCCAGGCTGCCGGCACCCAGCACGCCGCCGAGCGGCCCGCCAGTCTGGAGCAGCTTGAGCTTCTTGCCGTCGGGCACGCCGCCACCGACGTCGTTGATCACCTCACCAAGCGTCATGCCCATGGGCACCTCGTACAGGCCGGGGTACCTTATCTTGCCGTTGAGGCAGGCGATGGCGGTTCCCGTGCTGCGGTTGACGCCTATGGAGGAGAACCACTCCGCGCCGCGGGAGATTATCTCCGGCGCGTACGAGAGCGTCTTCACGTTGTTGATGTTGCTGGGCTTACCCCACACCCCGGAAGCCGCCGGGAAGGGAGGTCTCGGCCTGGGCTGGGCGCGCTTGCCCTCTATCGCGTCCATCAGCGCCGTCTCCTCGCCCGACACGTAGGACTCCCCGGTCAGGGCGACCTCCATATCGAAACTGAAGTCCGACCCCAGGATGTTATCTCCGAGCAGGCCCAGTTCGTAGGCCTGCTCTATCGCACTGCGTGTGCGATCTATCGGCCCGTCGTGACCGTGCCGGATGAACACGAAACCGTTGGTGGAGTGCGTGGCGTACCCGGCGATGGTCATGCCCTCTATGAGCGTAAACGGGTCGCTTTCCAGAATGCCCTTGTCGTTGTAGGCCCCCGGGTCGCCCTCTTCGCAGTTGCAGAGGATGTACTTTGGCGGTCCAGGCGCGCCGACGAGGAAGCTCCACTTGATGCCGGTGGGAAAGGCCGCGCCGCCTCGTCCTCGCAGCCCGGAATCGGTAATCTCCTTGATTACGTCGGGCGGCTCCATCTCGAACAACGCCTTGTTCAATCCCCTGTAGCCGTCGTTAGCCAGGTACTGGTAGATGTCGTCGAACGCGATGTTGCCGGCGTTTCGCAGCGCCACGCGCTGCTGGAGCTTGATTCCCGGCAACTCGGCAAGATCTGGTACGCCCGGCACGGGCGATTCTCCCAGGTATCCCAGCGCCTTGTCGCCGGGAACCTCTCCCTTTCCGACGTAGGCGTCGATTATCTCCGGAACGTCTGCGGGGCCCACGTTTTGGAAGAACAGTCTCGAGCCGCCCGGCAGCGTCACGTCCACCAGCGGCTCGGCATAACAGATGCCCAGGCAGCCGACCTCGTCCACCTCCGCGTCCACGCCCAGGCTCTCGAGCGTCTCGCGTATGGCGGCGAGCGTGTCGAAAGCCCCGGCGGCGTGGCCGCACATCGCGGTGCCCACCCTTATCCACGGCTTCGACCCGTTCACCAAGTCGCCCCAGCGCCGGTCGGCCTCCGTTTTCAGCTCGTGGAGATCGGGCATGAGAAACGTCCTCTAGGCCCCGTCTCTCGCCTCTGAGACTCGGGCGAGGGCCTTGTCGACGGTCAGCCGGCCTACCAGTTTGTGGTCCACCATCAGCACCGGCGCCTGTGAGCAGGCGCCCAGGCACGTGTTGTACTTGAGACTGGTCCGGTTGCCCTCCGTCTCACCCTCATCATCCAGGCCGAGTTCTTCCATTATGGCTTTGAGGATGTGGGGGGCGCCAAGCAGGTGACACGTAGGGCCCCAGCACACCTCCACCACGCGGTCGCCGGGGGGAGTAAATCGAAAATTGGTGTAGAAGCTCGCCACGCCCCACACTTCGTTTAAGGTGGTGTCCATGCGCGAAGCCACTTCTTCCAGCGCCTCGTCGGGCAGGTAGCCGATTTCGTCCTGGACGGCCAGCAGGCAGGATAACACGGTTACCGTCGTCTGAGTTTGAGACGACACCGCGGAGCGTATGCGCTCCCTGAGTTGCCCATCATCCTGGTCCAAATCCAACGGCTGCGTCTCCTTCTCGCCCTCGGCCGCATACTCATCGGCTCGCTGCCCGGCCGGTTCCGTAACAGGATAAGCCCTAATGTGTTGCGGCGCAAGCCGACGCCGTATTGGTAACCGTCCCATAGGCGGTGGGAATGAAAGAGGCAGGGAATCTTGGTAAAGTCTGGTAAACGTACAACCGAACCAGACCAAGAGGCCCTGCCGATGCCCAGAGTAAGATTCA